>NZ_JBIWCZ010000008.1:0-163637 GCF_044761765.1 Peribacillus sp. NPDC097284
AGTAAATTATTATAAAAATAGAAAAACAGGTGGAGAAAAACAACTCGTTTTTCTCCACCTGTTTTATTTTAGGGACTTATTAGACAGCCCCTTTTCAGGATTTTTATAAAGAATTAGGCGGATATACTTTCCAACGTGACAAATCAGGATTTTTCTTTTTCACGAGTTCTCCTGGAAAAATAAATGTCCAGGGCTTACTTGTATTAGATTTCACTTCAAAGTTATCAAGGGAAAAACCACCTTGGCAAACTTGATCTCCATCCGCATCCTCGACAATCAATGGCAGTTTTTCAATCTTAATTTGCTTATCACTACCATTCCGAATTAAAACCGTCACGGCTAATTGATCATTCTCCTTGAACGTGGCTTCTAGTCCCATGAAGTTCACTTCGCCTTGGTTAAGCTTGGGTAACCCGGCAACAAGTTGCTGCAGATTCTGCTGTTGAGCATCCGAAAGCTGCTCTCTCCATGTTGGTGCCAAATCCAATGCATGTTCTTGAGGAGCCTGATTTTTCAGTTCAAAAGCTATCTTCCAGCCGTTATCCGGAATTGGGGCTAAAGTATCCTCTTCTTCAAATAAGAAGCTCCATGGCATACAGGAAACAGCAGGGATTTCACCCATCTCCGATAAATCAAATGACTTCTTCGCCAGAGCCTGCCCGTTTTCATCCAATAATAATAAATCCACTACTTCAAAGCGGACCGCTTTATCTAATGTATTACGGATGAAGGCCATAACCACTACTTCCTCTTCAAACCTTGATAATTTAACTCCTGAAATGGAAATTTGATTTGGTTTTAATGATGGCAATTGTTGATGGTGGAACTGGTAAACATACTTTTCTTGCTTGGATAAATCAGAGTCGTCATGAAAAACCAAGGTAGTATAGATTGCATCTTCTGCATTTGAGACAGACTCTTCCGCTGTTGCTGTTTCGATTTTGACTTTTTCTTTTTCTTTTGCTTTTCCACTTTTACTAAACAGACCCATTATTCATCTTCCCCCTTCTCATCAAGTTCTTCTTGATCCCTTTGGCTTTTTACATACTCCATAAAATGGACACTGATGCCTGACTCGATTTGACCTATAAGTTGTTCGAACTGTATTAGTGCTTCTTTTTCGAATAACATATAAGGGTCTTGTTGACCATACCCGCTTAACCCTATGCCTTCCTTCACTCTATTCATTTCGTCTAAATGACTCATCCAGTTCGTATCAATTTGTTTCAACATAAAGGCACGTAACCGGCTTCCCCACTCAGCATCCTCTTGTAAAGTCAATAACATAGGTTCCATTTCTTTGAATGCAGACAGTGCATTTGCTTCTACTTCAGAACGGGTAAGACCTTGCAAATCGTCCTCTTTCCAATCCAACGATAAGTAGACAAGGGACAGCTCTTCAATGAAAGCCTTCGAATTCGGCTCTTCCATATATTCAGGGTAATACTTCGTCACGCGCTTACGGATGTAACTTTCGATATATTCAAGGAGAATCGTAAACATTTGATCCGTTTCCATATCCAGAATCCGATCTCTCATCGAATAGATAATTTTACTTTGCTCATTTAATGCATGTTCCAATTTCAACAAATGATTACGGCTAGATTGATGTGTTTGCTCAATCGTCTCCTGAACCATTTTCACAAATTTTTCTGGAGCAGGACCTACGACCAAACCGGTTTCATCTGTTTTAACTTTCTTTACGTACCGCTCAATTTCTTCTTCCTCATAGTAGACAAACAAATCGTCCTCTAAAGAAATGATAAATTGTGTAGAGCCCGGGTCACCTTGCCGACCCGAACGACCACGTAGCTGCATATCAATACGATTGCTTTCATGCCGCTCCGTACCGATAATATGAAGCCCGCCCAATTCCTTAACATCTTCATCCAGCAAAATGTCGGTACCTCTTCCAGCCATGTTCGTCGCTAACATCACTTGGCCCTTTTGTCCGGCCTTGGCGATGATTTCCGCCTCGCCTTTTTCCGTCTTCGCATTGAGGATCTGATGTTGGATTTTTTCTTTCTTCAAGTGAATGGATAACGTTTCCGATTGCTCAATGGAAGTCGTTCCAATCAAAATTGGCCTTCCTTCTTTATGGATACGTGTTACTTCTGAAACGATTTTTTTGATTTTACTTACTTCATCTTTAAAGATTAAATCTGGTTTATCCTGTCGTTGAATGGACTTATTCGTTGGAATTTCAATAACAGGCAGCTGATAGGTTTCCCAAAACTCCTTTTTCGAAGGCATGGCACTTCCCGTCATCCCTGAAAGTGAATGATATAAACGGAAATAATTTTGGATGGTAATTGTAGCCTGTGTTTCATTCTCTTCAGAAATCTCCAAGCCTTCTTTTGCTTCAATGGCCTGATGGAGACCTTCACTAAAACTTCGGCCTTCCATCACCCTGCCAGTAAATTTATCTATCAAGGATATCTGTCCATCCTTGACGATATAATCGACGTCCAATTTCATAATGGCATGTGCTTTAAGCGCTTGCGTCACATTATGCAGTAGCTCTTGATGCTCTATATCATATAAGTTATTTACTCCGAACGCCTTTTCAATCTTGGATGCGCCTTGATCTGTTAAAAAGGTAGCCCTTGATTCGTTAGCCACCTCAAAATCCTCATCCTCTTTAAACGACTTCATAATCTGAGCAGTAATATGAAACAGCTCCGTTCCATCACTTGATTTGCCTGCAATGATTAACGGGGTCCTTGCTTCATCAATCAGGATGCTGTCAATCTCATCGACAATGGCAAATCGATGGCCTTTTTGCACTTTCTCTTCTTTTCGAAAAACCATATTATCCCGAAGGTAGTCGAAACCGAATTCCGTACCCGTCCCATAGGTAATGTCCGCAGCATAGGCCTCCTGCTTTTCAGAAGGAGCCATTTGTGAAATATTCAAGCCGACTGTCAGACCCAAAAATTCATGCACCTGCCCCATCAAATCCTTATCCCGGCTGGCGAGATACTCATTTGCCGTGATAATATGGACGCCTTTACCTTCCAAGGCATGTAAATAGCTCGGCAAGGTTGCAACAAGAGTTTTCCCTTCCCCCGTATTCATTTGAGCGATTGCACCCTCATTCAAGACAAACCCACCTACGAGCTGAACATCATAGTGCCGTAGACCCAATACACGTTTCGATGCTTCCCGTACTACGGCAAAAGCCTCAGCTTGAATATCCATTAACGTTTTTCCAGAAGCTAGCAAACTTCTAAACGTATCTTTCATACCTCTTAATTCATGATCCGTATATTTTTCAAACTTTCCCTCTAGTTGGTTCACATTATCTACAAGCTTATAAATTCGCTTTAAGTCTTTAGAACTCTCATTAAATATCTTTTTCATACCAGTTAACATAGGGTTTTCTCTCCTATAAAATCAATTGAACGCACTATAGAAATTATATCATATATAGTTATAAACTGGAGTGTTAGCAATAATTACCTAGTATGAAGTAATTAATAGAATTAAAGGTTTAATGATCACTTTTTTATGCATAATTTGACTTTTGTAACAGAAATGTAATGTAAAATGTCGTTTATTGTAACAAGACTATATTACTATGTAAGAACCAATATTTGTTTCAGGAGGAAAATTCATTGAAAAAGTTATTTAGTAGTCTAGTTGTCGCTGCCGTCTTATTGCTTTCACCTCTACAGCATCAAGCATCTGCTAATATTGGTGATCAAACGTTAGAACCGAAAATGAAACATTCCGACGTACGCCAACTTCAAAAACTTCTGAAGTTTAAAGGTTACTATAAACCATCAGGCTCCTACTCAAATAATTATAATGAATCTACTACAAAGGCAGTAAAAGCTTTTCAAAAAGACCACAAGTTAAAGAAAAATGGGATATCCAACCGATCGACCTTTAATGCCTTGGGCGTATACAACATAGATAATGACAAATTAATAGAAAAAGCTAAGAAATATATGGGTGTACCATATAGATGGGGCGGAACTTCTCCCAAAGGTTTCGATTGTTCTGGGTTCATCTACTATGTCTTTGAAAAGTCACAAGATGTCGTCTTGCCACGTACAGCTGCAGATTTGTATTCTAAAGTTGGTTTGAAAACATCAGAACCTGAACCAGGGGATCTTGTATTCTTTAAAAATGGCAAACGTGTTTCACATGTTGGAATATACATAGGTGATAATCAATTCATCCATTCTGCCACTTCTAGAGGAGTTAGCATCTCAAGCATGGACAACTCCTACTGGAAGCCGAAATATATCGGGTCAAAAACCCTATAAAAAAAGAAGGTTCACTGAAATAAATTTCAGTGAACCTTCTTTTATTAGTACACTCTTTTTCCTCTCTGCACTATAAGTGATTTCCGACTATCTTCATATATTAGAACTCGGTAAACTAACATTTCATACGATTTCGTAAAAATACTTATTGTTTTTTTAGAATTGTTATTCAGGTTTTAAAGATAAGTATCTTAATTATTAAATCACCCAAAAAGTGAATGAATAACCATTCATATGCATTGTTCTTAAAGAAATTTAAATTAAAATCCTACTTTAGTATCTTTTGTTTGTCCAAATAATTACTATTTTATGAAACTTTAATCCTAAAAATATCTAATTCCGAATAATATTTTGTCAAAAATAAGAAGGAATTAGAATAAATGGTCAGAATATACTTATAAAAGTTTGATTGGACGGCTCCCAGTCATCCTTTAAAAATAAGAGTTTATAGGGGGTTATGTATGAAAGGATCAGGATTTCAGTTTGGCGGCTCCCAAAATAGGACGGGGTGGATCATTGCTATCGTCGCTGTCTTATTAATCCCATTTATCTACGCAGCACTTATACTTACTGCAAAATGGGGGCCCTACGACAATTTATCCAGACTACCTGTCGCTGTCGTCAATAAGGATATAGGGGGCACTTCAGGTGGGAAACCGATTAATGTCGGCAATGATTTAGTAGCTGAGTTGCGGTCTGGCGATACCCTTGGCTGGGACTTCGTTGATGAAAAGACCGCTAAAAAAGGGTTAGATAATACCGATTACTACATGGTCATTGAAATTCCGGAAAACTTCTCACAGAATGTAACAACAGTCTTGGATACAAATCCGGTAAAACCTGAATTGATCTATACACAAAATGAAGGGCTACACTTTATGGCTGCTCAAGTAACCAAAAGTGCTACAGAACGTATTCGTGAAAGCTTGGCGGATAAGGTAACAGCCACTTATACGACAAGCTTGCTCAATCAACTGGGTGATATTGAAAACGGTTTCAAAGATGGGGCAGATGGTTCTCAAAAAATCAATGATGGAGCCGGAGAACTGAAAAATGGTACCGCTCAAATCCTTGATTCCCTGAAAAAAAAGGCACCAGACATCACAAGGCTTGCAAGTGGAGCTGCTGAATTGAAGGCTGGAACAAGCGTCATGTATAACTCTCTTGCTGGTAAACAGGGAGACATCGGCAAGTTAGCGGATGGTGCTAAACAAGTAGACAATGGCGCTCAGACCTTAAATGGCGGAGCTAGAAAATTAGATGCTGGTGCCAATGAGTTAAACGCTGGTGCAGGCAAGCTTAATAATGGAGCTCAAGCACTGAATAGTGGTGTGAACCAAGTCAATAACGGGGCCCGAAAACTCAATGGCGGTATTAGTCAGGTTAACGATGGCGCTCAAAAGTTGAACACTGGTGCCACTTCTCTGAATGCCGGAGCTCAGCAATTAAACGGCGGGGTTAATCAAGTCAATGATGGAGCTCAAAAACTGAATGCGGGTGCCAGTTCTTTACAAGCAGGTGCTGCTTCTCTGAAGGGTGGCGCTAGTCAAGTCAATGATGGAGCCCAAAAATTGAATAGTGGAACAAAAGAATTAGTGAATGGAGCCACTTCATTACAAGGTGGCGCGAAGCAAGTATTAGATGGTTTAACAAGTGCGGAAGCAGGAAGTAATACATTAAAGGCAGGCATTTCGACTCTAGCTGAAGGTAGCAAAGGAGTTTCTACAGGTGCTTCGGACGTAAACTCTGCAGTAAAACAATTAGCCCCAGGCGCTAATACTGTTGCAGCCGGCTTAGCCCAACTTGCCGAGCAAGTACCTGGACTTAAGGCAAGTCCAGATTTCCAAAAGCTATTAGCAGGAAGTCAACAGGTTGCTGGCGGTCTCGGGCTATTAGCGGAAAAAACTCCTGGTTTAGTAGCGGGAGCTGATCAGATATCAGGAGGATTAGCCAACGCATCAACCGGGGCTAACACTCTAGAAGCTGGGCTAAATACTTTAGTAGCAGGACAAAAGCAAGTATACAGAGGAACGCAAACTCTTGCTAAAGGTGCAGGGGATCTCTCCACTGGAGCCAGCCAACTTGCAACGGGAACAGGCTCATTAGCGGCAGGTACCACAACTCTTGCAGCTGGAACAGCCTCTTTGGCTTCTGGTAGTAAGGACCTTGTAGCTGGAACTGGCACTCTAGCTAAAGGCAGTAAAGATCTTGCAGCCGGAGCTGGCACGCTTGCTAACGGCAGTAAAGATCTCGCGACTGGAACTGGTACGCTTGCCAAAGGAAGTAAAGACCTGGCAGCTGGAACCGGCACACTTGCCAAAGGAAGTAAGGAACTTGCAGCCGGGGCTGGCACGCTTGCTAACGGTACAAAGACCCTTGCTTCTGGAACAAGTACTCTAGCCGAGGGGGCTGGTAAGCTTGCCGCTGGAACGGGCACGCTTGCTGCAGGTAACCAAACCGTGAAAGCGGGATGGAACGACCTTACAATTGGTGCAAACAAACTGGATAACGGGATGACACAAGTGAGTGACGGCACGAAGACCGTGAAAACGGGTTGGGGCACTTTATCCGATGGTGTCCAACAAGTAGACGGTGGTGTCGGACAAATCAAAGATGGCAGTAAGACATTGACAACCGGCTTATCTGGCGGTGCTGATAAATTAAGTGCCATTAACACGGATGAAAAGAACATTGCCATGTTTGCGGCACCAGTGGAATTGAGTGGAAAGTCCATCAATACATTCCCTGGATACCGTTATGCGAATGCTCCATATATCCTTTCATTAGCTTTATTCGTAGGGGTTTTGGTCATGGCTTGTCTCTTCAACTTACAATTGCCAGCGGTGACAGATGTTTCCGCATTTAGATGGTACGCGATCCAATTTAGAAACATGGCAGTGCTTGCGATAGCCCAAGCGCTCATCGCATCTGTTTTCGCTTCCTTCTATTTAAAATCAACCTTTACAAACGGGATCATGTTAATCTTATTCTCGGTATTTATCAGCTTAACTTTCTTGGCCATCGTGTTCTTCCTAGTGGCTTTAGCTGGAAATATCGGACGTTTTTTAGCTTTTACATTCTTAGTTTTACAACTATCCACAACAGGTTCAAGCTTACCAGTTCACATGCTCCCAGAAGGATTGCAAACATTAAGTAATTTCTTACCACTTACGTACTCGATTAACGGCTTTAAATCAATCATCACTCTTAATAACTATGATTTATTCTGGTCAAGCGTCAGCGTTCTTGCCATATTCCTTGTCTTGTTCGCTGCCCTTTCCCTGGCTGTTATTTGGTTCAAGTCCGGTAGAAATTCAGAACGTGCAGATGTTGCAGCATAAAAGTTTTTACCTTCCTGATATTCAGGAAGGTTTTTTTTATGGATCTCTACTAATAATAGAAAGACATACATCTAATGGAGGATTCCACATGACTAATAAAATCAGAAGCATTCAACTATATATACGCCCGTATGGTCTAGCCTTACTATCCCTCCTCCTCATTTGCCTGGCCTACCCGATTCATGGGATAGCTCAAAAACCTCCCAAAAATGTAATCTTGCTCATTGGCGATGGCATGGGTGTAGGGGCCATCGAAGTTGCCCGCCAATTCGAGTATGGTATATCGGGAGTCCTTCATATGGAAAAACTAGAACATGTCGCCCTGATGCGTACCTACTCCGCTAATAATTATGTGACCGATTCTGCGGCCGGAGGTTCAGCCATCGCCACTGGCATCAAGACCAATAACGAATCGATTGGGGTTGACTCGACTGGAGTAGAGGTCGACAGCATTCTTGATGCCTTTCAAGCACATGGAAAAAAAGTCGGACTCATTTCCACTAATATGGTCGTCGATGCCACCCCCGCCGCTTTCGGGGCCAGCGTAAAAAATCGCTGGACAGGTGGTTCCCAGATTGCCCGGCAGCTTTTTGATCACCGGATTGACGTCATTCTTGGTGGTGGTGCTTCCTATTTCGAGGAGGAACGGCAAAATGGCGTCGACCTTGTCGCCAAATTTAAAGAAGCCGGTTATTCATTTACGGCGAATAAGGAAGAACTCGCCTCCGTTCAACACCCTAAAAAACTGCTGGGGCTATTCCACCCCACCTATATGAATTTCAAGCTGGATAGAGAAGTGGTCCACTCACAGGAGCCTACACTCTCCGAAATGACGGGAAAAGCACTTGATGTCTTATCTCAAAGTGACAACGGGTTCTTTTTAATGGCGGAAGGGGCACGCATCGATTCAATGGAACATGCCGCAGACTATACGGGGATTTGGAGGGAAACGATTGAGTTTGACCAGACGGTAAAGAAGGCTGTGGAATGGGCAAAGCAAAGGAAGGATACCTTGATTGTCGTGTTGGCTGACCATGAAACGATGGGAATCTCCGCATCGGAAACGATGGACATTGCTGCATTGAAAAAAATCAAAGTATCTACTCAGTATATGGCCAAGCAGCTTACCTTTGATAAAGACAATAAGATTGAACCAAAAAGCGTCATTTCCGCATTCAAGAACTATGCCCATATCTCTCTTACACCTGAAGAGGCTCAACAATTAATCGATCACGTAAGAAGCAATAGAACGCTTGTCTACCCGCAGCACAGCATCGATTGGGAAATTGGCAGTACTATCGCCAAACATTATAAAGCGGGAGTAGCGGACAGAAGTATACGTGCAGCCAGTTCGACAGGAGGGCACACCGCCAATATGGTACCTGTCTTTGCAACCGGACCTGGAAGCGAGGCATTCGACGGCGTACTCGACAATACGGACATCTCACAAATTATTGCCAAAGCGGCCGGCGTCCCCTTTACCCCAGGCCAACAACTATCACAAAACTAGGGTTGACACATAGTCAGCCCTAGTTTTTTATATTTCATGCTTTAGCCAAAAAGGATCAAACATGTATTATAATGATTCATATATCAAGTTTACATAGAAAGGAAAAGACCATTTTGGAATTGAATATCACGTTATTTAGGATGATTAATGATTTAGGAAAAGAGCACGCTTATCTAAATCCTGTGTTTGTTTTTCTTGCTGACTATTCATTGTATTTCTTAGCTTTGGCTGTTGTCGTTTTCTTTTTTACACGTAATGGTAGGAATAGATTGATGGTTGTATGTGCAGGCCTTACATTTATTTTGGCAGAGGTAGTGGGGAAACTAGTGAGCAACCTCCATACCAATTATCAACCATTTTCCGTTTTGGACGATGTGAATAAATTGATAGAGAAAGATATCAATAATTCTTTTCCTAGCGATCACACCATCCTCTTCTTTTCCTTTTGCATGACCTTCTGGTTATTCAGCAAAAGCCAATTTCGTTTTTTATGGTTGATTGTAGCAGTACTTGTGGGAATATCGCGTGTAGGGGTAGGCGTTCATTATCCCGCTGATGTTCTTGTCGGCGCATTGATTAGCATGGTCGTATCATTTATTGTTTACAAAGTCGTCCCAAAATCAAAGAACATTCAGCGTCTTTTGAATAAGCAAGAGAATGTAGAAAAAACTAAATCGGCAGATTTATAACACATAAGAACCGCTAGTTGAATTCAACTAGCAGTTTTTTGTTTACTACTCATGAAAGACATCTTCTTTAGGAATTTAATCATAGCTGGTTTGTTAGTCTATTTTGAGACAAGGTAGATTTTTTCGGTATATAAGATATATTCGTTATATTTGTTATTGATCCGGATAAAATTTTCTGCGGTATTTATCGCTAGATTGTTTGAAAGATCATGTTTGTTTTTCTTACTCAATACATTGTAAGTAATATCGTATTGAGAACCTGGTCCTGCATTCTTCCAGGTGGTAAATTGAACAGGTCGGCCAACTTTTTGAAATGTATTATTCTTGAATGTCGGGTTTTTCGCACCACTGGCTAAAATCCCTCGTGTTCCAGGCTCGCCGTTTTCCACATTTTTTATTGTATTGTTAATGATTTGTGCATCAGACCAATTCATAACCCGAATCGCATCGCTACGTGTTTTCTCTATGTTATTTTTTTGGATAACTACTTTATTATGATATTTTGCGCCGGAATACTTATGAGTCCCTATCGCACGATCAAGGTTTTTGAACGTATTATTTTCAATGGTAATATGTTTGTTTGCTGTTTTATCAAACTTACTCCAAGTTTGGCTCCACCCAAGCGTGGTTCTGTCTGGTGTATCAATATTAATCGCTTCTTTATTTACATTTTTGGATACTTTCGAATCAATGAACGTATTCTTACGGATCATGACATGATCTGAGGCATCCATTTCAATAAAATGTCCGGAGAACATATTTTTAAAATGAATATTCTCCACCTTGATGTTTTTATTATGACCCATGATGATGGCGATGCTGTCTTCTATAAACTTCAAGTCGATTGTTACATTACCTTCGCCGATGAAGGATATATTCTTCTCTCCATTATATTTTCCATACACACCCTTCTTAGAGGACTTTGATGGCCTTATAAGTTGGAACATGGATTTGGCTGCAACGAACTGGTTCGTTCCCGTTTTCTTTCCTTTAACCAGCTTTACGCCATCCTTCATCTTGATTGTTACGTTCGAAGGAACATAGAGTGTATTACTGATTGTATACGTACCTTTTTTCAGGACAAGCGTACCGCCACCTTTTTTCTCTAACTCTTCAAGGTATGAACGCAATAAATAATAATGCTTCGTATACGAGTTATATGTAGAAAAATTCATCATATTATTCTTATAGGTTTTGCTTGTTGGTGATATGGTATAAGTTGGTTTTGACACTGCCTCTGCTGAATATGTAGGTAATAACACGCTGAACAATAACATAGCGGCTATCCATAAAAATCCAATCCTCTTTCTCATGTAGCAAACTCTCCTTTTTCCTGTTTAATTCTCCATATTAATAAAGTCATTTTTTAACATACTTCCCTATAATATCATTCATTCGTTTGTTATGAGTAGATTCAGCTATAAAAACCCCATTATTTTCTAAAATTCATTCAAAAAAACGCCATCTCTCAATGAAATGGCGTCTCGAATCGTTATTTTTTTATATAGGTTTTGGATACATACCCGCTTTTAGTACCGTACTTCACTTTGTACCAGCTCCCTTGTTGCGCTAAGATTGTGACGGTCTGATTTTTCTTAAGCTTACCGACAATCTTCGAAGTTGTATTGGCTTTCTCTCGTATATTTAAAACAGTTGCGGTCACTTTCCCTGTCGTTTTCTTAATATTGATTTTCGTTGTAGCGGTTCTTTGGTTATCACTTGCGTCACTTGCAATGATGAGGGCTGTATACGAGCCGTTAGATACATTTTGAAAATTCCAAGTGGCGGAATGATTCCCCTTCTTTAACGATTTTGCATTGGTTGGGGTGGCAATTACTTGCCCTTTGCTATTTTTGATTTGCACCGTCACTTTAGCATCTTCGTTTATATGATACGAAATGCTTGCCTTTTCAGTGCTGTAATTCCCTGATGTGTCGATGGTTGTAATTTTCGGGGCGGTCGTATCTTTGCTTACCTTAATCGCCCAGATTACCGTACTTCTATTTCTGCCTCGATCTGTTGCGATAATTTCTGCGGTATAAGTTCCACTACTGACATCTTTTATGTTCCATGTAGCGGACTGACTCCCCTTTTTCAAGGCTTGTTCACGAACAGGAGTGGCTACAACATTTCCCATGCCATCTTTAATCGTTAAGGAAACGATCGCATCTTCATTCATGCTATACGTAATGCCGACCTTATTATTAGAATAATCCTCTGTCGCCTTCACAGCAGTGATGCTCGGTGCTGTTGTATCCTTATTCACTGCAGGCTCCTGTTCAGGCTCAGCATCGGCATACTCCCTTACAATCGTCGTGTTCGGGTAATAAAATCCTAAAATCTCTTGAAAGGTTTGTCCAAATTCAGCTCTATATTTCGCCCCATACTGACTCATTCCAACCCCGTGGCCAAAACCTAGCCCATCTATGGAAATTCTCTCCGAATTGGTTGATGTGGAATCCACTACTAAATAGCTCTTCATCTTATCCGCACCTACCATAGCCCGAATCTTTGAAGCAGGGACATTCAGTTCCGTAACCGTTTGCTGTACTAATTTCCCTTTCTCATCAAGCATATCCTTCACATAAAAATTCATTTGGATGGAGCCCTTTGTCACTCGTCCTCCAGAGGTTCTATCTGATAAAGCTAAAACAGGAATATCCGTAATTTTAATATCCTTTTTGTTATAGCCATTACTTTGAAGCCAACTTTTCAAGTTAGGAACGACGGCTGTATCCTTTTCCTTAACACTTGTCCACCAATCTCCCGGCTTCGATAAATCTTTTTTGGAAAGATCGATTTGCTGTTTATCCAGTGTCACCGACCATTTTATTTTCGGATCAAACGGATCCTCTTTAATGTCCAGATAAGCTAGAGGTTTTCCGCTCATCCAGACGTTAGAATTCAGTTCCGTCATGCCGCCATTGCTCGAAGAAAAAAGCGCCTCGATCAACTTCCCATCATGCTTGATGACAAGCCCAGTTGTCTGCTTCACCGCCAAATTAGAGCGATCATGACCATCGGCTCCTCCATATACTTGGTAAGAAACCGTATCATCAATCACCTTGGACTGAAAACGAAGTGCGTAGGTGCGGGCCGCAATCGTTTGGGCTTTTAACGCCTCGATATGCCATAGTGCCGGCATTTCCTTCGGAACGACTCCCTTTACATACTCCTCAATATGAACATGGTTAATCGGTCGTACATAACCGCCTTCAACCGTGAATTCCATTGATCCTGGATACTGACGGTTGTTAATGGTTAATAGGGAATCTTCCTTAACCGGTGTAGCGGTAAACGAAGAATATGTCTCCAGCTTCTTTGTATTCTTGTATACCACAAGCTTTCCTGCTTCCACTTTAACCGTCAGTTCCTCCCCGCTCTTGATAAAGAGTTCACCATCAAACGTTAGATAGTCACCTGTTGCCGTTACCGTCACGGATGTTTGATTACCCAAGTAGTTTCTCAGTTTCACCTTCATCTCTATAGACCCTTCTGCTGCCACTGCTTCATATGCTGGAAATGTAGAAAAAATGATAAAGAAAGCCATACACATATACCTCAAACTTCTCATCTTACTTCCGCCTCATCTCTATAATTGTTTATAGATAAAAACTTTGATAGATTGCTATGTTGGTAATATCGGCAAAGTTAGTAGAATTCTAAGAGGTGTATAGTGAATTAGTCACGAACAGTGGTTTCTAGCAGGCCAGCTCATACTATATGTATTAATTCTCTAGGCATGTAATTAGCTTATCTTTTAACTTCTTGATGTGTTCACTATTATCCTTCTGAATTACGTTATTATTTCTTGAGGTTTTTACATTCTAGGCTTTATTATTTTTTTCGCAGGGGATTTTTCTAAATGAAGGGAATATTAAAGAGAAAGAGGTTTATATTTTTTGAATATTTATTTTAAAAGTATATCCCTCAAGCCTATTAGAAATTTGCTATCTCGCATCGTGGTCTGCGAAGGATACTAAATGTTCAGCAATGAATAATGGCCTTTGACGTTTATTGATGGTTTCGTATTGTAAACCTTTGATTTTAGCGAACCTTTTGGTAGTAAGTAGTTGTATCCGTACAAAGCATAGAAGATGGATGAATATACTTCCCATTCACTGCATCAAACTCTTCAGCTTTTACACGCCATGTTCAGCCTTAAAAGCAACAATAAATTTGATTGTTCATTCTTATCAAATTTTCTTCTCTACAATAAAAACGCATACGTAATCCATTGCGGATTCGTATGCGTTCATTTGTTGATGAAACATTTCTTTGATCAAATTACTGCTTTTCATAAGAAATAATAAATGAGCCAAGTACACTCTTTACTTCCTTGGCCTTCAGAACTACTTCATCTCCTTTTTTAACCTTCGGATTGTCGGTTGACACGAAATTCAAATGTTCTCCAGTCTCGATATTGTAACCAAAAGCACTATCAGGTACAATCTCATCTACTTTAACTGATACAGTTTTCCCTTCCAAGTTATCTCCTTTATTTAGTGCAGATTCAAATTGTTCAGTTGTATAGTCTGGTTCATCAGCTCCACAACCAGCTAATAATAATGCAAAAATCATACAAGAGCTCAATATTACAACTATTTTTCTCATTTTCATCGTTCTCCTTTAGACATGAAAGTTTTAACGCCCTATATTCTAAAATGATAAATTTTTTATAAAGAATGTGCGTTCGCGTTATTATACTCTATATATGAACTACTTAACAATTAGGAGTTTACTATACTTGAAGCTAGCCAAAAATAAGCTAGAGAGAATGAAGTGGCCAAGCACTTAGGTTTACCCTAAACACTAAACGAGCCATGGAATTAATTCTATGGCCCGTTCAAATTCTCTTCTCATGAAATAATCAAATATCTCTAAGGCCTTAGCTCTTTTTCCTTGATACTAGTCAATTAGCTTTTCAACCCTTCTCTATAATTTTTGTACTCGCTCCCCATAGCTTTGAATGAGCGATTCAAATGAGCACTTGATTAAATGATATTCCATAGAGGTTGAGAAAGTCTTGTTCAATTTCTTTAATTAATTCGATTGGTATTTTATTTATTGCTTTTAGATATTCAATATCGCTTAACGTTTGTATCATCTTCATTGGTAACTTCTCCTTTATCCTTCACGTTCTATCTTGACTGCCTAAGCCGACTCGATAATAGGTAAAATCGCCTTCCATTTAACCTCTGTGAGCTTTCATACTCCCTCCTCCAAAATCGAGCGATTTCAGAAATTAATCTTTGTAACCGTAAGCGTAGACTGCCTATTCCACCATTTCATTTTCCGTCCTACGAGCTTACTCTACAATAAATTCAAAGCTGACTGCTTATCGGCTCTGGAAGTCTGAATATAGGTTTTCGAAGTAAGCTCTACTGAATAATGACCCAGTATTTTGCTGACTGTGACAACCGGAACTCCTCGTCTTAAAAGCAATGTTGCACAGGTTCTTCTAAACAGATGTGGGTATAGTTTCATGCCAATATCATCAGAGATTTTAGCTAACCAATTCCTAACCGCATCTCTATGCATTTTAGGACTTCTTTGAGTGACAAATAGATATTCGCTATCATGATATTTTGACTCTTTTCTCTCTCCTGCTTGATAGATTTTCATTAATTCTCTAAGATCATTTCGAATTCCAATTTCTCTAACCTTTCCCCCTTTTCCCCGAACGGTGAGAGTAGAGGTAAGCGGTTCAATGTCCCCATGCTTAATATTAATGAGTTCAGAGACTCGAACAGCTGTATAAAGCAAGGTATGAACAATCAAACGGTTTCGAATGCTCACTTTTGATTCATTTTGTACATAGGCCAGCACCCTCTCGACTTCTTCATTAGTGAGTGCTTCGACAACTTTTTCACTACCGTTTGCAATGGGCACTCGATCCTTTCTTAGCTGAATAAAGTTGTTCTTTACTATCCCTTTCATCTGTAAAAAATCATTAAATACCTTCAGGCTGTTCACTTTTTTTATTTATAGCTATCTTTACGTTATTTTTTGTATATTGAGGAATATTATGGCGATTAACTCCTCACTCTAACTTTAAAGGAGGTGATTAAATTGGTTGAGCCATTAAAAAATGAATGTGTTACTCATTTCTTGAATATGCCTTCCAATGAACAGTTGCTTTTTATCCTGAACCAAAAGATTGACCAACACTTGCAGGATAAGTACCAGTTGGCAAAGGAGGATAGCTCAAGAAGATCAAACACCTAGAGGAAAAGATATTATAGAGACCTTCCTTCCATATATAACTCCAGAATAAAGAAGCTCTAATTAGAGCTTCTTTATTCTATAACTATTTCCTTCTTTTTCAAGGGTTAATGTTAATTTTCTTCGTATCATTAAATCATTTAAACCCTCGAACCTGCGCTCCTCAATTAACTCCGAAAAAGTAACATCTTCTTCTTGGTAAACCCCATAATCCACTTTATCTTGTAATGCCTTAATCTCTAGGTTAATTCTAAACATATGCTCTTTAAGGGTATTTACATCAATCTGTCCTATGGAAAACTTTTGTTTAAGCATAGCCATTTCGGACTTCAACGTGTTTATGGTCATAGTATACTTATGAACTTTTTGTCTTACAATGTTAGAACTATCTGGTTTTTTATCTAACCCTCTGACGTATTCAAGCAAAAGACCTTCTATCCGATCTTTCCGTACCGTTGAAAATGAGCACTTTTTATTAGCACACGTATAATAGTCTGTTGTTCCCTGCATTTTATTATTGCATATTGGGCAGCAGAGTACGCCCTTAAACAAGTGATGGTGCTTTTTGTATGTTCTTTTTCCCCTTTTTCTTTTTCCTTCATTGATTACCTCAACAACTTCAAAAAAAGTATGTTCATCAATAATAGCTTCGTGCTCCACGGAAGATAGTAGTTCATAGCTAACTGTGAGATCTTCTCCCACTTCTCGCTTATATAACTTACCTGAATAAATAGGGTTAGTTAATAAGCCCTCTACATTATGGGTAGACCATCTTCGGCCGGCTATGCCCGACTCATTAAGTTGCTTTGCAATCAACTTTGTCGTTTGTCCTTCTAAAAATCGATTAAAGATATCTCGAACAATCTTTGCATCAGCCTCTACTATGTTTAAATGTCTCTTCTCATCTCTAGCATATCCTATAGCTGGATTAGTGAGATATTCACCTTGTTTTCTACTCCTATCCATAGAAGAATGAATTCTTCTTGTTATGCTCTTATCTTCTTCTTCAGTCATAATGGCTTCAAAAGCAATTTCATAATGACTCATCGTAGAAAGCCTCTTATTTTGCGATACACTGATGCATTCAATGTCTTTTGATTTCATTAATAGTAAAATATTAAGCAAGTCCTCAGCTCTTCTAGCCAACCGATTAAAAAATGTAACCAGTACACAATCCACCTTTTTATTATCAATTAATCGCATTAGTTCCTCGTATCCTTCTCTCCTTTGATTGCTAAAAGCCGATTTAGCTTCGTCTACAATGTAACCCCTTATGTTATAACCTTCTTGATTGGAGTATTCTTTTAAAATAAACTTTTGATTAGGAATACTTTCTTCTCCATTAATTTTCCCCGAAGTTCGACAGTAACAGCAAACGATGACAATACTCCTATTTATATCTCTCATCGCTCCGTCTTCCCTTCAAAAACGCAAGGGTGAAACTTTATATATACATCTCTCAGATTGAAGTTAATCAATAAGAGATAGGGGAGGTCAAGATATAAGTCATTCCTTCCTTTTACTAGAACATCCTCTTCATTTAAGTCAATAGCTTTCTCATCATACAGGAACTCTAAGAAATGATTAATCTCTCTAATCTCTCTCTCCAAATTCCTAATTTCTTCTTTATTGTAACTAAGCAATAGTTTAAACTCTTTCGGATCATCCTTAAACATTGATTCTATCAACAACTGTGTTCCTTCTAGATCCTTCACTTTTTCCTTAAGGTTCTGTATACGGAAAAATAGATTCGTTCTCTCATTCATTAAATATCTATTAACAATGCCGCTTGTATAGTTACCAAAAAGGTGTTCTACAAGTTTTTTTTCAATGCTTTTTGATAAAAGCTCCGCATTAATTGACTTTCGGCAGCTTGGGCAAGATATTTCCTCTCCAATCAGTACAACCGGCTTTAAACATTGTATGCAGATTGACAATTGAGGAAGAGTATTTTTCTTTGATCTCCTTCCTTTTACTGAATTACTAATTTTTGTTTTTACAAATTGATAGGTAACCATTGATAGTAAGGGCTCTATATTGCCTGATGGAATTGTGTATTCTTCACCGCTTATTTTTCCGCTTAGAATACCGGCATAAATATCATTTCGTAGAATATAGGCTACTGAGTTTTTATCCCATACTTTACCCAATCTAGTTAAGCCAAACTTTCGTCTAAGGTCCTTTGCTATCTGACTAAGTGATTGGTTTGAAAGGTAAGCTAAAAAATATAGTTAACTGCTTCCAACCCTATAATGTCGGTTAAATCTTTCGTCTCATCTAGAGAAGCCAGCTTTAACGAACCGTCCTTTTTCTGAACATATCCTAGAGGGGCTTTGTTCCCTGAATATATTTTCCGGTTCATCACTTTTGTTCTTCTGCCTCCAGCAAGTCTAGTAATAATATTGATTCGTTCCTCTTCAGCAACAATGGATTTAAGAATCAAAAATAACTTGAAGTGTTCGTAGTTATTAGTAATTCCTTCTGAAACAAATACTATCTTATTTACAAACCCACTTATTTTTAAAGCTAAGTTAATATTGTTCCTTAAATCTCGGCCTAACCTATCAACGCTAAAGAAAAGAAGTACATCAATCTTTTCTTCTGACTTTTTCAGAAAATCTAACATTTCCAGTAGTTCAGGTCTCTGAGTATGAACCCCGGAATAACCGACGTCACTATACCTAGCTATTATCTCGATATTATGTTTGATGCTGTATTCATCCATTACTTGCTCTTGGTATTTAATGCCTTCCTTTTCATCGAGGAAATCTCTTGGGTTCGTTGATTTTCTGCTGTACTGAATTCCTCTTCTCATTAAATTTAATTTCACCTCTTCTTTATCTGCTCTAATTAAATCCATTCAAACTATGGTAACTATTTAAATTTAACTAATAGTTAACTAGCTCATAAAAATCTCCGATTAGCTTCTGACAATAATCACTCTTTGTTAACAGCTATAGTGTGACGAGTACCGTAAGCTTGTTAACTTGAATAAAACACGATAAATAATTGGGTAAATTGGCAAATAACAAAGTAGTTAAAAATTGTTCTCCCTCCTAATTAACTACCAAATTGTAACTAATTTTATACAAATAAAGGCATACCTTCATAGAAAGGTATGCCTAAAGTATTTTTCTGAAAGGAAGTTCCTATTCTTAACTATTTCGAGTTTAAACTGCATCCTGAACAGTACCGCGTTTTGACCTTTATAGTTAGGAGTAGATTCAACAGTTACCTTCTTACCATCATCACTTAAAAGATGCTTTAAGAGGATCTGTAAGCGATGTAGCACTACCAACTGCTGTTATGCCTGCGTTACATAGTTCTCCAGAGGCATTTAATACTGTTTCTTTCTTAACGGATTTTTGTTAAAAGTGATCACAAGTTCTTTACCAATAGTCACAATTTCCGTAGGTTCCTGATATAAATAAAAAAACGCCTTATCCCATTGATGCCAAAGGTTAAAGACGTTTTCACAAAGGATAATCTAGTATGGTTAATACAAAGTCCGGTTGTTATTGTGAAGCCTAAATAAATGACTCCAGTACAATACCGGAGTCATTTTTTAGCCTCTTAACCATAGTTCTTTTTTAGACTGTCCTATTTATAGGAAACAGTTCCATTTCCACATAGGAATTTTCTATATTTTCAAGAATAGATTTCCTTCAAAGGTGTCTATCTAAATTATTCGCCTGCTGGAGTAATTGTTACAAATACTTGTGAAGTTTTTACATTACGAGCTGTATCTTCAACAGAACCTACAAGTGATACTGAAGCAGGTATTGAGCTAGAATCTGAGTTATCTGCTTTCAAGTTAACAGTAATTGTAGCACCATTAACTTCAAGAGACTCAATTGTGCGTCCAACTACAGTGAAATCAGCATCTTGTACAGACTGAGCGTAAAGAGCTTCAGAGAATGTAAGAACTAATTTGTCCTTATCTTCAGGATTAGTACCATCTTCAAAAGTAGCAGTCTTAATTTCAGGAGCGAACTTATCAGCAGCTGCAAGATCAGCGAATTTAACTAGAAGTCCATCATTATTTTTAGCTTTAACTGTATAGTTTTCAGCTGTGCTAGAATCAACAGTCACATCAGCAGCTGTTGCTGGAAGATTTTCACTTACAGTTAAAGTTAGAACTGATTTTCCAGATTCAATGGAATTCACTACATTTGTAGTAGTAAGGACAGCATCTTCTTTACTAACAACGAAGTCAGCCGCTACTGCATTGGTAATAACTTCATCAAAGTACAATTTAACTGTATGTTCTCCAGTAACTTCTGCTTTTGTTGCAGCAATAGTAGATTGAGTACCAGAAATTTCTACGTTTGTAGAGAATGCTTCTGTAAGGTTTCCAGTAGCATCTGCTACACGTCCAACTACTACAACTTTACCTGCAGCACTAGTGAAATCAGTTACACCAGAGAAATCAAGGATAACTGCTTTGTTACCGTCTACTGCTGTAACAGTAACAGCAGAATTCAGTTCTGCATTGTTATATTGATATTTAGATTTATCAGTAATTGAAGCGGCATTCATAGCTTCGCTAAATTTAACTTTTACTTTTTTGTTACCAGCAAGTAGGTCTGCTGTTTCATTAACTGATGGAGCAACCATATCATTCACATAAAATGTACGGGATACCTCAGCAATTTTGTTATTAGATGTATCAGTTACGTTCTTAACAGTTAATTTGTAGTTTCCACCTGCAAGATCAGAAGTTGATTTAATAGTTACAGTTTTGCCATCAGAACCAAGTTCAACATCTGCTGGCACTGCTTTATTATCAGCATCTACCAATACAATGTTAGCAGCTGTTGCTGTGTTTCTTTTAATTTCTTCGTTAAATTTAACTTCAATTGTACGCTTAGTTTTACCTTCTACAGAAGATAGTACTGGTGCAGTAGTATCAGCTGCATATGAAGCAGTAAGTTCTTGAACTGTTAATTTATTACCCCATTTATCTTGTACAAGCGTTCCTTTTTCATCACCGTAACCTAAGAAAAATTTCACTTGACCTTCAGGGAATACAGCACCAGCAAAATTCACCACGATTGTATCGTTTGTACCGTTTTTAAGGCTAGTTACAGCATCTGCTTTGTAACCATTTCCACCTTTAACTGTATGGAAAATTTCAAGGTTGCTAGTTAAAGTACTAGCATTAATTTCTTTATCAAATTGGATTTCAACAGTGTGATTATCAACTACTTTAGAAACAGTAGCTGTAGGTGCTGTAACATTTGTTTGATAAACGAAAGACTTTGAAGCTTCATCAATTTTGAATCCAGCATAGTCATTTCCACCAGAAACAGTTAGAGTGTGAGAAGAACCGTTTTCAGGATCTATACCAATTGTAAGATCAGCATAGTCTTGGCCAGGAGTCCAAGATGTCGAAACAATAGCAGTTGCACCGTTATTCAATTTAAAAGTTGGAGCAGATTGAAGAGGCTCTGAGAAATTTACACGGATAACACGTGGAGCTACAACCTCAACAGTTTCAGCCTTAGGTGCGACAACATCGATGAAACGAATGTCTTTAGTTGTATCAGCAACTATACCTTTAGCAGTTTTAACATTTTTCACTTTCAGAGATGCATCAGTAGATTGAGATTGAGCATTAAACGTAAGTAGGACAGTGTCTTCTCCAATAACTTTAGCATCTGTAGGGTTTACTACACTTGCAGCGCCTACTTTAAGATCATAATTAGTAGTAGTTTCAGCTGAAGCTTTATCAAGTTCTTTATTGAATTTCACTTCAACTTGTTTAAGGTTAATCGCACTTACACTCTTAACAGCAGGAGTTTGGTTAGAAGTGATTTCTTTGTTTAACTCAGTTTTCACTCCGTAAACAGTTGATTCAACTGCAACTTTGTTTGAACCTTCTTGTAGTTTAAGAGTATAAGATCCGTTTTCGTTAGCTGCTACTGCTGTTCCATTAAGTGTTACCTTAATTTCTGAACCTTTAGTAGCTTTGACAGTGATTGTTTTTGTTTCTTCGTCAGTTTTTTCTCCGTCAGTGATGCCTTCGATAGTTACTGCAGCTTGAACAGTGTCTTCGAATTTTTTGTTGTTTTTCTCAACTGCTTTTGTGATGTTTTTAGCTAATGTAGTGTCTAATTTTGCAATTTTAGCTGCTTCTTCTTTAGCGCCGTCGATTTCTTTGAAAGCCGCTTCAAGATCTTTTTCGATAAGATCTCCTTTTTCGATTGCTTTGTATGCAGCGTAAACTTTCATTTCATCGTTTACAGAATCAGCAAGTTTTTGTGCTGGTTCAGCATATTTTTCTAATAGTAAATCACGAGCATCCGGTCCGTAGACTTTAGCTACATTATCTTTGAATTCTTTAATTTTTGCTTGGTATGCAGTTTGAGCAGACAATACTTTAGATTGTTTTCCACCTGCTACAGCTTCTGTGAATGCTGTTTTAGTAGGGTTAAGGTTTGTAGTGACTGCTTTCAAGTATAGTTCAGCGCGGTCTAGATATTTTTTGTTAGTATCTAGTTTTTTTGTAAGAGCCGCTTTTTGAGCTTTAGTTCCGCCTTTTGAAGCGATTTCTTTTGCAGCTGCTGCATAAGCATCTTGTCCTGCTTTTACATCTTTTTTGATGTTTGCAAGTGTAGGAAGTTTTCCATCCACTCGAGCTGTTTTGTTATACGTGTTGAATGCTTTAAGCATTGCTGATGAAGCTTTTGTAATCGCTTTGTCAACTGAGCTAGTAGCTGCCTCTGATTGTGTTGGTGCTACTGCGACGAACGCTGATGCGGCAATTGCAGTTGCCGTTGCTAATTTAATTGCTTTCTTTTTTCCCATGTTAGAAAAAACTCCCTTTCAATATCTAAAGTAGTGCGTTAGGCACGCAAGCTCCATATAGAGCGAAATAACTAACGACTTACAAAAAAACGCATTTAATACTAAATGACCAATTCATAATTCCTACGACAAGTAATAATATCAATGACTAGTTCTTTTAAACTAGAGAACTATAATTGGGTTAATTACCAATCCGTTCTACTTAATCTATAATAATACAAGTTTTTTGGAATTTCTACCCTTTTATAAATATTTATCAGGAAAAATCCTAGTAATTGTTTCCAATTTTTCTTTTAACTAGATTTAACCCTAACTAAATTTGATAATAATTCTTTTATATTCCATATAATCAAATAAATGAATTAGATATTACTATTTTGTCAATAACAAATACTATTGACCTACATTTTGTTATGTTATGACATTTTAATGAAGTAATCGTTAATTACCAGCCTTTTTCTTGATTTAAACTGGGTGAAACTAAGGATTTTTCAGGTATAATTTTCTTCGCCCGCTCCCCTCTCTACAGGTATTTAGTGACACAAAAAAGACACCTATTGGAAATAGGTGTCTTTTTTGTGTCACTTCAAATATTTCTTCAGAACCGGCTTCATCTTATCACTTACCAAATGGCTGCCGCCTCGTCCTTTTACGTCTTCCATCATCCAGGCCATGATCAGCTCTGGGTCTTCCGTATCCATGGCAACTAACCAACCATTTTCGGTTCCGCTGGAATTCTTGGATGCTTTTGTCTCGGCTGTGCCTGTTTTCGTAGCCAGCTTCACGCCAAGATCGTTTAAATCATGTGCGGTACCCTTAGGATGCTCCACGACTTGTGTGAGCATCTTGGTGATCGTAGTTGCTTGATCTGCAGAAATGATGTTTTCTTTCAACGGTTTCTTTTCCGTTTTATCGCCTGTCACTAAGGAAGGGGCCATGATGTTTCCTTCATTTAAGAAAGCCGAGTAGGTCATTGCCAAGTGAAGGGTGCTCATTTGGACTTGGGCTTGCCCATAGCTAGCGTCAGCCAGGCGTCCTTCGCTATCGAGCTTTCCAATACTTGATGCTTTAATCGGGTAGTCAAAGTTCAGGGATTCATCAAAACCGAAGTCTTGGAGCCCTTTTGAGAATTTATCTTTGCCAAGCTTCAATGCTTGTTGGGCAAAGTAAATATTATCGGAATAGATGAGGGCCTTTTCCATATCGATCGGCACTCCAGGGTTGGAGACCCGTGTGATGGAATGGTCTTTCCAGTTCGATTTCGCCCATTTTGTTCCTTGAATGCTGAGTGCAGCTTTAGGGTCGATTCCATTTTTCAATTCAATCGCCGCAGTTAATGCTTTAATTGTCGATCCCGGTGCAAAGGTTGAACTGAACCGGTTCAGTAGTGGCTTGTCCGGGTCATCTTCTAATGCCTTCTGTTCCGCATTCGTGATGCCCAGTACATATTTGTTCGGATCAAAAGAAGGACTGGATACGAGCGCCAGTGTCTCGCCGGTATTCGGATCAAGTGCTGCCGCCGATCCCGCTTCGTTATCATATTGTTTGAAGATATCCTTTTGAAGTTCGGCATCGATTGTCAACGTGATCGTTTCACCTTCTTCAGCCGGTTTCTCGGCGATGATTTTTTCCTCGCCTTCTTCTGTCTTGATGAAGATCTTGCCGCCTGGTTTCCCTTTTAGACGTTCTTCTAGAATTTGCTCGAGGCCACGTTTTCCGATGACGTCATTTGCGGTGTACCCCTTGCCTTTTAATTTCTCCAGATCTTCTGCCGAAGCCTCCCCCACATAACCTATTAAATGCGCAGTGGCTTTTTTATAAGGGTAGATCCGTTCCTCAGAATTATTGGCAGAGACCCCCGGGATGCTTAACAGCTTATCCAAGGTTGCTGTCTCATCTGGAGATATTTGCTTGATGGGCACGAAATAACTAGGCTGCACCCATGATTGGTTCAATTTCTTTTCGACTTCATCCGTTGTCATGTTAAGAATGCCGGCCACCTGTTTGACGGTGGCTTTTTTGTCACCCATTTTCTCTGGTACGATTCCGATTTCCGAAACCGTTCCATTCATCGCCAGGCCACGTTCATTCCGATCGACAATTTCGCCACGGATGGCCGGGTAGGACTCGACTGATATCTTTTCACCAGCTTTGAGATCCGGGAAGATATAGCTTTCATCCCATTTAATGTACCAATTCTCTTCCTTGTCTCTCTCTTCTTTGACAAGGGTCGCCTTATGGTCGGAACTGACAGCTCCCGCTAGCGTGTTCATGTCAACGGTATAAGCCAATTTCACCTTTTCATCATCTTTATGTTCTTTTGCTTCTTCTTCTTTTGGCTGAGTATAGCCCACCTTGATTTGGTTGGCTTCGATTCCTTTATAGATCTTTTTATATCGCTCTGCAAATTCATCTGCACTGACTTGTTTCTTCGTATCAGCTGACAGATAATCATACATTTTCGCAAAATCTTGTTTATTCCATAGTTTCGTATAGGCCGCAAAGCGTTCTTCTGGACTAGGTTCTTCCGAGCACCCCGCCAAAAACAATACACTCATCAACAAACAGCCGAAAACTAATGCTAATCTTTTCATAATCTCCTCCTAGTGAACAGTAAGAATGATATCTATAGTTTATCAAAGGTTGGGAGGAAAAGGGGAAATTTGTAATGACACTTTCCCTCTTTTTACTATTTAGGGTCATGAACACAAACAAAAGTCCTGCACATGTGCGCAGGACTTGATTGTTATAGCACTTTCTTTTTCCGGCTCTTTTGTTCTTGAAGCCATTTTTTCAAGAATAAGAAGCCCATGACAAAGGAAATGATCAGGCCGGATGATGTCACCAAGACGGCCACCCATTCATACAGTGTGTAATTCATATAATCTTCCAACGTCAATTTCTTTTGCCAATCCTCTATATACAGGTTCATCCCGAATATGCCGGAGATGACCGTATAGATGGTAAGGATTTGCAGCAGGTAATTACTACTTTTCCCGGATAGCTTATCTTGGTTTTGGTACAAGTAGGAAAGCGTTTCTTTCACTTCTTGATAGAGCGGTTCGATCCTGAATACTTCTTTCGTCATTTTGAAGAGCTCTTTCCCTGTGAAGGTACTGTTCACTTCAGCAAATAAGTACTTCGCCGAAAACTCGGTAATCATGAAGATTAACAATTCCGTATCCGACTGGTCTTTTTCCACATCGATTTGGGAATGGTCATGAGCCAGTTTCAACAGGACTATTTTATAATAGAAGTAAAGCAGCGTGGAATAGAAGTGTTGCCCGTACATTTCACTCGCAAGTTGGTTCTCTAGCTTGCCTGTCGCTTTTGTGACACAGGCAAAATGCCCCTCGCTCGTGACATAATACGTTTCCTCCCCCCACCGATCGTACACCCTCTCCTTGTAATACTTGTCAATATAGTTCGGGTTCAGGGCGCCGACATAGGGTTCTCCATCATTATCATATCCATTTAACTGACTCGTTCGGTATAAATCCGATTTGGTAATTTCTCGATCCTTCGGGAGATTCGTATAACTGAGGACAAACATGCGTTCATCCACGAAGAAAGGCAAACTTCCGAAGTAGGATGTGTGGTCTTCTTCGTCATCAATATATTTCTCAGCAGGAGGGATTAACTCATTGAAGACAAAATCTTTCACGTAATCATACTCATTATTCCTACAGCCGACCTTCATCTCGATTTCATCTTCCGCAATGGGTTCGAGAATCCGGAACGTATCCGTGAAATAAAGGACATCATCATAAGGAAGGTTCTCGGGCAAGGTAACCCGGATATTAATCATCCCTATATGAAACGGGCAAATATAGATATCAATGGAGTTGATTATAAAAGCCGTTTTTAAGAATGGCGAACGGAACGTACAGCCAAGATCCATTTTCTTCGAGAAACGGCGTATGCCCTCTTTCTGTTTTGAACTGCTTGGAAACAAAATGGGGACAATATTCGGCATAAAGTATTGCTCCAAGTTACGATGGGAAACTTTATGATCGCCATAAAAATCGTCCTGCAGGTCCATATTATCCAAATCCAAAAAGACAAAGTCATCCTTAAGCAACCGTTTGACAAACCCTTCGATTTTATTTCCTTCTAGCATGAACGGAAAAATAACTTGTTGGAAGGAGCGCTTCGTACGGTCGTTTTTTTCATTACTCATAGCCATAATTTTTGCCTCCGCCTTGACCGGGGTTCTCCGGTTCTCATTCACGTGCTCTTATTCACTTACCCCAGTTCTATCAAATAAAAACGAAGCATAATATGGTAAGAAAACGGACAAGCTTCTATTCCCCTCCACTCCTTATTTAACGGAAGGTAATTTCTGGTTTGAACAACCACAAAACGGGTACAAAATAATAAGAAGAATTTGGTAAGGGGGCGACAACGTGAAATCTGATACGAACAAATACCATTTCGAGTTATTAGAACGGGTAAAACCTACGGAAACAAACGACCGGAAGCGGATGAGCGAATTCATAAAGAAAATGAAAAACAATGCACAGAACTCTCAATTAACAAGCAAAAACTCATGACATATGAGATGTCATGAGTTTCTTTACGTTCTTAATATGCAACTTTTTTCTGATGATCTTGCCCCACGCAATTTTGAATGCCGATTACGTCCAAAAAGTGTTGAATTTTTTTCATAGAGCTCGCCTGGTATTCATCCACGATGGAAAACTCTTTTATATAAGCGATTTTTTCTTGACTACTCGGGTCAAGGAGTTCATCTGTATCTATATCATCTTGGTTGTATTTTTTCTCATTTGATTTCTTGCATGTGTAGACCACAGCTTCCCCAACCTTCTTGGCAGCCCTATCAAAATAGAAAGAAAATACAATGGCACATTCGTCATCATAAAAAGAGGGTTGAACTTTCATATTAATATCAATCATAATCCTTCCACCTCTCTCTGTTTTGTTACTCTTACTATAACAAACTTTCTACATGCATCCATGTGTTCATATAGCCCCTCACGTTTCTTCCACATCTTCCTATGCCCCCTTATATTGACAAATCATAGATAAATATAACTAAAGGCATATGCGTGAAAGAATATTTTAGATGAAGGCAAAAAAAAAGACACCCCATGCAAGAGGTGTCAGAGAATTATAATCTAACCGTCTATATTATGCTTTCGCATGAACTGATGGTAACTCATGTACGCTTGGTAATTCAGTTACTGATGTTAGGCCACCAACAACTACTACAGCTACTAGAAGAAAGGATACCGCCATCCCTTTAAGACTTTTTTTCATGGGTAATTCCTCCTTATTTTTAAAAAAAATATTGGATTTAATAGAAATAAATTCTATAGTTGTATTTAACCATAGATTTATCAAATACGTTTTCGTTGTGGTCATACACATTATATAAAGAAAATAAATCATTCTTATTTATTCTTCTATTTTTCACTATAAATATAACTCTAGGCATATTTTAAGGAGAGTTAACATGGATTTTTCAGCAGTAGGGAAGAAAATAAAAGAACTCAGAAAACAAATCGGCCTTTCACAAGAGGAACTTGCAGAGGGGATTTGCACGCAAGCACAGATTAGCAAAATCGAAAAAGGTGTTGTTTATCCGTACGCCACCACTCTATATATGATTTCCAGAAGGTTAGGTGTAGATGTTAATTACTTTTTTGATATAGGAATGACCCCTCGGTTAGACTATGTTCAAGAAGTCGCCCATCAATTGGAATTGACACGAAGGACCTTGAATTACCAAGATATGAGAGACATTGTTAAAACAGAGGAAAATAATCCATTGTTCACGCAAAACAAGCAAAATCAGCAATTGTTATTGTGGCATAAAGGGATATATGAATACATGATGAATAAAAACATGAATAAAGCGATAAAGCACCTAGAGGAGGCCATTGCTTTATCTGATATAACCGATAAGGTGTACTCTGAAAGGGAAATAGAATATCTGCTAAGTATGGGTGTAATATATTTCGAAGAACGACTTTATGAAAAAGCTCTATGTACATATAAATTAGCTCTTACACATATGAATCATCTACCATTTTTAAATGATAAAAAGATAAAGACCAGACTTTTTTATAATTCAGCACGAGTTTCCACCCGTTTAGAGGATTATGAATCTTCCATTATGTATTGTACAAAAGCGATCAAATGGTGTTTGGAAGAGTACCATATGTACCTTTTAGCTGAACTCCATTACCACCTGGGATATAATTACGAATTGCAAAGTAACTATAAACAAGCAAAAAAATATATGGAACGAGCCCGCCTCATATTCGATTTACAAAAACAAAACCGTTTTGTCACCTTTATCGATGAGAAATTCAAAGTGTGGGAAGCTCTCGTAGAAACAAATTAAGACCAAGCCATTCCCAACCCGGGAATGGCTTTTCACATTCCGACCACAAACATATTCCAAAACCTGTATACAACATTTCAAATTCCAAGCCCAAATGAAGTATAATAAAGAGATGACCTCGAAATGGGTGCCGGGAAATGGGGTCTGACCCCTTACCGAATACTACATACCCCTTGGCTGGCAAAGGTTTTTTGATTTTTGCTAAGTCTGGGAAATAGGGTCTGACCCCCGCATGACGTAGGTTTCATAGTTCTGTGGGGTTTGGAAGTAATGAAGGATTTGTGTGGGGTTGACGTGTTTGCTTGGTTTTCCTGTTTGGAAGACTTTGTAGCTGCTCCACTTATATTCGGCGGGGTTTTTGACGATATTGGCTTGTACAGGGTTTAAATGGATATAACGGCTCGTGGCAGTGAATTGCTCGATCGATTCGATTAAGACGGAATGGTAACGGCCTTGAAAGAGGTGACCATCATGGTCATGCCGTTTATTGAAGGAGATGGCATAGCGGGAATTCAGCTTATGCATAATATCACTAATCGGGTGTTGTTTCGTTTCGAGGAGTAGATGCACGTGATTCGTCATGAGACAGTAGCTATGGAGTTCGAAGTAATACCTTTCTTTCGTTTCCTCTAAATAACGCAGGTAACGAAGGCGATCCTTATCGTCTAAAAAAATATCACTGCGGCGGTTGCCGCGGCTAGTAATATGGTACATCGCACCAGGATACCATATCCTCGGTCTACGAGGCATGAACATCATCCTTTCCTATGCCGGGAAATAGGGTCTGACCCCCATCCGGTGTTGTTAAAGTACTGATATATCAATGATAATACAAAAATATAATTTTGGGAAATGGGGTCTGACCCCTAAAAGTGACCCCAAAAAGGAGGAGAGTATGGAGCGGGAGTTGTTGTTTGTTGGGGAGCGGCTGGCGGAGTTGTTGGAGGCCGGTGATCCGGATGATTTGGCTGTTGTGAATGAGGGTCTTCAGTTATATCGCCAGGGGCTCGTTGATCTGAAAGAGGAAGCGGAAGACTTGATTACCGCGGAGGTGCAGGATGTCACGCGCTATAAGGCAAGGCTGAACTTGCTTTTCCCTCAGGATGGAAGCTGCACCTGCGATTCCAGGTTTATTTGCCGACACCAAATGGCCGTATTCTTCTCCGGATATTCCGAGCACGCCAGTGTGTCCGATTGGGTTAGCGAATGGAACGCGCCAAAATCCACACCTACCCAGGCTTTGCAGCAGGTAAAGCGGGCAAGTGAAATATTTAAACATACAAAGGAGAAATCCATCATTTTAGAAAAAAGCTATCCATCATGGAAGCAATTCGTGCACGATACCTTCACTGAGCAAGTGGAGCCTTATATAGAGGAACCGCCTTACATGATTGAGAATCATATACAGACTTTCTTTAAACGTCTCAGCTCCAAAACCCCGATGGAACGGGAATGGAAGCTGCTTTATCATTTTGTGACCCATTTTTGTACGTTGCAGCTGACTATGAGAATGATCCAGCTACATAAAAGCAACACCCAAGCGGTCCGTGTCTTTTATGCGCTCGCCGCCGATTTGGCCGAAGAGCTTCATGAAACGGTGCAGCCACTGAGCAGACAGGCCCGTCCCTTTGCTTTTGATCCCTTCGTCTTTAGCATTAAGGAAGATGTAGCGAAGCTACTGGACGGCAGCGAAGGGTTGGAGTATGAAAAAATCGACCTCTACCGGGAAATCTGGAGCTACCTGTTCACCACATCTTCGTGGCGTAAAGAGGAGCTGAACCGAGTTCAGGAGGAACTGCCCAAGCAATATGCAGGCACGACGGAGCGCATTTCCTATACCCTGGCTACGATTCACCTATCTCTGATGGAGAATCAGGACCGACAAGCGATCGAGCTTCTCCACGAATTGAAGAAGGAAGCCTGTCCGTATATTTTTTATTGGCTGGAGTTCCTTTCCGATTCAGAGGACCGTACTCGGGCCATTCCTTTCATTGAATTCATCAACGCCCATGTTCAGGAATTCTTGATTGATCTATCCGATTATTATCAGCGGGTCGATTTTGTCCGGACCTTCACGACCCTGATTACAAGCTGTTGCTTTAAGTTGAAGCGGAATGACTTGCTTGAGAAATTCTTTCGGGCTACCCTTCCCCATAGCTATTGGAACTATGCGAACTTTCTTTTTGAACAGGGCCAATATAAAAAATGGGTGGAGATGCATATCTACTCCGAAATCAGCATTGACTTAATAAGCACTGAATCCATCAAGGAAGTCGTCTCGAAAGATCCGGAAGTGATGCTTCCCCTCTATTATCATGCGGTACAGGAAAAAGTGTCCTTGAAAAACAGGCCAGCCTATAAACAGGCAGTCCGTTATTTGAAAAAGATGCGTACCATCTATAAAAAGATGAAAAAGGAAGAGGTATTCGAACGGTATATGCAATATGTAGTCGATTCGACGAAACGACTGCGCGCTTTTCAAGAAGAATTAAAAAGGGGAAAGCTAATCGATGTTTAATACAGGAAAATTAAAAATCAAAATAGCGGCTCTCGAAAATGGATCCTACGTCCTTGGTGTCGTCAATGAAGATAATAGCTTTCTCAATACAAGTTACATTCGAAGACTGCTGTTCAACTGGGATGACGCCAGTTTTTATGGCACAAAAATGACGACAGATACAATAAACGAAAACCCTGTTTTCATTCTTGATGCCTGGGGACTGCTGAACTTTTTCGCGAAGGAAAGCTTTAACTCCTTTATAGAATGGGAATGGTCCGAGCTCTCATCCTTATGCCTATCCGCAGCCCCCGTACTTCATGAATCGATTGAAGCGGGGATTCCTGTGCCTGATTTCACGAATTTACAGTTGGACTCCATCGGCTGGAAACTGCCGGAAGAGGTCGAAGAAGAATTCCTTCCTTCCTTTTGGGAAGAGGAGATTCCTTTGGACCTCCCTTCACCTGAAGTGGAAACCAATCGGACTTTTATCGAGAAATGGTATAATGGCGCCGCTAATATGTATTTGAAGACCTACTCGCCGATGCACAATAAATGGAGCGAAGCGGTTGGGGCCTTAAAGGATTCAAGGCTTTCTCCGGAAGAGTTGCAGGCGTTTTTCGATCAGGACAGCTGGCAGGAATGGCTCGGTGTTAACCCGGATCCTAAACCCTTCGCCATCGGTCTACGCTTAACCGAACCACCTGAAGGAAATGGCCCATGGAAGCTAGACGTCACGCTTCGCTCTAAAAAAGATGAAAGCATCATCGAAACGTATACTGGCAAGAAATTGCCGCGTGGCTGGAATAAGTACGCAAGTGAAGTCGTACGGGCGACGAAACGCTGGCAGCTCGTCGTCCCATGGATTGGGGAAAAGGGCCGGTTAAAAAGCGAGCTATCCGAAATCGATGCCTGGGAGTTTTTGACCGATGCAAGCGAAAAGCTGCTATTTCTCGGTGTCGAAATCCTCCTTCCATCCTGGTGGGTCGCTTTGAAGGAATCCTCCCTCAAAGTGAAGGCAAAAGTGAAGAGCCAATCGAATCGCGGCCCTTCCTACGTTGGGCTGAAAGCATTGATGGACTTCGACTGGAGATTCTCCCTGAATGGTAAGGAGCTCACTGAGTCCGAGTTCGCGGAGCTCGTCGATGAGAAACGCAGGCTTGTCTATATCCGCGGCCAATGGGTCAAGCTCGACCCCGCTTTCATCAAGCAAATCCAGAATCTGATGGAAACTGCCAATGAAAAAGGCATCCAACTGACTGATTTGCTACAACAGGAGCTTTTAAATAGTGAAGGGGAAGAAATTGAGGATGACCCGGAAAACGGCGAAATGCTCCGAATTCAATTCGAATTGAATCAGGAGCTTAGAAAAATGGTCGGACGACTGCGGGAAACCAAGAACATTTCGATCATGCCAGTCCCTGGGACATTGCAAGGTGATTTACGGCCCTATCAAAAATTGGGCATGAGCTGGCTTCTGTTCTTAAGGGAATATGGATTTGGCGCTTGTCTCGCGGATGATATGGGACTTGGGAAAACCGTCCAGATGATTGCCTACCTCCTTTATGTCAAGAATGCCGAAACGACTGACAAGGAGCTACCTACCCATGAAGAAAAGGTGCAAACGAGCGAACCCATCATTGTCGATGAGGAAAGTGAAACGGAAAGCACCGATGAGGTCGAAGTAATCACCAACCCGCCTGAGCATGTTCCTGTTCAGGCCGCGTTGATTGTCTGCCCTACATCGGTACTCGGCAACTGGCAGAAGGAACTGGAAAAATTCGCTCCATCACTCAAGGTTCACCTTCATTACGGTTCGAGTCGGTCCAAGGGTGATGCGTTCATTAAAAAAGCTGCTACCCACGACATCATCCTGACTTCGTATGGCCTGACCCACCAAGATGTGGAGGAATTGTCCTCCATCCATTGGAGCAGTGTCATACTAGATGAAGCACAGAATATCAAAAACGCCCAAACGAAGCAATCCAGGGCGGTCCGCAAGCTTGATGGACGTCATCATATCGCCTTAACGGGTACACCGATGGAAAACCGCTTAAGCGAGTTATGGGCCATCTTTGATTTCATTAACAAAGGCTACCTGGGAACGCTTGGTCAATTCCAGGAAAAATACGTGACCACCATCGAGCGGGAAGAACAAAAAGATAAAATCAAAGAGCTGCAACGCTTAATTCAGCCCTTCCTGCTTCGTCGGACAAAACGGGATAAAGAGGTCGCATTGAACCTGCCTGATAAGCAGGAACAAAAAGAATTCGTGCCGCTCACCACCGAGCAGGCTTCATTATATGAACAGCTAATCAAGGATACCTTTGCAGACATCGAGCAGTTGTCCACCTTTGAACGCAAAGGGATCATTCTGCAGATGCTGAATAAACTGAAACAGCTCTGCAATCACCCCGCCCTTTATCTAAAGGAAACTGAAAAGGAAAACATCATGATGGCAGCTAGCCGATCCGGGAAGCTTGAGAAGCTAACGGAAATCGTGGATGCTGTCCGCGAGCAGGAGGAAAGCTGCCTCATTTTCACCCAATACATCGGTATGGGGAACATGATGAAAAAACTGCTCGAAAAACGCTATGGCTTTGAAGTTCCCTTCCTGAACGGAAGTGCGAACAAGAAACAGCGTGATGATATGATCACCCGCTTCCAAAATGGCGATTTCCCAATCTTCATCCTTTCGTTGAAGGCTGGGGGCACAGGCCTGAATTTAACGGCGGCAAACCATGTCATTCACTATGATCGCTGGTGGAATCCTGCGGTTGAAAATCAAGCCACTGACCGTGCCTACCGTATCGGGCAACAGCGGTTCGTTCACGTTCATAAATTGATATGTACCGGGACGCTTGAAGAAAAGATCGATCAGATGCTCGACAAAAAACAGGCGCTGAACGATGAAATCATCAGTAGTGATAACTGGATCACAGAACTTTCCACTGATGAAATCAAGGACCTCGTCTCTCTTCACTAAGTTTTGCTAGTTAGACCACTCAATAGCTTTCCTGATTAATCGGGTTTCAAGCTATGGGTGGTTTTTCTTTTTGTGTTCCAATCTTTCGGATTGACTATAAAAAAAGATTGGTAATTTCCATGACTGATCATGATATGCTCCAATGCCGTTGTAAGCGCTTCACCTTTATTGGGCAAATATCTCTCTGAGCGTTCTTCAATGATGACCTTTTCTCTATGGGGATCATATGTGATCGAAGTCTTAGCCATATCCTTTTCAAAAAGCGAAAGGGTTACATCCGGAATAAGCGGATATTCTTGATAAGACGAATCGTGCCGGGGTTCCTTTTCAAATGGAGAATTAGCAAGTTGAAGTGCATCAAAGAAACTCGTTTTTGCTAGTGACCTATCATAATTTTCATATTTAACTGTAACACCACGACCATATTCCTTCGTAGTCAGACCTTTTTTAAAATTCATCGATTTCCTCCTCTTATTTAGTTCCATATACCTATTTCGGTATCATCTTTTTATTTTCCTTCTCTATTTCAAAAAAAGAATGCTTCTCATGGATTACGTTATAAGCAACGTAATAATCCATCAAACGTGTGAAAGGGTGCATACGCAGCCTCAACATAAGAAAAGCAGCCCCCTCTGTAAAAAGGGAGCTGCCATTTTATTATCGTTTCGCTTTATAGATGTAGGTCGTTTTCTTCGTCTCATTTCCGGCAATATCCGTGACCTTCCATTCGAATGTATTGTTGCCCACTTCAAGTGGCAACTCAACATCCTCTATCGTTTCTTTGAAAGAACGCATTTTGTACGGTTCCTTAAATTCATGATAGAATACTTCACTTCCGTTCAAGTAAAGGCGGATTTCATCGAAGTTGTCCTCGACGGTCACATCCACTTTCGGGTTCGGTTTTTTGGCCCCTACCATCAGGGGTGCTCCTTTGACCTTCAAGCTTGGTTTCTTTGTGTCCACCATGAACATCCGTTTGAAGGAAATTGTATTACCGACTATGTCCGTTGCTTTAACCACGAAGCTTTGGACGCCGTCATTGTATTTCTTTTTATACGAGAATTCGTATTGTTTCTTCTCTTCATTATATTTCACTGGGACATTTTTATCGTCGATCTTGAATTCCTTGATGCCAGATGCTTCTTTAATGTACCCCGTAATCGTCACATTCTTCGTATTGGTCACGCTCAACACTTCAGGACTCGTGATAAAGACGGATGGGGCCGCTTTATCTTTTTCAACCGGCTCCGTATCCTGAGTCAAGTCCGCTTCATCTGTCTTTTCATTACCTGCGAAGTCTATGGCAACAACCTGTACTTTCTCACCCTTCACATCCGGCAAAGTATATTCTTTTGTATCCGCAGCAAGCGGTTCTGTTATGATTGATTTCCCGTCTATCTGTACATCGTAATACGCCAAGCCTGACCCTTTGGCATTATCCGATCCTTCAATGGTGACCACCTTGCCACTTTTTGAAATCTTGACCGTAGGTGCCACTGTATCGACTTTGACAGGGATCTCAAACGTCTGCCATTTAGCTCCCTCATAATCGATCACTGCTTTGACTTCATAGATATATTCACCGTCTGCAACGAGCTTATTATTGATTTTGCCCTCCCATTTACGGGCGGGGTCTAACGTATAGGCCGTCCCACTTCCGCCGTCATAATAGTCCTTCCGCACCTGATTCTCCGTACGGATTGTCCGGACCGATTTTTTCGCAGCATCCATGATGTTGTATTCTACTTTTTTCGCATTTCTCAAGAATGATAGAATCGGGATAAAATCATCCTGCGCTCCGTCACCATTCGGGGAGATCGCGATATATTTCCGGTCAAATATCTTTCCAACCGGCTCATAACCCAGGTAGGTAAAGTCTTCACCTGCAGTTGATACCGCCCCAGCCATGCCGTAGTATGATTCTTCATCATATTTCGTTCCGTCCAAGATAGGTGCCTTATCCCATTCTCCTTTGAACCCTACATATGGAACGTTCAGTTCTGGATTATTGTCTGCCGGGTCTTTCAGTGTCACGAACCCTTCAACAAAGTACCCATTTGGAAAGACCTTATCGATTGCGACTGGCGTCTGGAGGTCGTCCCCAAGCACCTTAGCCTTGGACAGGTCCACCTTCACTTCAATGTTGACCGATTTCTTTGCAGGTATAGTGATTTCTTCTTGTTCACGGTTATTGATTTTTATCGTAGCATCCTGAATTTCCTGTGCTTCTAATTGATTGGCTGCATAACCAAGCTGTCCCTGAATCGAATAGTCTGTTTGGATATTCCCCAATACATCATATTTGACCGCTTCGTCACTTATATTTTCAACCTTCAAAGTAAAAGCGAACGTATTTCCAACTTCTTTCAATGCAACCTTCGCAACATTCGTAAATGCCTCGGTCACGACCACCGGCGTAGCCAACGCGGAATTCAATTGCATGATCCCGGCTCCCTGCCTGCGCGGCGAGTAGGGAATATCCCACCCAAATGCAGCATTGACCATTCCTTGATCGGTTACAGTTCGAGAGGTATTCATCATTAGGTTTTTGGCCAGGTTTGCCCGGTCGAACCCTTTTGCGTTCAAGTCTTTATCGACTCTTTCCAATACGAGGGCAGAGCCTCCCGATACGTGAGGAGCCGCCATCGACGTACCGCTCATCATGCCGTATTCATCATTGTTCAATGTCGAATAGATTTGTCCGCCCGGCGCTGTGATTTCCGGTTTGAAATCAAGGTTCGGTGCGACGCCCCATGAAGTAAAAGCACTCATTTTCCCAGCCTCGGGATTAGCTGATTTCACCTTATCCCCCTTGAAAGTGAGCGTCACTTTTTCACCTTCCGATAAGGCGGCTTGTAGCTTCGCACCATCCGATTTAAGCATGAATAGCTGTGGAATCGTTATGCTAGGCTCTGTTGCCATGGATACGTATCCATCGGCATTGTTATAGATGATGACACCTGTTGCTCCTGCATTCTGAGCATTTTGCGCTTTTTCGATAAAAGTGATTCCCCCACGCTCGATAAGGGCAAACTTGCCTTTGACATCCACCTTGGCTAGCTCCTCAGGGGTTCCAAGGCCTGCATCGACTAGTTCGTGCGTCTTTTCCTTTAAAGCGTTAGGATGCACACTGGAAGCCGACATGAACGGTGCTTTCCCTTCCTGCCCGTTCAACTGATAGGTAGCAGCATCTAAATCAAGATAGTTGTTTTCAATCGATGCCACTTGAAGCGAATCATAGGCAAGTCCCGGAGAACCCGCTATGCCGATGTCTGGATTCGTTGCCCATGGATTCGCGAACCCATTTCCAAAGTGGGCAGAGTTTCCTGCGGAAATCGACATCACGATTCCATTTTCCACGGCCCTTGATACGGCCTGTTGCTCAGGATCTTCCTCTGAGACGAAGCCTGCCGTCGAACCAAGACTCATGTTCAAGACATCTGCCCCAAGAATAATGGCATCATCAATGGCCTTGATGTAAATATCCCCCCAGGTCGTCTTCACAGCAGGGTCATTCCCGAACACCTTCAAAGCTAAAAGCTGGGCTTCAGGGGCCACCCCTTTAATGCCGCCATTCTCTTCATCCCCATTAGCCGCTGCGGTCCCGGCAACGTGCATCCCATGCATCGAAGCTCCCTCAGCAAGATCGAGGATTTCTTGATTGTCATCCATATAGTTATATCCGTAAGGGACCTTTTCCGTATAATACTTTCCAAGTAACTGGTTGGCTTGTATCATTTCACTGACTTCCGTTTTCGTCAGTTCTGCCTTTGAAGCATCACTGAGGATCATGTCACGGTGAGATGGGTCAATCCCGGTATCAATGATTCCGACGACCATCCCTTCCCCCGTATAGCCGTACTCCCGCCAAGCTTCCTGGGCTTGGACCAGTTCCTTGCTATATACCATATCCGGTTTTTCAACAGGTCGTTTATATTCATTCGCAATATGTACTTCAGCCACTTCAGGCAAGGCTGCCACTTCTTTGACCTCTCCATATTGTAGCTCTGCACTGAACCCATTCAAGACTGTCGTAAAACTTTCAAATTCCTTTAAAGCTATCTTCTTCTCTTTTACTTTATTTTTCACTTTTTTCTGGCCTGATAGTTTTTTAGACTTCAATTCTTCCCTTTTGCTTTTAGAAAGGTCTTTAAATCGTTTACCTTCCTTAGAGGCATATTCAATGGCTGGGGCTTCCTTCATCTGTACGATTACCCTAACCTTTTCATCGGTTTTGTACTTCTTATCTGTCTCTTCTTTCTTCAACTTCAGGATACTTTCCTGATTTTTCTGTCCCGCGCTCTTTCCAATCGAAGGATCAGGAAGATTGGCAGCGGAAACCGTTGCTGTAAATACTAATAGAAAGATTGCTAGAATGGGCAAAATGCGTTTAATCAATGAACGATTCCTCCTATAAAATTAGAATTTTCTATATTTTCCCTTATAGGTATAAAAGTATCACACCCTTTATCATGAATTTAAGAGATAATAGTCACTATTTTCCTAGAAGACTCTAGTATAATATGTTTATTTTTCAATACCTGTCATTATTAAGAGATTATGGAAAATATCAAAGCACAAAAAAGGCGGTGATTCGGAAAATCACCGCCTCTTCCTCTTTAGTTTTTCATTCTTGGATCCAATGCATCACGTAGGCCATCGCCCATCAGGTTGAAGCCAAGTACGGTCAACATGATGGCGATCCCTGGGAATAGAACGGTCCAAGGCGCCTGAATGATGAACTGTCTCGAATCAGCAAGCATTTTTCCCCATTCAGGTGAAGGTGGTTGTGCACCCAGCCCAAGGAATCCAAGCGCCGCACACTCAATGATGGCGGTCGCTATCGCTAAAGTCCCCTGAACGATGATGGGCGCAAGGCTATTCGGCAGGACGTGGTGAATCAAAATCCGACCATCCCCCATACCGATTGCCTTAGCGGCCGTTACATACTCCTCTTCTTTTACAGTCAAGACCCGTGATCGTAAAAGTCTACCGAACGTAGGCACATTGACGATTGCAATCGCGATGAGTGCATTGCGCAGGGATGGTCCCAATACGGCAACAACCGCTATGGCTAGCAGGATGCTCGGAAACGCCAGTACAATGTCAAACAGCCTCGAAATGATCGTGTCGATCCACTTGCCATAATACCCGGCAATGATACCGAGGAAAGATCCGACCACTACAGAACCGGCCACCGATAAAAAGCCGACCCATAGAGATAAGCGAGAGCCATAGATGATTCGGCTCAAGATATCGCGGCCAAACTCATCCGTGCCAAACCAATGCTCTGACGAAGGGGACAAATGTTTATCGCTGAGCTTCTGCCCTTCGTAGGAATAGGGTGCAATAAGCGGGGCGAAAATAGCCAGTATAATGAAAAATAGGACAATGCCGAGGCCAACCAGGGCAACCTTATTTTTCTTGAAGCTTTTCCAACCTTCCTTCCAGGGAGAAATGGCTTTTTCCTCTACCTCTTGAGGGGGAATGATCGGCGGTGTATTCGTAACAATTTCAGCCATGAGATATCCTCCCTATTTATATTTAATCCTAGGATCAATCGCTGCATACAAAAGGTCCACAATCAAGTTAATCATGACGAACAAAAAGGCGATGACGAGAATTCCCGATTGAATGACCGGATAATCCCGGTAAAGGATAGCTTCATAGATATATGTTCCAATACCCGGCCATCCAAAGATGGTTTCCGTTAAAATCGCGCCACCCAATAGTAGACCCGTTTGCAGACCGATAACGGTGACCACTGGAATTAAAGCATTTTTCAGGGAGTGCTTATAAACCACCCAGAACATTTTCATGCCCTTCGCGCGAGCCGTCCGGATGAAATCGGACCTCATGATTTCTAGCATGGATGAGCGTGTCATTCTCGCAATGATCGCCATCGGGATGGTTGCAAGTGCAATGCCCGGTAAGATAAGGTGTTTCACCACTTCAATGAACTGATCGAACCTACCGGAAACAAGGGTATCTATTAAATAAAAGCCCGTTATCGCTTCCACAGGGTCTCTTATATTGTCCCGTCCCGTTGTTGGAAGCAAGTCCCACTGAATCGCAACAAGATACTGTTCCATAAGGCCAAGCCAGAATATCGGCATCGATACGCCAATTAATGCAACAATCATGGCCGTATAATCAAACCAGGAATTTTGGAACCATGCCGAGATGATCCCGGCATTTACGCCGATAATGACCGCTATAACCATCGCAATCAGGGCCAATTCCATCGTGGCCGTCAAGTAAGGCCAAATTTCCTCTGAAACAGGGGTATTCGTTTTTAGAGAAACCCCCAGATTGCCTGTTAACAGGCCAATTAAGTAATCCCAGAACTGAATGAACCATGGTTGGTCCAAACCAAGCTCCTTTGTCATGGCAGCGACGGCTTCTTTCGTTGCCTGCTGCCCTAATATTACCTGGGCGGGGTTTCCCGGTATCGCCCGAATCATCATGAATACAATAAACGCCATTCCGAGAAGCACCGGAATGAGAGAACCCAAACGTCTTATGGTATAGGAAAACAAAACACTCACCTGCCTTTTTTACACATGGGCTTTTAATCGCCCTTCATTCTTTAAATCTTTAATTCACATGACAAAACCGGGGAGCATACATTCATACCCCCCGGTCCGTACAATTAATTTTCGATTGACACGTTAATTAGAGACTGAGAACCTGTAGGATGCGGAACGAATCCTTTGATTGTCTTAGTACCAGCTAATTGTGGCAACGAATGTACAAGTGGTACCCAAGGTGCTTCTTCATGTATGATTTCCTGTGCTTTTCCGTATAGCTCATTACGTTTCGCTTCATCTGCAGTAGATTGAGCTTCAATCAATAATTTATGAACTTCTTCGTTTGCATAGCGAGAGTAGTTATTCGAGCCGATTGTATCTTTATCCAATAATGTATAAAGGAAGTTATCGGCATCTCCATTATCACCAGTCCAGCCAAGCATGAACGATGGAGCTTCACCGGCTTGTACTTTTTCCAAGTATGCAGCCCACTCATACGTCATGATATTGGCTTCAATATTGACTTGTTTCAGACTTGCTTGAATGGCTTCAGCGACTTTTTGTCCATCAGGCATATATGGACGTGGTACCGGCATGGCCCATAGATCCATTTTGAATCCATCTTCAAGACCAGCCTTTTTCAAAAGTTCTTTTGCCTTTTCTACGTTGTAATCATAGTCTTCAATTTCATCATTGTATCCAGAGACGGATGGTGGCATTGGATTCTTCGCAGGCTCAGCCGTTCCTTCAAAGAAGTTATCGATGATTTCCTGTTTGTTGATCAAATGGGAAATGGCTTGACGCACTTCCTTTTTATCAAATGGCGCTTTTTCAACGTTAAATCCAAAGTAGCCAACGTTCATGGATGGACGTTCAAAGATTTGAAGGTTTTTGTCCCCTGTCACTTTGCTGATATCACTTGGGTTCAATCCGTCCATTAGGTCGACTTCACCTTTGATTGCTGCATTCAAACGAGCCGAGTTATCTTTGATGACTTTAAACGTGATGCCATCAAGTTTTGGCAATCCTTCTTGCCAATAGTCTTCATTTTTCACGACTTCAATCGTGTCGCCTGGTTTCCATGATTTGAACTTGAAAGGACCCGTTCCAGACGGATTCTTGCCGAAATTGTCTCCATCTTTCTCAACTGCCGTTGGACTTGCAATGGCAAATGGTGACATCGCAACGTTTTTCAAGAATGGTGCTTGTGGGCGTACTAGTGTGAATTCCACTGTGCTATCATCAAGAGCTTTTACTTCTTTAATCACGTGGCCTTCGTCACCTTCAAAGCCACCGAACATGGAAGCATAGTAAGCAAATTTCGCTTCATCCTTACTTGTTGCCCAGCGCTGAAAGTTCTTAACGACCGCTTCCGCGTTGAAATCCGTGCCATCGTGGAACTTAATGCCCGTTTTCAGCTTGAACGTATAAGTTTTCGCATCTTCGGAAACTTCCCATGACTCTGCAAGACCCGGTTCGATTTCCGTATTGTCTTCTCCGTATTTCACAAGTGTTTCATAGATTTGCTGTGTGACGATATAAGACTCGCCATCCGTTACGATAGCAGGATCAAGTGAAACCGCATCTCCGCCTTTACCGTATATTAAAACCCCGCCGCCCTTTGCCTCGCTTGAGCCGCCTTTTTCGTCATCCTTATCTTTCGATGTTGATGATGAACAGCCAGCAAGCGCAAGTGAAATGGCTAAAATACTGGTTAACAATAAAGCTAATGTCTTCTTCATATTCTTCCCCCTATTTTCTGTAAATTTATGTATACGTCCTATCAATTATATAAATGACAAGAGACGTAGTGACCTGGTTTGTGTTCCTGTAAAATTGGTTTTACAGTCTTGCATTCTGGCATCGCTTTCGGGCACCTTGTATGGAATGTGCATCCGCTAGGCGGGTTGGATGGACTCGGGACATCGCCCTGCAATATGACCCTATCGCCCTTATACTCTACATCCGGAATCGGAACCGCCGATAGTAAGGCTTGTGTATACGGATGTAGCGGATCTTCATAAAGCCCTTCACTTTCCGTCAATTCAACAATATGTCCTAGATACATCACGCCTACCCGATCCGAGATATGCCTGACGACTCCGAGATCATGGGCAATGAAAAGATAAGTGAGGTCAAAATCCCTCTGCAAATCTTGTAGGAGATTTAACACCTGTGCTTGAATGGAAACATCCAAAGCCGAAACAGGCTCATCCGCGATAATCAGCTTCGGATTGACGGCTAGTGCCCTGGCGATGCCAATACGTTGCCTCTGACCACCACTGAACTGATGTGGGTATCGTTTGGCATGGTAACTGCTTAACCCAACAACCTTAAGTAGCTCCTGCACACGCTTTTTCCGTTCTTTCTTATCTTTGACACCATGGACGATGAGTGGTTCTTCCAATATCTTTTCAACCGTGTGCCTAGGATTGAGCGAGGCGAATGGATCTTGAAAGACCATTTGCATTTCGCGGCGCATCTTCCTCATTTCACGGGTGGATAGTGTCGTCAGGTCCTTACCCTCAAAGTAGACATTACCTTCACTAGGCTCGAGTAATCGAAGCAAAAGTCTGCCCGTCGTCGATTTACCGCACCCGCTTTCACCGACAAGGCCAAGCGTCTCACCTTTGTTTATGGAAAATGACAAGCCATCGACGGCTTTCACCTCACCGATCGTTTTACCGAGCACTCCCCCTTTGATTGGGAAATGCTTCTTCAGGTTTTCTACCTTAACTAATGGTTGAGTCATGCAATGGTGCTCCTTTCGCATCTTCGTACAGCCAACAACGTACTTGTTGCCCTTCATCAAACGCCAGAAGAGACGGGGTTTCATTCAGGCATTGCTCCATCGCATGAGAACAGCGAGGGGCAAACTGGCAGCCAAGTTTGCTCGTACCCGGTTTTGGCACATTTCCAGGGATTGAATAAAGCCGTTCCTTTTTTATGCGCATATCAGGAATCGATTGCAGGAGGCCAATCGTATACGGATGCTTAGGGTTTTGAAAAACCGTTTGCACTTTTCCCTCCTCGACCACCCTTCCGGCATACATGACAATGACACGCTCACACATTTGTGCCACTACACCAAGGTCATGGGTGATCATCATGATTGCTGTATCTGTCTCCTTGTTCAGGTTCTTCATCAATTCTAAAATCTGGGCTTGAATTGTGACATCCAAGGCCGTGGTCGGCTCGTCCGCTATAAGAAGCTTTGGCTCACAAATCATGGCCATGGCAATCATGACACGCTGTCTCATCCCGCCCGAAAGCTGATGAGGGTATTCATCTATCAGTTCTTCGGCTCGTCCAAGCCCAACCAACTTCAACATTTCGACCGCTCTTTGGCGGGCCTGTTTTTTATTCCATTTTCTATGTATCCGAAGTGTCTCCACCAATTGTTCTCCAATTGTGAAGACAGGGTTCAAGCTTGTCATTGGTTCCTGGAAGATCATAGCGATTTCATTTCCCCGAATCTTTCTCATTTTAGCTTCAGATGCGTTGGCAATGTTACTTCCCTTAAACAATATTTCCCCTTCTACCTTACCGGTAGGCGAAGGCACAAGCCCCATGATCGACAAAGAGGTTACACTCTTCCCACAGCCCGATTCCCCGACAATTCCTAACACCTCACCAGGATTGATATGAAAATCGATGGAATTCACGACAGGAATCTCTCCATCGTCAGTACGAAAGCTCGTTCGTAACCCGTTGACTTCAATAATTGGAACACTCATAATATCACTTCCTTCATATCCATATTTTACATTTTTAATATTATTTGGTTTATTATTACATCAAACTTAACATTTTACAATATATTTTCTTAAAATTCTAACTTAACAGAATAATATTTTTTAATTAGTTCTATAGTATTAGCTTCATAAAAAGAATGACTGTACAAGTACAGTCATTCCAAAAAGGGGAAGAATCAAGCTTTTGATTCTTTTTATGAGGGGATTCGGGGACACTTGCGGGGAAAAGCCAAGTCGGCTTGGGGAAATAGGAAAATAACAGGGACTTGCCACTATTAGTATACTTTTCGAAGGGTATCGCTTTTTATAATTCACCAACTTTCTCTAAATTTGTAACCCTTTTGTCTAATTTTTCATTATGTTCATGTAAATACTTGTTATACGATTCTAATTGGGCTACTTTTAACCTGAGGTGTTTCAACTCATCTTCATTCTCTTTTGTTTGGACATGGGTCTTGGCCACATGCCCAATTAAGTCACCAATGAGTTGTTCTACTCGTTGCTTATCCTGCATCGAACTGAACAGGAGTCGGTTTCGCTTCTGCCCGTTGGAAAGCATTCCACTTTTTTCACTCATGCTTCACCTCCAAGTAAGCTATAAACCAATATGTTCGAATTCCTTTGCCTTGCCATCATTCTGTTGCTTAGTCCCTATGAATTGAACCAGCTCGGCAATAACTTCGGTGACATATACTTTTTTACCCTCTTGGTTGTCATATCTCCTCGTTTGAATTCTGCCCGTAATCCCGACAATCGAACCTTTTTTACAATATTGTGCTGTATTTTCGGCTGTTCTTTTCCAAAGGGTACAGTGTACAAAGTCAGCCTCGTAATCCCCTGCATTATTACGAAAATTACGGTTCACAGCTAAAGTAATATTGGAAACCGCCTTGCCATCTGGCGTATACCTTAATTCGGGATCCTTCGTCAATCGTCCGACAAGAGTTACCTGATTTATCATCTTCTTCCTCCTTCCTTTCATGATCTAATCATAAGATTTTCTTTTAAAAAGGGGAAATCGACAAAATGGACGAATGCCACTCATTTTGGCTTTAAAAACCGTTATATTACACCCATAACTCTTTTTTGCAGAAAAATTGTTTACTAAAAAGCTTAAACCTATCAATTTGGACTTTTTTTTACTTTTAGCGTATTTTTAGGTTTATCATTTTAAAAAATCAAAATATTCTAGTATGATATAATTACCTTTAAAAGGAATTAACAGGGATAAATGGGTATATGACTGTCTTCTTCATAAAGGCAAGGAATGGAGGTATTTAATGAAATCTTTCAAATTAATCTATCTACAGATTGTTACAGAGGATTCACGATTAATTGATATACCCTTAACCGATGGACTCATCATTAATAAAGAAAATGATATCAGCTCGTGGCTCCTAGAGGCCTTTGTGGCAGAAAAACATTTTCATGAGTTTGCATCCTCACTTCCTGATATTGATGGAGAAGTGACCATTCAGGCTGTTATAACGAAAAAAGACAATGAACCCGCTTTATTCGATACCGTCCTGCGTACCATTAAAAAAGTCGATGGTCACTATAGCCTTTTATTTGTCGGCCATATCAAAAAAAACCACACAAAATATGCAGAACTTCTTCTTGAGGATTTAGTCTATAAAGGCTTGGAGGGCGAGGATTTAATCAGGGAATTCAAGAAAAAAATTAAATCCAGACCTAAACTGGCCACCTATAAATCGTCCATAAAATAAAAAACTGGCTTAGCTGAAGGGAATTACACCCGCCATTGCTAAGCCAGTCCTCTTTATATGCCTTTTATTTGTTATCTTCGCCTTTTTTCTCAGCATCTTCAATTAAATCGTCAGAATCATTGTTGTTGTTCGTTGTATTGTTATTGTCATCGCCATTCATCGTATCATCATTTTCGATCATACCGTCGTTATCCGTATCAAGATTGTTATTATCGTTTCCAGTGCCTCCATTATCATCGACACCATCATTTTGATTTTCTTCGATCATGTTGTCATTCTCGGGTGCAGGATTGTTGTCATCATCATTTCCACATCCAGCAAGGAACATGGCAGACATCAAAGATCCCCCGATTAGCGCATAAAGTCTTTTCTTCATCATGAGTAGGTAACCTCCCTTCATTCTTTATCATTTAGTATTTTGCCCGAATGTAAAAATAACTTGCGCCTTATTTTTAATTAGTAAAATATGCTTGAACTTCTGCATATAAAAGATGCCGGACATAAATGTCCGGCATCAAAGGGAGAAAAAATGGTTGTAAACAACTAACTGCAATCATTGTAGCTATCAGCTGCATCGTATATGTATTATGTACACCTAATTCGTTCTTCTTAAACATTCTTGCTCAAAATGGCCATATTTAGCCCTTTTAAGCTTATTTATCTCCAAAAGCGAACATGATTTCCGTTTCACAGGCAACTTCGCCATCTACTGTTGCGACCGCTTTTCCTTTACCAACCGATCCCCTTAACCGAATAATTTCTACTTCGAGGCGGAGTTGATCTCCCGGTTTTACCTGGCGCTTGAAACGACAGTTATCGATTCCTGCAAAAAAGGCCAGCCGCCCTTTAAATTCTTCTTGTTTCAATACAGCTACAGCACCTACTTGCGCTAACGCCTCCACAATCAATACACCCGGCATAACAGGGTAATCCGGAAAGTGGCCATTGAAAAATTCTTCATTGGCTGATACATTTTTTAATCCTACAGCTCTTTTCCCATCTTCCACTTCAATAATCCGGTCAACTAATAAAAAAGGGTAACGATGGGGGATGATGTCCTTTATCTGCGTAATATCTAACATGGCTTTTCCTCCTAATAATGATATTGCCTACTTTTAACGAAAACTCGCCCCTCCCTTACATAGGGAAGAGGCATGTTGTTGCCAATTGAAATTTTCTAAAACGGTGGCAACTGCGTCGACAGACTATTTCTATGCATCTTCATTTACAATATCGATGATATGGGTCCATGTGGATTTCTTGAAAACATCCGTTGCCTGCCCTCCGCCAATCACACTATAGCCTATTAGTGAACCGGCAAGTAAAGCGATGAATATCAATCCGATGATCATAAGTAAACGCAGCCAGATCGGCAAAAGCCGGACCTTGATTCTTCGGTTCGGTTGCGTTGTTTTTGCTTCCTTGACCTCTTCACTCACTTCTTGTCTCATTACACTTTTTTGTTCCATACCCATACAAAAGCTCCTTTTTTCAGAAAACTCGCCGAATAAAAGCGTCTTGGCTTATACATAAATAGAAGCATCAAATCACATGCCATGTCAAAATGAATGAGCGTCAACGGTCCTCTTTGCTAAAGTATAATGAAAAACGCTTCAATATGAAACCTAAAGCCATGATTTTATACCCTATCGCGCTTACCGAATCCCATTAATCAGTCCACCCATTTGATCGGCCATCGTTATCGCCCGGGATTGAAATTGATATTGACGTTGGGCATTGATCAAATCTGTCATCTCTTTTGATAGATCGACGTTTGATGATTCAAGTGAACCTTGTTTCACTGCGATTTCTGTACGGTCATCCCCCGTCAATAGCGTCATGATGTCGTCTTCCGCAACACCCAATTCACCGAGGTTGCCCGGGAGCCCCAACAGATTCCCCCCCAATTGTTCCAGGAATTGCGGTTTTTTTACAGAAACGATACCAAGACCGAAGCTTCGCTCTCCATATTCTTCTGTATCCACCTTCAATAAACCTTCTTCCGAAACCTTTATATCTTTGATGCTGCCATCAATTAGAATCGGATTCCCATATTCATCAAGGACTTGATGTCCGGCTGAGGTAACGAGCATCATTTGATCTGGGTTCGCCTCGTTAGGAGAAAGATAAAAAGCGCCATCTCTCGTTAAACGAGTGTTGGTCCCTCCGTCATCCTGTACGTTTACCGTGAAAAATAGATCTTCCTTCGTCAATGCCACATCCAGGTTGCGATCGGTATTCTTTAGCGAACCTTGTGTCAGCACGATTTGGGATGGATTTAATTTGGCACCCGTTCCCTGACGAATGCCCGGTGTGGTCAGTCTTCCGATTTCCTTCGTCTCACTCGGCTGATTATTAAAACTTTGGGTTAACATATCACTAAAGCTGGTTTGCGTCTTTTTATAAGCCGTGGTATCCACATTAGCAATATTATTGCTGATCTGATCAATTTGACTTTGAATTTGGTTGAGTGTATTCGTCGCGGATAACATCGTTCGATTCATAGACATTCCCCTTACTGTTCAAATTTCCTAAAGATTCCTTCTACAAATCCATAATTAGAGTTTCCCCACTTCATTAACCGCTTTATCGAGACTCTTATCATAAGCTTGAAGGACTTTTTGATTCACTTCAAAAGATCGGTACGCCGACATCATTTCCGTCATCGTCCTCGATTGATCGACATTAGATCCCTCAAGGAAACCTTGTTTCGTTGAGAAGGTCAATCCTTCTGCTGCATACGCATTGGGCAATTCATTATCGACAGCCCTATATAACCCTTCGCCATCTTTCACGAGCTGTTTAGTGGGGTCGTCTGCATAACCGATGCCAAGGCGGGCCGCTTGATTATTGCCTTCAAAGATCATTCCCTTTTCGGTCACGGTGAAGCGATCATTTTCAAGCTGTATCCGTTCATTGTTCTCGTCCAAAACATAATAGCCTTTAGAATTCGTCAAATAGCCTTGTCCATCCAGAGTGAAACTGCCGTCCCTTGTATAACGCATTTGCCCGTCTTTATCTTGGACGGTATAAAGGACCGACCCGGCCTTCCCCGTTTCCTCATTGATGGGAAGATTTTCATCTGCTAAGGCAATATCGGTACTAAGCTCCGTTTCTTCAAGGGTCCCTTGCGTGAACAATGGACTCGCTTCTTGTACATAAACGCCTGTACTAAGACTGCCCACTTGCGATAACTTGGGCACGCTTAAATTGTTTTCGGTAGGTATTGCATTACGCTGCATATTGCCAAGTAACATTTCCGGAAAAGACCGTACACTGGTTTGATCGGCTTTAAACCCGGTTGTATTCGCATTGGAGATATTATTCGTTAGCATTTCTGTGCGTCTTTGCTGTGTAAGCATTCCAGAAGCGGCTGTATAAAAACCTCTTAACATTTTATTTCACTCCTCATTCCACAAAAGTATTCCGTTCATTTCCTATATGTATCTTATCGGATATAATCGTCTGTATTTAAGGGGAAAATAAATGCTTGGTCCAGAATCATTCATTTCTTGTTTTAGGATAGGTCAGATTTAAAGGAATAGTGTTAAAGTTCCAAACTAAAAGAATAGGGTCTATTGCTCATCAGTACTAGAACTGCACGGACTTTCACTATGCTTCATGTGTGTCTGAACCTTAGACCCTTATCTTATAATGCAGCTTTTTACGGCCGCTTTTTTTAATTGAATTTGCGCCTTGGCAATTTATCCATATTATCTAACATGATTCCCGTTCCAATCGCTACGCAATCCATTGGATGCTCTGCAACGAGTACAGGGACTTTAAGTTCTTCTGCTAAAAGCAGGTCGATGCCATGAAGCAATGCTCCACCACCTGTTAATATCACGCCACGGTCAATAATATCAGCAGAAAGTTCTGGTGGTGTCCGTTCAAGCACAGCTTTGGCAGCTTGTACGATAACGGAGACTTGTTCACGCAGCGCCTCCTCGATTTCTTCCGAGTTAACGGAGATGGTCCTAGGTAAGCCTGAAACCATATCACGTCCGCGTATATCAATTTCTTCGTTGCGTGAACCTGGGAATACCGTCGCAACCTGCATTTTGATATTTTCAGCTGTACGTTCACCGATTAGGAGCTTATACTTACGTTTAACATAGTGTAAGATTTCATTATCGAATTTATCCCCGGCCATTTTGATCGAAGAAGACGTAACGATATCTCCCATTGAAAGAACCGCGATATCCGTTGTACCACCGCCAATATCCACGACCATGTTACCGCTTGGTTGGAAAATATCCATGCCAGCACCGATTGCAGCCACTTTAGGTTCTTCTTCAAGGAATACTTTTTTCCCGCCACTTTTTTCAGCAGCCTCTTTGATTGCCTTTTGTTCAACACTCGTGATGTTTGTTGGACAGCAAATCAAAATCCGTGGCTTAGAAAGAAAGCCTTTCACATTTAACTTATTTATAAAATGCTTAAGCATCATTTCCGTTACATCGAAGTCAGCAATGACACCGTCTTTTAGAGGGCGAATTGCAACAATGTTTCCTGGTGTCCGGCCTACCATTTTACGAGCCTCATCACCAACAGCAAGAACACGGTTCGTATTCTTATCAATGGCTACTACCGAGGGCTCATTTAACACTATTCCTTTACCTTTGACATGTATTAGAACATTGGCTGTTCCAAGATCTATCCCAATATCTCTAGCAAACATTTCTTAAATCCTCCTTGAATATCCTCACATAAAACCTAATTCTGTCCTAATTGTTTATTTTACCATATCGCCTTGTCAAGAAGAAGTATGAAATACAAATAAAAACGAAACCTGTCCCGTATTATCCTATTTAACATAGATATATAAAGGATTTCCATATTAACAAAATTAATCCATAAAAAAATTCCGGGTTGGAGGTTCCTGACTTAGGTGTAGAAAAGGACATGTTTATATGCCATCCTTTGTCTTTACCCTAATCCCTTGGAATCATTTCCAATTTCCGGAATGGATTTGTGGTTTACTTAGCGATTTCTTCTTCTTTTTCTGACCGTTTATATTTGAGCTTTGTCGCTTCTCCACCCCGAAGGTGACGAATGGATTTATGGTAATCCAATATATCCTTCACTTCGTTAGCCAATTCAGGATTAATTTCCGGAAGCCTCTCCGTTAAATCTTTATGGACTGTACTTTTAGAGACACCGAATTCTTTTGCAATGACGCGGACCGTTTTTCTAGTTTCCACGATATACTTGCCTATCTTGATAGTTCTTTCTTTGATGTAATCGTGCACACCACTCGACCTCCCCAAATTGGATGTGAGAAGTGTGAAATGAGATTCGTATTTTTCGAATCGAATACCCCTGTCTTATAAACAATGAAAGATAGAATGATCAACTATTAGATTATTTGTAATAAACGACCCCTCACCTCAAACACTCTCTTTGCATGGTTTATAACATCTTATTAGCTTGGTTAAGAATATATGCCTAATGGACAGGGTGTTTCGTTTTATTTATCAACATTCTGCCGTTCCTTTTCCAGTAACTGCATTATTTCCCGAGAAATATGTCAGATACTCAGACTTTTTCTCATATATTCCACTATCTCCCCGAAATTAAAAAAGGGAGCCGTTCAAATTGAACGGCCCCCTTTTTACCAAATTTTCAGTTGTTGTACTTCTTAACGCTCATGGTTTATGTTTTGATTGTATTTGAATTTTTTATTGTGATTAATTTGCTTCCTTTAATGAATCTTCCAAAGAATCGCTTTTCTCGGTAGAATCTTCAGCTGGGGTGGAGTTATCATCTTCAGTGCCACTTTCTAGCTCAGTGCCTGCATCAGATTCGCCCGTTGCTGGTGATTCCTCTGTCCCTTTTTCAGAACCCTCGGAAGCAGGTGCTTCTTCTTTGCCTGCTGAATCATCCTTGTTACCTTCTGTTTCTTCAGTTGCTGTTTGTATAGCGGATGCTTGCTTTTCAATAAAATCAACTGGATTCAACGCGATGTCGTCTTTTCTGATTTCGAAGTGAACGTGAACGCCTGCCTCTTCATTGATTTGGCTTTTGCCTGAAGTTGCGATAGCTTGTCCTTGTTTCACTTTGTCCCCAACGGCAACCTTGATATCCTTAACAGATTGATAACGAGTAACGACGCCATCTTCATGCTCAACTTCAATCAAATTGCCAAGTAGAGCGTCTTCCTGTACTTTCGATACATTACCGCTCAATGATGCTTTCACATCGAAAGATTTTCCATCTTCCATTGCAATGTCGATCCCTTTATTCTGCTCATATCTATTGTTGTAGAAGACCAACGCATCTTCTTGTGCCTTCTCATCTGCATTCACGTCATAGAATTGTTTTTTGATGACCGTTTTATCGGCATTGGCTACAGGCATCTTAACGGTTTCCAGATCACTATTCACTTCGACTGAAGGCTGATCATAGTTTTTTCCTGTTTCAGCTGAATCCTTTTTCTCGTCCTTAGCTGAATCATCAAAACTATTTTGTAATAAAAAGGCCGCGGCTAAGATTAAGGCTGCACTTGCGATATAGATTGCTGATAATGCCCAACGCTTTTTGAGTATTCGTTGGATTTTGGAAGTTGGTCTTTTTTCTTCCTCTCTCATATTAATCACCTCAGCAACCATTCTGAACATTTTGCCAAGATTATATACATCCGAGTGAAAAAAATTTTAGATTTATTTTATGAAAAAGAATCCGATTTTATTCGTAGAATGGTAAAATGTTTGGTATCTTGCTATTGAAGGATGTTTAATTGATGAAAAAGACCATTAAAATCTTAGTAACGATTCTACCTTTTCTTTACATGATTGCTATTTGGATAATGTCGAGTAAACCTGACGACATCATCCTTGACCTCCCGTCCTCAACAGTGGATCGATTCATTAAAGAGGCGCTCCATTTAGTCGAATTTGCGATTTTGTACATATTATTCGTTTCTGCACTTGCTGTTAATCATAAGCTGAAGCCTGGATTTAGTTTGGTAGCCGCATTCGTTGCCGGTCTATACGGTATCGTTGATGAATATCACCAGTCATTCATCCCATACCGCTCTGCATCCTTGATTGATGTGGCGAAGGACATCATTGGCGTGCTCGCTGTCTATTTTCATGTGCAGTATCACTACTTCAAGCATAAACGAGGCTTTCTGACCCTACTAGAAAAATTCGGCGCAAAAAAATGAGAGCTGGGAAAACCCCTACTCTCATTTTTTTGCTGTCATGGTATTGATCCACTTACTTGAGGACTGTACTTTGACGCCTTTGTAATAATACTTCACGATGTCTTCATAGTTTTTCCCTTCCCGAGCCATCCCATTGGCACCATACTGACTCATTCCCACTCCATGACCATATCCTTTTGTCGTAATGACGATTTGATTCCCTTGACGCTCCCAATCAAAGTCGGAGGAATTCAAGCCGAGTTTTTCCCGGATTTGCATCCCCGTCAATTTCTTCCCTCCAATTTCAACTAGAGCCACTCGATTTCCGGTTGTCCTTTGAACGACTGTACCGATTGTCGTCCCCGATGATAAACTCACTCCTAACTTCCTCTCGAAATCTCCCGCATCGACCACCATCTTATTATAGAATTTCGGCGATTCTTTATCCCATGGGCTAGACACGCTTTTCAAGTAGGGAAACTCTGCTTGCCAATATTCCTCGGAGTTCTCCGTATACCCATTGCTTGTCGAAAAGAAAGTGGCGGTGATCGGTTTTCCATCATAGGTCAATATCTTGCCTTCCGTTGCCTTAATGGCTTTATCTATCTTTTTCATTTTCCATTTATAATCAGAGCCCCACTGCTTCTTCAGCTCGTTATCATTCTTATACACTTGATGCATTACCGTATCCCCTACATCAGCTCCTTTTGGCAACCCCCGGCGATTATTGCTCATCAACTGATTCACGATGTAGGTCCTTGCCGTCAATGCTTGCGCCTTCAACGCTTCTTCCTCAAAGTCCGCAGGCATCTCTGCTGCCACAACACCAGATAAATATGTTTCAAGTGGAAGCTTTTGAATCTTTTGGGTAGCCGTCCGGTACACGGCCACATCAATGGAACTCATTTTATTTGCAGCCACTTCTTTTCCTTCTTCCTTCTCTTTTTTCTCTAATTGTTCAGCTAACTCCCCACTTGTTACATCATTGGAAAACGGAAGCACAAGCACTGCTGGAATCATGATAATGACGAATGCTACAGCTATGGATAGTACAATCACAGGTTTCATTGCTTTCAAATTCCTGGGCCTCCCTAAACTTGTTCTCTGCTTTTTTACAAACTAAATCCAGCAGGTTTCTCTACATGATAAATGTATGTCGAAGGACAAGCTTTTATGAATAGAAAAGTGTCAGGTGCCCAGGTTAGCTTTCTTTATCCCAGCACACAACAAAAAACCCATTCGGGCTTCAATGAATGAAGCCCGAATGGGTTTTAATAAGTAATCTTAAGCGTTCAAATCCGCTATTTTCGTTTCTGCTGGAACCTCTTCATTAATACGTTCCACATCAGCACCCAATGATGCTAATTTACCATGGAAATTCACGTATCCTCTGTCAAGATGCTTTAATTCTGTAACACGGGTAACGCCCTCTGCAACCAATCCAGTCAGGATAAGCGCAGCAGCAGCACGCAAGTCAGTGGCAGAAACTTCTGCACCTTGAAGGTTGGTTGGCCCGTTAACAATAACAGAACGACCTTCTATTTTAACATTGGCATTCATGCGACGGAATTCTTCAACATGCATGAAACGGTTCTCGAAGACGGTCTCCGTGATCATACTTGTTCCTTCAGCACGCAATAATAATGCCATCATCTGTGATTGCATATCAGTCGGGAAACCAGGATGGGGCATTGTTTTAATATCAATGGCTTTCAAGGTTTTAGGACCAATTACACGCAATCCATCTTGTTCTTCGATGATCGTAACACCCATCTCTTCCATTTTGGCAATGAGGGACGTAAGATGTTCAGGAACGGCACCTTGAACAAGAACGTTACCACCAGTAAGTGCAGCAGCAGTCATAAATGTTCCAGCCTCGATGCGGTCAGGTATAATTGAATGTTCAGCACCATATAATTTATGGACACCTTCGATTTTCAATGTACCCGTACCAGCGCCCTTAACTTTGGCACCCATTTTATTAAGGAAGTTAGCTAGATCCACGATTTCAGGCTCTTTCGCCACGTTTTCCAGAATAGTCGTACCTTCAGCAAGTGTCGCTGCCATCATGATATTTTCAGTGGCACCTACGCTTGGGAAATCAAGATACACTCTTGCTCCCTTAAGTCTGCCATCTACCTCAGCGTCAATGAAACCATTGCCGACCTTCACTTTTGCTCCCATCGCTTCAAAGCCTTTTAAATGCTGATCGATAGGACGGGAACCGATGGCACAACCACCCGGTAAAGCAACGCGGGCCCGGCCATTCCTTGCTAATAATGATCCCATTACTAAAACGGAAGCTCTCATTTTACGTACATATTCAAATGGTGCTTCGTCTAATAACTCTCTTGATGCATCTACAGTTACTTGATTATCATGAAAGGCAACATCTGTGTTTAAGTTGCGCAATACTTCGTTGATTGTATATACATCGGAGAGCGTAGGAACGTCTTTAATGATACTTTTCCCATCACTTGCTAATAATGTTGCAGCGATAACTGGCAAAACGGCGTTTTTAGCACCTTCTACTTTAACTGTCCCGCTAAGCCTGTTGCCGCCGCGGACGATGATTTTTTCCAAAAGTATTCCCCTCCGCGTCCATTTTCTCTATATTAATATTCAAACGTTATGATTGGTGTGCCAATTACAAAGTTCGTCCGGTCACCCAATCCTTCTGTCCGTAGCCCAAACTGCAAATTTAATTTTTCTTTAGTCAAAGGTTGTTTAAACAAAGTTGAATGTGCAGATATAGATGTAAAGTTTGTTTCATGCACACTCTCAATTTCCCTCGCTTGGAACTTATCTAACAGGCTTTCGGTTTTAGAGTTTAAAATCGAATCCATATTATCATTGATAGACCCCGTAATACAAGAAAAAATTGAAGGAGTTCCCTTAAATATGTCTTTCACTCTATTTTGGTACGTACTGGTAAAGTAAGCAGGGTAGCCTTCCTTCCATTCTTGTCCCTTGACTTCGTAAATGACATAGGTAACTTTATCAGATTCATCCTCGGTTGTCATCAATTTAATAGACTCCGTCAGGCCCGAATCGGCATGGTAAAGTAACGCCTCAGCCTTCTGTGCGGAAGCGCCGTCTTCCCGGTTCCAATCAAATTGAGGATATTTTCGTTTTAATGCGATCACTTCTCTTTCAAACTCTTGTTTAGTTGTGATCTCTTTATTTTTCTCGCGCGCGTACACAGACCAATCTCCTATGTTTACCGCTTTATCTTGTTGCAGTAGCTCCACCAATTTCACTATATCGGCTTTGCCTTTTGCCACAATTGTACTATTCCCAATTAAAAACACCGTCAAACCAAGAATTACTATGTATAATAACATTTTTTTACTCTCTGCAAACATGTTAAATCCCTCCCCTTTAAAGCATTATTTCCAAAAAAGGAGAGTTCATACTTTTCATTTCCTGACATTTGATGATGCTTTCTGCTAATGCTATAAAAATCAGTAGAATAATGGCGAATACAAGAAGAATCATATTTTGCTATACATGAAATCTTATAGCTTATTTATCATCGCTAAACATATAAGGAAGTTGGTTAGCAAGTCCTAGGTAGTCAAGGAAGAAATCACTCACAACAGAACCAATGGCCACCGTCAATAAAATATAAAGTACCCTAGCCTTAATGACCGAATTGGATCTTAATATCTTATCAAAATGTAAAGCCTGCAGAGCCCACCATGTAACTGCGATGAAGAACAAGTGGGAAACGATACCCAGCAAGGCCTGCTGTCCCATTGTTGAAAACATGTACATACCTCCTAAAAGACACCCGTCTTTCATTCTATCACAAATCCCCTTTAAATTTGGAATTTAAAAGGAAAAATCGTGAAAAATCTTTCAGAATTAAAAGACAGAGACTGTATCCATTGGAACCAGCCTCTGATAAAGGCATTATATCACTCACTTGAAATAAAGTCTTTAAAATCCCCAAAATGGTTATGCAGGAAATCAAAGGCAAGATTAGGAGCTAATCCAAATAGGATCGTGCCGCCTATACAAACCATTATAACGATGGACAAACCCGAACGCACCTTTATTAACTTACCGGAATGGTCCGGCCGGAAAAAGACTTGGACCAATAATCCAAAGTAATAGACATAGGACACGATTGTTGCCGCAATCATGATCCCTGCAAGGACATAATGTCCCGGTTCCGTAATGAAGGCGCCGAGAAAGATATTCAGTTTGCCAATAAAGCCTGCCGTTCCCGGGATGCCTGCCAACGAGAGGATAAACACGGTAAAGGCTATGGCCAGATATGGTGACTTCTTCCCTAGCCCCGCAAGGATACTGATGTCCTCTGAACCGCTTCGGATTGAGAGCACTTGAATAATTGCAAAAGCACCAATGTTCATCAGTGTATAAGCAAGTAAGTAAAACCAGACTGTATCCAACAAGAAGTACCCGCCGCCCAATGTGGTTACGGCTACAAGAAGGTATCCTGCATGGGCGATACTCGAATAAGCGAATAACCGTTTTAAATTTTGCTGTCTTAATGCAATCACATTCCCTACGATCATCGTCACCGCTGACACTAAAGCGATATATCCACTGTTTTTCTCGAAAAAGTCGAATGCCCCGAGAGTATCCCCAGGTGCAGTCAGGAATAAGGAGAGAAAAATACGCAGAAGGATTACAAATCCAGCTGTTTTCGAGATGACGCTTAAAAAGGCAGTGACGGGCGTAGGTGCCCCTTCGTAAACATCCGGAGCCCACATGTGAAAGGGGGTAGCGGCAATTTTAAAAGATAAACCGATGAAAACCATGAAGAAAGCGAGCCCCGTAATGTAGAGCAGTTGACCATCTGTCATGCCTGCCATCGTTCGGCTCATTTCCCCCAGATTCACCGATCCCGTCACACCATACAAATAACTCATGCCAAACAGAGTGATGGCTGTAGAGATTCCTCCATTAATTACGTATTTCATGGCCGCTTCATTGGACTTCGTATTTTGTTTACGTATGCCCGATAATATATAGGAAGAAAGTGATAGCAACTCCAGCCCAATAAATAAGGTGATCAAGTCCCCACTTGATGTCATGATCATTGCTCCAAGCAACGCCGCCAGGAACAGATAATAAAATTCCCCGCGATGCTCCTTCAACCCTTCCTTGGGCTCATAGCTCTCTGCAAGCAGGATGATTAACCCCGCTCCTAACAGTAAGATTAGCTTAAACGCTTTTGCAAAAGAATCTAACCGAAAAGTATCGGATAAGATACTTACCGTTTCAAAAGAAAACAAACTTATCAAGGAAAAAAAGGCCAGTATGATACCGGTAAGGGCCAACCAGGCCAGCTTTCTCCGATTAAAATGCTTTGGCCAGAATAAGTCCAATATGGAAAGGGCCATCGCCGTTCCAAGGATGACGAATTCCGGCATCATCGCTCCCCAATGATATGAAAGCATCGTATTCCAATCCATCTTCATCGCCCCCCTACGGCTAGCATGATTGCGTCAATCGTTCCTTGAAGAGGCCTGCCGAGTAGATTCGGATATACACCGATCGCTATAATTAAGCCGAGAAGCACTGCCGTCGGTACCATTTCCTTACCCTTAAGATCATATATCTCTTTCTCTATTAAGCTATTATCCTTGCCGAATGTCATCGTCAGGACAGCCCTCAAGACGTAGATAGCTGTTAAGATGAGACCGATGGCGCCAATTGCAGCAAGCACCGGCTGGCTCTTAAATAGGCCAAGGAAGACCATGAATTCACTGATGAACCCTGACATGCCCGGCAAACCAAGAGAAGCCATCCCCCCGGCCAGCAGAAATCCGGAAAAGAGCGGCATCGACTTGGCTAGGCCTCCAAGCCGGTTAAGCAACGTCGTACCTGTCCGTTCATACAACACAGCAACCAAAAAGAATAGGAAAGCGGCAATCAACCCGTGTGATACCACTTGAAAAATAGCCCCCTGCAAACCCGCTTCATTCAAGGCACCAAGCCCCATCATCACGATTCCCATATGTGAAACGGACGAATAGGCTAAAACAAGCTTGAAATCTGTCTGCACTAACGCTAAGAAGGCACCATACAACAAGCTGATGACCCCAAAGAGAACAATGATGGAGGCAAGCGTTTGATATTGGTCTGGAAAGATTCCCATTCCAAACCGGATGATTCCGTAAGCGCCTATCTTCAAGAGAATCCCTGCATGGATCATGACAATCGATGGTGGCGCCTCGGCATGAACCCGCACCATCCATGTATGGAAGGGAAACATGGGCAGTTTAATGGCAAAAGCAATCAGGAGGGCCAAGCATAGTCCATATTTCATCGAGCCGGAAACCGGTGCAAATAGAGATACACCACCCATTGTCATCATCTGTGTCAAAGCCGCGATATTCGTCGTACCTGTCCGGGCGAACAATATCAGAATCACCACCAATAAAATGGCCGATCCTATTCCGTTATAGATCAAAAACTGATAAGAAGCTTTTTCTTTCTCAAGATATCCCCACTTGCCAATCAAGAAGAACGTCGGGACCAAGGTCATTTCAAAGAAGATGAAAAACAAGATGAGGTTTTCCGCCGTAAAGACGCCAAGCATCCCAATCTCTAAAAGTAAAAATAATAGGTAATACCCTTTCCACTCCCTCTTTATGTAAAAGGATGCCAGGGCCGCCAAAGAGGAAATGATTGTCGTCAACAATAGAAAGACAAGGGTTAAACCATCCAGACCCAATTCAAAATTCACCGCGAATAAATTTGGGTCATACATCGAAAGATTCCCAAATCGAATCCAGTTCACCTTGATGTCAAGAGAAGAGAGTGCTATCCCCGAATAGTACTGTACAAGTAAAAATAACGTCAGTATAAGGGGCGGCAGTGTCCCAAAGAAACCAAATTGCTTAATGGTCCTTTCCTCGGTTCTAGGCATGAGGGCCACCATCACCATACCAAGCAGCGGGGAAAACACCAACAATGTGAGTAAGTATACGTTCATCTTAAATACCCCCCAGTGAACGCAAAGATGACCATCAGAACCGCAAGTCCGAGAAAGGCTATAACGCCATATTGCTGTACCTGTCCCGTTTGAAGTTTAGCCCCCATTTTCCCTAAACCTTCTATGGAGTTACTCACTGTGGACACCAATCCTCCGATAATGAACTTTTCCATATAAGATAGAAACAAGCTAAGGCCTCTGGTAAGATAGCCTACGGTAAAGTAGTACATCTCATCTATGAAGTACTTATTATCTAAAACTCTATATATCATGGAGTCCTCTCCCACCAGCCAACTCCGTGATAGCGCCCTTTTTACGTAGATGAGATACGCCAGGAATATACCAGCAAGTGAAAAGAGAATGGCTAACAACATGATCCAAACCGGTCCCTCATGATGACTGACGCCTAACAGCGATTCATTTCCATCGATGAGCCAGTCTCCAAGAAAGGCCCCAAACCATGGAGTTTGTATATATCCGCTGAGCACGGCAAGCACCGCAAGGACCATCATTGGAACCAACATGAAAGAAGAAGGATCTTCGACTTGATTGGCAGGACCTCTTGATTCTCCGGCGAAAATCATGAAAAACAAACGGAACATATAAAAGGCCGTCAAAAAGGAGGTAATCAAAGCGAGCGTGAATAGTAAGTAGCTCCCATTCCCCCAGGCCGACATCAAGATTTCATCCTTACTGAAAAATCCTGATAAAAGGGGAAACCCCGATATCGAGAGCGTGCCAATTAGGAACAACGGACCCGTCAGCTTCAACTTCTTCCATATCCCACCCATTTTTTCTGCATCCTGTGTATGTAAAGCATGAATAACACTACCTGCTGCCAAGAACAGCAAAGCTTTAAAGAAAGCATGGGTCATTAAATGAAACACCCCTGCGACATACCCCGCCGTGCCCAACGCCAGCATCATGAATCCAAGCTGGCTGATGGTTGAGTAGGCCAGCACTCGCTTCACGTCTTTTTGGACGAGAGCAATGCTAGCGGCGAAGATCGCGGTAAAGCCACCCGTCACGGCTACGACCTGCATAGCTGCCGAACTTGCAAGAAACAGAGGAAACATCGTGGCTACCAAGTAAACGCCTGCCGCTACCATAGTTGCCGCGTGGATCAAAGCGGAGACCGGTGTGGGCCCTTCCATCGCGTCAGGAAGCCATGTGTGAAGTGGAAACTGTCCGGATTTTCCGACAGCCCCGATGAAAATCAGAATGGCGATTAGCGTCAACCTTCCCATCGAGATATCCCCCGTTTGAACAGCTGAGAAAATATCCCCATATTCGAAGCTTCCAGTTTCCCAGAATAATAGAATAATTCCAATGAGAAGTCCCACATCGCCAATCCTGGTCATGATAAATGCCTTTTTCGCAGCGAGCTTCGCTTCCTGTTTATGAAAATAAAAACCGATTAATAGGAATGAGCCAACTCCAACAAGCTCCCAGAAGATATATAGCTGAAGTAAATTCGGTGCTATGACAAGCCCAAGCATGGAAAAGGTAAAGAAACCAAGGTAAGCATAGAAAGTGGAAAACCGCTCTTCCCCTTTCATGTATTCCACCGAATAAATTTGAACAAGCAGACTCACCAGAGATACGACCACAAGCATCAAGGCATTCAGCTGATTGATTTCAAATCCTGCCGTGAGTTGCGTCCCACTGATAGAAAGCCAATCCATCGCCATCTTATAAGTAGGTCCCTGCAGCCGTTCCACCAAAACGATTACAGATAAAATGAACGATGTGAGTGTGAACAGTATTCCAATATAGGCGCCTTTTTCCCGCCACCGTCTACCGTATAAAAGCAGTAACACGAACGAGACGAGTGGAAGGATCGGTATGACCCAAGCATTCTCCATCATCGTATCAAATCCCCTTCTTCATACCTTCATTTGTATGAACCGTCAATGCTTCATCGTATCCATTTCATCCACATTGACTGTTTTTCGATTTCGGTACAGAGCCATTAAAATGGCTAGCCCCACAGCCGCTTCGGCTGCAGCGATTGTAATCGTAAATAATGAAAACACCTGACCCGTAATAGACGGAGTTACCCCAAATTTACTGAAGGCAACCAGATTGACATTCGCGGCATTCAGCATCAGTTCAATCGATATCAAAACAATAACTGCATTTCTTTTCGTCAAGGCACCGTATAGCCCGATGCAAAATAAAACGAGTGCCAAGACGAGGTAAGCAGACAAGGGAACACCTGTCATAACTTTCCTCCCCCCTCTTCCTCATCATCTTTTTTTGCCAAGACTATGGCACCGACCAAAGCGACGAGCAGGAGCACGGAAAGCACTTCAAATGGAATCACATACTTTGAGAACAGCTCGATTCCGATTTGTTTCGTATTTTCCTCATGCAGGGTCGATGGCTGAACCGGTATATCCAGGTTGTAAATGCCTAGATAAACCACTAAGGCAAAGCCGGCAACCCCTAAGATCAAAAAGAACTTTCGCCAACCGTCCTTTGCCGGTTCCTCCTTTTCATGATGGCGCGTCAGCATGATTCCAAACAGCATCACGATCGTAATCGCCCCGGAATAGATGAGGATTTGTACGACAGCGACAAATTCCGCCGATAAAAGCAAGTAAATGCCTGCAATGCTTAGGAATGTAAAGACCAGTGCAACCACCATGTGCACCACTTTCGTTAACGTAATCAGCAGTACCCCGCCCACTATCGCGACGGTTGCCAAGCCGATAAAAGCAAGTAATTCACCAGACACACTCATACCTTATTCACCTTTCGAATATTCTCATCATTCTCATCCAACCACTCCAGATTTTTAAATAACTGATCCCGGCTATACTCAGCCAGTTCAAATTCGTTCGTCATCACGATTGCTTCGGTGGGACAAACCTCCGTGCATAAATCGCATAAAATGCATATTTCAAAATTGATGTCATAGGTATCGATGATTTTTCCTTTTTTCGTAGGATCTGGATGTCTTTTTCCCGTTAACTGAATGCAATCCGTCGGACAAATCGTCACGCACTGATTACAAACAATACACTTTTCAGGATAGAATTTTTGAATTCCCCGGAACCGATCAGGGAGTGGCAGTGGCTCATTCGGATAGTCATACGTCACCTTTTTCCGGGTCAGGTTCTTCAGCGTGTACGTTAGACCTTTTGCTAACCCCAGCATATGGATCCCCCACTTTCTGAAAATCTTTAACGTCTAAAATAGTTTGAATAGTTCTTTGAAAAGCGCAGTCAAAAATATATTGGCTAACGCTACGGGCAACAAGACCTTCCAACCAAACTCCATCAATTGGTCCACTCTTATACGTGGAAACGTAACGCGAATCCAAACCAATACGTAAAAGACTAAACTAAACTTCAAGCCAAACCAGATGGCTCCCGGAATAAAATCCAGAAACGGCATAGAATTCCATCCACCTAAAAATAATACAGTGGTTAACGTAGCCATTGCAAACATATAGACATATTCCGATAACATAAAGAAGGCCCAACGAAAGCCGGAATACTCGACATGGTAGCCTGAAACGAGCTCTGATTCCGCTTCTGGAAGATCGAAAGGTACCCGATTCAACTCGGCCACCGATGCGATAAAGAATACGAAGAATGCAATGGGCTGAAGGAAAATGAACCAAACTTTATCCTGAGCAGCAACTATTTCGTTCAGGTTCAGGCTCCCCGTCAAAAGGACGATTCCCACTACTGACATGACAAGCGGGATTTCATATGAAATCATTTGTGCCGCCGCACGCATCCCGCCAATCAAAGAATACTTATTGTTGGATGCCCATCCAGCGGTCACGATGCCAATCGTCGTTATGCCCGATACCGCCACATAATAAAGGAGGCCGACACCTATATCCGCAAATTGAAAAGCTTCTGTGAAAGGCAAGGTGGCCAGGACCATGAAAGCCGGAGCAAAGGCGATCACGGGAGCTAATATATACAGCGGTTTATCCGCTTTTTTCGGTATGGTGTCTTCCTTAATCAAAAGCTTTAAAACATCGGCAACGGTCTGTAAAAGCCCCCATTTACCCCCAAGTTGATTCGGACCCACCCGCATCTGCATGAACCCCATGATCTTCCGTTCCGAGAGGATGCCATAGGTGACAAACCCTAACACTACGAATAGGAGCAGGACCGCCAAGCCAAAGAAGATGCCAAAGTTGAGAAGGCTAGGAGCTGATTGAAGTAGATTGTGGATCATCTAGCCATCCACCTCCCCTAAAACGATGTCAATCGCCCCAAGTATCGTTATCAGATTCGCCATATTTTCCCCTTCAAGCAATTTGGGCAGGATTTGCAGATTATAAAAGGATGGTCGCCGGAATTTCAAACGGTACGGCTCCTTTTTCCCTTCACTCGCAATATAGCAGCCTATTTCCCCTCTTGGCGATTCGATTCGGACGAACGCCTCCCCTTTTGGGACCTTGATGATTTTCGGGACCTTGGCAAGGATCGGCCCCTCAGCAGGAAATTGCTTTACGGCCTGTTCCAGGATTTTCAAGGACTCTTCTATTTCTTCCATCCTGCAATGATAACGGGAAAAGGCATCACCTTCTTCACGGGTGGGTACATCGAATTGGAACCGGTCATAAATGGAGTAAGGCTCATCTTTTCTTAAATCAAATTTCACACCCGTACACCTTAAATTAGCGCCGCTCAATGAATAGGAAAGTGCATCTTCCTTTGAATAAACGCCCACACCCCTGACCCGGTTCATAAAAATCTCATTGCCTGTAACCAGTTGGTGGTACCCAGCCAGTTGCTCCCTCATGTAGGGGACAAACTCTGCCACCTTTTCTATCCAATCCTCCGGAGCGTCCCACTTCACGCCTCCAACCCTCATGTAATTAAACGTCAGCCGTGCCCCCGACAATTCGGTCAATAAATTGATGATCATTTCCCGTTCACGAAAGGCGTATAAAAAGGGACTTGTCGCTCCAATATCAAGTAAGTACGTTCCCCACCACACAAGGTGGCTGGCCACACGGCCCAACTCCATCGCGATAACACGCAAATATTCCGCGCGGTCAGGTACCTCCACCCCCATCATGGTTTCAACTGCATGGCAAAGTACATAATTATTAGTCATCGCCGCTAAGTAATCCAACCGATCGGTATAGGGGATGATCTGTGTATAGTGCAGATTTTCAGCCAGCTTTTCCGTTCCCCGATGAAGGTACCCAATGACTGGGGTGGCCTCTTTAATGATTTCACCGTCGATTTTGATGATAAGCCGGAACACGCCATGCGTACTGGGATGCTGTGGCCCGACATTAAGCAACATCTCTTCCGTCCGTAACATTGAGCTACACCTCCACGTCATAGGGCTGATAATCTTTACGAAGCGGATATCCAATCCAATCTTCTCCAAGCAAGATCCGCTTTAAATCCGGATGCCCTTGGAATACGATGCCGAGTAAGTCGTATGCCTCACACTCCGGCCAATTTGCTCCCGGCCATAAGGGCACCAACGACGGGACAGAAGGAGTATTCCTATCAAGTTTCACCTTCAGTGCAACTGAATGATTTATTAGAAAGGAGTACAGCTGTACATACATTTCCATATGGGTCTCAAAGTCGGTGCCATGCAACTCTGATAAGTACTGAAAACTTAACGTTTTATCATGGCGTAGAAAGTCTGCAATTTGGAAATATGTATCAGGTTTAGCTACCAAGGTGGGAATATCTTTGGAAAGGGTATTAATATAGTAATCTACTAGGACATCTTCTCCCAAATGCCGTTCAATGGCCTGAATAAGTTGATCGAGGATAGGTTGGTTGGGTGAAGGTGCTTCTGGGGTCGCTTCGGGACTTTCTTTTACAGTATTCTTTGCCTTTGCGGCCGCCGCTGCCTTTGCTTTTGCTGCAGCGATGGCTTTAGCCTTCGCCTTTTCGGGATCTTCTTCTTTATTGGTCGCTCCTTTCTTTTTGGCTAGTGCAGCAGCCTTGGCCTTCGCTACGGCGGCTGCCTTCTGCTTCGCTATATCTAAGTTGTCTCCTCCCCCTTCTGTTCCGCTCCCTTTTGCCTGTTTTCGTGCCAGGGCTGCTGCTTTTGCCTTTGCTGCGGCAGCTGCCTTCTGTTTCGCTATATCTAGGTTGTCTTCTTCTCTTCCTTCTGTTCCGCTCTCTTTTGCCTGTTTTCGTGCCAGGGCTGCTGCTCTCGCTTTTGCCGCGGCGGCTGCCTTCTGCTTCGCTATATCTAGGTTGTCCTCTTCTGCTTCTGATTTACTCTCTTTTGCCTGCTTTCGGGCCAGGGCTGCTGCTTTTGCTTTTGCTGCGGCCTCCTTTTTCTGCTGAGCTAAGTCTTGCTCATCACTCATTTAAATCACCCGCTTTCCGGTTTTGGCTTCATATCTGATTTTTTCTTTCAATTTATTGATTCCGTAAATCAGTGCTGCCGGATTAGGAGGGCACCCAGGAATATAAACATCAACAGGCACAATCTGGTCTACCCCTTTAACCACTGAATAGGAATGGACATACGGGCCTCCAGCCGTTGCACAGGATCCCATTGCAATCACCCATTTCGGTTCTGGCATTTGGTCATATAGGCGCCTTAAAATAGGGGCCATTTTTTTCGTCACTGTGCCAGAAACGATCATGACATCCGATTGTCTCGGTGAAGTACGAAAAAAGGAACCAAATCGATCCAAATCATAATGGGAGGATCCCACCCCCATCATTTCAATAGCACAACATGCGAGCCCGAAAGTCATTGGCCATAATGAATTGCTTCTAGCCCACGCCTTTACTTGCTCAAGCGTGGATAAAAAGACACTTTGACGCATTTCTTCCATTTCTTCACGGGTGAGGTTATCTAATTTCAATTCCACTTTAACACCTTCTTTTTCCAAGCATAAATTAGGCCTAACAATAGGATAAGGACAAAAAATAGCATCTCAATCAGAGCAAACAATCCCAATTCATCATATGCAACCGCCCAAGGATAAAGAAAAACGGTTTCTACATCAAAGATGACGAACATCAATCCAAATAAATAATACCTGACATTGAACTGAACCCTGGAGTCCTGAAAAGGTTCCACTCCACTTTCGTAGGTCGTATATTTCATCTCATTCGGTTTATTTGGTCTAAGAAGCTTTCCAAGAAATAGTGCCACTAGTGGAAGTAAGATTCCTAAGCTGAGGAAAACGAATACAATTAAATAATTATTTTGGTAAATATGCAGCTGTCCCATGTCCATCACCCTTTATAGAAGAATCATGTTTAAATGGTACACTTGTCTTCATTTTAGGTAAGTAACCCCGTTTTAAAAAAGTATGCGGGTACACCTTTTTTTAGAAGCAATCTGATATTCCGAGACTACATCCAATAAATGTAAGCGTAAACATTATAACATTCCGTAAAACGCAGTGTCATGGCTCAGCGAATCAAATAGGGAAATACTTTTCCTCCAAATCCGATAATTTTTTATAATTGTCAACATCGTACTACATGATGTGACAACCGATTAATTCAATGTGGCCTTTTGCTAAAATATAAAAAAGCACCCCACTTTCCAAGTGGAAAGTGAGGTGCTTTTTCTTTGAAATTTATCGCATTTCTGCAATTTGAATCCGGTTTACAGCCCGTTTAAGTGCTAAATTAGCTCTTTTCGAGTCATTAGATCCATCATTGTTCTGCAATCTTTGTTCTGCACGTGTTTTTGCTGCTTGAGCACGTGCAAGATCGATAGTTTCAGCTCTTTCAGCAGATTGAGCTAAAATGGTTACCACATCAGGGCGAACTTCTAGGAAGCCACCATTTACAGCTACATAGTCTGTGTTGTTTCCATTTTTAAGACGAACAGCACCGATAGTAAGGGGAGCTACGGTTGGAACGTGTCCAGCCATAATTCCCAGCTCACCACTTTTAGCTTTCGTGCTTACCATTTCAACTTCTGCTTCATATACTGGGCCATCGGGAGTAACAACATTGACTTTAATGGTCTTCATTTCATTACCTCCTAGTTCCCTTAATTAAGCCATTTCTTTTGCTTTAGCAATAACTTCTTCGATACGGCCAACTAAACGGAATGCATCTTCAGGAAGCTCATCATATTTTCCAGCTAGGATATCTTTGAATCCTTGAACTGTTTCTTTTACTGGTACGTAAGAACCTTTTTGACCAGTAAATTGTTCAGCCACGTGGAAGTTTTGTGACAAGAAGTTTTGGATTCTACGAGCACGAGCAACGATTACTTTCTCGTCTTCGCTTAATTCATCCATACCCAAGATTGCGATGATATCTTGAAGTTCTTTATATTTCTGTAATGTTGATTGTACTTGACGAGCAACATTATAGTGCTCTGCTCCAACAACCTCTGGGCTAAGCGCACGAGAAGAAGAAGCCAATGGATCAACCGCAGGGTAGATACCCATTTCAGAAAGTTTACGTTCAAGGTTAGTCGTTGCATCTAAGTGAGCGAAAGTTGTAGCTGGAGCCGGATCCGTATAGTCATCGGCAGGTACATAAATTGCTTGGATAGATGTAACAGAACCTTTATTAGTTGAAGTGATACGCTCTTGTAATTGACCCATTTCTGTAGCAAGGGTAGGTTGGTAACCAACCGCTGAAGGCATACGTCCTAGTAGGGCAGAAACCTCAGAACCTGCTTGAGTGAAACGGAAGATGTTATCGATGAAGAAAAGAACGTCTTGTCCTTGTTCGTCACGGAAATATTCAGCCATTGTCAAACCACTAAGAGCTACACGCATACGTGCACCTGGTGGCTCGTTCATTTGTCCGAATACCATCGCTGTTTTCTTAATAACACCAGAGTCAGTCATCTCGTAGAAAAGGTCATTCCCTTCACGAGTACGCTCACCTACACCAGCGAATACGGAAATACCACCGTGTTCTTGGGCGATGTTGTTAATAAGTTCTTGGATAAGTACAGTTTTACCAACACCGGCTCCACCGAAGAGACCGATTTTACCACCTTTGATGTAAGGTGCAAGTAAATCTACTACTTTGATACCAGTTTCAAGAATTTCAACTTGTGTTGAAAGTTCCTCAAAAGTTGGTGCTTGTCTGTGAATTGGATCACGACGTACATCTGCTGTAAGTGGATCAAATAGATCGATATTTTCCCCTAATACGTTGAAAACGCGACCTAGAGTTACATCACCTACAGGAACGGAAATCGGTGCTCCTGTATCAAGTGCTTCTGCACCACGAGTTAAACCGTCCGTGGAAGACATTGCAACAGTACGAACTGTATTATCACCTAGTTGAAGGGCTACTTCGAGAGTTAGTCCTGTACCAGACGCTTTATTTTCGATTCTTAACGCGTTATAGATCTTAGGAAGTTGTCCGTCTTCGAATTTCACGTCAACAACCGGACCCATAACTTGAGTAACGCGTCCTATATTCATCGTTTTCCCTCCTTACGTTGCTTATAACGACTATCATATTTATGGAACGGCCAAGCATCGTCCGCCGGACCGCCCCCATCATTACATCTATTCTAAAGCAGCTGCGCCACCGACAATTTCGGTAATTTCTTGAGTGATTGCGGCTTGACGTGCACGGTTATATTGCAATGAAAGTGAATCGATCAATTCTTTCGCATTGTCGGTTGCATTTTTCATTGCTGTCATACGTGCAGAGTGCTCACTTGCTTTACCATCTAACAATGCACCATAAATTAAACTTTCAGCGTACTGAGGAAGTAAAACCTCAAGAATTTCTTCCGCATTCGGTTCAAATTCATAGGATGTCAATTGAGCATTGGAAGTATCAAAGTCCGATAACGGAAGGACTTGCTTTTCCGTTACGTCCTGTTGGATTGGGCTGACATAATGGTTATAGTACATATAAAGCTCATCACACAGTTCATTTAGATACAAATTCACTGTCGATTTAGCAAGTGTGTTGATGTCAGCGAAAGACGGCTGATCAGGAACACCGATTACTTCAAGCTCTACATGCATGCCACGGCTGACAAAGAAATCACGGCCAACCCTTCCGATTGCGATAATGACAAACTCATCATTGGATTTATGGCGTTCAAGAATTGTTTTATGAACTTGACGAAGGACGCTACTGTTGTATGCCCCTGCCAAACCACGGTCCGATGTGATCACCAGGTAACCGGTTTTCTTCACTGGACGCTTGGCAAGCATTGGATGAGATGCATCCGCGCTTCCGTTCGCAATACTAGATACTACTTCTTGAATTTTTTCCATATATGGAACATATGCTTTAGCATTAGCTTCCGCACGGTTCATTTTTGAAGCGGATACCATTTGCATCGCTTTTGTAATTTGACTCGTCTTTTTCGTTGAAGTTATCCGAGACTTAATATCGCGTAAAGAGGCCATTCATTCTCACCACCCTTTAAAAATTATTTAGACCTTATTATTCAGAAATAACGAAGTTCTTTTTGAATTCGTTAATAGCAGCAACCATAGCAGCGTCTTCAGGAAGACCTTTTGTTGTGCGAATGTGATCTAATAATTCTGGATGAGAACGATCTAGGAACACATAGTATTCTTCTTCGAAACGAAGGATATCCGAAACCGGAATATCATCTAGGAAGCCTTTTGTTAATGCGTAGAAAATCATAACTTGTTTTTCTACTTTAATTGGTTTATTCAAATCTTGTTTAAGAACTTCAACTGTACGAGCACCACGGTTAAGTTTAGCTTGAGTAGCAGCATCAAGGTCAGATCCGAATTGAGAGAATGCTTCTAATTCGCGATAAGAAGCCAAGTCAAGACGTAATGTACCGGCAACTTTTTTCATCGCTTTAATTTGCGCAGATCCACCAACACGTGATACGGAAAGACCAGCGTTAATCGCAGGACGTACACCTGAGAAGAACAAATCAGATTGTAAGAAGATTTGTCCATCAGTGATGGAAATAACGTTTGTTGGAATGTATGCAGAAATGTCGCCTGCTTGTGTTTCAACAAATGGTAGTGCAGTGATTGAACCAGCACCTAAAGTGTCGTTCAATTTAGCAGCACGCTCAAGTAAACGTGAATGCAAGTAGAATACATCCCCTGGGAATGCTTCACGACCTGGAGGACGGCGAAGCAGCAAGGAAAGTTCGCGGTATGCAGATGCTTGTTTAGAAAGATCATCGTAAACCACTAGAACGTGCTTGCCTGAGAACATGAATTCTTCAGCCATAGTTACACCAGCATAAGGAGCTAGGTATAATAGTGGAGCTGGTTGAGAAGCTGATGCAGATACAACGATTGTGTAATCTAGAGCACCATTCTTACGTAGTGTTTCAACTGTTCCACGAACTGTTGATTCTTTTTGACCGATAGCTACGTAGATACAGATCATATCTTGGTCAGCTTGGTTCAATATTGTATCGATTGCAACTGATGTTTTACCAGTTTGACGGTCACCGATGATTAACTCACGTTGTCCACGTCCGATTGGAACAAGAGCATCGATTGCTTTAATACCTGTTTGTAGTGGTTCATGAACGGATTTACGGTCCATAACACCTGTAGCAGGACTTTCGATTGGGCGAGTTTTTGTAGTAGCGATTGGACCAAGACCATCAATAGGTTGTCCAAGCGGGTTTACAACACGTCCGATTAATTCTTCTCCAACTGGTACTTCCATGATTCTGCCCGTACGGCGTACTTCACTGCCTTCTTGAATATCTCTGAAAGGTCCAAGAATAACAACACCTACGTTATTTTGCTCAAGGTTTTGTGCTAATCCCATTGAACCATTAGAAAATTCTAAGAGCTCCCCAGCCATTGCATTATCTAAACCATGAACGCGAGCGATACCATCACCAACAGTGATAACTGTACCTACATCGCTTACTTTAATTTCCGACTGATAGTTTTCAATCTGCTTTTTAATCAGCGCACTGATTTCTTCAGCTTTGATGCTCATGAATTTCACCCCTATCTGTGAATATTAACCTAATAGTTGTTTGCTTAGGCGATCAAGCTTACCGCTAATCGTTCCGTCATAAATACGGTTACCGATTTGAAGTTTGATGCCGCCAAGAATATTGCTATCCGTAACATTAGTGATGCGTAAATGTTTTTTGCCGATTTTTGCAGCAAAAGATGAAGACACAGCTTCCATTTCGTTTTCAGTTAATGGACGTACTGTATAGACTGTAGCGTCTGCCACTGAATTTTCTTCATTCGCAAGTTCTATAAACTCTTGTGCCATGGCAGGTACTTCATCTGTACGATGACGTTCTACCATTAACAGTACAGTGTTTAGAATGGAAGGAGAAATGCTTGTAAAAGCATTGATAAGTACAGTACGCTTAGCATCTTTAGTCATTTTAGGATGAGCTAAAAAGCTTAATAGCTCATTATCGTTTGTAAAAACTTCATTCACTACGCGAAGTTCAGCTTCAAGTTGGTTAATGAGATTTTGCTCTTTCGCAATTTGGAAAAGGGCAACGGCATAACGTTTTGCTACTGTTATATCGCTCATTTACCTTCTCCTGCCTCTTGAATGTATTCATTAATCAATTGCTCTTGATCAGCTTCAGATAGTTCTTTTTCAATTACTTTAGAAGCAATAAGAACGGATAAAGATGCCACTTGCTCGCGTAATGCATTGATGGCTTTTTCTTTTTCCTGTACGATTTCACGCTTCGCTGATTCTTTCACACGATCAGCCTCAAGACGTGCTTGTTTCACGATATCTTCACGCTGCGCTTCACCTTGAAGTTTTGCATTTTCGATAAGTTGTCCAGCTTCAGTGCGAGATTGCTTAACGATCTCACGTTGTTCTTCTAAATATTTAAGTGCTTCTTGTCTGCTAGCTTCAGCTGCTTGAATTTCATTTGCAACGTGTTCTTCACGTTGAGTCATGATGCCCATTAGAGGACCCCATGCAAATTTCTTCAGCAACGCTAACAAAATAATAAACATAACTAATTGGAAAATCATATCTCCGCCATTGAAGCCGGCAGTTGATGACCCAAGTACAAAGCTGCTTGTTAACACGCTTGGTTCACTCCCTTCACGAGTTTCACTTCTTAAGCGTTCATTTATAAATGAACTTTTAGAAAACTGTGCTCTTAAAATGTATTAAAACAGGATTGTGGACATAAAGGAAAGGCGAAGGTTCACATGGAACGAACTTCGCCATTTTTGAACTTTTTAAAGGTTCTATTAACTACCGTATACCATGAATGCGATAACTACTGCGATGATAGGCATCGCCTCAACTAAACCTACCCCGATGAACATTGTAGTTTGAAGCATACCGCGAGCTTCTGGTTGACGAGCGATACCTTCTACTGTTCTTGAAACGATAAGACCATTACCAATACCAGCACCTAGTGCTGCTAAACCAATTGCGATTGCTGCTGCAAGAAGACCTACTGAACCTGTCATTATAAATATCCTCCTTAAAATTGTATCAAAATTTTATTATTTCAGTTCAAAATGAACTTATAATTAATGGTCGTCACTGACTTTATGAGACAGATAAACCATTGTTAACGTAACAAAGATAAATGCTTGGATACTGCCGACGAAAATACTATAGCCTTGCCATACTAAAGTAGGAACGATCGCTCCGACAAAACCTAGAGCTCCACTCATAGCTAAAGAACCAGCTAATAGACTTAATAAAACCTCACCAGCATAAATATTACCATACAGACGCAGACCAAGTGTCAAGGAATTGGTAAATTCCTCTACGAAAGTCATTGGGTTTTTATAAGCTTTGAAATAACCCTTCGCGCCTTTCATTTTTATAGCATAATAATGCGTTAAACCTAGGACCATGACTGCAAGAGTCAATGTGATAACTGGGTCGGCTGTTGGTGATTTCCACCAAAGGACACCATCGTAACTAATTGCAAATGGAAGACCGAGCATATTGGACACAAAAATGTACATCAGCAAAGTCATACCAAGCAGTTGAAACTGACCACCTGTTCTCCAGTCCATGTTACTATTGATAATACCCTTAACGAAATCCATAATCCATTCCATGAAATTCTGCATGCCAGTTGGCTTCATCGCAAGTTTGCGTGTGCTAATTACTGCAAGGATAAATACAACCAGGCTTGCTATCGTTATCATTAGGACATTACTTAAGTTAAAGGTTAGACCCATAAATTCATGTAAGGGTGCTTCATGATTCAACTATATTCACCTCTCTTCCCCGCTATCGACGTATTAATTGGATGAAAAAATCTATAAAAATGACAATATAAGCTGTCATTAATCCCCATACAACACTAATCAGATGAAAATGCTCCGGATATTCCAATGCAACGAGTACCGCAAAACCTGCGGATGCCATTCGTGTCAATGTACCAAGAGATTTGACTTTTTTGCCCTCATCAAGCGCTCGACTGAATTTCTTGATTTTTTGATTGATCAGCCATAAATTATATAAACTCAAAATCGTACCCAGTATAAGCCCCGCAAACACGGCTTGGTAACTCGTAAGTCCCCATCCAACAACATAAACCGCCAGAAGATAAACTATATATTTACTCTGCCTGTTGAACATGATTTTTATTTCTGGCATTTTACATTTAATCTCCTGAGAAATATTTTCGTACTGAATGGAGCATTGCTTGTAAACTAACTGACGCAAGTTCACAAAGAAGGCCAATTATTATAATTGCAGCGGTTCGAATCATAGTTCGTCCATTCATTTCCCTTAGAAGGTGAAATGGATTGACAAAAGATCCGACTAGTTGAGAAAGAATCGCTGACATCAAAACAACAGCCCCTGCCATAAAGGAAGGCAATTCTTTTGATGCAAAGTTGCATCCTCGCGGTTGAATTTGGTGGAGGATAGAAAAAAAATCCATGCTGTAAAATTCTGCATGTCGGGCATTTGAAAACCCTCTCATTTTACATCCTTAGTTAGCATACAATAGGCTAGAATCAATGTCAATGTGTCGTTAGTGAAATTTGTCACAGGTTTGTAAATATTACTGAATTGTTCACAGAATATCTTTTTTTGACTATTGACATCAGTTTTATTTTACACATCTGTCATGTTCACTCAATAAGTAACGTCTTTTCTATCCGATCTTCCCTTCCACCCCTCCTCGCAAAGATAATCGCTTTATATACTCCATTGGGTGGTAAATCCTTTTTGAAAATGGTTTTTTTCGTCATACCGGATGAAGCTGGTCTGGACCAATCCATGAACCCCGCAAATCTCAGACTATCTGCCTCATAGAGTGCAATCCCGAATTCCTCTGCTCCACGAGGGAGATACATTTCATAACGGTACGTACTGGCTTGATCTCCTTTTCCGAATTCAAATCCCATCACCCTTGGGTAATCGGGCTCTTCTTTTACATATAAATAAGGGAGCGATATTTTCTTATTACCTTCCATTATCAAGAGATAGCCATCATACACACCCTTACTAAGTTTCTCTGGACTTACTTGAAGCCCCAATTGCACTTCCTTCTTTTCCCCAGGGTTTAAAGTAAGGGATTGTGGCAAATCCCAATTCAGCCCTTTTTCTTGTAAAGGAACGATCATCGTGTACCTTTTTTTATTCTTTCCTGTATTTTCAAGAATCAATGCTTGTTGGTGCTCCTCGATACCATCCCTTTTAGTGTACATTCCAAATGATAAGGAACTCGGGTATAAGAGTGTATCCGCTTTTATCGCTTCATCAATTTGGATTCGCCCTGCCCCTTGCTCATAGGTATGGTACAAATGCTGAACGGATTTACTTAATGGCTTGGACGTGCTCATCAATGCAGACTTCACTTGTTCGGGTGTCCAGTTCGGGTGCTTTTGCAAGATAAGTGCACATGCTCCGGCTACATGCGGAGCGGACATGCTCGTTCCCGCTAGAGCCATGTACCCTTTTGGAATTGTGCTCGTGATTTCCACTCCTGGGGCAAGCACATCTGGTTTAATATCCCATGAAACCGTCACAGGACCTCTTGAGCTAAAATCAGCCAGCCTATCTTGTTCCTTCTTGTTTACAAAGTGAACTTTTCCATGTGCTTGACCTTCCAAATCCTTTTTAAGGCGTAACCCATGTTTTCTTTTAATAGAAGCAACTGGTATTCTCATCTCTTTCTCCAGGCTACCTGTGAACATACCATTTGTATTATTAAAGATGATGACGCCCTTGGCCCCAGCCTTCTCAGCATTGGTCGCTTTTTCTTGAAAAGTGAGTACTCCGCGCTCCATTAAAACAATCTTATCCTTCGCCCTCTTTAGGTCACTTTCCTCCCCAATACCCCCATACATGATATCTTCCGAAAAGGTCAGATTCCATTTTTTCGACCCTTGCAACAAGGTTAAATCTGATTGATAGTGGTTTGAACCAAGCCCGTATTCCATAACAGGCACTTTCAAAGGAGGAGTCGAGGCCCCGACGGATATCGCTTTCTCCGCCGTTCCGGGTGATCCGACCGTCCATACGGCCGGACCTGAATTACCATTGGATGTGACAGCAACAATTCCGGATTCCACCGCCTTATTTAGTGCAAGTGAAATCGGTAAATCAGGTCCGTTAATATCATTCCCAAGAGAAAGATTCAAAACATCGACTTTATCCTTGATGGCCGACTCGACGGCCGCCAAAACTTGCTCAGTATCTCCTGCCCCGCCAGGTCCTAATGCACGGTAAGCATAGATTTCAGCTTCCGGAGCCACTCCCCTCATCTTGCCATTTGCGGCAATGATGCCAGCCACATGAGTTCCATGAATCGTGTTCATTTCCCCCTGATTCGTTGTCTCCATCGGGTCAGAATCGTCATCCACTAAGTCCTTTCCGCCTCTGTACGCATGCTGTAAATCCGGATGGGTATAATCCATTCCCGTATCGATAATACCGACCTTCACTCCTTTTCCAGTTATACGACGATGTTTCTGATCGAAAAAGCTCCTTACCCGATCGCCGCCAATATATGGGACGCTTTCATCAAGCGCCGGATGATATTTTGACACTTCCGAAACAGCTTGAATATGATCCTCCTTCCAAAGCCGCTTAACCTCCTCCCTGTTCCCCTGTACGGAAAATCCGTCAAGGGCGACCGTAAAAACATTGCGCAGATTCAATGATGGATATTTAGAAAGTACCTTTATAATCTCCCTATTGCTTAGCGGTCGATCCGTCGTGACAACAGCCCTAACTTTTTTGGATTCAGCCGTTTTGGGTAGGGGGGGCAGTATGACAGACGCCACTCCCCTTTCAATCGGAAGGGGGAATGTGGATAAAAAAATAAATATACCTATAATGATTGCTCTCATTTTTGTGCACCCTCCTTCCCCATTATCTTCTTCTCAACGATTGAGGAGTATACAATAAAAAAAGGAAAAGCCCTTGGATATTGGCTTTTCCTTTTTTATTATTCAAATCTTGTTGGTGGTTCACTTATTTGCTTGAAATAGTATCGGACCGCTTCAGCAATCCGGGCTGATGCGTTGCCGTCACCATATGGATTTGAGGCCTTTGACATTCTTTCGTGCTCTTCGGGATCGTTCAGCAATTCATGCGCCATTTGTACAATTGTCCGCTCGTCCGTTCCTGCCAGCTTCAAGGTACCCGCGTTGATTCCTTCAGGACGTTCAGTCGTATCCCGCAATACAAGGACAGGGACCCCTAGTGAAGGGGCCTCTTCTTGAATCCCCCCGGAATCCGTCAGAATCAAATACGCTCTGGAAGCAAAGTTATGAAAATCCAAAACATCCAGCGGTTCAATTAAATGGACACGGGGATGATCGCCGAGAATCTCATTGGCAAGTTCTTGTACAGCAGGATTCAAGTGTACTGGATAAACCACTTGAACATCTTCATGGTCCGCCACGATTCTTTTAACGGCCCTGAAGATATTGCGCATCGGCTCTCCTAGATTTTCCCTACGATGGGCCGTCAGTAAAACGAGCCTGTCTTTGCCCAACCCAGTTAAAACCGGATGGGAATACGTGGAGCGAACCGTCGTTTTCAAAGCATCCGTTGCCGTATTACCGGTCACGAAGATATTGCCTCTCTTGTTTTCATTCAACAAGTTCTCTTCCGCTTTGGCAGTCGGTGCGAAATGAAGGTCAGCCATCGTGCCCGTTAATTGGCGGTTCATCTCTTCAGGGTAAGGGGAATATTTATTCCACGTACGCAACCCCGCTTCCACATGTCCAATGACGATTTGATTATAAAAGGCGGCTAAGCTCGCAACAAAAGTTGTGGTGGTATCACCGTGTACCAGAACAATATCGGGTTTGGCTTCTTTCATTACGGAATCAAGCCCACTTAAAGCCCTGGTTGTAATATCCGCTAACGTTTGCCTTTCCTTCATTATATTCAAGTCATAATCGGGAACGATGGAAAACAAGTCCAAAACTTGATCTAGCATTTGTCGATGCTGTGCCGTTACAGCAACTATAGGTTCGAAAAATTCTGGGTGCTTTTGAAATTCGAGTACTAAGGGAGCCATTTTGACAGCTTCCGGCCTCGTTCCGAAAATCGTCATGACCTTGATCGGTTGTTTCATTCGTGACACCTCAGTTTCTTTCTATTTTGTGCCGAATAAACGATCTCCTGCGTCACCTAGACCTGGAACGATATATCCGTGTTCATCCAACTTCTCATCAAGTCCTGCAATGTAAATATCAACATCCGGATGTGCTTCTTTTAATGCTTCCACTCCCTCTGGAGCTGCAATGAGACACATGAACTTGATATTGATTGCCCCACGGTTCTTAATCGAATTGATCGCTTCAATAGCAGAACCGCCCGTAGCTAACATTGGGTCAACAACAATACATTCTCTTTCAGCCAAATCGCTTGGCATTTTCACATAGTATTCAACAGGTTTTAATGTTTCAGGGTCACGGTATAGACCCACATGTCCTACTTTTGCAGCTGGGATCAACTTAATGATTCCGTCAACCATCCCTATTCCCGCACGTAGGATCGGAACGATGCCCACTTTCTTACCGGCAAGCATTTTCACCTTCGCCTTGCTTACAGGTGTTTGGATTTCAACTTCTTCAAGTTGCATGTCTCTAGTGATTTCAAATGCCATCAATGATGCCACTTCATCCACTAGTTCACGGAATTCCTTTGTTCCTGTATTTATATCGCGTATATAAGCTAATTTGTGTTGAATTAACGGGTGGTCAAAAACAAAAACTTTTCCCATTTTTCATCTCTCCCATTCCAGTGCCTGATTTTGTTTATATTTCATACTTGCCATAGTCATCTAAAGTCTTTTTATGCCCTTTAAATTTCACTTCTACTCATTTTACAGAAAAAAGATTCAATCTTCAATAAGCCTTTAGATGTCAGACCTATTTTTAGTATTTAGATTTTTCGGAACACGATGACTTATATATCTTTTTTCCATCACGTGCACTACGTAAAAAAACCACTTCCCCAGAAAGGAAGCGGCTCTACATATTAGAATGAAGGATACAAATCAAATTTACTTGTCAAAGCTTCAACGCGTTGTTTCGCTTCTTCAAGTTTCGCTTCATCTTCATTATTTTTCAAAACAAGACCAATGAGTGACGCAATTTCATCCATGTCTTCTAACCCGAAGCCACGAGAAGTCACGGCCGCCGTTCCGATACGGATACCACTTGTAACGAATGGTTTTTCCGGATCATAAGGAATTGCGTTTTTATTGACGGTGATTCCGATTTCATCCAATGCTTTTTCTGCAATCTTTCCTGTAAGTCCTGTTGAACGAACATCAAGTAAGATTAAATGATTATCCGTACCGTCAGATACAAGTGTGAATCCTTCTTTCTTAAGACCTTCACCCAAGCGTTTAGCATTATCGATGATTTGTTGAGCATATCCTTTAAAATCATCTTGAAGCGCTTCACCGAATGCCACTGCCTTAGCCGCAATAACATGCATTAACGGGCCGCCTTGAATACCAGGGAAGATAGATTTATCGATTTTCTTGCCGAACTCTTCTTTACAAATAATCATTCCGCCACGTGGTCCGCGAAGTGTTTTATGGGTTGTTGTCGTTACGAAATCAGCATATGGAACTGGGCTTGGATGCAAACCTGCAGCCACTAAACCGGCGATATGTGCCATGTCCACCATTAAATATGCTCCAACTTCATCGGCAATTTCACGGAAGCGTTTAAAGTCAATTTCACGTGGATATGCGCTAGCACCCGCTACGATCAATTTCGGTTTATGCTGACGGGCTTTTTCCAATACATCATTATAATCGATACGGTGATCTTTTTCGTCCACACCATATTCAACGAAGTTATAGTTCACTCCACTGAAGTTAACAGGACTGCCGTGCGTTAAGTGGCCACCATGGGAAAGGTTCATCCCAAGCACTGTGTCACCTGTTTGAAGAACAGTAAAGTAAACGGCCATATTCGCTTGGGCACCAGAGTGAGGTTGTACATTTACATACTCGCCACCAAATATTTCCTTTGCGCGATCGCGTGCCAAGTCTTCTACGATGTCGACATATTCACATCCACCATAGTAACGTTTCCCAGGATACCCTTCAGCATATTTATTCGTTAGAACAGATCCTTGAGCCTCCATGACAGCTTCACTAACGAAGTTCTCAGATGCAATAAGCTCAATCTTGCTTCTTTGTCGCCCTAATTCCAGTTGGATTGCGTTAAATACTTGTTCATCTTGTTTTGCCAAACGATTCATTCCGTAACTCCTCCTCAAATTGTGCGGGATTATTCGCTTTTTCCATTATGTACAACATGCCCTCAAAAGGACATGAAAAAGCCTCAGCTATAATTGTTTGAAAATTCTACTCTATTTTAACATGTCTATTTTAGAAGTGGTAGTTTATTTTTATCGAATATTCCTTCTATAATATTAAAATATTGTTCGTATTTTATAGAGTTTTCCCGAAAAAACCCTTAGTGTACTTAGATTTAATCAGCAAAAAAAACATTTTCCATACAATCAATTTGCGATTATTTAAGATTGTTCCTCTGTTATTTGAAAACAGCATCCCCTCATTAAAGGAATGCTGTTTGCCTTTTTAATTATCATGTACAACTCTTATTTATAGAAGCAGCTTGATAAACGGCCCGTTCCCCACCAATTAGTTTAGGACGGGTTCTAGCCATTGTCACATGGGCATGGCCTATTTCCTTAATGGATGTTCTAACTGGAACAGCTACATGTTTCAAATGCATGCCGATAAACGTATCGCCAATATCAATCCCTGCATCCGCCTTGATGTGCTCGACAACTACAGCATCATCCCATTGCTGATAAGCGTGGGTGGCCATTGACCCTCCAGCTGTGCGCACGGGTACAACCGCAACTTCTTCATAGCCTCGTGAATCCGCCGACTCCCTTGGGAGGACGAGCGCCCTATTCAAGTGTTCACAACACTGATAGGCAACCTGCACTCCGGTTTCTTCTTGAAATTCCTTCACTACAGAAAAAAGCATGCCCGCCACATCAACCGATCCTTCGGTACCAATCCGTTTCCCGGCCACTTCACTTGTAGAGCAACCAATTACAAGTAGCTGGCGCTTCCCTAAAGCGGCGGTTTCCTGGAACTCCTGTAACAGTTTTTGAAACTGGTTTTTCCATATCTCAAGCTCTTCTGATAATAAAGCATCACTTGTCATGAAAAACGCATCCTTTCATTGTGGATACCTCGCATTAGCATTACGGATGATGAATGACTTAGTTACTTTTGTCCTCATACTCTGCAATCTTGCCAATCCGATTTTGGTGACGACCGCCCTCAAATTCATAAGTCAACCATGTTTGGGCTATCTCCCTTGCAAGACCAGGCCCAATGACACGTTCCCCCATCGCTAACACATTGCTGTCATTATGCTGACGGGTCAATTTTGCACTATACACATCATGAACCAGCGCACAACGTATCCCTTTGACTTTATTGGCAGCAATGCTCATTCCGATGCCTGTACCACAGATTAGGATGCCTCGATCAAATTCGCCTTTCGCCACTTTTTCAGCAACCGGCAGGGCAAAGTCGGGATAATCCACGGATGTACTGCATTCACAGCCGAAATCCTCATATGGAATATTCAACTCATTCATCAAGTTCTTTATTTCTTCACGGATTTGAATTCCTCCATGGTCTGAAGCAATTGCAACTTTCATAATAAAGTCCTCCTAGATGTTCTCATTTATTTTTATTGTGTCACAAAGTTATGAAAAGATAAAGGGAAGCAGGTCCCCTCTATACAAAAGCAGGAAATCAGCGACTGATTTCCTGCAAGGAAGCGGTTTACGTATGAAAACGGGTGATGGTCTGCTTAAGTTTGTCGGCTTGATCCTTAAGTTCCATGGCCAACTTATCTACATTTTCCATAACGGAAGCCTGTTCATGGGTTGCAGCCGTGACTTCTTCTGCACCAGCGGATGTCTCTTCAGCAATGGCAGCGACTTCCTGTGACTGCCTGGATGTTTCCTCCACACTTTCCATCTGACGATCAACAAGCTCGGTAATATCCTTGACCGCTACGACAACGTTATGTACCGTTTTTGTCATGCCTTCGATCGCTATGTCTGTATCGGTTCCTTTTTGCGCTTCTTTATTCGCCGATACCACCTGCTCACTGATTTGTTTGACGACCGCCTGAACTTCAACTTGAATGTTTTGGATAAGACTTGAAATGCCCTGAACAGCTTTCGCGCTCTCATCCGCCAAGAGACGGACTTCCTCTGCTACAACGGCAAATCCTTTACCGTGTTCTCCGGCTCGGGCTGCTTCAATCGAGGCATTCAAGGCCAAAAGATTGGTCTGAGCTGCGATATCACCGACGAGTTCAATGATTTGTTCTACCTTTTTCGCATTTTCCTCCAAGCGCTTCACCGTTTTGAGTGACTCTTGGTTTTCTTGAGCCAATTGTTTAATACCGGAAACCAAGGAATTGACGACTTCCTTACTCTGAAACAGTTCTTCCGCCATTTCACTTGACAGTCCAACTGATGCCTTCGCCTTGCTTTGAACCTGCTGCGCAATCATGATGACATCATCGATGGATTCAGCCGTATTCATGATGGAGACTGCCGAGTTGTCGGCACCTTTGGATATTTCCTCAATGGTCCTTGCTATGTTCTCAGCCTGGTCCGAAGCTCTCGAAGACTCTTGGGAGATATGAATGACTTTATTATTGGTCTCTTGAAAGTTCTCTTCAATGCTCTGTACCATTTCCCGGAGGTTAAACAGCATCAAGTTAAAAGCCATGCCGAGTGAACGTATCTCATCATCCGCCTTCGATAGGACCACTTCTTCGTTAATGCTTCCTTGTGCTGCACTTAGAGCAACTTTTTCTAACCTTTGTAGTGGTTTAGTAATGACACCGGCTGCAAAAAAGGCGAGAAGGCCCGACCACATTATGCCTAGTAACAACGTAGCAATGCTAAAACTTATCGAACTGATATTTTCAAAAAACATTGGGTGTACAACGAAAATGAAAAATGCCGAGGTTGAATACGTGATTAAAGCAAGGACTGTAATGAAGACAACCAATTTCTTTCGTAAACCAAACTTATAATGTGCTCTTTCTGCCATTCTCTTTCCCCCTGTAGACTTACTCTTTGAGCCTTTTAACCAATTCTACAATTAAACCATGAAGCTCCTTGAACGTTTCCCGATACAGGTTTTCCGAACCGCCAAACGGATCTAGTATGTCTTTATCATATTTATCGTCCTGAATGAATTCTTTTAAAGTGAAAGTTTTGTGATCTATGGTTGGGAATGTATTCAGAATGACCGATTTATGTCCTTCCGTCATCGTAAAAATATGTGTGGCCCAGTCTAAATCCTGCTGGGATAATAGTGTGGAGCGATGGTGATTCCACATATCATTTTCGTCCAATACTCTTTTGGCATATTCTGATGCGTCCTGACCAGGTGTAGCATATACGCCTGCGGACCTCACTTCGATGCCCGATATGTTCTTACTTTTTAAAATTGCTTCAGCCATGGGGCTCCTGCACGTGTTACCGGTGCATACAAACAATACTCGGATCATATGTAACGCCTCCTTTTTTATTCATTATAAGGCATAGATCCGATTTGAATAGTCCATCTAAAAGCCTACTCTTAATTAAAATAACATAAAAAACATCGATAATTTGAATAAAATAAGGCGATTTCATAAACCTTTTTACCTAGTCCTAATAAAAATAAAAACCGCTCCGGCATTCGGAACAGTTTGATGATGAAAAGATAGGATATGAATATGTCTAAAAAGAGAATAATAGCTTTAAGCCGAATGCACATAGAATACTTCCACCAAGGATCTCACTGTATACTCCCAAGAGTCCCTGCATCTTTCTCCCAAGCAGAAGTCCCGCCCACGTTAAAAGAGTGGCGGCAAGGCCAAAGCATAAAATGGTCACGAGCGTTTTCGCCCCATAGATTCCGAGAGTCAAACCCACTGAAAAACTATCCAGGCTCACCCCAAGCGCAAATATGAGCAACCCTTTTCCCACCGGGGCAAGTAGTTTTTGATCTCTGCTCCCTGATTCATTCACCTTCCCGGGTAGGAACATCTGGATGCCAAGAAAAATCAACAAGAGGCCGCCCGCATATGTTGCAAAAGTTCCGAATTTATCAGAGATAAAACGCCCCGCCCCCATTCCAAGCAACGGCATCCATACATGAAAAAAACCGACTGTCAGCCCGATGAAGAAAATCTGCCTGAGCCTTAGCTTGAACATGCCCATTCCCAATCCCACAGAAAAGGCGTCCATGCCTAACGCAAAAGCCATGATCAATAAGGTGATGATTTCCCCAGAAACCGTATTCATTCCAACCCCCCTCGGACGTGCCTACTACATGTTATGCATGTCCGAAAAGAAATAGAAGGAAAAATCCTGTGTTTTAGCTGTGATTATCTATCCCTCGATAGTTTGGTGACCGGCAGCTTTAACGAGCCTGTTCATGATGGCAACGCCAATTCCGGACTCCGGAAACATTTCGCTAAAGATGATATCCGTATCAAGGGCATCAAATTGTCTTAACGTATCGTACAACCCGGCTGCAACCGTATGCAAGTCTGCCAATGATCCAGGCGCTATGACATAATCCGCTTTATATTCAGGTTGATGCTCAGTAGAACATATGACGCCAACTTTCAACCCATCTTTTCTTTTTTCATCCACAAGTCTTTGAAGAAAAGCTTGATTGCCCTTCACTAAAAAAAGTGGCGCTTTCGGTGCATAATGTGTATATTTCATTCCCGGTGCTTTTGGGGCCGCATCTTTACTTTTCAAAGCGACATCATGCCTTACCGTACCGATGACCGCTTCGATTTGTTCGAGTGTAATCCCACCGGGTCTTAATATAACCGGGGTTTCTACGGTACAATCAAGCACTGTGGACTCAACGCCTACCCCTGTTGCCCCGCCATCGACGATACCTGCAATTCGACCTACCAAATCATCTTCGACATGCTTAGCGGTAGTCGGGCTCGGTTTCCCCGAAGTATTTGCACTCGGTGCCGCTATCGGCAAGCCACTCGCCTTAATAAGGGCCAAGGCAATCGGATGATTCGGCATCCTGATTGCAACGGACTCCAAGCCAGCTGTCACTATGTCCGACAACTTTCCAGGTTTTCGTTTCATAATGAGAGTCAATGGCCCCGGCCAAAACTCATCCATCAGTTTCCTTGCTTGTTCTGGGACCTCTTCAACTATCTCGTTTAATTGCTTCTCAGAAGCGATGTGGACAATTAATGGATTGTCACTTGGTCGCCCCTTTGCTTCGAACACTTTTTTTACCGCTTCATCACTTTTTGCATTAGCTCCCAAGCCGTAAACGGTTTCAGTAGGAAAGGCTACCACCTGATTGGCCTCTAATAATTCGGCCGATTGTATGATCTGGGGATAACTTTGTAAATTATCCACATCTTTATCCACTAACCAGACTTTCGTTTCCATTATTAACACCTTCACTTTTTTACTTATCTTATTTTTGATAATTGCTTATATATGAACGGTTTTTCAGCCGTTTTAGATGGTTTTTGCTTAAAAGATACTTTGAAAGTATAAAAGAAGTATACACAATATTCAAGTGTTATCCACAAATTGTGGGTAACTACAAGTAAACTGTGGATAATATTGTGGATATTGGCCATTAAAGACTGACTTTTTCGATATTTTGTTAATATGCCTGTGGATATGTACAGTTTTCCCTTTCTAAACCTGAAAATTGGGGACAGTTGCCCCCATTTCAAAAAATCTCATGGAAAATTTCCGCAAAAAGTGACTTCACTTCAACTTCGAATTCATCTTCTCCGTCGTACACTTGTTGTCCCTTATCGGCAGAGGCCGTATATTCGGCATTCTCTACTTCTTCATCCTCTTCTCTAGCCTCCTCCTTCACCCCTTCTACTATCTTATCCTTCGCTTTTGCTTTCGTGTCCTTTACAGCCGCGGACACTTTTGCCTTTTCCACCGTCACCGTTTCCTTTTCTTCATCCTCTACAATAGGACTTTGGCTTACTGCCGTACCGTTTGAAAAATCAAGGAAGCATAATGGAGGAAACAACACACACCACCAGTTAGCCCCTTCCCCTTCACCAAGCGTAATGATCACCGCTTCGTACTCACCTGCAGGGTATAAATACTGGCCATAAAGCTTTGTGGGAAACTCCGCTTGTCCAAAATCCACGGAAACGGACTGCTCCAAACCATTCTCCTTTACCACTTCCATGGCCGTGGCCTCAATATCACCCAAATGGGATTGAATTACTTTTCTCGCTTCATCTAATGAGGTAAGATCTTTTACCCACTCGGTAATATCGGCATTCACTTCGTCACGGATCAGGCGTTTAACGGATTGGTCCGCTTCCTTATCGCTGTTAGCCAAAATCCTAAGTCGAATCGCCTCATCCGGTATGACCATGGTCGCCTCGGTTCCGACCGCTTCCGCTTTCGGCATGTATATACTTATAATCGTTCCTATTGTTAAGATTAATAGATAAATAATGGCTAAATGTTTAGTTTTCATTACTCTCGCCCCCCTCATACAAACTAGTCTCGCCAATACCCGGCTATCTTAAACTAGTAAATATGATTTAAGGTTCACGATTTTCCAAAAGGAAAAAATCCGTCCCCAACGGAGACGAATCAACTCAATATAGCAAAGACCATCCGATCTTTCCCATTAATATCATGTTCAACGGAAACATCCGCGTGCACAAACGTTTCTTTCAGTAATCCAGCCACAGCTTTCCCTTGTCCTGCCCCCACTTCAAAACCGATGAAACCAGGCACTTGCATGACTTGCGGCAATTGTTCCATAAACCGGCGGTAAAAATCGAGTCCATCGACACCTGCAAATAAAGCACGATGGGGCTCATGATCCGTTACGACCGTAGACATCGTCTTTTCATCTTCATCCGGGATATATGGAGGATTCGATAAAAGGATGTCCACCTTCTTATTTTGCTGGATGAAGGGCTGAAGTAAATCACCTTGGATAAATTGCACATCCGCATCCAGTAATCCAGCATTCCTTCGCGCCACCTCAAGTGAAGGTGCTGCAATATCCGTAGCCGTCACGTGCAGTCTTGGTTCCTCCAGTTTCATCGTTATGGCAATTGCTCCACTACCCGTCCCGATATCTGCCATATTCAGCTTCTGGGCCCCTTTAAAAATGCCGGGAAGTTTTCGAAGCGTATAGTATATCAATTCTTCCGTTTCCGGTCTGGGAATCAATACTTCTTCATTCACAAGGAAGGTACGGCCATAAAACTCCTCGCTTCCGATTATATACTGGACCGGTTCTCCTTTTACGTGTTGCGCCACTCCCGACTTGAATTGTTCAAGCTGTTCTGGACTGAGTTCTGTATGCAGATTGGCCAAAAGTTGCGATCTCGTCTGTTTTAAATAATGTTGCAGCAAAATCTCTCCCGCATTGGCATCGCGACCATTCTCCATTAAAAAAGAAGAAGCCCACTTCAGGGCTTCATATACTTTCACAACCGGATTATTCATCTGCATTTTCCAGCCTTGATGATTGATCTTCCATGATCAAGGCATCCACGACATCATCCAGCTTTCCTTCCATGATTTGATCCAGCTTTTGAATCGTTAAGCCAATCCGATGGTCGGTAACACGGTTTTGCGGGAAATTATACGTGCGGATTCGTTCTGAACGGTCCCCTGTACCAACCGCAAGCTTCCGGTTCTGGTCATATTCTGCCTGTACTTCGCGATTGATTTTGTCATATACCCGAGCCCGTAATACTTTCATCGCTTTGTCTTTATTTTTGATTTGTGATTTTTCGTCCTGACAAGACACTACCGTATTCGTTGGTATATGTGTTAAACGTACGGCCGACATGGTCGTGTTAACACTTTGCCCTCCAGGTCCGCTGGATGCAAAAGTATCTACACGTACATCCTTATCATGGATTTGTATTTCCACTTCTTCGGCTTCTGGTAAAACGGCGACCGTTGCCGTTGATGTATGAATTCGTCCACCCGACTCCGTTTCAGGGACACGTTGAACACGATGGGCTCCATTTTCAAACTTCAACTTGGAATAAGCACCATTCCCATTGATCATGAAAATGATTTCCTTATAACCGCCAAGCCCGGTAGGACTCGCTTCAATGACCTCAGTCTTCCAACCTTGCACCTCAGCAAAACGGCTGTACATGCGGTAAAGACTTCCTGCAAATAGCGCCGCTTCATCTCCGCCTGCCGCTCCACGTATCTCCATGATAACGTTTTTGTCATCATTAGGATCTTTCGGAATCAGCAAGATCTTCAGCTTTTCCTCGAGTCGTTGTATTGTGGATTCGAGTTCACTGATTTCTTCCTTAACCATATCGCGCATATCCGCATCCAATTTATCCTCAAGCATTGCTTTAGCTTCCTTGTGTTGATCCCGGACCTCTTTGTATTCCTTATAAGTGGAAGCCGTTTCCTGAATACTAGCTTGTTCCTTCGAATATTCCCTTAGCTTATTCGTATCATTGATGATTTCAGGGTCACTCAATAGTTCATTCAATCTCTCATATCTATCTTCTACTGCTTGCAGTCGATCAAACAAGTTATTCACCTCTTAAGTTATCCAACACCTACTTGGCATGATGTTGAAAGGATCTTTTTATTTCTACATATAATTAATTCAGTGCCCCATTCGAGTTCACTTCTAAGGTTAATTATAGTATAGGTGAATAATCAACGTCAAAGCTGATTCAAATATGTGGTTATTTCTTTACTTTCACATCTATATTATATTGGGGAACGGCCCGTAAGATAAGATCCTCGATCCGTCTCTTTTCCTTTTCTCTTTCCTGATCCGTCTTTATTTTGCCTTTGGCAAGGACGGTCACATGAATCGTATTGCCATTATGCCACACCATCCCAGTATCATAATCGGTTTCCGATTTAATGACCGCTCGGATTTTATCTACTTCTTGTCCCATTGAGGGTGAATTATTACTTGTATGATGAGGTGTATTCAGCAGCTGATCAGACGGGCGTTCCGTTTCATTGTCCCAATCAGGAGTGACATTTTTCATATGATTACCAACAAATTCTTGACCATTTCTAGTTTGATCTCTGTATTCTGAATCATTATCAATTGCATTGTCATTTTGACCGCAAGCTGTCAATATACTAAGAAAAACAGCCGCCAAAAAAGGCAAAGTGATTTTCATGTTTTTACCTCCATTAGGTTATGTCTTATTAGAGTGCTTCCTCTTCAGCATTCCCAAAATGAAGGTAAAAGTTTCTTTAATTCTCTTCCATGTATTGGGATGACCTTTCTTCTATATGTTCCCTTTACCTAATAAAAAATGCCCTAGGATCGGAATCCTAGGACATCGTTTTACATTCATATTTGTTCTTTTACTTCCACCGCTTGTTTACCTGGAACTTCGTGATGATGACGGCAACGGGGCTCATATGACTCCGATGCACCAACAAGAATGATGGGTTCATCATAGGAAGCAGGCGAACCATCAATCAAACGCTGAGTCCTACTCGCAGGTGACCCACATACTTCACATACAGCTTGCAGCTTCGTAACGGATTCAGCAAGTGATAATAAAGTAGGCATGGGGCCGAATGGTTCACCTCTGAAATCTTGGTCCAGTCCAGCCATAATCACTCGATAACCGCTGTCCGCAAGATGCTGGGCAACCCCGATAATTTCAGGATCAAAGAATTGAACTTCATCTATCGCAATAATATCCAAGGGCTGATCCAGATACTTAAATATATCTGTTGAATGGGCAATCGGCTTTGCCATCACGGAGGAACCGTTGTGTGATACGACAGCCTCTTCCGCATAGCGGTTATCTATAGCTGGTTTAAAAACCGCTATACTCTCTTTTGCAAATTGAGCACGGCTGACCCGTTTTATCAATTCCTCAGATTTACCTGAAAACATGCTTCCGCAAATAACCTCGATCCAGCCTGTTTGTTTCATTACATACATGGAAACAGCTACTCCTTCCACCTGTCGATCCCTTGGCCATAATTTTTTTGGACCCGGTTTTATATAAAATCTCATTAATTTTCAGAAAAGAAAAAAACAGGCAAGAAGAATACTTGCCTGTTTTTTGAAAGTCCGGCTTATTTAATACCGTATTTTTTGTTGAAGCGATCAACACGTCCGCCAGCTTCAGCGAATTTTTGACGACCAGTGTAGAATGGATGGCATTCTGAACAAGTCTCAACTTTGATTTCTTCTTTAACTGAACCAGTTTCAAAAGTATTCCCGCAAGAGCAAATTACTTTTGATAGTTTATAATTTGGATGAATTCCAGTTTTCATTCTTTTCAGCTCCTTCTGCCCTGAATCATTCGAAACAGAGTTATATACTTCAAGATGAGGAAAATGCATCCTCACATTTATTGTAAAAACACATGACCTCATTATAGCAATTTAAAACTCGTTGTGCAACATTTTGTTTTCAACCTGTTTAAGAGCGCTTTAAACTCGATGATCCTTTTTTCATTTCAAGCATCTCTTCGTCCAACTTACTGAAAAATTCCTCATTGCTTTTTGTCTGTTTTAGACGGCGAAGGAATTTCTCTGCAAAATCTGGGGAATCGGACATCGTTTTACGAATGGCCCAAAGCTTATCCAAACGGTCTTTCGGAATTAATAATTCTTCTTTACGGGTGCCTGAACGGCGAATGTCAATCGCAGGGAAAATGCGTCTTTCAGCAAGTGAGCGGTCTAAGTGAAGCTCCATATTCCCCGTACCTTTAAATTCTTCATAAATAACATCATCCATACGTGATCCAGTATCTACCAAAGCTGTAGCAAGAATCGTTAAGCTACCGCCTTCTTCGATGTTCCTGGCTGCTCCAAAGAAGCGTTTCGGCCGATGGAATGCAGCTGGATCAATCCCACCCGATAACGTTCTACCGCTTGGGGGAATCACTAGGTTATAAGCACGTGCCAAACGAGTAATACTATCCATTAGAATGATGACATCGCGTTTATGCTCAACTAGGCGCATTGCCCGTTCCAATACCAGTTCAGCCACTTTGATATGGTTCTCCGGCACTTCATCGAATGTCGAACTAACGACGTCACCAGCCACTGAACGTTCAATATCCGTTACTTCTTCGGGGCGTTCGTCAATGAGTAAGACAATTAATTCCGCCTCGGGATGATTCGTTGTAATGGCATTGGCCATTTCTTTAATCAACATCGTTTTACCCGCCTTAGGGGGAGCCACGATTAACCCACGTTGGCCAAACCCGACAGGAGCAAGGACATCCATAATTCTTGTTGATAAATTCTTCGTCGTTGTTTCTAATGTAATCTGTCTATTTGGATACAACGGAGTCAACCCAGGGAAATGGACACGTTCCTTAGCAGACTCAGGATTGTCGCCATTAACGGCTTCTACATGTAATAATCCATAATAGCGTTCGTTTTCTTTCGGCGGCCTAACCTTTCCGGATACCTTATCACCATTACGCAAATCAAACCTGCGGATTTGGGAAGCTGAAATATAGATATCCTCCGAGCTTGGAGAGTAATTAATCGGACGCAGGAAACCAAATCCCTCTGAAGGGATAATCTCTAAAACACCTTCCATGAATAGAAGGCCATCTTGTTCGGCTTGAGCTTTTAGGATCGCAAATATAAGTTCTTTTTTCGACAGCTTGCTGTAATAAGAAACTTTATATTCCCGTGCATGCTCATAGAGATCTTTTAATTTCATGTTTTCTAAATTGGAAATCGTTAAATTCATCATGACACCACACTTTTATTAATTAAACGTTTTCACCCATACTGAAAAAGGATTGGTTTGTTAAATGGAAGAGAATCCACAATCCATGTACCTGACCAGAGTTTTCGTAGAAAGGATGATACATTTTACATGTAAAGAAGAAAATTATTTGAAGGCTTCTTGAAGTTTGGAGTGAAAGGGCAGAATTAAATCAATTAGTAGAACAAGCTTTATTTTACTTTTTTTAATTAAATTATTCAACTTAATTTTTTAAAAGAGAAAGCGTGCATGAAACACGCGCGCTTTCCCTCATAACTATTCAAGAGTAAATGGTCTTATCTAATCAAGCCGTTTGGCTTCATTTTCAGAATATGGCGTCCATCGATGAAACGGACCGTTCCTGATTTGGCACGCATGACCACGGATTGTGTCTCGCCATGATGAGCCTTAAATTGTACACCACGAAGAAGTTCACCATCCGTAACGCCAGTCGCAGCAAAAATCGCGTCATCACCACGGACAAGGTCTTCCATTCTCAAGACTTTACCAAGATCAAGTCCCATTTTCCCACAGCGTTTCACTTCTTCTTCATTTTGAGGAAGAAGCTTACCTTGGATTTCTCCTCCAAGACATTTTAATGCTACAGCTGAAATGACTCCCTCAGGAGCTCCACCAGATCCGAATAGAATATCAACACCTGTATGATCGAAAGCCGTATTAATGGCACCGGCTACATCTCCATCGTTGATCAACTTGATACGGGCACCCGCATCGCGAAGTTCTTCGATGATTTTAGAATGGCGTTTACGGTTCAAGACCGTAGCTACCACGTCTTGAATATCCTTATTTTTCGCTTTGGCAACTGCCTTAAGGTTATCTAATACGGATGCATTGATATCGATCAGACCTACCGCTTCAGGACCGACGGCAATTTTATCCATATACATATCAGGAGCATGCAGCAAGTTCCCTTGATCGGCAACAGCCAAAACTGCTAGTGCATTCCATCCGCCTGATGCAACGATATTCGTTCCTTCTAAAGGATCGACTGCAACATCCACTAGTGGTCCAAGGCCTGTACCAAGTTTCTCACCGATATAAAGCATGGGTGCTTCGTCCATTTCCCCTTCACCGATAACGACCGTACCTTGCATGGGTATGCTATTAAAAACATCCCTCATCGCCGTTGTTGCCGCATCATCTGCTTCTTCTTTCTTTCCTCTACCCATCCAACGCGCAGATGCAAGAGCAGCCGCTTCCGTTACACGGACAAGCTCCATCGACAAACTTCTTTCCATTTTTCGTTCCCCCTCAATGTGCAAACATGTTTTATTTATATAATAGTATAGCACATTAAAGCATATAACGTAACACAATAAGGCAATAAGAAAGGGATCAGCTTTTCAGCTGCTCCACTTCTTCTTCTGTCATTTTTTCACGCCAGATCGTTGCACCTAAGCCAGAAAGTTTCTCTACAAGATGACTATATCCACGGTCTATATGTTCAAGACCCGTCACTTCCGTTATTCCTTCTGCCATTAAACCTGCAATTACCAAAGCTGCTCCTGCACGCAAATCGCTCGCTTTGACCTTTGCCCCATGAAGTTGGACCGGGCCGCTAATGATACCCGTCCTGCCTTCCGCTTTAATCTTTGCATTCATGCGGCGTAATTCGTCTATATGCTTAAAGCGTGCTCCGTAAATCGTGTCAGTCACCATGCTTGAACCGCTTGCTTTTGTTAATAACGACGTAAAAGGCTGCTGTAGGTCAGTCGGGAACCCCGGATAAACCAAGGTCTTTATATCAACAGACTTCAGGACCTGACCAGGAGCCACAAATACTTGATCGTCCCCCGCTTCAATTCCGACGCCCATTTCCCGCATTTTGGACGTGAGTGACTCTAAATGTTGGGGAATGACATTATCGATCAATATGCCCTCACCAACAGCAGCAGCTAGAATCATGAAAGTTCCCGCTTCTATCCGATCGGGGATAATCGTATGTTTGCACCCATGAAGGTTATCCACACCATCAATCCGAATGATATCCGTTCCGGCTCCCTTGATTTTCGCTCCCATATTGGTCAACAAGGTAGCCACATCAATAATTTCTGGCTCTTTTGCGGCATTTTCAATTACGGTCCGCCCTTTAGCCAAGACAGCAGCCAACATGATATTGATCGTTGCCCCGACACTGACTACATCCAAATAGATACGGGCACCACGTAGCTCGTCCGCCCTTAAATAAATGGCGCCTTGTTCATTCGTCACTTGTGCTCCTAGTGCTTCGAACCCTTTAATATGCTGATCGATTGGACGAGGTCCTAAATGACATCCTCCAGGCAGTCCAATTACAGCTTTTTTAAATTTCCCTAGCATCGCACCCATCAAATAATAAGAGGCACGCAATTTTTTCACCTTTCCGTTAGGTAGAGGCATAGAAATCATTTTGCTGGGATCTACAGTCATTTCACCATCGTTAAAAACAACAGTACCGCCAATTTCCTCCATTAATTCTTTTAGCATCTGTACATCAGAGATATCCGGCAGGCCTTCTATCGTGACTGGGGAATCTGCCAAAATCGTTGCAGGAATTAAAGCGACAGCACTGTTTTTCGCACCACTGACCCGAATGGTCCCCTTAAGAGGATAACCACCGGCAATTTTAAGTTTTTCCATAATGAACTCCCTTCCACGCTAAGCACTCAAGAAGCTGTATTTTAAATAAAAGTAATATTTTACCACAAGAAAATTGCGTAATCCGACATCATTCACTATCTAGTTTCTTAGTTTACACAAAAATAGAAAAGTCATGTAGAAAAATGAGAAAAATTTCTAATTTTTTTCTTTTTCATCCAATACTCAGCATTCTTTTGCAACTTAGCGGTAGGATTCATTATGCTTCTGTACGAGAGTTCCAGTCTTTCAAGAATGCTTCGATCCCTTTATCCGTTAAAGGATGGTGGAATAATTGCATTAACACTTTATAAGGAATTGTTGCGATATGAGCTCCGTTTAACGCAGCTTGTGTGATATGCATCGGATGGCGAATTGAAGCCGCGATGATTTCTGATTGGATGCCATGGATTGTAAAGATGTCTGCGATATCGGAGATTAAGTCCAATCCATTTTGACCGATATCATCTAAACGTCCTAAGAATGGAGACACATATGTCGCTCCTGCCCTAGCAGCAAGTAACGCTTGGTTGGCACTGAAAATAAGGGTAACATTCGTTTTAACTCCTTGTTTTGTTAAAGCTGCAACAGCCTTCAAGCCATCCGGTGTCATTGGTACTTTGATTGTGATATTTGGTGCAATGGCAACTAGTTCTTTTGCCTCTGCCATCATTCCTTCAAAATCAAGGGAGATAACTTCTGCAGAGACAGATTCCTTTACAAGGCTTGTAATCTCTTTTAGACGATCATGAAAAGAAACGCCTTTTTCTCTTGCTACAAGAGATGGGTTAGTCGTAACCCCTCCTAAGACACCAAGTTCGTAAGCTTGTTTAATTTCTTCCATATTAGCTGTATCAATAAAGAATTTCATGAAAAGTTCCTCCATATGTAAATGAATTTTACGTGCTTGTACACTGCATTTTAATGGTTTGATGAACGAAGGGCAATACCGCCTTGTTCCTATGTGGCCATCAGAGAACAAAAAAATCTCTGATGGACAAACTTCCTTTTAAAAAAATTAAGCTTTGTTATTGGAACCGAATTCGCGAATTTTACCAATGACCGTTTGTTTGATTGCTTCCCGACCAGGTCCTAAGAATTTGCGTGGATCATATACATCCGCATTACTATTTAAGACTTCTCGAACAGCTTTAGTGAAAACGATTTGGTTTTCCGTATTCACATTTATTTTTGATGTTCCCAGTGAAATGGCTTTTTGGATATCTTTTGTCGGAATACCAGTGCCACCATGAAGAACAAGCGGTTTTTTAGTTAGATCACGAACCTCTTCCATTTCCTTATACCCAAGGTTCGGTTCTCCTTTATATGGACCATGGACAGAACCCAATGCCGGAGCAAAGCAGTCTACATCCGTTTCCTTAACAAGAAGTTCACATTCCTTAGGATCAGCATAAACGACACCATCTGCGATGACGTCATCTTCTTGTCCACCTACTGTTCCTACTTCAGCCTCAACGGACACATTGCGGGCGTGAGCGAATTCCACAACCTTCTTAGTCGTTTCAATGTTCTCTTCAATCGGGTGATGGGAAGCATCGATCATTACTGAAGTGAAACCAGCCTCGATAGCTTCTTTACACTTATCAAAGCTAGAACCATGGTCAAGATGAATGGCCACAGGTACGGTGATTTTCATATCTTCCATTAAACCTTGAACCATCATCACAGTTGTTTTGAATCCACCCATGTGACGGGCAGCCCCTTCAGAAACACCAAGAATGACCGGCGATTTTTCTTCTTCTGAAGCAGCCAGAATAGCTTGCGTCCACTCCAGGTTATTAATGTTAAATTGACCTACTGCATACTTTTCATCAAGAGCTTTATTCAGCATATCTTTCATGGAAACTAAAGGCATTTGATTTCCTCCTAATAATGAATGTATTGTTGAAAGTTGTTTCTATCTAGATATTCCCGAAAACTAAAGCATCATACACATAATAACCAGAATATCTCTACTCGTTTAGCATATCAATACATGAAAAAAACAGCAACAAATTGACCATATCACTTAAGCTTCACCCTAAAAAAACACGGCTATCTTAAAGAAGATGCCGTGACGCTTCTTTATTGAGATAAAGATCCATAAACCTAGTTAACTAGATTGGATGGGTAAATATTCACGGACAGCATTTCTAATATCATCGATGTCAAAAGGCTTTGCAAAATGAGTCATCGCCCCTAAGTCCTTTGCTTCTTGTATCATGTCAAGTTCTCCATACGCCGTCATGATGATGACCCGAATATCGGGATCGACCGCTTTCATCCGCTTCAAGATTTCTATTCCATCCATACCGGGTATCTTCATATCCAACAATACAAGATCAGGTGAATCATTGTTAAGAACTTCTAAAGCCTGAATGCCATTCGCAGCTTGAAACGTTTCATACCCTGCTTTATGTAAGACCTCGTTCAATAAAATCCGAATCCCAAACTGGTCATCGACAATTAATATTTTCCCTGACATTTAGCCACCTCTGTTCTCTATTTGTAATGTGAAAATGAATCAGATAATAGATCCCCCTTATGGGTAATTAATTTGGCTTGCTGCAAAACTTCTTTGGAGTTCTATGTCTCTATGTTCATATTCAATAATTGTAACAAAATTCCTGCAATAAGAGTAAATTGATTTTAATTTTTCGGATGACCTTTCTGACAGATAATGACTCGAATGACTGGAAATCTGTTAAAGAAACAAAAAGTCCTTTATAATAGGGGTACTATTTTTTAAAGGAGTTCCTAAATATGTTGAAGATATTTTCTACACAGTTAAGTGGTGTATTTAAGAAGATCATGGAAAAGGATTCTTTCGAAATGGAGGATGCCGGACGCCTATTAGCTCAGGCCGTGGTCGGAGATGGGTCCGTTTTCATTCATGGATTCGGGGAAATGCAAGGAGTTGTTGCGGAAAGCCTTGAGGGGGAGGAACCTTTTCCAAAAGCTAAAAGATACACAGATGATAGTAGGATTTCCCACGAGGATCGGCTTCTGTTATTCAGTCGTCACTCAGATGATCCAGAAGCCATCAAATTTGCTGAACGACTTCATCAGGAAGGCATACCTTTCGTTGCCGTTTCAACCGCGGTTCCATCCGAAGGAACCACACTGGTGGAGCTTGCGGATGTCCACATTGATTTACGCATCCAACGTGGATTAATCCCGGATGAAACGGGAAATCGTTACGGTTACCCGACTCTCATCGCTGCCCTTTTTGCTTATCATGGGATTAAGTTCACGGTCGAGGAAATCATACAAGAATATGAAGATGAATCCGAAGTTTGACCCGACTTCTAGACCAAAACAAAAAAAACAGCCAAACGGCTGTTTTTTTGTTTTTATTATTTTTCGTTATGTTTCAAAGACATACCCACAAAGTCACGGAAAAGTGGTTGTGGACGGTTTGGACGTGATATGAATTCCGGATGGAATTGTGATGCCACGAACCAAGGGTGATCTTGCAATTCTACGATTTCCACTAAACGGCCATCTGGGCTTGTACCAGAGAAGATGAATCCTGCCTCTTCCATGGCTTGGCGATAATGGTTGTTGAATTCATAGCGATGGCGGTGACGTTCATATACGACTTCATCGTTATATGCCTCATATGCTTTTGTACCTTCGATAAGCTTACATGGATATAGACCAAGACGTAAAGTACCACCCAAGTCTTCCACATCTTTCTGTTCTGGTAGAAGGTCAATGATTGGGTCTGGTGTATCTGCATTGATTTCTGCTGAATGCGCTTCAGACAAACCTAGAACATTGCGTGCAAATTCGATGGATGCCAATTGCATACCCAAGCAAATACCGAAGAACGGCGTTTTTGTTGTACGTGCATATTCGATTGCTGCGATTTTCCCTTCGATACCACGATCTCCAAATCCACCAGGGACAAGGATTCCATCTGCATCTTTAAGCAATTCAGCAACATTTTCTTTCGATACATCTTCGGAATTGATCCAATCTACTTCAACGTCCGCATCAAATGCGTAACCTGCATGTTTAAGTGCTTCGACAACAGAAAGGTATGCATCTTGCAATTCAACATATTTACCGACAAGGGCAATTTTCGTTTTCTTCGTCAAAGAAGTAACTTTTTTAACAAGTTCTTTCCAATCTTCCATTTCTGCCACTCCACAATCTAGTTGTAGGTGGTCACACACAATCTGATCCATATTTTGCGCTTGAAGGGCAAGCGGGATTGAATAAAGTGTATCCGCATCAAGACACTCGATTACTGAATCTTTATCGATATCGCAGAATAAAGCGATCTTATCCTTCATATCTTGTGATATCGGTCTTTCAGTACGTGCTACGATGATATTCGGTTGAATACCAAGACTGCGTAATTCCTTAACACTATGCTGTGTTGGTTTTGTTTTCATTTCACCGGCAGCTTTAATGTAAGGAACAAGAGTACAGTGAATATACATGACGTTATTGATTCCAATGTCACTTTTGATTTGACGAATGGCTTCAAGGAATGGAAGAGATTCGATATCGCCGACTGTTCCACCGATTTCAGTGATTACGATATCCGCATTCGTTTCGTTTCCTGAACGGAAAACCCGTTCTTTGATTTCATTGGTAATATGAGGGATAACTTGAACAGTTCCGCCTAAGTAGTCTCCGCGACGTTCTTTTCGTAAAACGGTTGAATAAATTTTACCTGTTGTCACATTGCTGTGTTTACCAAGATTGATGTCGATAAAACGCTCATAGTGACCTAAGTCCAAATCCGTTTCGGCGCCATCATCCGTTACGAACACTTCACCATGTTGGTATGGGCTCATTGTTCCTGGATCCAAGTTGATATATGGGTCGAATTTTTGAATTGTTACATTTAACCCTCTATTTTTTAAAAGCCTTCCTAGAGAAGCTGCTGTTATCCCTTTTCCCAAAGAGGAAACTACTCCACCCGTTACAAAAATATATTTAGTCATCTCATATCCTCCTATGAATGTTTTCATCAACTGCCGTTCTCTTGATTCCATTGAACCTTCTGCCTTTGTTTATTCCGGCAGATATAGACGAACAAACCAGGTCTTACAATCTTATCTCTTAGAAGTAACCAAGAATTCGGACGGTAAGATGGGGTATGCCTGGCATGCCAATTAGATAAGTTCCCTGTGTTTAACATGAACTTTTTACTGATATCTATAGTTTTTACCACTTTACGCGTATTCATTGTAAAAATAAAAAAATGATGTCATTTTAACATTCCATCATCAAAAACAAAAACGCTCCTCTTACAAAAAAGTAAGGGAGCGATATAATTTTAAGATTGTGTCCTTTTTTAAGGAGCCCAAAAATGATTCTACAAATTTCGCCTTAAAAAGTCAAGGGGCGATTATTTATTTCTCTTTTTCGTCGTCTTCTTCATCTTCGTCTTCATCTTCGTCGATTTCGAAAACTTCATCTTCAATAATTTCCTCTTCTAAATCGTCGTCATCATCCACGTCGTCTTCTAAAAGTACTTCGTCGATAACTGCGCCGCCTAAGATTTCATCATCGTCGTCATCGTCATCATCTTCATCCAAGTCATCAATATCTTCCTCGAAATCAAGATCTTCGTCTTCAATATCATCGAAGTCTTCAACGACCACTGCAGCTTTCTTCGCTTTCTTTTTCTTCTTCACTTTTACAACGTGCACGACTTCTTCTTCAATTTGGTCAACCGGGTACCAAGTTTTCAATCCCCAACGGTTTTCCCCAAGTGAAGTAAATCGGCCATCTACATTCAAATCCGTATAGAACTGGGCAATTCTCTTTGCCACTTCCGCTTTTGATAAATGCTGAAGTGAAGCTATTTCACTCATTAAGTCTTTAAATAGAATGGGTTCGTTTTTTTCAACCAACACTTCATATGCGATTTCTATCAAGGACATTTCCATAATTTGCTCTTTCGAGTATTTTTTCAAACTCAAGTTCCGCACTTCCCTTCTCTATTCGAACACGACTAGTCATGTTTTTTCACATAAAAAAATAATCTAAAACAGTATTTCGGTAAAATAACGACAATTCCTGCTAGACATATTATCCATTATAAACAATCTAAATGGGTTTATGCTAGTTCTATCTGATACTTTCACAGATTTTCCCTACTGGCTTATAAAAACTAAATCTATTTCAAGGAAGGTATAAGGGAAAAAGCACCCACAAATAAAGTTAAAAAAGATTTGAGATTGATGTGCGAAATAATCCTTATTTTTTAACATCAGTATCCTCGTTTTGATTCTACCAATCACAAATAGGGGTGAATCATCATCTTTGCCCCTTTTCAAGGAATTTATAAGGTGAATGTTTCATTTTCCGAAAAATGATGAAAATTGGTTCTGAAAAAGGAGCATCCCTTAAGGATACCCCTTCCCTTTTACATATTTCTTCTGTATTGTCCGCCAACCTCATATAATGCACTTGTTATCTGACCCAAGCTCGCGACTTGCACGCAAGTCATCAGTTCGGCAAAAATATTTCCCCCGTTCATTGCCGTGTCCTTTAATCGGTTCAAGGCTTCCTCAACACTTTCCTTGTTTTCTTCCTGGAATGCACGAAGATTCGCGATTTGCCCTTCTTTTTCCTCTTTTGTAGCTCGGGCAACCTCCATGCTGTTCACAGCTTCTTCTGTTGGGGGATTCGGATTCAAATACGTATTCACCCCAATGATTGGGAGTTCCCCTGTATGTTTTTTCATTTCATAATGCATGGATTCATCCTGAATCTTCCCTCGTTGATACTGGGTTTCCATGGCGCCCAACACACCGCCTCTATCATTAATGCTATCGAACTCCCTCAAGACGGCTTCCTCGACTAGTTCAGTCAACTCTTCAATAATGAAGGCACCTTGCATCGGATTTTCATTCTTGGATAGTCCATGTTCTTTCGTAATGATCATCTGAATGGCCATGGCACGGCGTACAGACTCTTCTGTAGGCGTAGTGATGGCTTCGTCGTATGCATTGGTATGAAGCGAGTTGCAATTATCTTGCAGGGCCATTAAGGCCTGTAGCGTTGTCCGTATATCATTGAAGTCGATTTCCTGTGCATGCAGGGAACGTCCCGATGTCTGGATGTGGTATTTTAGCTTCTGGCTGCGTTCATTGGCACCATATTTATCACGCATGACTGTCGCCCATATTCGTCTCGCGACCCTTCCGATAACGGTGTATTCCGGGTCAAGGCCGTTGGAAAAGAAAAATGACAGATTTGGAGCAAAGTCATTGATATCCATGCCGCGGCTTAAGTAATATTCGACATACGTAAAGCCATTCGCCAACGTGAAGGCCAATTGGGAAATAGGATTGGCTCCCGCTTCTGCGATATGATAGCCGGAAATCGAAACCGAGTAATAATTCCGGACCTTTTTATCTATGAAATATGCTTGGATGTCCCCCATCAGCCTTAAGGCAAATTCAGTAGAGAAGATGCAGGTATTTTGCCCTTGATCTTCTTTGAGAATATCAGCCTGAACTGTCCCACGGACCGTTTGAAGCGTATAATCCTGAACTTGTTCATATTCTTCCTTTGTGAGCGAACGGCCTAATTCCCCTTCTTTCAGGCGAACCTGCTGTTCGATTGCCGTATTCATGTACATGGCCAAGATAATGGGCGCAGGGCCATTGATCGTCATGGACACCGAGGTGGATGGGGCGCATAAATCAAAGCCGGCATACAATTTCCTCATATCATCCAACGTGCAGATGTTGACGCCACTCTCTCCTACCTTCCCGTAAATATCCGGCCGGTAATCAGGGTCTTCCCCATATAACGTAACCGAATCAAAGGCGGTACTCAGGCGTTTCGCATCATCATCTTTAGATAGGTAATGAAAACGGCGGTTCGTTCTATCCGGTGACCCTTCGCCGGCAAACTGGCGCTTGGGATCCTCCCCCTCGCGTTTGAATGGGAAAACTCCGGCCGTATACGGGAAATGGCCAGGTACATTTTCTCGATAGACCCACCCTAGTATCTCCCCATAGTCTTCGTATTTAGGAAGGGAAACCCTTGGGATCATTAACCCGGACAAACTTTTCGTCTTTAGGTTTGTGACGATTTCCTTATCCCTGATTTTCGTGACAAGCTGTGTGGCCGAATATTTATCTTTTAACTCGTTCCAGCCAGTCAGGATGGCTTTCGATTCGGCCGATAACTTGGAAACGGTTTCTTTTTTCGATGCCTCAAGTGACTCCACGACAGCTTCCTCACACCCATTTTCCTTGACCGCCACAATCGCCCCTTCCAGCTGGAACAATCTTCTTGCCAGTTTGACTTGTTCACGGGCCTGCTTATGATAATTCCGGACCGTCTCACTGATTTCACGTAAGTAGTACCGCCGGTCAGTTGGAATGATGACATTCTGCTTGTAGACATCCGCTTCTTTTGAAAAAGTCGTGCTCCAATTCGTCCCGGCCTTTTCATTTAACTTTTCGATAAGAACGGCGAATAAAGCATTCGTGCCTGGGTCATTGAATTGCGAGGCGATGGTGCCATATACAGGCATTTCGGAAGTGTCTCGATCAAATAAAGTGTGGCTTCGCTGATACTGTTTCTGAACCTGATTTTTAGCATCTTCAGACCCTTTACGCTCATATTTATTGATGACGATCAAATCGGCATAATCGATCATGTCAATTTTCTCAAGCTGTGAAGGGGCTCCGAATTCACTTGTCATGACATACATGGACACATCGCAAATCTCGGTTATGCCCGCATCTCCCTGGCCGATTCCACTCGTTTCTACGACGATTAAATCAAAGCCTGCCGCCTTGACCACTGAAATGGCATCTTGAATGGCGAGTGAGAGCTCACTTTTTGAATGGCGAGTCGCCAAGCTTCGCATATAGACTCGATTGGAAAAAATGGCGTTCATTCGGATCCGGTCACCAAGCAACGCCCCGCCAGTTTTTTGTTTTGTCGGATCGACAGAAAGGATCGCCACATTCTTCTCCGGAATTTCATTGAGGAAACGTCGGATCAACTCATCAGTCAGTGAGCTTTTCCCAGCTCCTCCCGTTCCTGTAATGCCGAGCACCGGCACCTGTTTTTCCGATGTCTTGACCTGTTCAAGGAGACTTTCTACTGTTGCGGCTGATTCCTGGGCGGCGTCGAGCCTATTTTCTGCACAGGTGATATATTGGGCAACCGCACTCGTTTCTCCTGCAATCAGTTCATCAAAACGGTCCTGCAAGGATGGCTTTACTGTCGAGAAGTCACACTCTGCCATCAAAACGTTGATCATTCCCTGTAGCCCGTACTCGCGGCCCTCATCAGGAGAGAAGATACGGGCAATCCCATATTCATGGAGTTCCTGAATCTCCCTTGGTAAGATGACACCGCCGCCACCAGCGAATATTCGAATGTGTTCGGCTCCCTTTTCTTTCAATAAGTCATACATATATTTAAAGTATTCCACGTGCCCACCTTGGTAGGATGACATCGCGATACCCTGGACATCCTCTTGAATCGCTGCATTCACGATTTCCTCGACCGAGCGGTTATGGCCTAGATGAATGACTTCCGCCCCGCTTGCCTGAAGAATCCTTCTCATAATGTTAATGGATGCATCATGGCCATCGAATAAACTCGAAGCCGTCACGAACCGAATATGGTTTTTAGGTTGATACACTTCAATTGTACTCATTTGACTCCTCCTTATTGAAATGAATTGATATCAGCATGTTTCTGAATCGATACACTATGGGTCAATAATTCTGTTTGGATTTCAACATACTCTTGAAGCGTAAATCTTTTGTGTAAAGCCCATCTTCTAAAACTCCACATCTGTCCCTGAACGAAAATGTTATGGGAGACGAGGCTGATCTGTTGCTTCGTCAAGTGAAGCTCCCCGTTCTTGACACAATTGGTGATGACCTTTTCGAACATGCCCACCATTTCGATTTCCTTGTTTAAAACGTATGGTAAGGCATCCTTGGTCAAGGCTTTCACCTCTTGATACATGACCAATACTTCATCCTGCATCTCATCCATTACCTGATAAAAATAGGCGATTGTCAGTTTCAGGCTGTCTAGCGTCCCATCACTCTGTTCGATTTCCCTCTGAAGTTTCTCCCGGACCTCATCATAAATAAAGTCACAGACGAGATATAGAATGTCTTCCTTCGTCCGGATATACTCGTATAACGTACCGATACTAAAACCGGATGCTTTAGCAATCTCCCTTGTTGTCGTCCGGTGAAACCCCTTCTCTTTAAATAGGTTAACGGCACCTTTAATCATCTGCTTACGCCTTTTCTCGATCAGCCTCTCATCCTTGACAGACGCTTGAACTTCTCTTTTTTCCATTTCTTAAACCCCTTTTAGAAAGCTCACCCTTCACCTTCAGGGAGCCTTTCAGAAAAATGAAAAGGGTATTCCGGGAGGCGGAAGGGCCTCTCCGGAAAACCTGGTTTCAACTCTATTTAGTTATCATCCTTGAGATGACCAGTTTTTGAATTTCCTGTGTTCCCTCATAAATTTGGGTGATCTTTGCATCGCGCATAAAGCGTTCAACCGGGTAATCTTTTGTATATCCATACCCGCCAAACACTTGAACAGCCTCCGTTGTTACTTTCATGGCTGTGTCCCCGGCAAAAAGTTTCGACATGGCGGATTCCTTTCCATAAGGAAGGCCCACAGACTCCAGCCAAGCCGCTTGATACGTTAAGAGTCGCGAAGCCTCGACACCTGTCGCCATATCCGCCAATTTAAAACCGATTCCCTGCTGTGCGGAGATAGGTTTTCCAAACTGGACGCGTTCTTTTGCATAACCAACCGCCGCATCCAAGGCTCCTTGGGCAATACCGACTGCCTGAGCGGCAATTCCGTTACGTCCGCCATCAAGAGTCATCATCGCGATTTTGAACCCTTCGCCTTCTTTTCCCAAAAGATTTTCTTTTGGTACACGGCATTCATCAAAAATGATTTCAGTTGTCGGTGAAGAACGAATTCCGAGTTTTTTCTCTTTTTTACCTACACTGAAGCCTGGAAAATCCTTCTCGACAATAAAGGCACTTGTTCCTTTTTGTTTAGACTCCGGATCTGTCAATGCAAATACTACATACGTATCGGCGATACCACCGTTCGTGATGAAAATCTTCGAACCATTGATGATGTATTCATCTCCTACAAGCTTTGCAGTCGTTCTCATGCCACCGGCATCAGACCCTGAGCTTGGTTCCGTCAAACCATATGCACCGATTTTTTCACCTTGAGCCATCGGGCGAAGGTATTTTTGTTTCTGTTCTTCCGAACCAAATTTATAGATTGGCCAACCAGCAAGGGATGTATGGGCCGAAAGCGTAACACCCGTAGAGGCACATACACGGGATAGTTCTTCGATTGCGATACAATACGCAAGATAATCGCTTCCGATGCCACCGTATTCTTCTGGCCATGGAATTCCGGTCAGTCCAAGTTCAGCCATTTTATCAAAAATCTCACGGTCAAACCGTTCTTCTTCATCTCTTTCGGCTGCTGTTGGAGCCACTTCATTTTCAGCAAAATCACGCACCATTTTCCTGATCATTTCATGTTCTTCCGTTAATTTAAATTGCATATCCATGTCCCCCATCTTCTTGGTTTTAGAGATGTTTATTAATGACGATCCTTTGTATCTCACTGGTTCCTTCATAAATTTCCGTCACCTTGGCATCCCGGAAGTAACGTTCGACCGGGTATTCCGTTGTATACCCGTACCCTCCGTATACCTGAATGGCCTCAGTTGTCACTTCTACAGCCGTCTTCGATGAAAACAACTTTGCCATCGATGCCTCCTTGCCGCAAGGTAACCCAAGCGACTGAAGATAGGTCGCTTGATAGACTAATAACCTGGAAGCCTCGATGTTCGTGGCCATTTCGGCCAATTTGAAACCGATGCCTTGCTGCATGGCAATCGGTCTGCCGAATTGCACCCTGCTCTTTGCATACTCGACAGCATGTTTCATGGCGCCTTCTGCAATACCGAGGGCTTGAGAAGCAATGCCTATTCTTCCAACGTTCAGGTTGGCCATTGCAATTTTGAACCCTTCACCCTCGTTACCAAGGAGATTCTCAGCTGGTATTCTCATATCTTCAAAGGTTACCTGTACCGTACTGGAACCATGAAGTCCCATTTTCCGCTCATTTTTCCCGAAAATAAGGCCAGGTGTTCCTCTTTCTACGATAAAGGCAGAAATGCCCTTGCTTTTCTTACTCGGATCACTGGAAGCGAATACAATGTAAACATCTGCCTCCGCTCCATTTGTGATGAATACCTTTGAACCGTTCAGCCGGTAGGTGTCGCCTTCCTTTACGGCTTTTGTTTTCAAACTCGCAGCATCGGATCCTGAACTTTGTTCCGTCAAACAGAAGGCACCTAAGTATTCACCTGCAGCAAGCTTCGGGACAAACCTCTCTTTCTGTTCTTCCGTTCCGAAGTAAACGATTGGATTCGTGCCAACGGAAGTATGGACCGAAAGTATGACACCCAGAGTCGGGCTCACTTTAGAAATTTCATTGATGGCAATGATATAAGACATGAAATCCATCCCTGCTCCACCATATTGCTCTGGGATCGGGATACCCATCAGTCCAAGTTCACCCATTTTACGGAGGATCTTTTTGGGAAACTCCCCTCTTTCCATCGATTCTATATGGGGCTCTATCTCCTTTTCGGCAAAATCACGGACCATCTTGCGCATCATTTCCTGCTCTTCTGTGAATTGGAAATCCATCCCTACATTCCTCCCCTGATGCCCTTGCTCTACCTGAAGACTAACTGTATTCATAAAAACCACGTCCTGACTTCTTACCAAGCCAACCTGCTTTTACATATTTCCTCAATAACGGACATGGACGGTATTTGTCGTCCCCTAACCCATCATGGAGGGTTTCCATTATGTATAAACATGTATCCAGGCCAATGAAGTCCGCGAGTGTAAGTGGTCCCATGGGATGATTCATGCCTAACTTCATGACGTCATCGATCGCCTCTTTGGTTGCTACACCCTCGTATAGGGTATAAACCGCCTCATTGATCATTGGCATCAGTATCCGGTTCGCAACGAATCCAGGAAAATCATTCACTTCGACCGGGACCTTACTTAAGGACTTTGCCATTTCCTCAATTTCTTCATATACGTCGTCTGCTGTAGCAAGGCCACGGATGATCTCGACCAGCTTCATGACCGGAACCGGATTCATGAAATGCATGCCGATCACCTTCTCCGGCCTTTTTGTCGCAGCAGCTATTTCCGTAATGGGAAGCGATGACGTATTGGTCGCCAGTATGACATGCTTCGGGGCGATTTCATCCAATTGGGCAAAAAGCTTCGTTTTGATTTCCATATTTTCAATGGCTGCTTCAATGACCAAATCCACATCTTTCGCTTGATTCAAATCCGTTGATGCTGTCAACCGGGATAACGTTGCCTCTTTATCTTCAGCAGGCAGTTTTCCTTTTTCTACTTGTCGTGAAAGGTTCTTGGTAATCGTACCTAATCCCTTTTCTACATATTCTTCTTTCAAGTCATGCAATAGAACATCATAGCCGCTCATTGCGCATACCTGGGCAATACCAGAACCCATTTGCCCTGCACCAATGACCATCACCTTTTGAATGCCCATCCAAAATCCCTCCTTAGTTATCTAGCAATCTATTTTCCCTGCGTTGGCACTTCTATTAAAATGGCATCTCCCTGACCGCCGCCACTGCAAATGGCTGCAATGCCCAATCCGCCGCCGCGACGTTTCAATTCATGCATAAGCGTGATGATGATGCGGGCTCCACTAGCCCCAATCGGATGTCCTAATGCTACGGCACCACCGTTTACATTTACTTTTTCAGGATTGACATTCGCAATCTTCCCACTGGCTAGGGCGACAGCGGCAAAGGCTTCATTGATTTCAAATAAATCTATGTCCTCGATGGATTTACCGGACTTTTTCAAGAGTTCATTGATGACCAAACCAGGTGTTTTGGGAAAGTCTTTGGCTTCCACAGCCACTTCTGCATGGCTCAAAATATAGGCAAAAGGCGTTACCCCTTCTTTTTCTGCACGTTCTTCACTCATTAAGACAAGGGCTCCCGCTCCGTCATTGACCCCTGGGGCATTTCCAGCCGTGATGGTCCCTTCGTTATTAAAGGCCGGACCTAATTTGGCCAGCTTCTCGGCTGATGTATCTTTTCTTGGGCCTTCATCATGCTCAATCGTCATAGGCGTTCCTTTTCTTACCGGAACCTCTACGGCAATGATCTCTTCAGCCAAAATTCCGGCATCGATTGCCTTAATGGCCTTTTGGTGACTTTCATAAGCCCAGCTATCCTGCTGCTCACGCGTAAGTTCCAGTTCTGCAGCTGTACTGTTTCCATACGTCCCCATATGTACGCCTGTAAAGCTACAGCTAAGGCCATCCGAGATCATCGTATCCTTCAGCTGACCATCGCCCATCCGTAGTCCCCATCTCGCTTTCGGGAGAATGTATGGTGCGTTGCTCATCGATTCCATTCCACCAGCAACGATGATTTCTTCCTCCCCTAAGCGAATAATCTGATCTGCCAATGTCACGCTTCGAAGACCTGAGGCGCAAACTTTGTTTATCGTTTCCGTTTTCACTTCCCAAGGTAACCCTGCATTACGTACTGCTTGCCGAGAAGGGATCTGCCCTTGCCCCGCTTGGAGCACATTCCCCATAATGACCTCGCCTACCTTGCTTCCATCAATCCCTGCCCGTTCAACCGCTTCTTTGATTGCTATTCCACCAAGCTGTGAGGCTGTCAAACTGCTGAGGCCCCCGCCGAACTTACCAAAAGGTGTTCTCACACCGCTAATGATCACTGTTTTCGTCATTATTCATTTCCTCCTCAGGTAAATTGATTGAACGCTCGCTCGATGTCCGTATAAAAAAATTTGAAAGCGCTTAATTCCATTTTACATATTTTTTACAAAAATTAAAATATTTAGTTTATATAAAAGAGAAATTGCCTGCTTCTAGTGAATGTATTCATTTAAAAGAAGCAGGCAATTCTATTTAACTTAAGACGCTACTGGCTTACTATCTCCCAGGATTGCCTTTTCGAGTAATTCGGCAACATCATACGTTTTCACATTCTCTTCAACTTCTTTTGCCTTCGTCCCGTCCGACAACATCGTCAAACAGTATGGGCAACCTGAGCTAATAACAGTTGGGTTTACTGCAAGAGCTTGTTCGGTACGGGAAACGTTAATTCGGTTACCCGTTTCCTCTTCCATCCACATCAAGCCGCCCCCAGCTCCACAGCACATTCCTTTCTCACGGTTACGTTCCATCTCGACAAGTTTGACGCCTTCAATGGATTGCAAGATTTCACGTGGTGGGCTGTATACATCGTTATATCTTCCCAAGTAACAGGAGTCATGGAAGGTAATCGTTTCATTGACCGGGAATTGCGGTACCAGTCTTCCTTCCTTAACAAGCTGAGCAAGTAATTCCGTGTGATGGTACACTTCCGCTTCCAGTCCAAAGTCCGGATATTCATTCTTGAAGATATTATATGCATGCGGATCGATGGTCACGATTTTTTGGATATCGTTTTTCTGGAATTCTTCGATATTTTTCATGGCCAGTTCTTGGAAAACAAACTCATTTCCTAGACGGCGAGGAGTATCGCCCGAATTTTTCTCCTTATTTCCTAAGATGGCAAATTTGACGCCAGCTTCATTCATTAATTTAGCAAAAGAAAGGGCGATTTTTTGGCTTCGGTTATCATACGACCCCATCGAGCCTACCCAGAATAAATATTCAAATTCCTCATCCGCTTTTTTCATTTCCTTGACGGTTGGGATGACAACGTCGTCACGTAAACCTATCCAGTCTTCTCTTTCTTTACGGTTCAATCCCCAAGGATTCCCTTGGCGTTCGATGTTTGTCATCGCACGTTGGGCATCGGGATCCAAACGACCTTCCGTCAGCACCAAGTAACGGCGCATATCAATGATTTTATCAACATGTTCATTCATGACCGGACATTGATCTTCACAGTTCCGGCACGTTGTACATGCCCATAGTTCCTCTTCCGTGATGACTTCCCCAATAAGGCTAGCGCTATAGGCCTCGGTTGCTGCTGCAGACTCCTGCGCCCCCTGCCCCGCACTCGCTAAAGCGATTTGGTTGCCCTTTGTATTTCCAAATACGAAAGACGGAACCCAAGGTTGCTTAGTCGTAACGGCTGCCCCTGTATTCGTTAAGTGATCACGCATTTTGATAATGATATCCATCGGCGATAGCATTTTTCCCGTACCTGTGGCCGGACACATATTCGTACAGCGACCACACTCTACGCAGGCATATAGGTCAATCATTTGATATTGCGTTAAGTCTTCGATATATTTGGCACCATAATATTGATTTCCTTCTTTATCCAAAATCTCTTCCTCTAAATCCACCGGCTTCAGCTTACCCGGGTTATCCAAACGATTCAGGAATACATTAACGGGTCCAGCAATTAAATGAGCGTGCTTGGACTGCGGGATATAGACAAGGAAAGATAATATGATGATCAAATGCAACCACCAAGCTACGTAAAACACGACAGTCGCTGCGGTCGGTCCCATCCAGTTGAATAAAAACGCAATGCTGGATGCTACGGGTTCTGACCACGTTGCATCATGACCGTGCCAGATCATTCCCATTCCATTACCTGTTAATACGGTAACCATGATTCCGGTAATGAAAATGACGACCAACCCTGCTTTAAAATCTCTTTTCAATCGAACAAGCTTCTCTACATAACGGCGGTATGCTGCCCATAAGATTGCAACAAGAACCGTGAGCGTCACGACTTCCTGAAAGAAAGTGAACGCCGGGTATACCGGACCAAATGGTAAATGCCATCCTGGCTTTAATCCTTTAATAAAAAAGTCAATGGCTCCAAATTGTACTAAGATGAAACCATAAAATAACATGGAGTGTATGATTCCACTCTTCTTGTCTTTAAAGAGCTTCTTTTGTCCGAATACATAAACCCCAATTTTAACCAGCCGTTCTTTGACGCGATTATCGAATTCCACCTTTTTGCCAAGCTTTATATAGGCCATTCGAGTCCTGATTAAATAGACAAATAATCCAGCAGCGTAAGCGGTTACAAGTAAAAATGAAATTAAGTTAATCCACAGCAGGCCATTCATTTCCATTGCATGCGTTCCCCCTTTTATATATTCGTGAATCGTGTAAAAATGCCAGATCACCACTTTAAAATTATAGAAAAAATGGCATTTTCCTGAAATTTGATTATCTCCATTATATAATGAATGAGCATTCAGTCAACTTTTTTCTTTGTAAATATTGTTATTTTTCTACACCCACTAGTAAAGTTCGACAATTCCGTCAATTACCCTTCTTATTTTTTAAAAAAATCCACTTTCTCTTGTACTTAATTAATGGTTACAAATAGGTTGTTTGAGTCAAACTAACTTAAACCATTAAGGGGGGATCGTGTTGAAGGTGTTCGTTACGTTTTTTTCTATATTAATGTTGATCCTCACTTGGTGCTGGGTTGATTTCAAATTAGGCTATAAGCAGCAGGTAAAGCGGGCAACGAACATCACTTTCCCGCCCCGTAAAAGTGAAATGACCGTCTTTACATCAGGGAAAATCCTATTCGAAGATTTCCTGAAAGAAATTGAACGGGCCCAGGAGTCCATACATATTCTTTTTTATATCGTGAAAGAGGATCAATTTAGCAATGACTTTTTGAAGTTGCTTCAAAAAAAGGCAGAATCGGGTGTGGAGGTAAGGCTGTTGGTAGATAGGGTCGGAGGTAAAAAAATGTCCCGGCAGTCCATTCAAGAATTAAAGAAAAGCAATGTTCACTTTTCATATAGCTTTAAACCGAAGACCCCTTTCCTTTTCTATTCCACGCAAAGAAGAAATCACCGGAAAATCACCGTAATTGACGGAAGGATTGGGTATCTGGGCGGTTTTAATATTGGGAAGGAATATATTAATCAAGGAGAAAAGCTAAACCCTTGGCGTGATTACCACCTGAAAATCACGGGGGAAGGAGTGAAGGATTTACAGGAAGTTTTCCTTTCTGATTGGTTTTATGATACAAAAGAAGATTTCAGGGGGACTCCCGCCTATTTTCCTGAATTAGTTCCTGGCTCACAAGCTCAACAGTTCATCGTGACTAATGGAAGCGACCTTGAACAAACTCTGATAAACCTGATTCAAAAAGCTGATACGGAAATTATTATTGGGACACCCTACTTCATCCCAAGCCATAAATTGTTTGAAGCATTAAGGGAAGCCCTTTCCAGAAAGGTAGCGGTCACCGTCATCGTTCCGGACGTTTCGGACCATGCCCTAGTTAAAGAGGCATCATTCCGCTACTTTAGAATTTTATTAAGAGAAGGCGCCTCCATCATGCAATTTCAGAGAGGGTTCTACCATTCTAAAGTGATATTGATCGATGATATTATGTGTGATATCGGTACGGCAAATTTTGATAAACGGAGTTTATTCCTGAATAGCGAAATCAATTGTTTAATATATGACCGCCGCTGCATAGAAGATGTGAAGGATGAATTGGCGATCGACATTGCTGAATCTAACCCAATAGCGGAAAAGACACTCTCCTCCCCTAATATCTTACGTTCAGTAAAAGAATCACTAGCTGCCATCCTTTCCCCTTTTCTTTAAAAATCGGGTAATGGGAGTGAAGAAAATGAAAATACGATTCGGATTTGTATCCAATGCAACCTGTCTTTGGGAGGCCTCCCCTGCAAAGACCCTGACCTTCAAACGATATAACGAGCTTGGTCAGGAAGAAGGAAGGCAAAAGCTATTAGAGGTGACCAAACAAAATATCGAGAACACATTGCGGGTCCTTCAGTATAATACGGCCCATCAGGTCGAGCTTTACCGACTTTCCAGTTCCATCGTTCCCTTGGCGACTCACCCGGATGTAAAATGGGATTTTGTCACCCCTTTTGCAAAAGAATGGAAACAACTTGGGGATTGGGTATTGGCGAACAACATGCGGGTCAGCTTTCATCCGAACCAATTTACGCTTTTCACTAGCCCGAAACCAAGCATTACAGAAAATGCCGTGAAGGATATGGAATTTCACTATAAAATGCTTCAAGCGATGGGCATTGCAGACCAATCCTTCATCAATATCCATATTGGCGGCGCCTACGGTGTTAAAGATTCAGCAATCATTCGCTTTCACGACAACCTCAGGTCGCTCCCTGAACATGTAAAAGCAAGGATGACCCTGGAGAATGATGATAAGACCTATACAGCTTCCGAAACGTTACGTGTATGTAAGCGGGAAGGCATTCCTTTCGTCTTTGATTATCATCACCATCTTGCCAATCTATCCGTGGAGCCGCTTAACGAGCTACTCACCGATGTCTACACTACATGGGAAGACAGCAATTCGGTCCCTACAATCCATATTTCTTCCCCAAAGTCAGCCAGTGCGTTTCGTTCACATGCCGATTATATTGATATAGCCTTCATTATGCCCCTCCTAAAAGCACTCACGGAGTTGGGGAAGGATGTTGATTTCATGATTGAAGCAAAAATGAAGGATCAGGCGATGCTGAAATTGATTGAAGAGATGTCTAGAATCCGTGGAGTGAAAAGAGTAAGCGGGGGATCTGTTTTCATTAAATAAAAAAGCGGCCGTTTCACGGGAAACGACCGCTTTTTCTTATTACATTTTTTCCGGTGCAGAAACGCCGATTAGTGCCAGTGCGTTTCTCAACGTAATTTGAACCGATTTCACTAGAGCAAGACGAGCTTTACTTCTATCCATTTTCTCACTATCCAATACTTTATCCGCATTGTAGAAGCTGTGGAATGTAGAAGCAAGGTCGAAAATATAATTCGTCATGCGGTGCGGCATCCGTTTTTCGGCTGCTTCCGCGATTGCCTGTGGGAATTCCCCTAATTTCTTCAATAGCTCGAATTCCTTCTCCGTAGAAAGAGCAGTAAAATCAGTGATGCCTTCATAGCTAATCCCTTGTTCCACACCTTGACGCAAGATGCTTGAAATACGGGCATGAGCATATTGTGAATAATAGACCGGGTTATCATTGGATTGTGATACAGCTAGATCAAGGTCAAAGTCCATATGTGTGTCCGCACTTCTCATGGCAAAGAAATACCGTGTGGCATCCAGGCCGACCATTTCAATCAAGTCACGCATCGTTACCGCTTTACCGGTACGCTTGCTCATTTTCATTTTCTCGCCATCTTTGAATAGATGAACAAGCTGAATGATCTCCACTTCAAGCTGCTCACGATTATAGCCTAACGCTTCGATTGCCGCTTTCATACGTGGAATATAACCATGGTGATCCGCTCCCCAAATATTGATGAGGGTGTCGAATCCACGCTCCAATTTATTGCGGTGGTACGCAATATCCGGTGTCAGGTATGTGTAGGAGCCATCCTTTTTGATAAGAACGCGGTCCTTATCATCGCCAAGTTCTGTTGAACGGAACCAAGTTGCCCCGTCTTCTTCATAAACATGGCCTCTCTCCTTCAGAACGCTTAGTGCTTCGTCGATTTTCCCATTTTGATAAAGGGACGTTTCCGAGAACCACACATCAAAACCGACACGGAAATTTTCCAAGTCCGTTTTCAGCTTAGCCATTTCACATTTCAATCCGTACTCACGGAAAAAGTCATAACGTTCTTTTTCATCGACGTTAACATACTTATCTCCATATTCCTTCGCAAGCGTTTTACCAATCCCGATAATATCTTCGCCGCGGTAACCGTCTTCAGGCATTTCTTTATCAAGGCCAAGTGCTTGGAAGTACCGTGCTTCGATTGAAATTGCCAAGTTATTGATTTGGTTACCTGCATCATTGATATAGTATTCGCGCGAAACGTCATATCCCGCTTTTGATAGAACATTACATAACGTGTCACCAACAGCAGCACCACGCGCATGACCAAGGTGAAGGTCACCAGTCGGGTTTGCGGATACGAACTCCACCTGGATTTTTTCGCCTTTACCATAATCGCTTTCGCCATAGGCTTCATCTGCTTTCAGAATCACTGGAACCAACTCTGTCAGATAAGCATTATCCATGTAAAAGTTTATGAATCCCGGGCCTGCGATTTCAATTTTTTCAATGGATGCCTTGGACTGGTCAAAGTTTTCGATGATCGCTTCAGCAATCATTTTCGGTGCTTTTTTTGCGATTTTCGTTAATTGCATTGCCATATTCGTGGAGTAATCTCCGTGTGTCTTATCTTTTGGAAGTTCCAACACTACTTGGGGAACCTGTTCTTCCGTTGCCAGACCAGCTTTAATAACCGCATTTTTAATTTCCTGTTTCAGTTTTGCCTGTACCTCATTTACTATATTCATGTTCTAAGCTTCCTCCTTGTAGGAAATCGTCATTTCATATTGCCCGGGTTCGCTTCCCTGCATATGTAGTGCATAGCGAAGGATCAGTTTCCCTTCCTTTTTCTTTTCATCCCATTGATGCTGAATTTTCTTTGTGGTCGTCGATAGCCCCAACCTGCCATATATACTTTCATAATGTCCATTTGTCGCTTCCTGCAAGCGAAAAAGCTGTCTCATTTTAACGGCACCGTTCCTAAGCAGAATCGTTTCGTTCGTTTTATGCTTGATGGTTGTCTGCGTTTTGCCGGCTTCATTTTCCTCTGCATATTGCAAATACAAATCGGATCCTTTATACATCCTTGTACCAAAAGTGACGAGCTCATACGTTTCCGTTTCAGAGCCATGCCTGATTTTTGTCTGCAATGTCACTTTAACATTCTGCTTATCTATATCATGAAGAGTCAAAGCTACACTTCCTTCATCATCTCGTTCTTAACTTTATAAGTATAAATATTCTTCAATGAAGTTTCAACTTGGAGCGGAAAATAAAGTTTCATATCTTGTCTTAGTATGCAATTCATTTGAATGTAACGCAAGACAAGCTCTTAATTACGAAGGGAAAGCGATGATATTTCCCGAATACATACAAAAAAAGGCCATTCCCGCTAAAATGCAGGAACAGCCTCCCCTATCATATTTAACCCTTTTGAACCCAACCAAGAATCATTTCACGAATCAGCTTGCTTGCCGTATTCGCCGTTTGTTCAGATGGATCATAAATCGGGGCCAATTCTACTAAATCACAGCCAACCACATTCACTTCTGAACGGGCTATCTCGTGGATCGAAGCTAAAAGCTCTTTGGACGTAATGCCACCGCAGTCGACGGTCCCTGTACCCGGCGCATGCGCAGGGTCAAGCACGTCGATGTCTATCGTCACATAAACCGGACGACCCGCTAATTGCGGCAATACTTCCTTCAGGGGCTCAAGCACTTCAAACTTAGAGATGTGCATGCCATTTTCCCTTGCCCATTGAAATTCTTCCTTTAGCCCGGAACGGATTCCAAATGAATAAACATTACTTGGCCCGATAAGCTCTGCTGATTTTCGGATGATGGAAGCATGGGAAAGTGGCTCTCCTTCATAATCCTCCCGCAAATCTGTATGGGCGTCCATATGGATGATGGCCATATCGGGGTACTTTTTAAACATGGCTTTTATGACAGGCCATGTAACAAGGTGTTCTCCCCCCATGCCCAATGGGAATTTACCGGCATCAAGCACACCGTCTACAAATTCTTCAATCATATCGATACTGCGTTGCGGATTACCGAAAGGCAATGGGATATCCCCAGCATCATAGAATTTCACTTCTTCCAATTCACGGTCTAAGTATGGGCTGTATTCTTCCAAGCCGATTGAAACTTCTCGAATCCTTGTTGGGCCAAAACGGGAACCCGGACGGAAGCTGACTGTCCAGTCCATCGGCATACCATAAAGCACCGCTTCGGATTCCTCGAAGTCCGGATGGCTTTTAATGAATACATTGCCTGAGTACGCTTCATCGAATCGCATGTTCATGCCCCCTTATTTCACTAAATCTTGAACGAATTTAGGCAGGACGAAAGCTGCTTTATGAAGTTCTTTTGTATAGTATTTTGTTTCTATATCGTGGAAACGCTCGTCTGGAACGTCAAGCGGATTATATTTTTTAGAACCGATCGTGAATGCCCACAGCCCACTTGGATACGTCGGGATATTGGCTAAATAAAGGCTTGTGATCGGGAATATTTCTTTCACATCGCGCTGTACATCGCGGATTAAGTCCGATTTAAACCAAGGGTTATCCGATTGGGCAACGAAGATTCCGTCTTCTTTCAAAGCCTTGGAGATGCCGGCATAAAAGCCTTTGGTAAATAGATTTACAGCAGGACCCACTGGTTCGGTGGAGTCCACAAGAATCACATCGAATTCATTTTCACTCTTCGCGATGTGCATAAAGCCATCCCCTACTTGCACATCGACACGTGGATCTTCTAGCATGCCTGCAATTTCAGGTAAATACTTCTTGGAGTATTCGATGACCTTTCCATCAATATCAACCAGTGTAGCTTTTTTTACGCTTGGATGCTTAAGAACTTCACGGATAACTCCGCCGTCTCCTCCTCCTACGACCAAAACATTTTCTGGATTAGGATGTGTAAATAAAGGAACATGGGCTACCATCTCGTGGTAAACGAACTCATCGCGTTGGGATGTCATCACCATGTCATCCAACAAAAGCATATTTCCCCATTCTTCAGTTTCAATCATATCCAACTTTTGAAACTCCGTTTGTTCCGTATGTAAAGTACGATTCACTTTCATCGTAATACCAAAATTCTCTGTTTGTTTCTCAGTAAACCAAATGCTCATTTATTAACGCTTCCTTTCCAAAATCTTATAGTCTTTCAACTAATTGGCCGATATTCGGTATACCCATTAGCTAGAAAAAGTATAGACGAATCTACCAGAAATGCAAGATAAATATTACAATTCCACTTCTTATGTTTAAAAATATCTTTTTTTTCCATAATAGTAATAGATTATTTTTTTAAAAATAAGAGAGGTGAAAGCAATGGAGCTCATTCCAAGCGAACGTTTTAAAAGGACAACTAAATATGTGCGGGCTTTCATCATTTTTGCCACAATAGGTCTCATCATTCTCTTTGTCTTGCTTCTCTCTTTACTGATGTATGCAAAAATACTAGGCCCGCCGCCTTTGGCTGTACCTCAATCGACGCTGTATTATAGCCATGACGGAAATGTGATCGGAGAATCCGATAATGGTCAAAAGCGCTACTGGGTCGGGCTGGAATCGATTTCACCCGAACTAGTCAAGGCAACAGTCGCAGTAGAAGATCGCCAATTTTACACCCATAAGGGCTTTGATATAAAACGGATCGGTGGTGCCATCCTTGCTGATGTCCGTGCCATGTCCAAGGTTCAAGGGGCAAGTACGATCACCCAGCAATATGCCCGGAATCTCTTCCTTGACCATGATAAGACGTGGTCGCGTAAGCTAAATGAAGCGTTCTATACAATACGCCTGGAAATGAATTACTCAAAAAAAGACATTCTAGAAGGCTATTTAAATACGATTTACTATGGCCATGGCGCCTATGGAGCACAAGCTGCAAGCCAATATTACTTCGGTAAGGATGCCAAGGATTTGACGCTCCCGGAGGCAAGCATGCTAGCCGGAATCCCAAAGGGGCCATCCAACTATTCGCCTTTGGACAACCTGGATAAGGCCAAATCAAGGCAAAAGGTCGTCCTGCATGCCATGCAAACCAAAGACTATATTTCAAAAGCTGATACGGATGAAGCCCTCCAGGCATCCCTTTCTTTAAATGGCGAACATGGTACTGTAACCAAGAAAATGGCTCCTTACTTCCAGGATGCCGTCAAACAGGCCCTAAAAACGCAACTTCATTTAGATGACCGGACAATCGAGCTCGGGGGCTTAAAGGTTTATACCACATTGGATGAAAATCAACAGCGCATCGCAGAGGAGTCCCTCTCCACTGTCATACCCGAACAGGCTAGCATCCAAGCATCACTGGTGGCCATGGATCCCAGGACCGGGGAAGTCCGCGCACTCGTCGGGGGCACTGACTACACAGCTTCACCATTCAACCGTGTCACACAGGCCCTACGCCAGCCAGGATCGACAATAAAGCCGCTTCTATACTATTCAGCACTAGAAAACGGGTTTACACCGTCAACCACTTTAAAAAGTGAGGCCACAACCTTTACCTTTGATGATGGCCATACTTCATATAAGCCGCATAACTATAATTATCAGTATGCGAATGATGAAATAACGATGGCACAGGCCATTGCTTTATCCGACAACATTTATGCCGTGAAGACCCATCTATTTCTCGGCGAACAGGCATTGGTTGATGCGGCACGTCGTTTTGGCATCACTTCCAAAATGGATGCGGTTCCTTCCCTTGCACTTGGCACATCCAATGTGAGGCCCATTGAAATGGTCAATGCGTACGGAATCCTGGCTAATGGCGGCAAAAAAGTAGAGCCTACATTCATCACCAAGGTGGAAGACCGAAGAGGTGAAGTCATCTTCGAACGGTCCCAGAAAGGTGAACAGATTCTGGATAAGGATAAGGCATTTGTCATGACCGAAATGCTTACCGGTGTTTTTGACGAAACGCTAAACGGCTACACGAAGGTGACAGGGAGCACGATCAGTTCCCAACTGACGCACCGCGTCGCAGGGAAGTCGGGTTCCACTTCCACCGACAGCTGGATGGTCGGTTATACGCCTCAACTGGTTGCAGGTGTATGGACTGGCTACGATCAAGGGAAAAAGATAGAAATCCCCGCCGAAAAAAGTTATGCGAAAAAAATATGGGCATCCTATATGGAGAAGGGTTTGAAAGGGCAACCTTCGAAACCCTTTAAGGAAACGGGTAATGTAATCGGTGTACATGTCAATCCAGCAAGCGGCAAACTTGCAACAGATGCCTGCCCCGTCTCCAGATTAACTTACTATGTAAAAGGAACCGAACCCGTGGAATACTGTGAAGAGCACTTCAAGCAAAAGAACACCAAAAGTGCTCCGAAGGACGGGAAACATAAAAACCCCTGGTATAAAAAAATCTTAAAACCTTGGGGATAACGAAAAACCCCGAAGCCGGTAGCGGCTTCGGGGTTTTTCTGTCCTAGTTCCACAGTGTCTAAACTGCTGTCTCTAAGTTTACTGATTTTATTCGCTTCGTACAAGTGATTTTTTTACTAAACTTCACATTTCATACAATAATACACATTTAAACCGTCAAAGACTGTTTAAGCTCATCGGATGAACGCTCCCACATTCCTGCATCGTGGTTTTTCAGGAACTCGGCAAGGATGCTTTTTGATTTATCGTCCATATCCTCGACGATGATATGGCGTTTCAAGGATTTATCCATCCGGTTAACATGTTCCGGCAAGGATTTGTACCCACGTCTGATTGAGCGGTCCACCGTCATCTCACAAGCGGTCACCCCGGCATAGTACGGACCATTTTGCAGGGCTTCAATCGTTACCCAAACAAGCCAGTAGGGTTTCCCATTTGGCACTTCCTCTTTTGTCTTTAGAAACTTGATTCCTTTTTCCACAGCACTTCTTGCATGCATCGCGCCGATGTCGACTTCCGCTTCACCAGCATCCACATCAATGATGACCGGTGAAATATTGTCGAGAGTTAAAACACCAGCGCCATATCCGCCATGGCCTTTCATCGGATCATTTTTAATAATATTGAAGCCTATCTTTTTCTTTGGTTGTTCTTCCATGTTAATAACCCCCTTCAGTTTCGTCATTTACTATATTAAAAAAACAAAAGACTTAAAGTGTGTCCGAGATTGTCACGAACGAATGGTACAAGTTCATTCATAATCGGACTGATTGTATATTTACCCAACGGTGTGATGACTAAAATCAGGAAAATCAAGGATCCGTATTGCTCATACTGAGTCATTTTCGCACGCATTTCCACCGAAACCAAATCTTCTACGATCCGATACCCATCAAGAGGTGGCAGTGGTATCAAATTGAATACGAACAGTACGATATTTAAGTGAATCAACATCGTAAAGAAAGGTTCCACGAAGAATGGCATGTCGTAAGGTCCCAACCCTGAAGCGAGTAACCCGTACCAGATTAAATAGCCTATCGTCGCCACAAGAAGATTGCTGAGCGGACCTGCAAAGGAAACCAGTATGCCAGCCAGTCTTGGATTCTTAAAATGAAACCGATTGACAGGGACAGGCCTTGCCCAACCAAATCCTACAATCAAAATCAGGAGCGTACCGATTGGATCCAAATGCTGTATGGGATTCAAGGTGACCCTTCCTTGATTCTTAGCTGTCGGATCCCCAAATTTATAGGCCACATAGGCATGGGAAAATTCATGAACCGTAAACGCGATCAAAAGAACGACAATCACGTAAGGAAGCCTATCCAAACTATAAGCCAAAAACTGTCCTAATTGATCCAATAGCTTCTCCCCCAATGTTTATTACCGTTAGTATACATGAAAATTTCAAGATGTGAAAAAACTCTGATTTCAGTATCTTGCAAATATTTCCCTAATGTGAAACACTACATCTATTAAAAAGAATGGGGGAATATGAAAATGCCATATGTAACAGTCAAGATGCTTGAAGGCCGTACCGAGGAGCAAAAAAAAGCATTGGTAGAAAAAGTAACAGCAGCTGTTTCAGAAACAACCGGTGCACCAGCCGAAGCTGTAACGATTTTCATCGAAGAAATGGCTAAAAACCACTTAGCCGTTGCCGGCGTTCGTAAAAGCGACCAATAAAAGGGTTCATAATCGTAAAAGCTAAGCCATCAATTCGGCTTAGCTTTTCCTTGTAGCTTCTCTATATATTCATATGCATCATCTATTTCTTCAAGCGTATATTTTTGCTTGCTTTTCAGCGTGAAGATTTTTTCAATGACCTCTTCCTTTTCCAACGTATCAAAGTAAAGGACCGTTGAAACAAGTTCCAAAAACCGGGCATTTTGTTCATTCATATCCAATAAGCATGTATCAAGAGAAGGCATATCAACTTCCTGTATCGACAAGAAGTCTTTTCCCGCCTCCGTAATGGAATAGCAGTATTGATAATAGCCCGCCTTTTTCTCCTTCACTTCATTCAGGTACCCCATTGCGCAAAGTTCCTCTATTCGTAAAGTCAATTCCTCCGAGTACGGTCCGTAAAAGTGAAATTGAAATTTTTCATGAAAAGGAAAGGATAACTTCTTCGCTATATAAACAATTTTTTGCAGCTTTTTTCGACCTGAAATTTCACCTGCAGTTGAAATGGCATTGATAATGTTTGCATGATCCTTAAACAAGGCTCGTCACTCCTCACCCAAAATGTACCGCTTTAAATCGACAGCTCCAATAGCTGACGGATTTGTTTTTTTATATCTTTATTCGTTGATTCATCGCGCAGTAAATCTGCCGGGAAGTACAACTTATGATCCGTTCGTCTTTTTCCTGAAATGGCATCCACTATTTCGGATTCACGCGACAATTCCCGAAGTTCGCCATTCGTTTGCAGCAAATGGATTGGCAACCGCTCTTCTTCTTCGCCTGGACGATAAAAATCATAGGGCAGGTCCGAGGAGGAATCGACGACTAAATAATAATCAGGATCGATTCCCGCCTCAATGAATAGCGCCCTTAATTCCATTAGTTTATTCATTTGGCTATTCGAAGGATGAAACTCAACATATTTAAAGAGTTTTCGATTCACGAAACGGATACATAAATCCCTTAAGATTGGATCCTCTTCTTCTTCCCAAGCCTCGAAATAGTAGAGCATCACGGATTCATCCATTTTCAAGTAATCTTCTAACGTGACATTGCCCTTGAACATTGAATAAAAGTGACGGGGTTCTTGGGCAAATTGGTAGTTGGTTTCGAATAAATACTTTGCCCTATGCAAAATTTTCGTTAGGATGACCTCGGCACTCCGTGTAACCGGGTGGAAGTAGACCTGCCAATACATTTGGTATCGACTCATAATATAGTCTTCCACCGCGTGCATCCCACTTTGCTTAATGACAGCATGCTCCTCACGCGGCCGCATCACCCGTAATAGCCGCTCCATATCAAAATGGCCGTAGCTTACTCCAGTGAAATAAGCGTCCCGTTGCAGATAATCCATCCTATCGGCATCAATTTGACTAGAAATCAAGCTGACTACTAATTTGCCTTTATACGTTTTGGCAATGACCTCCGCTACTTTTTTAGGAAAATCGGGTCCAACTTTGAGAAGGATTTCATTCACTTCCGTATGACCGATAATGATCTGTTGAGTGAACTGTTCATGGTCCAAATCAAAAACCTTTTCAAAAGAGTGAGAGAATGGGCCATGTCCTAAATCATGTAGCAAGGCCGCACACAGCGAAAGCAGCCTTTCCTCCGGTTTCCATTCCGGTCTCCCTTCAAAGACATCATCGACAATTCTTCGGACAATCTCATATACCCCAAGCGAATGGCTAAACCTACTATGTTCTGCACCATGAAAGGTAAGATAGGTCGTTCCTAGTTGCTTGATTCTGCGAAGACGCTGGAATTCTTTCGTGCCGATCAAATCCCAAATAACCCGGTCCCGAACGTGTATATACCGGTGTACTGGGTCTTTAAATACTTTTTCTTCTTGTAATTTTTCGCCAGAATATTCCATGGACTACCCTCATTTTCATAATCTCATTGCTTTTATTATAGCTTGTCTTTATAGAATATCCTAACTCGACCCATGATAGAAAGCCTGTTGATTTTATATGAAATCAGGAGTTTTTATGGATTTTGATAGAGAAAATAACGGAATTAAAAAATCACCACAGTTTATTGAATCTGGGTGACGAGTCGCATGTTTCACGTTTCAAAACTGCTGAATTATTTATACATAAAGCTACTTTAGCTTCTTATCTATTTTCTCTAGTAACTCGTCTTCTGTCGGGGCCGCAACTGGGCGGTTATTGACAAAAGCGAAGGATTTTTTCCTGCCCGGACCACAATAGGATTGGCAGCCAATTTCAATTTTCGCGTCAGGATCAAGCTTTTCCAGCCGTGGAATTAATGTTTTGACGTTTACTGCCAGGCAGTCATCACACACTCTGAATTCATTGGACATCCTCGGTAAGCATCCTTTCTATAACAAATGATTTTCGTTCTATTTACGTGACTAAAAGGTATTTTACCGTTTCTATCTATGAATATCAAGAGACGGAATGGAAGGAGAAAAGATGCTTTGTCATAAGTGGATGCCCCAAATAGGGGAAGTACCAAGTCAATTCAACTTATTCTTCCTTCCCTCACAAAAAACTAGTATCCTTTTAACCTTTTTGTATAAAAAATCCATATCTTGTCCAAAATACTAGTAGAACACCTAATCAATCATTGTTACAAGATATTCATATAATGATCATTTTAAAAAGTTACCAGAAAGGGAGTATGTAGAAATGAAGGTTCGTCAAGATGCCTGGACAGAAGAGGATGATTTACTGTTAGCAGAAACGGTATTACGGCATGTACGTGAAGGCAGCACGCAACTGAACGCATTCGAAGAGGTCGGTGACAAATTGAACCGCACATCCGCAGCTTGTGGATTTCGCTGGAATGCAGTTGTCCGCCATAATTATGATAAGGCGCTGTCTCTAGCAAAAAAACAAAGAAAACAGAGACAACGGATTCTCGGAAAAGATCAGGGAGGAAAAAAACGTCTGCTCTATACACCGCCATCCCCAATGATTTCTGATATCATGGCTCCTCTCCTGCAAGAAGAGGACGTGGAATCAGAGACTGATACGGCAGTAATAGAATCTACTAATTATGAAACCGCAGAGGAATTTTCTGATGAAGCGTTCGTTCCGACACAACAAAGGAACACAAACATGCCTACCAGCACGCCGGCAATGGGCCTGGATATGGTTATCGCTTATTTGGAGTCCATGAATGGGCGATTGCTACAAGCCGAAACATTACAAACTGAAAATGAACGCTTGAAGTTAGAAATAAAAGAGTTAAAAGGACGGAATGAAGAACTTCAAAATAAAGTATCCCACCTTGAACAAAATAGCGGCTTGATGCAGGAAGATTACGAAACATTGATGAATATCATGAATCGTGCCAGGAAGCTAGTCCTATTAGAGGAGGAAGAGCGCCCGGCCACAAAATTCAAGATGGACCGAAATGGAAATCTGGAGAAAATGGCTGAATAAAGATAATGCGGGGGCCTTTTATCAGGTCAACCACATGACAAATAGCCATTCCCTATACATTTTCCGAAAAATGAGTCTGGAAAGGGCTCTTTTTTCATATATTAGCCTGGTATCTTCTTACTAAAAGTTTCTTTTTCAGTTTCAGTGAATACTATACTCGGAAGCAACACCGAAAAAGCTGTCCCTTCCTTCAGGAACAGCTTTTTACCATTTATTTATCTTCCAATGCATCGAAGACTTTGTTATTACGTTCTACCACTCTTGTTAAGTACCCTTCATATAAAGGCCACTCTTGTGCCGAAAGGGAATCGGAAAATATCTTCCCACTATGCTCCTTCAATACGTTCAGGAATCTGAGCATAACATCTTGGACAGTTAACTTAACCCCCAATAACTCAGTAAGCGAGGCCATTACGGAAGGAGTGATATCCGGATAAGTGAATTTCGTTTCGACCTGCTTTTTGGCGGTCTGATAGAAACCTTTCACAAGTTCGGCCCTTTGTGCACCACTTCCATTGACGCATATGTATATTTGTACAGCCACACCATTGCGGATCCGGCGTTGCGATATACCGGCAAATTTCCTGCCATCGATACTTAAGTCATAGCTCCCTGGACAATAGGAGCCCACGATTTCTTTTGCTTCGATGCTAACCGGGAAATCGCTGAACATACGTCTAATCAGTTCCCACATGGCATCATATCCACGGTTTATTTCGATTTTCCGTTCGCTTTCAGGGAAAACGAGTGATACATTCAGGACTCCTTCATCTAACACGACGGCCAACCCTCCTGAGTTCCGTACAATCGCCTTGAAATCGTGCTTATCCAAATAATTAATTCCCTCTTTAAGAAAAGGAAGTTTCGTATCCTGAATACCAAGTACGATGGTTTGATGATGCACCCAAGCCCTGGCTACGGCCGTCGAGCGGCCGGAACCTACGGAGGCACATAATGTATCATCCATCGCGAAGGATTCTAGGGCTGGAAACTGGGGACCAACCGATGACTGGTCAATTATCCGCCATTCTTGCTGCCTTAATAATGAATCTGTTTCACTCATAGAAATCTCCCTCTATCAATATCATTCACGTCATTACTGGTATTGCGCAACGAATCCTTGTGCGGCTGTGATGAGTGCCAATTTATATACATCCTCTTCGCTGCAGCCACGGGAAAGATCATTCACTGGACGGTTAAGTCCTTGTAGGATTGGACCCACCGCTTCGAAACCACCCAGACGCTGAACCATCTTATAACTAATATTACCGGCTTCAAGACTCGGAAATATAAAGACATTGGCATCTCCTTGAATGAGAGAATCCGGTGCCTTTTGCCTAGCAACCGAAGGAACGAACGCCGCATCGAATTGAAATTCTCCATCCAGGAGAAGGTGTGGATCCATTTCTTTTGCCAAGGCGACGGCTTGAACGACCTTTTCCGTTTCTGGTGAATGGGCCGATCCCTTCGTAGAAAAACTCAGCATCGCGACTCTTGGTTCGATATCGAATGTCAGGGCCGTCTTGGCACTTTCCAATGCGATTTCAGCCAAATCACGGGAATCCGGGTTAATATTGATGGCACAATCCGCGAATACGTACTTTTCCTCTTCACGGACCATGATAAAGACTCCCGAGGTTTTTTGAACACCTGGCTTTGTTTTAATGATTTGTAATGCCGGTCGGACTGTATCAGCCGTTGAATGGGCTGCCCCACTCACCATTCCATGCGCCTGTTTCATATGAACGAGCATCGTTCCAAAGTAATTCTCATCCAAGAGGATTTCACGGGCTTGCTCAACGGAGGCTTTTCCGTTCCTAACCTCAACAAAAGCTTCAACCATCTCATCCATCATGATGTAGTTTTTCGGATCGTAAATTTCAATGGCATCCAGAGAAATTTTGAGGTCTTTGGCTTTCTCTTGAATTTTGCCGATATCGCCAATTAATACAGGTGTTAATAATTTCGCTTTAGCAAGCCTTCCCGCTGCTCCCAAAACGCGTCCATCCAGCCCTTCTGGAAAAACGATTTTTAGATTATTCCCTGTTATCTTCGATTCTAAAATTTCAAATAAATCGCTCACAAGCTCATCCTCCTTGAATGTATGTACCTTCTATTCATTCCTATATTACCCACTTCGTAAACTTCATGCTCTTCTTCTAAGAATACTCTAGCCGCTATTTAAATTCCAGAATCATTGGTCTTCTTCGTAAAATCGTACATATGAACATTCCTTGAACAAAGAAGAATGACTGCAGACATTTGCGGCCTGATATAAATTTCCTTATACTGAAACTATGTTATATTAAAGTTATATTAAGACATAGGAGTGATCGTAATGAGTGAAGCAGCACAAACTCTTGATGGATGGTATTGTCTACATGATTTCCGCCTGATTGATTGGGCCTCTTGGAAAACGTTGTCAAGTGACGAACGTCAATTAGCCATCTCGGAATTCCAAGGTTTATTGGATAAATGGAATACGACCCAAAGTAACAATGAAGGCAGTCATGCCCTTTATTCCATCGTAGGACAAAAAGCCGACTTCATGCTTATGTTTGCCCGTCCGACAATGGAAGAATTGAATGCCATTGAAAATGAATTCAATAAAACGAAACTTGCCGAATATACGATTCCAGCTTATTCTTACGTTTCTGTAGTGGAATTAAGCAATTATCTAGCAGGTGGAGACGGTGAGGACCCATATCAAAATCCTCATGTACGTTCAAGACTTTATCCAATCCTTCCTCAGGCGAAGCATGTATGTTTCTATCCGATGGACAAGCGCCGTGAAGGAGAAGACAACTGGTATATGCTTTCCATGGAAGAACGTAAAAACTTGATGCGTTCGCATGGCTTGATCGGCCGCAGCTATGCCGGTAAAGTGAAACAAATCATTTCCGGTTCTGTCGGTTTTGACGATTACGAATGGGGCGTTACCCTATTTGCGGATGATGTTCTTCAATTCAAAAAGTTGATTTATGAAATGCGTTTCGATGAAGTCAGCGCCCGTTATGCTGCATTTGGTTCATTCTTCGTCGGCAACATACTTCCAGAAGATAACATACCAACTTTCTTATATGTATAAGACAAAGGCTTCCGGCATCCCGGGAGCTTTTCTTTTTCATCCCCTTTTTATTTCCACTACCATGACATAAAATCCAGAATCGTCCCATACATTTTCTTTAGTGATGCTAATTTTTTTCACAGTCTCATTCAGCTTCAGACTGCCATACATGCAGTAGTTCAATGGCATGTGTAACATTCATTGTGGTTTTTTGGGCCGTGTCCGGGTCTGCCCTAGATTATCCATGTAAACCGTCCCACTCCGGCTGCTATAAATCGCACTGTTTCTTCCAGCCAAGACACTCGGATGTTCAGCTGTTCAAGAACCGAAATAACCTAGAATTTCAGGAGGGAATGCAATGTCACAAAATAATCCTTATGGCAATTATCCTTATGGAGGAAACTCTTATAACCCATATGAAAGTGACCCATCCCAAAGACAGCAGCAGGGTCAATACCAGCAGCAACAAGGCTACCAGCAGCAGCCTGCTTATCAACCACAGATGCCCACTACAGGCGGTACCCAGCAGCAAATCCCTACGCCGATGAACGCTCCCACCACCGGTCCACAAGTACCGGGCATGCTTCCAGTCGAACAATCTTATATAGAGAACATATTACGCTTGAATAAAGGGAAACTGGCCACCGTTTATACCACATTTGAAAACAATAAAGAATGGAATGCAAAAATCTTCAAGGGGATCATCGAAGCGGCCGGACGCGATCATCTAATCATCAGTGACCCACAGACCGGAAAACGTTATTTGATACCAATGGTATTCTTAGATTACATTACCTTTGATGAAGAAATTGAGTATGACTATCCATTCGGAGGAGCTGGACTTACCACATACTCTCCTAGATAGAAAGTGACTATGTGAAAACGAACAGCCTCAGAAATCCTGAGGCTGTTCGTTTTCATCATGCAAAAAACAAGAGCTGACCCCTGAATGCGGCCAGCTGGATTTTTTCATAAATACTTATAGGCAGCAATGATCATCAAGATCCAAGCTGCTAAAAATGAAACGCCACCGATTGGTGTGATGGCACCCAACACTTTGATTTGAGTGACACTCAGAACGAAAAGGCTACCGGAAAATATGATAATGCCGATGAACATCATCCAACCCGACCAATTGATGAGTGGGCTCGTAATTTTCCCCGCCAACAAACCGATAACCAACAAGCCTGCCGCATGGAACATTTGATAATCTACAGCCGTATTCCAGGTTGCTAAATATTTATCAGGTATTTTCCCTTCTAGTCCATGTGCGCCAAATGCTCCTAGTGCCACGGCTATGAATGCATTCAACGCTCCTAAGATGATAAATAATTTCACGATTGCTCCGCCTCTCTTACTTTTTATTTAAAAATCAAATAAGGAATCCCCATTGGCTTCATCCATTTTAACCGGTTCTGCATTCGGTATGTTCGACATAACAGGTTGTGTGAATGTAATGGGCTTCATTATTTTGTTATTTTCCGATTTTTCATCCACCATCACTTCACAAAGTGCCTGAATGGCAACTACATACCCTTGCAACTTAGTCTCTGAATTCGCCAGTTTAGCTTTTGTCACAAGCTCTTCCATTTTATCCAGCATCTGTTTGGATGAGATATCCACATTTACCACCTCGTCTGCATACATTTCCTAACTTCCCTACCTAGCATAGCAAACATTAAGGGGGAAGAAAACTTACTTTTCAATTGGCTTTGGATTCAAACTTCAAACAAGGCTCACCCGAGGAGCGATACACATCAAGGGATGGCAGATTGGATGTTTTAAATTGAAAGGCGCGGCAACCTTTGGGGAATTTAGGATCCCACGTCACATAAAAATGCTTGCAGGCCATGCAATTTACTCGTTTCAATTTATCATGCCCCCTTTGCGGTTCGATATTTGCCAGTTGATAGGAGCCAATCCCATTTCCATAAGAAGTTCATTGGTTTTGGAGAATGGCTTACTGCCAAAGAAACCACGGCTAGCAGACAGCGGACTCGGGTGGACGGAAGTAATGATTGGGTGGCGCTTTTCATCTATCCAACGCAGTTTTGTTTGAGCTGGCTTTCCCCAAAGGATGAAAATCACCGGTGTCTCCCTCTCATTCAACAGCTGGATGATCTGATTCGTGAAGGTCTCCCACCCTTTGCCCCTGTGGGAATGTGCCTCCCCTTCACGTACTGTTAGAACGGTATTGAGGAGAAGCACACCTTGTTCCGCCCATTCGCCTAGGTAACCATTGTCAGGAACCTCACAGCCCATATCACTTTTCAGTTCTTTAAAGATATTTCGTAAAGAAGGCGGGATGCGGACGTCAGGCTTTACCGAGAAGCTAAGACCATGGGCCTGACCCTGTCCATGATAAGGGTCCTGGCCAAGAATGACGACCTTTACCTTTTCATACGGTGTACAGTGAAGCGCATTAAAAATATCTTCCGGACTCGGATGTATGGCATGCTGATTGTATTCTCGTGTGATGAATTCTTTTAAATCCTGATAATATGGCTTTTTAAATTCCTCTTTCAATAGAGGCCACCAGTCATTCGTTAAAATCGGCTTTGTCATCTTTACTAGCCCCTTTCTCGCTTTTCCAATTATTATATCAAACTCATTTTCTGATTCATGTTTCTATATACCCCTAAAAAGGGGAAATAGATAGTTAGCAAGCAATTTAAGTAAGATGGAGGATTTTCTATGAAAAAATGGTATAAACGCAAACGATTTTATTTGCTTGTTAGTATGCTCCTTGTTGTCATCGCGGTCATTGTCTATAACAGCTATAAACCCCTGCCCAAAGGAATATCCTACGAGGGGGAGATACATCATGTCGAGGATATCGATTTCATTTATGATCTCTCTTATCATGATGAACAAGGAAAGGTACAGCATGAACAGCGAATCTTCCAGACCATCTATCATGCAATTGAAGAGGCCGATTCTTTTATCGTAATTGATATGTTCTTGTTTAATAGTTTCTATGATGAGAAAGTAGACTTCCCTAAATTAAGCAAGACTTTAACAGATAAACTGATAGCCCAAAAGAAGAAGAAACCTGAACTTGAGGTTATGTTCATTACCGATGAAGTGAACACCTCCTATAATGCATACGAATTAGACGAGTTAGAAAAGCTGAAACAAAATGACATCGAAGTGGTCGTAACCAACTTGGACCGACTCCGGGATCCCAATCCACTCTATTCCGGACTATATCGAACATTTTTCCAATGGTTTGGGGAAAGCGGGAAAGGCTGGATTGTCAATCCCATGGCTAATAATGCCCCAAAGGTCACGGCACGGTCTTATCTTCGATTAATGAATATCAAAGCCAATCACAGAAAAGTGGTAGCTACTGAAAAGACAGCCATCATCTCATCCGCAAATCCTCACGATGCAAGTGGGTTCCATTCCAATATTGCTTTCCAGATGGATGGCAACATCATCAGTGATTTCGTCAAAGCGGAAGAAGCCGCATCGAGGTTCTCTGACGGTCCGAAGGCATTTCCTGAAGTTAAAGGAACAGCGGAAGAAAATGGCCCCATTTCCGTTCAATTATTGACGGAAGGAAAAATCAACAAACATGTCCTAAAAGCCATTAGGGAAACAAAGAAAGGCGATCGAATCCAGCTCGCCATGTTCTATATCGCTGACCGACACGTCGTCGAGGCATTGACCGATGCGGCCAGGAGAGGTGTCCGGATCCACATGATATTGGACCCGAATCAAAATGCATTTGGCAGTCAAAAAATGGGGCTTCCCAATCTGCCGGTTGCAGCCGAATTCGAAAAGCTAGATGAAGGGAATATCAACATACGTTGGTACAAAACCGATAAAGAACAGTTCCATACGAAACTGATGACGATTCAAAAAGAAGAGGAAACCGTCATAATTGGAGGATCAGCCAATTACACAGCCCGAAACCTAGACGATTATAATCTAGAAGCCAATGTTGAAATCCATGCCCCTAAAGACACCGAAGTCGCACAGGAAGTGGATGACTATTTCCAGCGGCTTTGGAAAAATGAAAAGGGCGAATATACTTCAGACTATATCGAATACCAGGATAAATTACCGTTCTTAAAATATGTTACCTATCGATTGCAAAAGCTGTTCCGTTTCACCACCTATTAATAATTAATAAGGTAAATGTTTAGCAATGGCTAAATAAGGTTATATACTACTATAGCTAATAACAAGCTGAGATATGCAAGATTCCATTTACCCAATTTAAGAAAGTCTTACACTAAAATTGAAGGAGGAGTTTATATGTATCAAGTACATGTTGTAGAAAACGGTTTACAAGCTAAGGAAAAAATCGATGAGTTAGTTACAACCGGCTATACGAAGGATGATGTATATTTATTTGCTCACGATAAGGATCGCTCTAAGCACCTTACCGAAAATACAAATACTGAAGATGTCGGCATGAAGGAACAAGGTTTCCTCGATACAGTTGGAAACCTCTTCAAATCACGTGGGGACGAACTACGTAACCGAATGAGCAATCTTGGACTTACCAAAACAGAAGCGGAACGTTATGAAGAAGTGTTAGATGAAGGAAAAGTCGTCATCATTGCATCCAAACAAGACAACAAAGACGGAGTTACTCATTAATTCCCGTTAACCCATTACCCATTTACCCTATATCACATCCTATATAAAATGAGGCCCCATTCGGGAGCCTCATTTTTTGTGTTATCCAAGAATTCTTTGATACAACGCCTTTGCATGGACCATATCCTTCGTGCCATGAATTAACGCTCGGCCATCCTGAAAAATGACCATACGCTCCCCGTCTTTTTCACAAGAAAGAAGGAAAGGATTAACCTTGACTAAATAGTCACTTCCCTTTAAATCTTTGGCCAGCTTCTCTAGTTGGAGTTTCAATGGCTTTGATGGCCTGACCTGTACCGTATCCCTTCCACAAAGGACAGCGGTTTTGGTCATATTATCCGCATTTAAAAACGGATACGTCCGTTGCTCCCCACATGAAAGACAGTCCGTTCTCTTTGCTTTCGTTAATTTAATCGTTTGATATTGGTTTCGCCATAAATCGAATGTAACAAGCGTTGGTCGAACTGCTTCCCAATCTTCGACTAAAATCTTCAAGGCTTCAGCCGTTTGATGAGCCACTACCATGGTTACGGCTGGAGAGATGATTCCACCGGTATCACAGGTCATCCCTTGTACCGGAATGGTTTTCATCAGGCAGTTCATACACGGTGTTTTATCTGGAAGAATCGTCATGGTCATGCCAACACTGCCTACGCATGCCCCATATATCCAAGGTATTTGAAGCTTTTGTGATAAATCATTGATTATCATCCGAGTCTCGAAGTTATCTGTAGCATCTATTATCAAATCCACATGACCCAATAATGGTTCAAGCGTGCGTGCAGTGGCATCCATGATGACCGCCGCTACATCTACTTCGTGATTAATAGCATGCAAGTGCCGCTTTGCCGCTTCGGCCTTTGGCAGTTTATCCTCGACATCCTGTTCCGTATATAACTGTTGACGTTGTAAATTACTGGACTCGACGTAATCCCGGTCCACAATGGTCAACTTTCCCACACCTGCACGAGTCAAGGCTTCTGCATTAGCGGAACCAAGCGCTCCAGCTCCCAGAAGCAAGACATGCTTTTGACGAATGTGGGCCTGTCCTCCTTCACCGATCGGAGAAAACAAGGTTTGTCTTGAATATCGCTCATTCACTATGATTCCCCCCTATCTAATTAGCCTCCGCTGACAGGTGGTATGAAGGCGATGGTATCTCCATCAGCCACTATCACTTCGTCTCCGGCAAACTCTTCATTGACCGCTGTCATTACCGTATCCAGACCTTCCAAATGGAACTCGGCCCTAATCTTTTCCTTTAGCTGAGCCACGCTCAACCCATTTCCTTCTATAGAAATAGTCTCTTTTCCCATTTCATCTTTTAGTTGAGCAAACAAAAGTACTTTAATCATCGAGATCCCCCTCTTCTGGCTTTCCATTAGGATAAGGTACGGTTTCTAGTTGATTGCCAACCCATGTCTCCCCATCTTCCCAATGTTCCTTTTTCCAAATCGGAACGATTTCCTTTATTCTTTCTATGGCATATCGATTAGCTTCATACGCGTCGTTACGATGTGGTGTACTTACAGCGATGACCACCGCAATATCCGTAATTTCCAATTGACCGACCCGGTGAGTGATCGCCGTTTCTGCGTCAGGCCAGCGCTCCTTAATCTCCATCCCGATTTGTTCTAACTTCTTGACCGCCATCGGTTCATAAGCCTCATATATTAAGAATAGAGTCTTCTTCCCCTTCGTCATTTCCCTAACTGTACCAATGAAGGTCGTGACTGCACCTGCATCCCGCTTAACTACTTTATCTACCACTTCTTGAATGACGATCGGTTCCTTCGAAATTTCAAAATTCATGGGGTACCTTCCTTTCTGACAATTTCAGTTTGGTATATATGTTTTGCTTCTTCATAATCTTCCATTGTATTCATATTAAAAAAGAGAAGACGGAAACGCTCAGGGTCTTCATGATATAACGAAAAGTCGGTTTCCTTGATGACTTTCACCCTGATCTTTTCTAGAAAAAGCTTCATTTTCAATTCCTTCTTCTCCAGACATTCCGTTAACAAGGGTAGGCACCTTTTGTGATAGACCGCAAAGAGCGGCTGAAGTGTTCCATTGATTTCCGGAATGATGGCATCAAAATCCGATTCATAAAATGAAAGCATTTCATTGACCGCCTGATCATTTACAAAAGGCATATCACAGGCACTAAGGACCTGCAGCTCTGTTTCGGAAGAGGACATTCCAGCATGGAGTCCTCCAAGCGGACCTTGACCTATATATATATCAGGAATGAAAGGTAATTCAAGAAAGTGATATTCTTCAGGTGAATTCGTAACAACCAGGATGTTTTCCGTAACCTTTTTAAAGACGTTCGCCACTCTTTGGATGTTCACCGCCTCGCCTATTTTCAGCAAGGCTTTATTCATACCCATTCGGCTTGATTGGCCACCGGCTAAAAGCAAGATCGTACAATTCAACTGAAACACCTCCTATTATTTGATTGAACCCTTTACCATTTGGAAACGTTATAATGAATAAGTCCTTTTTAAACGAATTCGGTCGTACCTCAATAGTTTAAATCAACTTTTAAAATATTAACACTTTCACACCCTTATCAAAAGATTGAATATAGCATATTTCTCCGGTGTTTTACATTTTCAAATGGATTTTACGCATTATATCCCTTTTTCATTGAATAATTCACCATTTCAATACAAAATTTGGCTGTACTCCCATAAAAATTACCAGATGAGATTTGTTCATTCTATGTCATGTCCCGCCCCATTTTAAAGCCTGTATTTCCAGATATCTTCTTAGTTTTACATAATATAAATTTTGGTATATTCTAAAAATAAGATATTACGGTACACTGATAATATCCATATCATTCAATACTCCTGAGGAGGTCACATAATGACCATGAATAGAGCTATGACTGTTGCTGGTTCAGATTCCAGCGGCGGTGCAGGTCTTCAAGCTGATTTAAAGACATTTCAAGAATTCGGGATTTACGGAATGTCCGCTTTAACGACAATTGTCACCATGGATCCTAAAAACGGTTGGTCTCACAATGTTTTCCCTACACCGGTCGAAATTTTAGAAGCCCAATTAGAAACGATTCTTTCTATCGGGATAGATGCCATGAAAACAGGCATGCTTGGTTCTGTTGAAATCATTGAGCTTGTTGCTCGTAAAATAGACGAATTGAAACTGGATAAGGTCGTAATCGACCCGGTTATGGTATGTAAAGGGGAAGATGAAGTTTTACATCCGGAAACTGCTGTCGCACTTCGTGAGTTGCTTGTTCCACGTGCAACAGTCGTTACTCCAAACCTTTTCGAGGCTGCACAATTGGCTGGGACTGCCCCGATCAAAACGATTGATGATATGAAAAAGGCTGCCGAGAAAATCCATGCCCTTGGTGCCAAATATGTTCTGATCAAAGGTGGTAATAAGCTGGATCATGACAAAGCCATCGACCTTTTATACGATGGAAAAGAGTTTGAAATCCTGGAATCCGAAAAAATCGAAACGACCAATACACACGGGGCCGGCTGCTCATCTTCAGCTGCAATTACGGCACAGTTAGCTGAAGGAAAGAGCCCTCGTGAAGCCATTTATGTCGCAAAAGACTTCATTACCGAAGCCGTCCGTCATTCTTGGAAAATGAATGATTATGTAGGTCCGGTCAATCATGGTGCATACCATAAATATGGGACGCCTAAAAAATAAAAAATACTATTAATTAAGAGGGTTGCTCAAATACTCGAGCGGCCCTCTTCGCTTTTTCCGCTTAACTTTAGTAAAATAGAAAGATGGAAAATGCTTATAGTTACCCAGTAAAGGAGGAATTGTCGAATGAAACCTATAGACCGTTCAGAGGTGCAGAAAGCCATCGATTCATTTGCAGGAAAAGATGTATACCTTCACCTTGAAACGACTAACGGTGCCTATGCCACCCATGTGGATGAAGCTTTTTTTTCTGCAGGCGCTTATATTCGTAATGCACAAATTCAATATGAACACGGTAAGATTATTGGGGACGGACCTTTTCGCGTCGGCTTAAAACTCATGATTGGCTGGGTATATGCTGAAGGCGTAAACCACTTCGAGATCGATGATCAAGGAAGATTATTGTTGGCAGGACTTGATTTCACGGGAAAACTTGCCGTTTCCCTTCAGATCAGTTCTACTCCCTTTGAATAACCAAAAGATATTTACACCATTTCTATTCATCCCGCACGTACGTTTCTCTTCGGCGGAACTCTTTTATAATTATTGTAAGTAGAACGAAAGGAGACGAGTATTATGGAAAAAGAACAGCATATTTTAGTGATTTTCCCGCACCCCGATGATGAAGCCTTTTCTGTTTCAGGGATGCTTGCCTTACATAGTGAAGCCGGCACACCGATTACCTACCTCTGCTTGACTCTAGGGGAAATGGGTAGAAATTTAGGAAATCCTCCTTTCGCAACTAGAGAGTCCCTTCCTAAAATTCGCAAAAGAGAATTAATCGATGCAGCGAATGCCATTGGTATCCAAGACTTGCGCATGCTTGGTTTACGAGATAAAACGATTGAGTTTGAAGATGATGAAAAATTGACCTCCCTGTTCACAGAGGCCATCAATGAACTTAATCCTTCATTGGTCATAACGTTTTATCCAGGATACAGTGTCCACCCCGACCATGAAGCGACAGCACGTGCCGTCGTTCGCGCTGTAGAAAGAATCGAAGAAAAAGACCGTCCAAAGCTCCATTGTGTCGCCTTTTCCAATAATTGCATCGATGAATTGGGACAACCCGATATCATCCATGACATCACCGCAGCTGAAGATAAAAAGGTAGCGGCCATAACCGCGCACCGATCGCAAACACAAGCAATGGTGGTTGATTGGAAGGAAAAATTCGAAAACCAAGATGCTGATTTCCTCGACTGGATTCGAAAAGAGCGATTATGGACCTACAAATTTTAAAAACCGCCATTTGGCGGTTTTTTTATTTATTTCCATAAAAAAACGCCTGTTTGTAACAGACGTAGAAAAAGGGGGATTACTTAGAAAAGTAAATCATACAATAAGTATCCCCATTTTCCATATTTTTAAACAAATAAGGGATAATCAAGAAATCATTTGATCGCCCGTATTCTGCCTGGATGCCCTTGCTGATGCCTTTTTACCATGAACAAAATAGTAAATGACTATCAACAAGACTGACAGAACAGCCATGCAGATAAACAACCCTTTAAAACCAGTATAAGGAACGAGGAACCCTAGCATAAACGGTCCTAAACCAATTCCAAAGTCATAAAAGGTAAAGAATGTGGAGGTTGCCAATCCCATACGATTTGATGGAGATTCCTTGATGGATATAGCCTGTGCGCTTGACTGAAACGTACCATATCCTACACCGATGAAAGCACCTGCGATTAAGAGCGTCAAGGCATGTTGCGATTGACTTAGTACGACCATCCCAATTACAAATAAGACAAGGGAAGGGTAAATTACAGCATTTTCACCTTTCACATCGAACATACGCCCTGTAAATGGACGGGTAACTAAAAGGAATATAGCAAACACGACAAAGAAAAAGCTCGCGGCATCCAGTAGGTTTATTTCCTTTGCAAAAGAAGTTAAATAGGACAAGATGCTCGAATAGGCTAAACCTGCAAACATCACAAGTATGGATATCGGTAAAGCACGTTTTTCAAAGTAGTCTTTGATGTTGAAGCCCCGTGGTCGAGGCGCTTGATCTTTTGTTGCCTCAGGTACAAATAAAAATAAAGAAGCCGCTAAAGAGAATGCAGCGAATAGTGATGCGGCATAGAAAATAAAGGAGTAGCTAAAATGCTGGGTAATGAACAATCCGATAAATGGACCAAATGCCATGGCCAGGTTTGTACTCATGGCAAAGTATCCCGTACCTTCACCACGTCTTTCATTCGGTATGATATCAGCAACAATTGTTCCAGTGGCCGTTGTAGCGAGACCAAATGAGATACCATGAACCAACCGATCAATAAATAAAAGCGGCAAACTATCCACTTGCAGATAGAAAACGGAGGCTATAAAAAATAATACCAACGAACCAATAAGCATTTTCTTCCGACCTAATTGATCAATCTTTTTTCCGGCGATTGGTCGTACAAGTACAGCTCCCAAGACAAAAATACTCGACGCCAGTCCGGCTTGAGCTTGAGAAGAATGGAAATTATCCATTGTATAAAGGGTCAAAGTGACCATCAAGACATAAAACGTTAAAAAGAGAAAAAAGTTTGCGGACGAAACAATAATAAAGTCTTTCGTCCACAATTTTGTTTTTTGATTCATTTCAATCCTTCTTCCTTACGATTGTTGTAACTTTTCCTTTAAGAATTTTAAGGTCCGCAATGTTGCTTCCCAGTCCTCTTCAGACAAACCATCTATTAATTGAAGTTCGAATTCATCTACTGCCTTTCTAGCTTTTAGGTATGTTTTTTCACCTAAATCAGTTAACTGAATTCTCCGTTCCCGTTTATCTTTTCCCGGTATTTGTTCGATTAATTTTCGTTCTTCCAATCGATTCACCGTCCGGGTTACTGTCGGTTTCTCGACATCTAAGTAATTGCTGATTTCAACCAACGTGGTACTACCATATTCCTTCAGATAATAGATAATCATCCATTGAGAATGAAAAAGATCGACCTTTGCCAGCTGCTCATTTAACTTCTTGGTGAACGTTCTTGAGAATTGCAGGTTATGGTGAAAAAATAAACCATCACGTAAAAACAAAGGTATTCCCCCTGAAAATTAGTTACCTAGGTAACTATACTACGATTCATCTGAATTGTCCAGCCAATCCCTATTGATTTATCCAGATACTACTCACACATTATCAGTATTCCCACTCCTCCTTGGAAGCATAAAAAAAAATGCCCTTTACAGGACATCTCTTAATGGGACTTAGCTAAGGGCAAACGATAAAGTTTATCATCATTACGATCGGCCTTTCCACGCCCATCTGTATTATTGCTAATAAAATATAGGAATCCCCCGTCTACTAACACATCTCGTATCCGGCCAGAATCGGTAACTAAATCCGTCATTTCCCCACTTTTTATATCATACCTCTTAAGTGCTTCTCCCCTTAAGGCAGCAACAAAAAGCTTGCCATCTGAATAGGCAATCCCAGAAGGTGCCCATGTATCATTTCCGGAATGAATCATAGGAGCTTCCATATTTGATTGTGCCTCACTTCCCTCTATTTCCGGCCAGCCATAATTCTTTCCAGGGAGAATCGCGTTTAATTCATCATGTGCAGATTCACCATGTTCACTTTCGAACAGTTGTCCCGTTTCATCCCAAGCGAGGCCTTGCGGATTGCGATGTCCGTAAGAAAAAATATAGGAATTCTCGAAAGGATTATCGTCGGGGATGGTTCCGTCAAGATTCAAACGCAAAAGCTTGCCACCTAAAGAATCAAGATCCTGGGCAATCATTGATTCCCTTGCATCTCCTGTTGTGGCAAATAGTTTTCCATCGGGGCCAATCTTTAAGCGTCCTCCATGATGATAGTCACCACTTGGAATCTTGTCGATTAGAATTTCCTTCTCTCTCCATGTATCATCCACCTGTTGGAGCGTGATGATCCGATTGGATGGTTTTCCGTTTTCCTCGTAGGTGTAATAGGCAAAAGCTTGATGGTTCTTCGAAAAGTCAGGGTCGAGCACAAATCCAAGCAATCCAGCTTCTGCCTTTGAGGACAACGTCTTTTCAAGCTGAACCTTCTGTCTCTCCATATGCTCATTCTTCCATTGCACGATTGTGCCTGACCGTTCTGAAACATAGAAAGTCTCTCCATCTTTCTGAATCGACCATGGAGAAGCCAGGTTCGTTACCAGTACCTCAGGGCCATCTATCGCCGTTTCTGTAGAGTCTTCCTCAGGCTGTGCTCCGTTATTTCCCTCTCCCCCTGAACAACCCGTCAAGGCCAACGTAATCATGAGGATCAATGAACACCATCTCTTCAAATAAATTCCCTCCCTCGGTTTGCCGAATTATTCGATTGTCTTCTTAAGAACCTTTAAAATGGCCTTCGCTACTCCATGTTCTTCATTTGACCCTGTCACTTCATCACAAAGGTTTTGAATGTCGGTCGGGGCGTTACCCATTGCGACGGATAAACCCACTCTTTCAAACATGGATATATCATTATAATTATCTCCAATGGCCATCGTCTCCTGCATGGAGCCTTCTTTTTCGTTCACATACTTTTCAAGTACGATTCCTTTTTGGGCATGTTTGCTCGTGATTTCCACATTCTCACGACCCGAAGAGGTGACAGCAGTCCCTTCATCCATTTTGAACCGCGAGGCAGCTTGGTCCAATACCTGCAAATCCGTGGAGAAACCAAGGATTTTATATAGTTCCAACTCAGCTTGGTCGAAAAGCTCAGCATAATCCGCAATGGATGTAACATGTCCCAATTGTAGACGAGCCTCTGCATACTTTCTAATTTGGGACGGGTCAATATCCTGATTTGCCGTGACCATTACATCCACAAGGGCATCGATTGCGGTCTCGTAGTTTTTAGAGAAAATTCCTTTGCTCGTATAAATTTCGAAATAGATTCCCCGTTCTTCAAGCCACTCCGTTGCATTCTTTACGGAAGCTATCGGCATTGGATGGGAAGCCGCTACCTTCCCTTCTTGCGTGAAGAGGGCAGCTCCATTCACGCAGATGATCGGACATTCAAGGCCCACTTTATCTAAAGCATATCTGGCTTCCTCAAACGATCTTCCAGTAGCAATGATGACTTCGATCCCTTCTTCTTGAGCCTTATGAATCGCTGATTTATTTTCTTCACTCACCGTTTGCATTTTATTCAGTAATGTTCCGTCCATATCAATCGCAATCGTTTTAATCATTTAACCACTCCCTTTTCTTTTTACCCTTATTTTACCCGAATAAGAAATGATTAACATCCTTGTGCATATAAGATGATCTAAATGATTGTCCCTTCTATGTAAAACTGCACCTCATTTTAAAAAAGGTGCAGTCTCTTTTCAATGTAATATTGTTGGGTTATCCATTGCCTTTACCCGCTCACCAATCTGTTCCTGAATATCTTTCATCATGTCATCGACAGCCGTAAAATCCATGGCCTTCACATAGATTGCTTCAAGTTCGTCATGCTGCTCTTTAGCCTTCGCCAGAGACGCTGTCGCTTCATTCATTTTCTCCCGGTACCTCAAAGAGACAGCCTTGATTTGATCGGCATATATCTCATCGGTTCCCGGAAGGATGGCCGTCTTATAGATATCGATGATTTCATCCCCTTCAAGGCTTGGGAAGTATTCATGAGGGGCGGTGCTATCAAAAATGGCGATGCCCACTTCACGCACGATCACCATATCCAAGCTATCAGGGTCAAATCCACAATGATACATTTCCACATCAAAGCCACGTTGCTCTGCAGATTTGGCAATTTTCTTCAGCATCGTCGATTTACCTGAACCCGGACGTCCTTTCAAAAAGTACCGTTTATGCACACCTTTTGTAATGTTCGGAACATAGTCAACAGCACCTTTTGGAGTGGCTGCACCTAAGAACCTGTGGCGAACATCCGCTTTTTTGTTCAAGAATATATCTCTATAAAAACTCTGAATCAATTTATTCGTCAATCCATTTAATTTGGCGAAATCGATGTTTGCTTTATAGATTTCTTCCCATTCGTCATGTATCTCCAACGCTTTGGCAAAGTGGCCATAAGCCGCCTCATAGCTCTTGCTTCTGGCATTCGTCAATCGAATGATGTTTACCCTTTCAGCCGCCAGCTGCTGGGAATACCAGGCAGCTCCAAGATTAACGTATTCCTCTATAGCTCCTGGCGCTTTCGGTTCAATTACATGCGGTGCCGTCCCATCCACAAGACCTACTTTCAATGCAGGGATGATCACCCCATCAATGGAATCATTATCGGAGGAACAGTGCAAAAACTCTATGTCGTAGCCTTTATCCAGCCATTCCTGGCCAATCTTTTTCATAATCGTTGATTTCCCTGACCCAGGTCCTCCCTTTAGGATGAATAATTTCTCCAATCCCGTAAGGTTTGAATCATATAAGCTATAAAAACCTTTGGCCGTATTACCTCCGGCAAAATAATGCATCGCATTTCCTGACACTTCCACACTCTCCTTTACCAAACAGATGTATCTTCAAGACAGCGTATGCCATGAAGCACAGGTAGGTGAATGCCTAAAAGTTCAAAGTGACTAAAACCTTATATGGGAGCTTTTTAGCTTCACTTTAAAAGGGCCACAGCTTCAGCCTCTGCCCCCATCAAGAATCCCGATGGTTCCAGGACAATTTGTGTACCGATCTTCCCACCGCTCACGATGATTTCGGACAGGTCTAATGCGCTTTCATCAATAAAGGTCGGATAATGCTTTTTCATTCCTATAGGTGAACAGCCTCCGCGGATATACCCGGTGTACTTTTGCAGATCTTTAACGGCAAGCATTTCGATTTTTTTCACACCTGCTGCTTTGGCCGCTTTTTTCAAATCCAGCTCAGCAGCCACAGGGATGACAAACACATAAAGCTGTTGAGGACCATTATGGGTAACAAGCGTTTTAAAGACCGTTTCCGGTGCTTTACCGATTTTATTAGCCACTGTAATCCCGTCAATTTTCCCATCATTCGCATCGTAACTCATCATCTCATACTTTATTTTCATTTTATCGAGAATACGCATGGCATTTGTTTTACTGGCTCCCATCTCTTAAATCCCCTTACCTTTTTCCTCTATCTTACCATTTTTGAAAATAAGCCAAAAGAAAAGCACAAGCTTTTAACAGCTGTGCTTTTGTCGCATCACTCTAAATGTCGACGTTGGAAGTCGGCAATTCGCTTGTAATCTCCTTCTAATTTTCGGCAAACGGACAGGTAAATCGACATGAGTTCTTGGTATATTTCCACATTTGCCTCAATGGGCTCGAGCTCATGGGTGTTACCGACCATATCCTCCACCGCATCCAAACTTTCGATTTCCCCTAAAGCGTAGAGACCAAGAATGGCAGCCCCTAGACTCGAACTTTCAAAGCTTTCAGGAATCTTCACATGCTGGTTAAATATATCAGCCATAATTTGACGCCAAAGCTTGGAACGGACAAAGCCGCCACTCGCATGGATTTTTTTTGGGGCCCCGGTCAATTCCCCTACAGTGAGCAGCACACTATATAAGTTATACATCACGCCTTCAAGTACAGATCGAACCATATGATCACGGGTATGATGAAGAGCCAATCCAAAGAAGGAGCCTCTCGCATCAGCGCTCCATAACGGTGCCCTTTCCCCAGCCATATATGGATGGAAAATCAACCCGTCAGAACCAGGGGCGATATGCGTTGCCATTTCGGTCAGGATTTCGTAAGGGTCCTGGCCCAATACTTTCGCTCTCGCAATTTCCTCCCGACCAAGTTGGTCCTTGGCCCATCGGAAGGTAATCCCGCCATTATTGACCGGTCCGCCAATGACCCAATGCCTTTCAGTAAGGGCGTAACAAAACGTTCTCCCTTTTGGATCCGTAAGCGGATGGTCACTGACGGTACGGACCGCTCCACTTGTGCCAATCGTTACCGCAAATATACCCGGTTTGATGGCATTTTGCCCCAAGTTAGCTAGTACCCCGTCACTGGCACCAATGACCATTGGTGTATCAGGGGAAATATTCATGTTCGCAGCCAATCCCTCACTCAAGTTGGAAAGGATATGGGTCGTCGGCACAAGCCTTGGTAGTTTGTCCGAACCGATTCCGGCAATCACCAATGCTTCCTCATCCCACTCCATCGTTTTCAAGTTGAACAGGCCTGTTGCTGAAGCCATAGAATAGTCCATCACATATTCATTGAAAAATTTATAAATGATATATTCTTTAATTCCTAGAAATTTATCCGTTTTGTTAAAAATTACTGGGTGTTCATTTCTAAGCCACATGATTTTCGTGATGGGTGACATCGGATGAATCGGTGTCCCCGTCCTATGGTATAATGCCTCTCCCTGACTTGATGCCTTCAGTTCCTCGGCATAGGCAGCACTTCGATTATCAGCCCATGTAATGCTGTTGGTTAGTGGGTTTCCGCCTGTATCCATGGCAATCAAACTATGCATGGCCGAGCTAAACGAAATAAACCCCAATTCTTCTTTTTCAATCCCACTTGCAATCATGACCTCACCGACTGTCAGCAAGACCGCCTTATAGATTTCTTCAGGGTCCTGTTCTGCAACGGACGGTGTGGGACTGTTCAATGGATATCCCTTAGAACATGTTTGCACTACCTTACCGTCTTTCGTAAAAAGAACCACTTTTGTACTTGTTGTCCCAATATCGATTCCCATCATATAATTAGAATGTTTCATGCTATTACATCGTGCTCCTTTCTCTTAAACAATTGTATCCAATAGTAAGATTAGGATAAGCGAAACGACTGAAATGCCGTCCCCATTTTCGATTCATACATGTATCATCAATTACTAGATACAGGTCGGGCCAAATAGAATACGCTGCTATGTTCTTCTTTATTAAAACCCTTTGCGTAGACCCATGTAAAGGAAGAAACAAAGCCTAATCCGGTAAAAAGCGGGTTTCGTAAAATCAGGTCCCCCAATAGAGTCATAGGGTGCAGGGATGTAAAATGGCCTTAGAATTAGAATCACTCAACCATTCCAGTAGCTTAGCCATATGAACGGATCTTTAACAAACAGCTCCGTAATATTATGAGTGTTTCCCTAATTACTCCAACTCATAAGATGAATTATAGGATCATCAAGGGCGCTTACTAGACGAAAAAGGGAGGGACCCTACTCGGCGCAAATCAGGTCTCTCCCTTTATATACATATGTACCATCACACGAGAATAAGCGGACCGCAACGTTGGAAAATGTCCGCTTCTAGGCTTTCAGGATAGGTGATCAAAAAACTGGTAGATGGACCCGATGATTTCTCGATATCTACACGACTCTTTATCCGTTCGGGTATTCCCCCACCTTGAGGATCCAGCTGCTCCCATTCATAGGCAATGCCTTTCGAACCTACAGGAAGGAGGCGGACCCCTTCAAGTTCGGAGCACCATTTAAAGAGGGATAAAGGTGCAACCCACTGCTGTTGTTCCATAACCTCGTCGCCAACCAACGGCCTGCCGACAATGGCCATTTTCCGATTGGAAGTTTCCTTCGAACCCAACCCTTTTTCCCGTTTTCCAATGACCATCAACCCTAATGCGGATTGTTGGAGGGGCATGTTACTCTCTGTACTGCCAGTAATGGACAGGTCTAACCCTATTTCATCCATTCCCTTCCTCACACCCTTCGTCAAACTTCCCCAGGCCTCATCGCCACAGAAGTTTTGAAGGACGACAGCGATTGGGCTCCCACCGGAGGCCAAACATTCCATGACCGCTACCCGAAAAGAGTAATAGCCGACCACCTCATATGGGACATGAACAAGATCTTTTTCCTTCAGCCCGATTCCACCACTATTATCTGTTGAGATAACCAAGGACTGGGAATCATTGAACGGCAAGATCAGTGAATCCATCATCCAATCATTCCTTCTCGTATGAACACCTTTTTCAAGACTGGCACGAGACGAGGAATCAAAAGAATGCTCAAGAATACATTCAATGCTGTAGCCGCCGTTAAGGAAGGTACCAACATCATGTAAAACTCAGTGCTAACCAAGAATGCGAAAGGTAATCCTACGATGAAGGCATTACCTAAAAAGAAAAAGGAAAAAGCGCTTATTTTCTTATCGTGGTCATATAGGACACCAAACATCCAAGCAAGGACTGCCATTTCCAACATGATTAAGAAATGAAACGGACCAAGTGGCGTGCCGCCAATCAAGGCAGATAAGATATGGCCTAAACCAGCCACGATTCCTCCCGTAATCGGGCCTAATGCAACAGCCGCCAATAGTGCCGGAAAGCTATCGAAAGCTATACTTCCAATTGGGGAAGGAATCTTGATCATCGCCCCGACCAACGATAAGGCGATGAACATGGAACTCATGGTGATTTTTCTTGCGTTCATGTTTATTCCTTTTCCTTTCTTTTTCCTCCGCGGAATACGTTAGCACTACGGGCATATTCGACATCCTTCACACCAAGGCGGAAGTTGATCACTCGTGCGACCGCAAAGAAATAATCCGATAACCGATTTAAATATTGCAGGGAAAGAGGAGACACCGCTGCACCCGATTTGATCAAGGAAACCACCAATCGTTCAGCCCTTCTTGTAACGGTACGTGCTATATGGATTGTTGCAGCCGCTTTTGTGCCACCTGGCAATATGAACTTTTCCAATTCAGGGGCTTCGACGATGAAGGCATCGATTCGTTCTTCTAAGTATGTAATCGCCTCATCCGTCAACTTTTGAGGGGCTTTATCAGAAACGGTCGCCAAATCACCACCGCAGTCAAATAGCTCATGTTGGATCTTTTCCAAATCTACTAGTATATCTTCAAAAACCGCCGAATCCAATTCAGTTACGGCAAGCCCAATATAGCTATTCACTTCATCCACAGTCCCGTAAGATTCAACACGGATATCATCCTTATCCAAACGGCCCCCGATTACGCTTGTTTGCCCTTTATCACCTGTACGTGTATATATTTTCATCTCTATTCCTCCTCTATTTAATTCGTTGATTGATTCCATACCAAATGATATCCACGCGTGTAGAAATGGAGGCCACATCTTGAAAGATCCATCCGCATGCATCACGCCATTGACGGTTCTTTTTTTCGATTGGAACGATGCCTTTTGATAGATCCGAACCGATGACAACACATGTGCGACCACTTTCTTCTTTCTCCCATATTCGCCAGCCGTCCAGGATTTCCTTCCACTTCTTCCGGATTGACTCCACATCCATGATATTCACATCCTGCCCAATCCACGCATCGATTCCCTGTAGCACGACGATATCCTTTTGAAAATCTCTGAAATCCGGTTGGTCGTTTTGATAGCCTGATAGCCATAGACCCTCAGTATTCAACCCGTAAAATTGCTTGACCCATTTAGTTTTCCCATTATAGGCACCGCCTGTAACAAAGTGCAACGTTCACCCCTCCTCAACCTTTCCTTGTTTTCCCAAATCAGCTCATACCCCTTCGCATGGGGTATCGACCAATCCCAAAAGGGCTTTTCCACCGGTGCATAACGGGCAAGAAGCTCACGTATCACACCTCCATGAGTCATCACCGCATACGTGGAGCTATCCTCATCCGCGATCAACCGGGCCCAGCCATTATGAACCCGCCTGGAAAACTCAGGATAACTCTCCCCTTTAGGAACAGCTGCCACCATGGGATCCTCCAGCCATTTTTGATAATCAGCATTCGTCTTCAGTTCTTCATAAGTTCGGCCTTCCCACCTGCCGAAATTCATTTCACGGAAAGCAGGCCATCCCACTGGATCAACCTCCGGGAACAGATGCCTTGATGTTTCCATGCACCTAAGTAAGTCGCTTGAATGAATCCTTTCATATCTTGGATAGTATCGCTTCCATTCTTCGATATCCCTTTTTCCTTTTATGCTTAAGGGAGAATCCGTCCACCCTAAATAGGCTTTTCGCTCATTGGCTTCCGTCAACCCATGGCGAAGTAGTGTAATAGCCACAGAATCAGCCATAACCACACCTCCACTCCTTCAACTGACGCGCCCAGCACATCACCCGTTATTCCACCGAACCAACGGATGATTTTCCGTTTTATATAAAGGAGAAAGAGTAGTGCGGCGATCCCCATGATCGCGAATAAAGCCATGAGGTTGATATCGATTAAATAAGCTATCGCAAAACTTAAAAGCAGGTAAATCCAATATATGTGCAAGCTGTTTTTCCTGACTGCACTTTGGAAAAAGGCGCCCAGTCCCTCTTTTTTAGCCAACTGCATCCGGCTAAGTAAATAGCCCATCACGCATTTACTTAGAAAGGGAACCATGATAATCAAAAAATAAGTCCATTCATTGATCCGTTCGATGATTTCATACATCCATATAAAGCGGGCAGCTAACAGCACAATGACAGAAATGACACCAAATGCACCGGTCCTGGAGTCCTTCATGATCTCCAGTCGTCGTTCTTTATCTTGGTACGAAAAGAAGGCGTCACTTGCATCAATCCAACCATCAAGGTGCAACCCACCTGTTAGGGCAATCGTTAATACCCATAGCACAAACGCAATGGCTAGGGGGGAAAATGGTGTCCATTCCACAAGCCCGTATAGCACTCCCCCTAATATCAGACCTAGAAACAATCCGACCAAAGGAAACGTTTGGATCGCCCGGTGAATATACTTCTTATCCATTGGAAGTTGTTTCTTTATGGGAAACACCGTAAAAAATTGCAAGTTAATTAAGAATCCAATCCAGCTATTCATTCAGGGATACCCGCTTTCATCCTTAGAGGGACACCTGATTCGACAAGATAGGCCTCATCTGCCCTTTCAACGATCGCTTGATGAAGCAATCCGAGCACTTTTCCGTATGTATGTAGAAATTCATCTTGAAAAATGGGCTCCTGTAACACTTCATTGCTTACGATAATCAGGCTTTGAGCTTCCTTCCTGATTTCACCGATGCCCTTGATTATTTTGGTGAATACTTTATGTAGAAAATCCTCTGTAAGGGGCACATTAGGCAGAAATAATTCATTATCGAGCAACGTCGTCAGGCAATCAAGCAAGACGATTGATTTTGCATCCAGGTCCTTCCCTATTCGGCTAACATCCGTCGGATATTCCGATGTCCTCCATGCAAGCGGACTTCTATGCCTGTCCTGACGGTGCCTATTAATCCGCTCTTCCATTTCGGCATCAGAACTCCGGCCACAAGCAAGATAATGTAGGTTGCCGCCCGATTGAATGGCAAGCTCCACCGCCTTTTTTTCTGCAAAGCTGCTTTTACCACTTCGAACGCCCCCCGTTATAAAATAGAGCCTAGAGTTTTCCACTGTTTTACCGCCTCCATCAATGCCTTATTATCCTGCTCACTTTTCACTGCAAACCGGAGCCACCTGCCATCCAAACCAGGAAAATTATAAGTATGGCGCGGCACGATGCCCCTTTTCAGTAAAAAGGGAAACAGGGAAAGAGACTCGTCCCTCACTAAGTAAAAATTCACCGTACTTTCAGAGACCTCGATATCCAGTTCCTTATAAAAGCGGAATAAATCCCTTTTTTGCCTTTGAATATATGCTCTTGTTCTACTCATATATGCTTCTTCTGCCAAACAGAGTTTGCCTACCTCCAGGGCGATATGGTTGACGCTCCAATGTGGTTTGAAGGTCTTGGCCCGTGTAATAATGGTCGGGTCAGCCAATAGGTAACCCAGCCTTAATCCAGGTATCGCGAAAATTTTCGTCATTGATCGTAAAATGAGCAAATGAGGAAACTCTTTAATAAGAGGTGCATAGGAAAAGGCATTATCCGTAAAATCATAAAAGGCCTCATCCAGCACCATCATGCATTGGGCTTTTTGGCATGCTTCGATTAGTTCCCGTACTGTCTCCTCCTTATAAGAAATGCCAGTCGGATTATTGGGCGTACATAAAAAGATGGCAGCATACTTTGGCAAAAGCGGACGTAATCGATGCAAGTCCAGTTCCCACCTGGGCGCTTCCAGTTGAAAAAAGTCGACCTCGCAACCTGCTGCCAAACAAGATTCGGCATATTCGGCAAAGGCTGGTTGTATGATTAACACTCGTTTATTCGCCAGTTCTTTCGCCACAAGCGTTATGATTTCCGCTCCTCCGTTTCCAACAAGTACAGAATCTTCAGGAAGTGCTTCTTTTTTTGCTATCATATGTGTCAGCTCTACGGCATGTGGATCTGGGTAGTCGAGGATACCCTCAAAAAACCCCGACCATCTCTGTTTTATACTAGAGGGTGGACCCAATGGGTTGATATTGGCACTGAAGTCCACATACGATTGTGGCATTTCGATTCCCAGTGCTTTGTAAAGATAATGCGGATTAGAGCCATGAGTTGGTAATTGCAAATAAAAGTCCTCCTAACCAAAGCATCAACAGGAATAAAAAAGAAGTCCGATGCATGATGGTAATCGTTTTTTTTATATGAATCGCTTCTAGCGGAACAATTGGAAGGCCCATTCTAGCTCGATTGGACACCACACCTTTGTACATATTCCTTCCGCCCAGTTGAACGCCCAGGATGGCTGCAACACCCGCTTCGCACCACCCACTGTTCGGACTTGGGTGCTTATGGGCATCCTTGAATAATATAGCCCACCGCCCCTTCCAGCCGTTATGGACTGACTTTGATCCAATCAGCATCAAAAAACCGGTTAAACGGCTCGGAATCCAGTTCACTAGATCGTCAAGCTTGGCAGAAGCCCATCCGAAGTCAGCATATTTATCATTTTGGTATCCGACTATGGAGTCGCATGTATTGATTGCCCTATACATCATGGCAAGTGGCGCGCCTCCGATGGCAGCCCAAAACAGGGGAGCCGTAATACCGTCACTCGTGTTTTCCGCTACCGTTTCAACGGTACCCCGAACAATTTCCGGTTCTTCTAGATCTGCCGTATCACGGCCCACAATATAAGAAAGCTTCCGCCTCGCCTTGGCCATATCCCGTGTATTCAATGGTCGATAAACATCCATTCCCGCCCGTCTTAAACTCTTTTGAGCGATCGTGGTGGAAATGAGTAGCGCTTCCCAGATGATACCGGCAGCAGGATGGATTCTATACGCTAAATAGACGGTGATGCCTGTGGCCGCCAACACGAGCAGCAAGATGAGCAGTAGCATGAACAGTCCATTCCGCTTCTTTCTTGTCCCTTTGTTGAGAGCTTCATCAAGTTTATTGATAAGCGATCCTATCCATTTAACCGGGTGTGGCCAATCAGGAGGGTCGCCAATGACCAAATCTAGGATAAATGCCAATGCGATTGCATAAAGATGGTGAAAAATCATAAGCTTTCAATCCGTTTCCTACTATTTTCAATCGCTTCCACCGTACAGTCATAAACGCCACGGCTAATCAACTTCCCGAGGGGTGTGATGGTACCCGCATAACGGAGGGTGGTTCCTCTTTGTGTGGCTGCAATCAAGATGCTATCCGTCGATGTTCCAGTCGCCCATGTGTTTGTCACCTGATCTAAGACATGTAGGTCATGAAGCGCTTTAACCTTCGCCTCGGTAGCTGTCACGATACAGTGAATGAACGCTTCTTCCGCCAAATGGCCATTCACGAAAACCCAGGTATTGATCGTACCCGGCGATGAAGTCCATGAATGCCTGTCTGCCAAAGAGGCATCGATGGCATTCCCTACCCCCGCTGTTACCATGATGAATATCGAAAAACCCTCATCTCTTAGAAGTCGATAAGACACTGTATCCAAAAACACGGCCGTCATCATTCCGACGGTTTCCTGCGGTTCAAATCCGTATGACTTCAAATAGTCAGCCATTTCAGCAATATGGTCATCACAATTGTAATCGTAGTGGACATGTCGATTAACAAAGTGCTGATGCCACCCCGTTCCCGAACCAGTTACGCCGGATGACATGGTTCTAAGCGGAATGGGTGAACTTAAATGAAGGAACTCCGGAGCCTGGTTCAGATAACTTTCATTGATCTCCAAAGGGTCCAGCTCTCCTGTATGCTTCTCGGGTACAATGAACATTTGCGGCTTAGGTAAGGTAGGATGAGGATGTTTTTCGATCTTTGTCCTATATACCTCCTGAATCCGCTCCTGCTGAAGCACTTCATTCGGCACGTCAATCACTTGGACTCGCCCTTTTTCAAGCAACATCAGGCGATCGCAATATAAGCCAGCCAAGTTCAAGTCGTGAAAAATTGAAATGACCGTCAATTGTTGTTCCTTAGCCATTTTCCTCATCAAATCAAGAAGTTCTTTTTGATAAGACAGATCCAGGTGGTTCGTCGGTTCGTCGAGAAAAAGGATTTCCGGTTCTTGTGCAAGAGCTTGTGCCAACAAAACACGTTGTCTTTCCCCGCCTGACAAACGTTCAAAATGCATTTCCTGAAAGACTGCCACTCCCGTTTGCATCATCACGCGTTGAACGATTTCTTCGTCTTCAGACGTCCAACTATGAAACCACCCTGTTTGATGCGCATATCGCCCAAGGGCAACGGTCTCTTTTACTGTATAGGAAAAAGCCAATGAGGAATGCTGCGGCAAAACGGCGATGACCTGTGCCAGTTGTTTGGACGAATATCCCTGTAGGTCTTTCCCCTTAATATCGATGGTTCCTGCCTGATACGGCAGGATACCGCTAAGCATCCCCAATAGCGTCGTTTTCCCACTTCCGTTCGGACCAAGAATACCGAATAATTCTCCTTTTTTCACATCAAACGAGACGGAGTCCAAAACCGTTTTATTATCATATCCTCCTGTTAACCCTTTAACTTCAAGCATACACTTCTACCCTTCTCTCCGTCTCTTTAATAAAATAAATGCGAATGCCGGCGCACCGATAAGCGAAGTAATAACACCTATCGGCAATTCTGTCGGTGCGATAATCGTTCGTGCCACCAGATCAGCCAATATTAAAAATCCGCTTCCCACAATCAATGATAATGGCAACAGATGCGTATGGTCTGGCCCCCAAATCCTGCGGACCAAATGGGGGATGACCAGCCCTACAAAGCCAATCGTCCCTGATACGGCAACGGCAGCCCCTGTCAGTATCGAGCCGGCGATCAGAATCAGCATCTTCCTCCGCTGAACATTCACGCCTAGGTGCCTCGCACGGTCTTCCCCAAATGTCATGGCATTCAATTCGTGGGTGTTCATCATCAATACGAGAGAACCAACGAGGAAAAATGGCAAAATGATCGTGACATGACTCCAACCACGCATCGAGACACTTCCCATCAGCCAGCTGATGATTTGCCTTAACTCCTCACCCGTCAATGCAATCATCAATGAGATGAAAGCACTTAAAAACGAGCTGAAAATGATGCCGGTTAAAATAATCGTTTCTACCTTCATGGAACGATCCATTTTTCTTGCAAAGGTCAATACGCAAAAAATCGTCAACAATGAAAAAAGAACGCTTAATGTAGGCAGTGTATATAGGCCAAAAAACGGCAGTGACAAATTCAAAAACAACGTTAATACTGCACCAAGCGAAGCCCCTGAGGATATTCCCAGGGTATAGGGGTCAGCTAGGGGATTCCTGAGCAATCCCTGAAATGCTGCCCCTGCTATTGCAAGGGATGCCCCAACCAAACCTGCAAGCACGACCCTCGGCAGGCGGATGTTCATCACGATATTCGTCAGTGTCCCATCCGGTTCCATGGCCAGGGGCAAATGAAGGACTTCCTTGCCAATGATTTGCAAAAGCACTGGTATCGGAACGGAAACCGATCCTAAGGAAACACCGATCAATATCGAAATAACCAAAAATGATAGGGCAAATACATAGGCCAATGCCCGTTTAGTTTTTAAATACGTTCGGATAGACTGATTTGGCAAGTTCCTCTACTCCCTCTATAAGCCTAGGACCGGAACGAGTGACAATATCTGAATGGACATCGAAAACCTCATCATTCTTAACTGCCTGAATGTCGGCCCATCCATTTCTTCCCGTTACCTCTTTGACTGGATCTCCTGTGTAATAACCATAGGTTGTAATGATGACATCCGGGTTGGCCGCTATCATCGACTCTTCATCGAGTTTTACCCAGCCATCCAATTCACCTGCGACATTATCCGCTGAAATGATGTCCAGCATTTCATCCATGAAAGTATTTTTTCCCGTTGTATAGATTTCAGGTGACGGTGAAACCTCTACAAAAACACTTTTTCTATCCTCACTCTTGATTGCCTTAGCCTTTTCTTTGATCTTTTCCAGCTTGTTCTGCATCGTCTTGACGATTTCCTTCGCCTTATCCAGTTCCCCTATTGCCGTTCCAATCATCTCAATAGACGTATACACTTCTTTAAAGCTTTTGGCATCATTCACGATTAGAACTGGAATACCCGCATCCTTAAGCTGTTGGATTCCTTCTTTGGAATTATGGGCACTCTCATGAGCAAGAACGATATCAGGCTGCAAAGCTAAAATCATCTCTGTATCTATTTCCATTCCACCTATCTTCTGAATATCTTTCGTTTCTTCCGGGTAATTGTCATTTTCAGACACTCCAATCACTTTCTCACCCGAACCTAGCGCAAAGACCGCTTCTGTATTACTTGGGATTAATGAAACAATTTTTTCTGGTTTCTGCTCGATGGTGACTTTGTTACCCACTGCATCTTGTAACGAAAGCGGGAAGCCCTGGTTAACAGCTTGTTTTGTCGACTGGTTTTCTCCTGTTCCATCCTGGGAGGCATCGCTACAGCCAACCAATATACCGACCATCAATCCCATCACAAGCATGAAACTATATATCTTCCTCATCTTAAAACCTCCATCATTTTTGTGTTCATTTCTGGACCTTCACACATGTGTTGCGAATATCAAAAGACATACAAAAAAGCATCCCCCATCAAAACGGAGGATGCTTGTATGGCAACGGAACAAAAAAGGGACATAGCTCTGCCACACACCTCCCCATCCGCGTGGTTACCGGTGTACAATTTTGGCAGGTCTCCTGGCTCATGGTCATTGCTAACGGCACCTTCCCATATTATTCATACAGTGGTATACATCCGTTAACTCCCATTTACAGTGGCGCGACCGCGTTGGCATTTCACCAACTTCCCTTTCAAGTCCTTACAGACACCAAATTGTTCATATGTATATAATTTCACTGCCTTTCATTATACACCATTTAGGAAATCGTATTATATGATATTTCAGATTACTTTAAATTAAGATTTGGAACGCAAAAAGGCAACCATCACATGGCTGCCTTCTATAGCTTTAGATGTCACTATTAAAACGGCATGTACTTTGATCACGTAAAAGACCTAGATCTTTCGGCACCATCGTTTCAATCAAAAAGTCATCCTCTTCCTCATAAATGATTTTCTTCATTTCGATTCCGAAGTACTCTTTCATCCGGGCTTCCGTCATCACTTCGCGGACTTCGCCATACACCACACGCTTTTCCTTGGCAGTCATTAAAACATGGTCAGCCAAGTAGAAGGCGTGGTTCGGATAATGCGTGTTTATGATACAAGAAATGTTCTTCTCTTTCGATAACCGCTTAAGTGTCTGTAAAATCACGATTTGCTTTTGAATATCAAGATGCGACTCCGGCTCATCAAGAATCAATACATCCGGATCCGATACAAGCGTCCGGGCAATCAAGGCCAGCTGCAATTCCCCACCACTAACGGAATTACAGGACTTTTTGGCAAGGTGAGCAATGCCAACCATTTCAAGAGCAGCGATGGCAGCCTCCCGATCCTTTGCAGAAGGCTGGGACAGCGTACTGATATAAGGCGCCCTTCCCATAATGACAAGCTCTTCCAAAGTAAATCCGAAAACCATTTTATGTGCCTGAGGAACATAACCGATTCGTTTCCAGATCGTTTTGCGTGATAGCGCAGTAAGCGGCTTTCCGTCGATGAGCGTTTGACCTTTTTTCCAATCAAGAAGGCCGGTGATGCACTTCAGCATCGTGGTTTTACCGGCACCGTTCGGGCCAAGGATCGCCATGATCTCTCCGTCATTCAACGAAAAGTCAATGTCGGTCTGGTAAAGAAAAGGAGCTTTCTCTCTTTTTTTAGCATAGAAAAAATTCCCTCCCTGCACCTCGATTTTCATGACCACCCACCTCCTGTCTTTCTAAGTAGAATCGCAAAGAATGGTGCGCCGATAATGGCTGTCAATATCGATAGCGGAATTTCCGTCGCCGTTACAGAACGAGCCAGGTTATCTATCAGGAGTAAATAGGCGCCACCAACCGATAGGGATACCGGTAAGACAAGTTGATTGTTGTTCCCGACAAGCATTCTTGCCACATGAGGGATAATCAATCCAACCCAGCCAATGATACCGGCTATCGCTACAGAAGAAGCCGTAATTAACGTCGCACCAAGAATGACCGTCCACTTCAATCTAGTGACCGGGATACCTAGCGATTTTGCTTCATCCTCAGGTAAGGTCAGTAAATTGATTCTCCAGCGTAGTGAATACAAAATCAAGATGCCGACAAGGATGATTGGTCCACCCACATATAAATCCTTGTATGTGGCCGTTCCAAGGCTTCCCATTAACCAGTATGTGATGGCTGGCAGCTTTTCCTCAGGGTCGGCGACAAACTTAATTAACGAGATCAACGCTTGGAAAAGGGCGGAGGTGACAACCCCAGCCAAAACAAGCATGAAGACCGGTGAATCTTTTTTGCCGCTGATTATGAACGTGAAAACGATGGCGGCTAAACCACAGCCAAGTGCCAAGACTTGAGATGCAAAACCATGTCCCAATAATAAAATCCCAAGGGAAGCACCGAACCCAGCACCTGCAGACACTCCTAGGATATCGGGACTGACCAAGGGATTGCCGAACATCCCTTGGAAAGAGGCGCCTGCAATCGATAGGCCCGCACCGATTAACAAGGCCAGTAAAATTCGTGGCAGACGTATTTGAAGGACCACTGTTTCTTCCATCTGTGTCCATGTTGGCTCGATTGGAAACACGGTTGAAAGCAATATTTTAATTTGAGTCCCTAAGTCCATTCCAAAGCGTCCGATGCTCAATGATAGGAGAACCATCGCAATGGGCAATATCCAGAAGAGGACCGTTTTCCATTTTTTCATTTTCATTCCCTACTTTACTGTTTTGCGGCTTCGGAAGATGGGTGAAGAATGTTCTCTACTTGTTCTTCCGTTACATCATAATCATAGAACTCTGAGTAGTAATCCGTGATTTCATCCTTCATATCATAATCAAATAGCTCGGGATGATTTTTCTGAGCCATCCATTTTAACATAAGAGGTGCATCACCGCTTGGTGGGAACCATCTATAGATGCCCAGCGGAATTTTATATACATTTCCTTCTTGTACAGCACTGACCTGACTCCAATCTTGTCCCTTCACTGTATTGTTCGTTAGGTCTTCAGGCTGAGTTGTCGAAAAGTTTGTAATGTAGATGATATCCGGGTTCCATTTGTAGATTTGTTCCATATTGACTTCTTTTGTGCCTGTAACTTCTTCTGCTGCTATATCATAGGCCCCTGTAGCATTTAACCATTGGTTACTAAAGAAGTTCTTCCCACCGACCATGATGCTTTTATCACTGTGCTGATAGAGGATCAATGCTCTAGGCTTGTCTTTATCCTTAATGCCATCTAATTTCTTATCCAATTCGGCTTGAACGGCTTGGCCTTTTTCCAAGAACTTGTCCGTTCTTTCGGTAGTGCCCGTAATTTCCCCAGTCAGTTCCAACCAACTGTTGAAGGTAGCCAATGGCTCCGCAGCTGCTGCATCCATAGGGTTGAGTGCCACAACCGAAACACCTGCATCTTCTAATTTGTTTATGGACTTTTGGTCCTGTGCTTTTTCAAAGTAAAGTTGCGGATTGACTTTCATCAATTCTTCCACGTTCACTTCGCCATTTTTAATGAATGATGTATCTGCCTTTAAAATATCGGGTGATATTTCAGAAAGAATCGAGTTTTCCGCGGCATTATACGCATTAGGATGCAAGCCGACAACTTCCTTCGTCGAATTCGTCGCTACATACCAAGTCGAGAAGTACGGAAGAATGCCACCGACCGCAATACGTTCCACTTTACCTGGTACCGTTACATCACGGCCAAGTTGATCTTGAATCACTTTTTCCTCTGCAGTCGTCTGTTTTTCTGAAGTATTGCCTTTCGAATCATCCCCAGAGCTTCCACAGCCCGTAATCAAAGCGGCCATCGCAGTGGTTGCCGCTAACATTGTCCATTTCTTCTTCATAAAACTTCCTCCTTATCCTTCTCTAAGCCACTTAGCCATCCCATGTAAGAATGGTTTAGATTGGTCGATGAATCCAAGTCCAATGTGGAATATTGGATCAAGTGTGGTAATGATCAATTCGCCTTTATAAGACACATCATCGGTGTAGATGATCGAGCGACCGTCGGGAGTATTCACAAGTGATTTTGCCCCTTCCGGAACTTTGAACGTCCCGTGGTAATGCCACTTCATATCTGATAGGGATACATGCAGATATAAAGGATGATCTGTATTTTCAGCCATTAAAGGTAAATCTCCATGCTCCTTCACCCACCAACTGAAATTCACTTCAGATTCCTCCCAGTCTATACCAGGAAGCCAATTATCCAGCACTTCACCGAAAACGACTAGACGTTTTCCCTCTTGAAGGAACTTCACGAAAAGCGATTGGTACCGTTTTAAAAGCATTAGGGACATCCGATCATTAACAATTAGCGTGTCATATTGACTTAAATCATATGTATGGAGCTGACGAAGTTGAAGCACATCATCATACATATAAGCAAACTCATCCATTTGAAAGAAACGATGATGGAAACTATAACCGTTATCTAAGATTGCCACTTTCATTGCTTTGTTTCCCCCTTGTTTGCTTCATACTCTTCGCGTATCCAGTCCAAAATTTGTTGACGTAGCACACGCGAACTATTTTCTTGGATTCCAAAGCGGTACAGATCCGTTCCTGCACCCGCGACAATCGTGCCACCGGTCGTTTTTCGGTCAATGTAAATGATTGCTTTTCCTTCTTGGTCTTCAACGATTACTTCCGAATGTTCTGGAGCCTCAAGATATCCTCTTGAGAAAAAGCCACGAACCCCTTTTTTATAATTCAAATCATAAGGGTCAATTCCTGCGAACATAGGATGTACAGGCTCAGTCAAGCGGATTTCACGGTCCTTCAAAGAAATCGGAGAACGCAACCAATTTCCGCAACCAGGTAACCAAGGTAGGAAATTTTCGGTTTGGGAAAGAATGACGCCGCCATCATTCAAATAATTTTCGATGATTTCTTTATGTTCAAGTAAAAAGGCCTCTTCCACGAAATTTGTCACGATGACCCCAGCATATGCCGAGAAATCAGCAAATGGAATATCATACAATTGCAAAGAAACCAAACCATTTTCATGATCGATGTCTTTAAGTCTTGTGAATTGAATATCAGTACTTATATAGGCTATAGGTTTCATAATCAACCATCTTTCTTATATTGATATAATATTATTTCGATTGTAAATATTGTCAAATGTTGATTTAACGGGATAGAACCACTTTTATTTATTACTTCAAGATAGAATATTTATGTTTATCAGTATAAGTGATAATGATTATCATCGTCAACAAAAACTTTTATCCAGTTCGTTTTATCAAAAAACTAGTGGAGTAACTGATGGACTCCGCCGTAATTAGCCTTTCTCTGTCGAACGAAAAAGCATGGCACGAAGGGCATTTGTCGCCTTCTTCACACTCCCATTCAGACACTACAAGGCATTCAATAAATAGATAATTGCCCATGAATATTTTCGCAACTAGAGGCTATAACCTTGAAATGTTTACTAATAACCAATATAATAAGAAAGTCGTCGTTACCTTTATATGTCCCAGTAGCTCAGTAGGATAGAGCGACAGCCTCCTAAGCTGTAGGTCGTAGGTTCGATTCCTATCTGGGACGCTAAATTGAAAACAGCCAAAACCTTGTAATATGGAGGTTTTGGCTGTTTTTTTATTGGAACAATGATAAAAGTAGAAATATTGATGTATGTTGTTTATTAAAAAAGGGATATGACATCCAGCCTGTCCAATTATTCATACCATTTAATGAAGGCTTCCTTCCTTTATGTCCATATAAAGTGTTCGGTCTGATTGAACTTCAGCATAAAAGACATCAGAGATTGATGTAATACCAGCTTTAGCTAATTGACCATTCAGCCACTTCATATCAAGGTTTAACTGATCCAGGTTATCCATGTTGACTACCCCATCCGAAATAACGCCTGTTATGATGGGCGAAGGGTTCTTTTGAAGATTTCCAATATTCATGTCGCCTCTTACGATAGGCTGTTTATGTTCTTTCTTCATAACGGAAAGCTTACCCGTAATTTCAAAAATGGCATACTCCACTTCAGTGATTGAGAATATACTTTTTTGCCTAAGCAATGCCATTAACGTATCTGCATCCAAGTTAACCTTGCGAAGTGGTTTTTCCATCATTTTACCGTTTTTGATAATGATAAGGGGTTCCCCATCAATTACTCTTCGTGCTTTTTTAGACTTAATGACAATTCGTCCAGATAAGATCGTAAGTAAACTCCATATCATTAAGGCGACTATACCATTTTGAATGCTTAAACGATGGTTGAAAGAAAGATTTCCCGCTATTGAACCGATGGAAATGGCAGAAGCAAAGTTGAAGAATGTCATCTCTGAGATTTCTTTTCTTTCCATCACCCTTGTTAGAGTCAAAAGAATAACAAAGGACAATGATGATCTAATGATTATTTCGATAACCCCAAATCAATTCCCCCTTTTCTACAATATTATTTCCACAATTGATAAAAATATCGTAAAAAGGTTATTTTTCTCGAAGGCGAAATAATACAAGACTCTAAATAATAATTACTCGTATATTTTTTACTTTTTTTGAAAAAATTGTTTAAGCTTGTCCCAATCGGGTAGATAAATAGTGTAAGACATTCTCACCAAAGGAGATGATGTGCAAGATGAGTACTATCAGAAGCCAATGGAACAAAGAGAATGACGCAGCGGTGTTTAGTCCCGGTGATCAGCGTTAGAAGCTAGTGAAGCTTTCATGAAAACCACGAGGAAAATACAAATCTTCTCATCCAAAGGAGGATACCAACATGAGTATTTACAGTCAATGGAATCCAGAGAATGACGAAGCAATTTTCAGTCCAGGTGATCAGTGTTAGAAACTAGTAAAGCATTCGATGAAAACCATGAAGGAAAATGACAAATCTTCTCACCAAAGGAGGATACCAACATGAGTATTCACAGCCAATGGAATCCAGAGAATGATGAAGCAATTTTCAGTCCAGGTGATCAGTTGCCCTTCAGTGCGCTCACACCATTAGAAACGGTCAAACAGACGACCGATAAAACACCTGAATTTGATTTACAAGGTACCGTACTGAATAAAATCTAATTGATATTGATGAATGATAGAAAAAGGGGCTGTCTAATAAGTCCCTAAAATAAAACAGGTGGAGAAAAACGAGTTGTTTTTCTCCACCTGTTTTTCTATTTCTATAATAATTTACTGAAAGTAGCTGACGTAACCCAGCTATCTTCAGTAAATTATGTGCCATGG
>NZ_JBIWCZ010000009.1:0-85486 GCF_044761765.1 Peribacillus sp. NPDC097284
AGCATCCTCATCACTCCAAGTTTTAATACTTCTATTTTAAAACAAAAAAAACTGTAGGCAAAGTCGATTTTCATCGAGTTTGTCTACAGTCTGAAACCACCTTAAAGGTGGTTTTTTTTATTAGGGTAGCAAGAAAACTATTTGAAAAGGATACTATAACTAAACGGCTAAATTAATTAATTTTTGATATGATTATACCCTCTATCGTTTCATTAAAAGAAAATTCCATATTAACCTTTTGGTTTTTATCAAAGTACCCCATTATTTTCGCACCAGAATCATCTCTTTCGTAGTAATTTTCTCCATATTCTTGTATAACATCTTCCTTTGAACTGCCCTTTGTTATTTTCTTTGATGTTTTATATGTATTGCTTGAAAAAAAATAACTAGCAACTTGCCCATTAACTATTTGAAATTCTATATCACTATTATCTCTATCTTTCCCATATATTAAATAGGTGGATTTTGACTTTTCTACCTCTTCAACAAAGTCTGGTTCTCCTAAAACTTCTTTAATCTTATCTTCTGTTGAATTTAAAGAAATTGTATTTACTTCCTCTGACAAACTTGTGCTATCAGTATTTTCATAGAAATCCATTTTATTAGTGGTTCCACAACCACTTAATACAATAATTGATAATAGTAAAATTGATACATACGGAAAAATCCAAACATTAAATTGTCTCCTTATAAATTAGTTGATAGCCATTGAGTTTTAGATTTGATCTGCTTGTTCAGTTTTAATTTCACTAATAATTTCTAGTTATTCTTTAGCAATTATGATCAACAACTCCCCCGTTCATTTTAAAAAAGTTATTTTAATATTACCATTTATCTAAATATTTTATTTACATTAGCCAGTAAAGCCCTTAAACTTTTGGTTACCATCCATATTCAAATAGAGTACTTGGATTTTCATTTATCGAGGAGGAATTTTGTATGCAAAGATTACAAGAAATTTTAGAGACCAGAGATTTTATTATGAGCAAAACGGACAATCAGCCAAAAATCGGTATGATTTTAGGATCGGGGTTAGGATCTCTTGCTAATGAAATTGAGAACCCATTCAAAATCCCATATAGTGAAATTCCTCACTTTGCAAAATCCGAAGCAATTGGACACGCAAACGAACTAGTAATCGGGCAATTGAAAGGTAAGACTGTAGTGGCTATGAAAGGACGCTTTCATTATTATGAAGGATATACACTAGATGAAGTGACATTTCCCGTACGTGTCATGAAGGCATTAGGGGTGGAGCAATTGATCATTACCAATGCTTGTGGCGCAGTTAATACAGACTTTAATCCAGGTGATTTAATGCTCATTACCGACCATATCAATTTAGTTGGTACAAATCCTCTCATAGGACCTAATAATGATGAATTGGGTACTCGCTTCCCTGACCTTTCCCAAACTTATCATCCTGACTTGCGAAACATTGCGTCCAAAGTAGCTAAGGAAAAGAACATTTCCTTGCAACAGGGCGTCTATGCTTGGTGGAGTGGTCCCGCATATGAAACACCAGCGGAAATTCGAATGATTCGTACGCTGGGGGCAGACGCTGTAGGGATGTCAACCGTTCCGGAAGCCATTGTAGCCGTCCATGGCAAGATGAAAGTGCTAGGGATTTCCTGCTTAACGAATATGGCTTGCGGGATTTTAGATCAACCATTAAGTCATGATGAAGTGATTGAAGTTGCAAGTAAAGTTAGAACGCAATTCGTTGGATTGGTCAAAGGAATTGTGGAAGAAATGGAATAGTAATAGAATTGTAGGCATTATGCGCCCCAAAAAAAGATTGTCGAGATAACTATATCTTCTCGACAATCTTTTTTTATCTCTACATGGAGCTTTTCCTAGAGCTTCATTCCCATCCGGCTCTTATAGCGTTTAATAAGGAGTTGGCAATCGACGCTGACAACCCCGACGACCGGATATAACTTTTCATTGAGGAAGCGTTCCATCTCCTGATTATCCGTGAAGATTCCATGCATATGCAGCTTACTAGGCCCCGTCATATGATACAAACTCGTTACTGCAGGCTCATCCTCCAGTTGTTGTGCCACCGATTCCAAATATTTAGGCTCCACCTCGACATTGAAAAATGCAGAAACATGAATGCCTATCTTAGCCGGATTGATGACAGCGGTAAAACGTTCAATCACCCCTTTTTCCACTAAATGATTGATTCTCGTCTGAACCGCCACTCTCGACAGTTCCACTTGCTTTGCTAAATCCGTATACGAAATCCGCGCATCTTCATGCAAGATCGAAATGATTTTCTTATCGATTTCATCCACCTTGGTGCTTGGAATTCTAAAGTCCTCTGCCATCTATGTAACTCCTTTTCGAATCATTTATTCTATTATCTCAAAGGATAGGGCCCTTCACCAATTATTTTCATGCAAAAGAAAAACTGCCAGAAAACCGGCAGTTTCGTTAATGAAGAATCAATAGCCAAATATATAGTCCAAACAGAGTAATGAATAGTGTTGGAACAGTCAGGATGATTCCTACTTTAAAATAATATCCCCATGTGATCCGGACACCTTTTAGCTTTAATACATGGAGCCATAAAAGTGTGGCCAAAGAGCCGATTGGCGTGATCTTTGGTCCTAAATCGGAACCGATGACGTTGGCATAAATCAGAGCATCCTTAATAGGCGCCGTTGTTTGAACTTCCGCAATGGCCAAGGCATTAATCATGACCGTTGGCAGATTATTCATGAATGAAGATAGAATAGCCGCAATGAATCCCATGATAATCGTCGCCGAAAACAAACCTTGATTGGCCGTTGCCTTAATGACGTCAGCTAACAGACTAGTCAGTCCTACATTTCGCAGTCCATATACGACCACATACATCCCAATCGAGAAGAATACGATATTCCATGGGGCACCGTTTAAAACGGTACGGATTTTCACGGCTGGACTTCTTCTTGCCAAAATCAAAAGGACAATGGCAATTGCACCAGCCACAAACGAAACGGGTAAACCTACAAACTCACTTGAAAAATAGCCGACTAGAAGAATAGCCAGGACGAACCAGGAAATCTTGAACATACGTGGATCCTTTACCGCTTCGGCAGGACGCTTCAAATGAGAGGAATCATAGGTTACAGGTAGATCCTTTTTGAAAAACAAATACAATACGAGAATGCTAGCTCCTAAACTGAATAAAGTCGGAACGATCATCCGGCTGGCATATTCGCCAAAACCGATCCCGAAAAAGTCCGCTGATACAATATTCACCAGATTACTGATGACGAATGGCAAGGAAGTTGTATCGGCAATGAATCCGCTCGCCATGATGAATGGGAGCACCATCTTATCGTCGAACTTCAATGCTCGCACCATCGCTAGCACAATCGGCGTCAAGATCAATGCCGCCCCATCGTTTGCAAAAAGCGCCGAAACGATGGCTCCTAGAATCATCACCAAAATGAAGAGACGGAAGCCTTTACCATCTGCATATCGGGCCATGTGAAGCGCAGCCCATTCAAAAAATCCAATTTCATCTAAAATTAACGAAATGATAATCAGGGCCACGAACGTCAATGTCGCATTCCAAACAATCTGCGTCACATCACTTACATCCTGGAATGAAACAACACCGAACAAAAGAGCGATGATCGCCCCTCCGCAGGCACTCCAGCCAATTCCCAGACCCTTTGGCTGCCAGATGACCAACACTAATGTAATCATAAAAATAAGTAGAGCTAAAAACGTCGAACTCATGATGCCAGCACCTCTAAGCCACTCCTTCTATAAAACTTTCGTCCTTTAACTATATAAGAATACTAGTTTTTACACAACGTACAAAGGCCACCAATCTCTTGGTAGCCCCCTGTCAATATGAACCTTCCAATTCACTTTCTTCTACATACCACAGGAAAGGTACATCCACATAATCATTCCCTGTTCCATACCCGATTCCATCGGTAGGCACTGTAGGAAAAACTACCTTACCATCCTTGTCATAGAATCTATTCCCTATTTTAAATGTTTGTCCATACTCAAAGAACCCATCAAAACTGGATTCCTTCTGTACTTCTGCATACTGATCCATAAGAGTCCGCCAGCTATCCGGATATTTTTCCACTCCATATGATTTATCCTCAACCGTGATGCTGTGCATCATTTCTAATCCGGGTTCATAGGTCGCCTCATCCCCTGATACACTGAAATTCCTATCTTTTTTCATAAACGCCTTAATTTCAGACACTTCGTCCTTTGGATTTAGATTCCACATAAAAAATGAATCTCCTTCTCCATTCCAGGCCTTTGGCTCACCCCCATTATCTACGGAAGCCGCTCTCCACTTTTTGTCCTTCCATACCCAGAAACTCATCCCGTATTCTTTGCTTTCATTGATGAAAGGGACAAAAACATGGGTTTCATCTAAATAAAGAACGTCTTGAATAACCTTGGGTTCTGCTTCAGGAAAAAAAGAATTGATTCGTTTAATCACTTGTTTATCCGTAAGAAATGCTTCAGGTTCTCTAGGAGCTCGAATGATAAAAAGGACACCCACTATAAGGAAAATCACGATCAATAAAATGATGGTTTTCGTTTTTTTATTCATTTCTTTCAGCACCTCCGATCAACACAGATTCTTCAGACCGGAAGTAAACCTGGCCTCCATTATTCGGTGTAATGAGGAAACCCTTTCCATCATCTTCTACATAAATGACTGTTTTAAGTCCGCTGCCCTTTTCAGGAACCGTTCCTATCAAAAGATAAGGGAACCGTTCTTTATACCCGTTCTTTTCATTAATTTTATAATACCAAGATTCACTTTTGATTTGATTTTGTTTCATCTTGTCCACCTGTACTTGCAACACTTCATTATTCAATGTGACATCCTTGCCAGCTGGGTGAGTGATAATCAGGGAAGCTTTTTCAACGTCCTGCATATAGGTCGAGGGTTGATCTTTTGGGAACATTAAATGTTCAAGCGGCGAGTTTAAGAATGAAGAAGCAAAAAAGATGAAATTCACGCAAAACCCTAGCCAAGCATAACGACGGTACCGCGGCCAACGCTCTGTATTGTCCTTTCTTCTCAAAAACCAATATAAAAAGACGACCCCTAATGGCAATATTGGTATCTTTGTCACTTCACTTGATAAATTAAAATGAATACTGAAAGAAAAAATCCCAATGAGCATAACTAGGAGCCCTTTCCATACCTTTGGCGGATTCTGTTGTTTTTTGTAAACAACAAAGAATAGTAGGGCAATAAGTAAATAACTGAAGACTAATAGAATAAAAGAGGGCATATGTACAAACACGTTCTGCTTCATTTTCAACTCATCCTCCCACCACTTAACGGATGTTTACCTATTAAATGTAATATAATCACTCTACCATATCCCATCTCTTTTGTAACCGCAGCCTCCCCCACCTTACTTAGTAATAAAGATGGGGTCTTACCTTTTATTGAAAACCGCGGTTATAGGTATCCACAGCTTAATCCTTCGATTGAACAGTATTCATTATATTTTTATATTCCTTATCATTGATGATTCCCAACTTCTTGAACAAGGTGGAATATCCAATGATTTTCTTTTGGGTACGGTTCGTAAAATTCATATGAATCCTCTCCTTTTTTATAATCTATGCAATTCCGACAAAATGTTTCCTTAAGGCAAAATAATTTGTACAAACTAAAATAAAAAACATGTCCTCCATTAGCAGGACATGTTTTTTAGAGGTCATGAATGACTATATGAACTCAATGCCAAAAAGACCTTATCGATAAAGGGATAAGGTCTTTTGACAGCTCATCATCATTATTTAGATGATAGTTCACTTTCCGTTACCCATTGATGATTTTTCACTTCAATCCCACCATCGGTAGGTTTGTAATCAACCATATAAACGGTAGTGGTATCGGCTTCCTCAATGACACCTTTTGCGCCTTCCATACCCTCCATATGATCGGTATCAAGAGTCACTTCAGTACCTGGTTCTAACGGAACTTCCCCAGCATCCTCGATTTCTTCATGGATCACCCATTTATGATTTTCAACTTTTTTATCCTCTGTTGTAGGTGTATACGTAACGGAATAAGCTGTCGTATCATAGGCTCCGACAATTGTTGCTTCGGCGCCATCCATGCCTTCCATATGATCTGATTTAATCGTTGCTTTACTTCCCACTTCATACTTTGGATTCTCTGCAGCTTTCAAACCATCAGGAACCTCTGCCTCATTGGAAGTATCTTTAGCATGGTCCATATGATTCGTTTCCTCTTTAGTCGTATCTGTATCCGTACTTTGTTCCGTTTTCGGTGTTTGATCCGTGCTTTTCTCTTCATTATCATCATTACATGCGGATAATGCGAAAGCTGATGCCAAAGAAACCAAACCAATTGCTAATTTTTTGCTTTTCATAGTTGTAGTCACTCCTAATAGATTATTTAATAAGTCGAAACAGAATGCTAGCCTAAAATATATGTATGTACTCTGCTCACCCTTACTACATGTGTAAGTATCCTGTCTCTCTTATATTTTTACCCCATTAGAATCACCATAAACATGGATTATTTGACATGATGAACAACACTATCTCTTTATATTGATTCCTTAACCCGAATGTTCGGACTAAAATTGATTCGTTTGTTTATAGCAATCTCTAGAGTTTCCAGCCCCTATTCCGAGATGGTTAGAGTCTGCTGAATTCTTGAAAGGCAAAGTTCATATGGGAAAATCGGAAGCGTTTGCAGTTAATATATAATAGAAGAAAGTCGTCCATGAGGAGAGATTTGAAATATTCGTTTTTAGGGGATCTGCATTCAAAAAAACTAAAAGCAGAACAATTTCAGTAATGGTTCTGCCACATGATTCAAAGAGTATACAGCTAGCTAGGTATTGTTTCTAGTCGATCAACTTGATCAACCCATTGTATCGTTAATAAATTCGGCAGAGTCGACAGTTCATGATGAATCTGAATATATTTTTTGCACTTCACTGTCGCAACACACTCAATAATAGAATGTTGATCTTCTATCAATACTTTATAGCTACCTACATTCGGTAACGAATAATTAGGTAGTAGACCATTCTTCTGACAATATTTCGTTTTATAAAAGCGTCCCAATAGCCTCGGTAATTCACTAAGCTTCCGTTCTGATAAATACCTCCGAATCAAGGTCGAACTGATTTTTTGATCATTCCACTTTAGCTCTTCGACAACTGAGAGGCCTACTTGCTGGATTGCTGCATAAGTTGCCAGGGTATGAACAGTTCCACTCGCTTTTGCCCCATATGTGTAATCGAAACCGCAAATGATTTCCTTAGCATTCAACCCAATAATATAATCATCTAAAAAATCGTTCGCTTCTACTTTAGCTAATTCCTTTGTGAATTCCACGATATAAAAAATATCCACTTCAAGCCTTTCTAGTTTCTCAACCTTTTGTTCTAGCGGCTCAAGATAGGAAACTTCTTTATCCGAAAATAGCACACTTTTAGGATGCGGAAAAAAAGAGAGAACCGCTAGTGATAAGTTTTGTGCTTTTGCTTTTTCTTTAGCGGTTCGAATAACTTTTTGATGCCCTAAATGCACACCATCAAAATAACCAAGGGCCATCGCTACATGGGGAGCGGTTTGCTTAATCTCTTGTAAATTATTCGCATTCACATAGATTACCTTCATTGCGATTCTCTCCTTTTTCTTTATCTTGCTAGATTTTGTGCCACTTCATAAATTAAATCTTCTTGCCCACCAACCGCTTTCATTTGGCCGATTTTCATTAAAAGGTCCCGTTCGTCGACACCAAATTGTTTTGCGGCCTTTTGTGCATGCAATAAGAAGCTTGAGTACACGCCAGCATACCCTAAGGTTAAGCTACCGCCAGTTATTTCTTGTGATTGTTGCATGATGGGCGCAATTACATCATTCGCCGTGTCCATTAATGTATATAAATCGATGCCCGTTTCAAAACCTAGTTTTTCTAAAACAGCGACCATTACTTCTGTTTGTGTATTACCGGCCCCTGCACCTAATGCACGCATGCTTCCATCAATATAAGTGGCTCCAGCCTCCACCGCTGCAACTGTATTAGCCATGGCCATCGATAAATTGTTATGGGCATGAAAACCAATATCACATTGTAAAGTTTGTTTAAGCGCTGTAATTCGCTCGGTTACATCTTTTGGTAACATGGCTCCAGCCGAATCTGTTACATATACGATCTCTGCTCCGTAACTTTCAAATAATTTTGCCTGCTCCACGATTTTTTCAACAGGTGCCATATGGCTCATCATTAAGAATCCAGCTGTTTTCAAGTCGAGTTTGCGTGCTAATTCAATATGTTGGGCAGCTACATCGGCTTCTGTTACGTGCGTTGCTACACGAACCATTTTCGCCCCTAAGTTCGCTGCATTTTCCAAGTCATGTTTTGTACCGATTCCAGGAATCAATAATACAGCGACTTCTGAAGTCGTACATTCTGATACAGCCACTTCAATCAGTTTCAGTTCATCGGTTGCTGACAAACCATATTGTAAGGAAGAACCACCCAAGCCATCTCCATGTGATACTTCAAAATAGCGAACACCCGCCGCATTTAAACCTTTTGCTGCAGCACGTACTTGTTCCTCTGTAAACATATGGCGGACAGAGTGACTTCCATCACGTAACGATACATCTAAAATATTTAATGTCATGAGATGACCTCCTCCTTCCCTCTTTGTAAATGACGTGCCATTTCATTGCCGACTTGCACGGCAGCTGCCGTCATAATATCCAAGTTACCAGCGTAAGCCGGTAGATAGTCTGCTGCCCCATTCACTTCGACAAATACGGATACTTTCCTACCTTCAAAAATCGGCGACACTTTTAATGTATAACCTGGTACGTAAGCTTGCACTTCCGCTACCATGTCGTGAATCGACTTGGTGATCGCTTCTTCATGACCTTCTTCTTCGACCAAAGCATGGATGGTATCACGCATAATAACTGGTGGGTCCGCAGGATTCAAAATGATAATGGCTTTCCCTTTTTTCGCACCTCCTACCACTTCGATCGCTTTAGAAGTTGTACTTGTGAATTCATCGATATTTGCGCGTGTACCAGGACCGGCAGAAAGGCTTGAAATGGTTGCGACAATTTCAGCATACTCTACCGACACAATCCGATTTATGGCATGAATGATGGGAATTGTCGCCTGACCGCCACACGTAACCATATTCACATTCGGTTTATCGATATGCTCTTTTAAATTTACTGGTGGAACTGTAAATGGTCCGATTGCAGCTGGTGTTAAATCAATTACTTTTTTATTGGCAGCCGTTAATCGATCGCTATTATGCTTATGTGCATACGCACTTGTCGCGTCATATACGATATCCACTAAATCAACACGTTCCATGAGTCCGTCAATCCCGTTTGAAATTATTTCATATCCGCGCTTCTTTGCACGTTTTAAACCATCGGAATTCGGGTCGATGCCTACCATCACACTCATTTCCAATACGGGGCTGCGCTCGATTTTGTACATTAAGTCGGTGCCTATATTTCCTGACCCGATGATTCCCACTTTAAGCTTCGTCATTTTTTCACCACTTCCTTAGAAATGTTAACGCTTACTTTTCCGAGCTGACCGAAGTCCACTTCGAATTTATCGCCTGTTTCAAAGGTCACGGCTTTTGATAGGGCTCCTGATAAAACAAACATGCCAGGCTCGATGGAGATCCCATATGTACTCACTTCATTTGCTAACCATACCACCGCTTGGAGCGGGTTGCCTAACACGGCCGCGCTCGTTGCTTCATCTAAGAATTCACCATTTTTATGCACGGTCATTGGTATATTCGTGATGTCTTCAATCTCTTCAAGCAGGGTCCGCTTTTCTCCTAAAATGGCACCTGCCGAAGAGCCATTGTCCGCCACTGTATCCTCGAACTTTATTTCCCAATTCGCAATCCGGCTATCGATCACTTCCACTGCTGGCACAACATATGCCGTGGCATCGATTACATCCTGCACCGTCACGTCAGGTCCTTTTAACTCTTTATTGAAAACAAATGCGATTTCAAATTCCACCTTTGGTTGAATGAAGGACTCAGTCCTTAAACCATCAGCCTCGTCGTAAACCATCGTATCTAAAATGAAGCCGTAATCCGGTGTATAGACATTCAACATTTCTTGCATCGCTTTACTCGTCAACCCAATTTTCAGCCCTTTTACAGACGCCCCGTTGTCCGTCTTTTGACGAATTTGCGCCAATTGCACGGCATAGGCATCAGCAGGGGTAATCTTTTCATAAGTTTCAGTTAATGGTGCAATGGGCTGTTTCGTACGTTCCGCTTCAAGCAATGCTTCCGCCATTTTTTGTGTATTCATAGACCATTCTCCTTTTATGAATTGACTGTTTCTACCGCATTCAACTGATGATATTTACCACTGAAGAACAATAACGGATTTTTATCTTCAAGATGTAAGTCGATTACTTTACCAATGAATAATGTATGGTCACCTTCTACATGTTCCGATACGACTTCACATGCAATTTGGGCGATGGCCCCTTTTAATACAGGTTGTTCAGCCAATGCTTCGAATTCTACTGCATCACCAGGTCTCCCAGCGAAATGACGTGAATAATGCTCTTGGTCTTCGGCTAAAATATTAACTGTGTATTTTTTGGATTGTGAAACTTTCTCTAAGAATTTTGCTTTATGTCCAACGGAAATTAAGACAAGCTTAGGATCCAATGATATTGACACGAAACCATTTGCCGTCATTCCATGTGTTTCACCTTCGTTTTCTGTTAAAAGAACGGTTACACCTGTCGCAAACTTTCCCATTGCATCTCTAAATAAACGATCATCCATCCTAATTCCTCCATTCGTAACTGAATAATTCAATCATAAATCAGTCCATTTAAAATTATCATTGTATTTTTTATTGAAAATTCAGATAAAAACAATAAAATTGCACATGAAAATAAATTTGAATTCTTTGTGAATTATTTTTACAAAAAATCAGCTGTATCATATATCCTTCCATTAAAAATTCCACATTGCAAATCGGAAATTTTTCTTTTTCATTTTTGTTCTCTTTCAAAACACAAATTAGTATCCTTATTTTTTTGCTTGTAAATCTCTTTTTTTTCAAATAGAATTCTGTTCATGGAAGAAAAATTTCCGAATTTTCCCACCATTCACTATTATTCTTGTAGAGAAAAGTGAAAATAATGGTGAAATGTGTGCCTTTACTTACAATAATGGAGGTGTTTGATGATTCCAATGCCAAATTGAAAGCGTTATCACTACTTTTCAGAAAAAGACAGAAGTATCAGACCACCAATACTTTTTTGAAAAACAATTGTGGATGGGGAAAATACGGTAATACAAGGGGGATTTTCATGCGTTGGGTTGTATTAGCTTTTCTATTCTTACTATCTGTTTTAAATTATACGGATAAATCGGTTTTAGGATTAGCCGCAGAGCCAATCATGACTGAACTGAATCTATCTTATGATCAGTTTGGTTTAGTAGGAAGTAGTTTCTTCGCTGCTTACGCTGTCGGAAGTATCGTTTTAGGTACCTTAACGTATCGCTTCAACACAAAATACTTATTAATGATGATTGCTACTGGATGGACCATTTCATTAGCAAGCGCTTATTTTGTAGAAACGTTAACACACTTAATTTTACTGCGTGTTGTCTTAGGTTTCTTCGAAGGTGGTACGCTCGGTCTGTGCATCGTGCACTTAGCACGATGGTTCACTAGTTCACAACGTGGCGTCGCTGCAGCTATCATGACTTCTGGTACAACAGTTGGAACGTACTTGGCTGCACCACTTTTAGTTAAAGGCATCACGAATTTTGGTTGGCAGCACACTTTCGCATTATTAGGGATAGCAAGCTTTGCATGGGCGATCCTCTTCTTCTTCATGAGAGACGAGCCAAAGCAACCCCTCATCGAAGACGTAAAAAGTTTAGCCTCCAACAAGGAAGTACCGTTCAAACATATCTTTAAAGTATTCATCAACCCTTATGTATTATCGATTTTAGTTGTAGGTTTCGTATCCATGTGGATTACAACTTGGGTCCTTACATGGGCACCAACTTACCTAACACAAATCGTGGGTCTTGAGCCACAGCGTATGGGCTTAATCTTCGCTGCAATGGGCATTTCAGGAACAGTGTTCGCAATTTGTATAGGTAAATTCACAGACTACTTATTCAAGAAAAATAAAAGCCTTATCAAATCTTATGATCGTGTATTAATTACAGTATTGCTGGTCGGCGCTGCTTCTTATGCGATGACCACGATTGTCGCTTCACCGGTTCTAGCCTGTTTGTTCCTAGGGATGGGCTTAATCATAAACACTTGCTTATTACCGTTAAATACAGCGATTAAAACATTGATCATTCCGAAAAATCTAGTAGGTAGCGTAACGGGTGTCTCATTATCCATTTCAAGTATGGCTGGAGTAATCGGGCCATGGATTACCGGGTACTTGATTACACAAGCAGGCGATAACGTGCGGTCAGGCTTCAACTTAGGTGTGTTGGTCATCGTTAGTTTATATGTTGTTACGGCCATCGTGTTAGTAGCCACACGTAAATTAAAAATCACCGCAACTGAAAAAGAAGATGCTCGTCGTGCTACAGAAGAAGAGCAGATAAACCTTGACATCGCCCCAGGGCGATAATACTCAACCATGGGTTCATCACATGTAAACAGACTGAAGACAAACTCAAAGAATGAGTTTGTCTTCAGTCTGTTTTGTTTATAAAAGCGGTTTACGTAACTCTTCCATCCATCTCGAGCCTAATGGTTGATAGACTCCGCTCTTATCTTGCAAATTCCTCGAAGCTTAAGCTATCCGACAAGATCAGTACCTGAATGACTAATAAGGTATACGCTGCAGTCGATGCGTCTTTCAGTGAAATTTGTAGTTGCTCTTCGATTTGCTTGATACGATATTGGATACCGCCGATAGATAACGTCAACTCGTCCATCGTTTCTTTCAAGCGCTGACTATTTAATAAATAGACGTAAAGCGTATGCAATAATTCCTTTTTACGGGGATCATCAAAATTGTATAAGTCTTTTAACGTCTTCTTCGCCATTTCGTGCAGATGCTCCATGCTCATGTTCTTTACGATATCCCCAAGCATTCCTAAATCTTCGTAATCCGTTAGCAGCTTATCGTTGGGAAAGCGCTGTGCAACACGCGCCTCTTGTAGCGAACGCTCGAAATCTTTGAAGTTACTAAATGTTCCGCTAAGCCCGATCGAATATTTATAATTGGCATTTTGCTTCTCCATCTTTTGAAAAATTTTCGTGATTTTCTTATTCCAGCCTTGCTTATCACTATTTAGCGAATTGAGGAGCGCAATTTCCTCACCAAGCACTGCAAAAATACAAGGCAAATCCCACTCTTTTGCCAACTTGGACAGCTGTGTCAACTGGTCATGAATGTCGATGATTTCTTTATTTTTCTTTTTCTTTTTGACACTGATAATACCTGTAGAGAACGGCGGCTGAAATTTAAATGGTAAAAATTTATAGTAAGATTCGATATCTTTAATTTTCCGATTATGAATTAAGCGCTCCAAAAGTGAGCTACGCATCCTTTGTTGCTCTTCAAACTGCGCCTCCTCATATAAAATACATAAGGCCACCACCGTAGAAATCCGCTCTAAAAATAAGTGGTCGTTTTCATCCATATCCTTTTCATCAAAGTAGAAAAATGAACAAGTGGCATAATTCCTTTTGTTAATAAGAACAGGTGCCGTCAACTTCCTGAATGTTTCGCCTTTGTAATGCGAAACGTTATGCGTATCGTCGAAATGCGATAATTTCACCTTATCTTTTTTTATTGCTAGTTGCTGTTCTTCCGTTAAACCAAAATGGCTTAACGCATTGCCATGGATATCCTCAATCAAAATCGATATGTTCAACAGCTCGGACGCAACCTGAACAATTTCATCCATCGAATGTTTATCTGTTACTTTTTGTGTGAGCTGACTATTAAACAATGAAATTTTCTCGAGCACTTGCTTATGGTGTAAAAGTGCATCATAAGTCATTTCAAGTTCAGATAAAATGTTGTCGTTTTGATAAAGGTGGATAAGCTCTTCCTCATCTTCGAGCCAATCGCTCTCCAAGCGCACTTTAAACTCACAGCACGGATCACCTTTTGCGACGCACTTGTACTCAACGGCAATAATCGATTCACCATACTCATAGGTCAATGCACCACTTGCAAACCCACATAACATATGACAAACACATTCGTTTGCTACACCATAATTTTTTAGGTGTAACGCGGCTTCGAATGATTCTACCCATTGTCCCCACGTATCGATGCATTCAACCGTGCCATCTGGATGTCGCACAATTTCCCCCATGAAAATTACATCCTTCACGTGACCTAAGCGTGAATGTCTCTTACCGACTGGATCTATCGAGTCTTTATTTTGAAGCATCTTTCTTGCTGATTCCATCCCGAACTCTTTCCCAAATCGAAATAAAAAGCCTTTTGTTTTATGAGAACCAATGTTGTTAAACAAGCTGTTCTTTAATGTATGGAAGGCATTTGCCGACATTAAAATATTTTTCGTTTCGCTGGAATCAAATGCAATTTCGCTCATTAAAATCACATCCCCTTTGACTATCTATTCCTCATATTACAAAAGTGAAATTGATTTTTCAATAAATTTTAAAGATTAACACTATTCTTTCAATAAAAATCAGTATAACGTTTGAAATTATTAACAGGTATACTCAAAACAGAAAATAAAAGCACATCAGTATGAGGAGGCAAAGCGATGACAATTCTTGAAGGGTTTCATAATAGTTACATATTGGCAAACGGTGTACGTACACATTATTCCTGGGCTGGAACAGAAGGACCAGCTGTAATTTTACTGCACGGTGCAGGACCTGGAGCATGCGGCGCAGCAGGTTGGCGTTTTATGTTACCTGCATTAGCTAAAGCTGGCTTCCGAGCATATGCAGTAGACCAACTTTCAATGGGCTTTACCGACGCCCGCCCTCACGCATGGCCTGTAAATGGTCATCAAAGCCTAGTGGATCATGTACATGATTTCATTGAAGCATTATGCCTCGACGAAGTATCACTTGTCGGCAATTCACAAGGTGCTTACGTTGCAGCTAAATATGCCATAGACCACCCAGAAAAAGTAAATAAAATTGTTTACATCGGTAGTAATACCATCTATCAAGCGATGCATGAAGTACCTGAGAGAAAGCTGCGGTCATTCTTAGAAGTGATTGGTTATGACTATACAGAAGAATCCTTACGTAAATTCATGTACCGTAATTCAAGCGAAGACACGGTCATTCCTGAAGAACTGATTCAACTACGTCATCAAGCGGCAACCCGCCCAGGCGTTAAAGAATCCAATCAGGCGTTCGATGCCTACTTAGCGAGAATGAACGAAGAGCCTAAGCTTTGGGATCGTTACTGCATGAAAGATACCTTACCAAAATTGAAAATTCCAGGCCTATTCATTTGGGGTAAGCAAGACGCCGTTGCACCAGTGGAGACAGGTTATAAACTCGAGAAACTATTACCGAACATATCATTTGAATATATAGAAAACTGCGGTCATCAAGCTCAAACGGACCAACCGGAAATCGTGAACAAACTTGTCGTTGACTTTTTGGCAGTGGAAAAAGATCAAGCCGTTACAGCACAATAAACTATTTTTGAAAGGATTGATCAAATGGTAACAATAGTTGAAAGTAAAGGGCTGTATGAAGAAATTATGCAAAAAGCAAAGCGCATCGGTGAAGCCGCAGAGTTAGAAGCAATCGAAGCTGATCGAAATTCGACCGTGTCCCCACGCATCGCGGAAATTATTCGTGAGGAAGGCATTCACCGTTTGATTTTACCGAAAGAGTTTGGTTATCCACAACTCGATTGGCATACATTCGTTGATATGGTAAGCACAGTTGGTTACCATAACTTATCAGCTTCATGGTTAACCTACTTCTTCTCCGTGCATAACTCTTGGGTTTGCTACTATCCTAAGCACATTCGTGATGAAGTCATTAACCAAGGTGGCTTTGTAGCTGACGTATTTGCTCCCATCGGTAAAGTGGAACCAGTTGAAGATGGCTATGTCGTTTCCGGAAAGTACAATTTTGTAAGCGGTATCAATTACTGTGATTGGGTTGGCGTTGGCGCCATGATGAAATTCGAAGACAATGACAAGCCCGAACGTGTCGGCATTTTATTGAAGGTTTCTGACTTGGAAGTGGTAAAAACTTGGGATTCCCTTGGTCTTCGTGGATCAGGCAGTAATACATTGATCATTGATAATGTTTTCGTTAAGCCTGATGCCATTTTACGCTTCAGCAAAATAATCGAAAAGAGCCAACCGCCATATGAAGATTTCGATCAAGACTATTTATATTACAATACACCATTCTATCCTGGATTCTATGTAGGGTTCGCCGCAATGGCTGTTGGTGGTGCAGAGCGTGTAGTTGACGAGTTCGAAAAGCATACAGCCGGCCGCGTCCGCTTCTCTGGCATAAACGAAAAGGATTCTCCCACAAGCCAACGCGTGCTTTCGGAGTTAAAGCTAGAAATGATTTCTGCAAAAAGCTTATTGAACGAATACATCCGGATGATGGAAGAAGATAAAGGTGGTCCATACGAAGGAGCAAAATATAAAGCGATTCGTGCAAAAATCATCGATAAGTGTACACAAATCGGTGTTAAGGCCCTACTGACTTTAGGTGGGCACGCATTATTAAAAGGTCATCCGGTAGAAATGCACACTCGTGACCTGATGGCAATCGCCACACACATTACTTCTTTATATGAAGACGGCATATTAGGATACGGTAGAAATTTATTCGGCGTTCAAACAAACATTCAAGGGTAATTTCAACATCGGAAAGTATGATGGATAAAGATTGAAATCATATTTTCCTTGTCCTCTTATTAAAAAAACATGACTATGAGGTGAATATAAATGGAAAAATTTCTTTACGCACCGGAAATTGCAAAATTAGGACACGTAGCTTTAGTATCAGCAGATCTTGAAAAATCTTTATGGTTCTTCCGCGACACAATCGGGTTAGAAGAAACCGAAGTGATAGATGGTGTACATTACTTGCGCGCTTGGGGCGATTTCGAACACCATACATTATCCATTACAGCTGGTGAAACTTCTTACATCGATCACATTGGCTGGCGTACAAAACGTCGTGAGGACGTAGCAACTTTCGCTAAATTATTAGAAGATGCTGGTACAGAAGTACGTTGGATAGAAGCAGGCGAAGAAGTAGCCCAAGGGGAAGCAGTCCGCTTCGAATTACCAAGTGGTCACCGCTTTGAACTGTATTACGATATGGAAAAAACACCTGCTGATGAATCTCGTAAATCAGTGCTTAAAAACCAAACGTATAAATCTTGGGCCAAAGGTGTATCACCACGTCGCATCGACCATGTTAACTTACAAACTTCACAAGATAACGCTGTGATCGTAAATTACTTACAACAAGCATTAGGCTTCAAGCTACGTGAATATTTCGTAAATCCAGACGATGTACAAGTCGCAAGCTGGTTATCCGTAACAAACTTAGTTCATGACGTGGCAATCATGTCTACATCCCGTTCAAAAGAACCAAACGAAATGCATCATATCGCTTATTGGTTAGACAACTCCCAAGACTTACTACGTGCTGCTGATATTTTATGCGAAGCTGATGTACAATTCGTAGGCCCTGGTAAACACGGTATTTCTCAAGCCATGTACATTTACGTAAAAGATCCAGGAAGTGGCTTACGTCTTGAAATCTTTACAAACAGCTATTTAATCTTCGAGCCAGACTGGGAGCCAGTGAAATGGACGTATGAAGAATACTTGAAAAACGGATCTGCCTACTGGGGCGACCGTCGCCGCGATGACGTAGATCGTGAAGCACAAGTTAAGGAATTAGCGAATTCATAATAAATTGACCACCAGCCATTCATGATGAAGGATGCTGGTGGTTCTTATGCGATGAATGTTATATAGGAAGGGGTGTCTCTATTGAAGGCAATGTTAAAAGTGTTAATCTTATCTTTCATTGGCGGTTATATTTTTAGCTTGCTGCACATCCCTATTCCCTGGATGCTTGGCCCAATTGTTGTCGTCATGTTAGCTCAATTTGTTTATAAAGGACCGCTTAGATGGTCCAGCCAAATGCGTGATTTAGGTGTCGTCATGGTCGGGACCGCGATTGGTGTACAATTCAACACCGATTTATTCGGCATGATGAGCTCCATTTTACTTTACATGATAACCCTAAACGTCATTTTGATCGGCGGTTCAATCGGCATCGCCTACTTAACGAGCAAATGGACAAAAATCCCGGTGAAAGCTGCCATATTAGGCGCCATCCCAGGCGGTTTAGGACAAATTGTCGTCTTTGCCGAGGAAGAAAAAGTTAAAGATATCGGCGTTATTTCTTACTTTCAAGTAATTCGACTTTTACTGGTCGTTGTTTTCGTACCATTTATCGTCGCTGGCCAAGTAATGAGCAAGCCACCAACTGACGCTAAGCTAACAATCAGTTTAGTACTACTAATTGCACTTGCTTGGGGTTGCTCTCATTTAATGAAACGCATCCATTTGCCGGTCGCATTTTTCATTACACCCATTCTTTTATTCATTACATTGCAACTCACAACACCACTGGCAATGCCTCAAATACCTGGCATAATCATGGATATCGCTCAGTTACTAATCGGTGCCCATATCGGACTCATGCTCAAGCCGCATATGATCAAACTGCCGGTACGTGTACTTATAGGGGGTATTTTCAGTGCCTTTGCACTGATCGCGCTAACATTTGGATCAAGCTTTTTCATGTCCTTTGCATTGGATACAACCTTCGCTACAAGTTTCCTAAGCACCGCCCCAGGGGGCTTAGATCAAATGGTGTTATTAGCGAATGCAGTACATGCAGATGTCTCGCTTGTTTCAATGTTCCAAACGTTCAGGCTCCTGTTCATTTTTATTTTAATTATGCCTTTGATGAAAATGTATTATCGTTGGCAAGGAAAAAAGAAATTGCCTAGCATCAAAAGAGCCATGTAGTAAAGAACCGATCATGTATATACCTATGGATAAGACGCTCCGATGATTGAAATTCATTCAGTGGGGCGTTTTTCGAATCTGATGAATGGTGAAACCAATTACCATATAATAGTAGAAACACATTCAAAAAAACCATGTATCTACATGGAAGTCTGTGGGCTAGATTGCTACAAATGCGATGAGGTTACGGATATTAGAGATTCAAATAGATAGAATACCATTTCTTGAACGAACCGGGAAAAATAAAAGGCATGAGCCCGGTACAATACCGAACTCACGCCCAAGGAACTGCATATCAGTTCCTTCCTCGACAATAATAGACTATATGCAGTTGGTCATGTTCTTCTTAACTGCTTACATATAACTAACTTCTAGTATTCAGCCACTCTACTTCTCCGCCTGGATAATCGCTGAGACAATATATTCTTCTACCTTATGTTCCGGTGCCCATTCCTTGATGAATTCTTTGGATTCATCTTTAGGGATAATGGAGATGTTCTTAAACCCAGCTTGTTTCATCGTCTCTGACAATTCTTCAATTGAAGATGCCCCGGCGATGCATCCGGAGTAGAGGTTCATATCCGTTTGCAATGCTTCAGGCAGATTCGCAGTCAACACGATATCGGAAATCGCTAATCTCCCGCCCTTTTTCAGAACACGATACGCTTCCTGAAAGACTCTTCCTTTATCCGGGGATAGGTTGATGACGCAATTCGACATGATCACATCAACGAATTGATCGGCAACAGGTAGATGTTCGATTTCCCCTAAACGAAATTCGACATTTACGAATTGATTTCTTTCGGCATTGCTCCGAGCTTTGCTAATCATTTCCGGTGTCATGTCAACGCCTATGACTTTTCCTTTTTCCCCCACTTTAGGAGAAGCCAAGAAAGCATCGAACCCTCCCCCGCTCCCAAGGTCAAGGACGGTCTCCCCCTCTTTTAAGTCCGCGATCGCCTGAGGGTTTCCACAGCCTAATCCCATGTTTGCGCCATTCGGGATATTTTGAAGCTCTTCTTTGGTATATCCCATCTTTTTAGAAATCTCTTCGACGGAAATATTTTGGTTTTCTTCGGGTGTACAGCAGCTTGGCGCACAACAGCTGTCAGAGTTCACGACTTTAAGGGCGATTTTTTTATAATTACTTCGTACGCTTTCGCGGATTTCATCTTTTTTCATTTCACTCATTCTCTCCATATCCTTCCCATTCATATTTAGCAGCAAGAGTTTTCATTATATCCTGTAAGCACTATGCCCATTTCACCATTTTCCTCTTCTACATCTATGGTTACATCTGATAACTGTTCCTTCATCTCAGATTGAATGGCAATGTTCACCCCATTCACTTCTACCACCATATCATTTGTTTCTGCTTCTTGTAAGGCAACGCCAAGGTTCATTCCGCAACACCCTGCAATTCCATAAAATCGTAGAGTGGATACGTCATTTGCCTTCATCGCTTCTTGTAAATACTCTTTTGCTTGATTGGTCATTTTCATGTTCTATTCCTCCAATAGGTTTCGCATGTCATTTTTACATGTCCAGAATTTGATGCAATTGCTTGATTCCCTTTGGCTCTTCCCGGCTCCAAGGGAGGATGACAGTTTGGTTGCCGGATAGCTCTTTCACTTTCTCGATCCATTTCTTCTCTCCCTTTGCTTTCCTGGTAAGCATCGGTTCCATTGTATCCGTGACGAAAAAACTTTGGTTGATGAGCCACCAATGGATGGATATATTCGCCCGTTTCAAATCTTCTGCCAATCGTTTTGCTTCCAAAACAGGTGTCATCTCAGGAAGTGTCGTAATGATGATGCTCGTATAGGACCCGTCTCTTAATTTTGGCAACAAATCGCGTACCGGCTCTGGTATATCACCAGAAGAACGGGAAATTTCTTTATGATAAGCTTCAGATGCATCCAATAATAGAAGGGTATGACCTGTTGGTGCCGTATCAATTACGACCATGCTATCTTTGGACTGCGCCACAACATTGGCGAGTGCCCGGAAAACGGCGATTTCCTCGGTACAAGGAGATTCCAGGTCTTCTTTTATAAAGGCCAAGCCTTCTTCATCCATCGTTTCACTTGCTTTGGAAAGCACTTCATCTTTATACTCTTCCACGACTTTCTTCGGATCGATGCTGCTTATCGTTAGATTGTCATATAAGGTGTTAGCATCAAAAGTCCAAGCAATATGAGCGGCTGGATCCGTGGTCGTTAAGTGGACCTTTTTCCCTTTTTCGGCGAGTCCCAAGGCGACAAGTGACGCTACTGTCGTTTTTCCTACCCCGCCTTTTCCCATCGTAAGGATGACCCGATGGGAGTTTGATTCATAATAATCTACCAAATCTTTAATAGAGTGATGAGGGATCGTTTCTATTTCATCTAATAAGTTTTCAGACTCCCCATATGTTTGAGTGAACCATTTCTCCATGTGATTGATTCCTGTGATGGCAAATGAAACAAGAGGCAAATAAAAAGTCGGATGTTTTTTCAATGGATACGGAATGTCTTCCAATGCCCGCTGTTGTCGGTCATGCAAGGCATTTGCGTAACGATCACCTCGATCCGTCTGTTCGAAGACACCGTTCACGATCAAGAGTTGATTGGCAATCCCGATTTCCTTCAACTCATCCGACGCACGTGCCGCTTCCCTCAATGGCCCCTCTTCAGGTCGGCTCACAAGGACTAGTGTAGTCTGCCCTTTGTCCGCCAACACCTTGACGGCCTTCTGATACATCTGCTTCTGACTTTCCAATCCCGCTAACGGACCCAGGCAAGATGCCCCGTTTGTATTTACATCTAAAAAACCGGACCATGCAGTTGGTAGTTGCAATAACCTCAGCGTATGACCAGTTGGTGCGGTATCAAATACAATCCGGTCATATTCCTCCGTAATTGTTGAATCCGTCAAAAGGGTCGAGAATTGGTTGAATGCCGCAATTTCTACGGTGCAAGCCCCTGACATTTGCTCTTCCATCGTTGCAAGCACCGCATCTGGTAACTTTCCTCTATACGGGGCCACCATCCGTTCCTTGTATTCGGTTGCCGCTTGGACAGGGTCCAAGTTCAGGGCATACAGGTTCGATGTGCCCTTGATCAATTGGGGATGATTGGTTAACGGTTGCCCGAATACATCTTGTAAGTTCGAAGCGGGATCTGTACTGATCAACAGAACTTTTTTTCCTTGCTTCGATAAAGAAAGGGAAAGCGAACTTGCCACGGATGTTTTCCCCACTCCACCTTTGCCTGTGAAAAATATAAATCGCGTTTGTGGGAAGAATTCATCAGTGAATAACTTCATGTCAGCTCTCCCCATCTTTTTGCGTCTTCAGTGACAATCGCACTTTCGGCTTTTGGATCAGTTCCTCAACAGAGAACCCCGTCCACCTTCCCAACTCCTCATTACTTGGATAGCTCCCTGTTCGTACCACGTTTCCATCAACGAAAACAATCGGTAAGACATCCGGACCCTTTTCGTTCAATAACGTACTCACTTGTTCATGTTGCATGAACTGTTCGGTATCATTGGTTAAATTATATCGTTCGATCGGATAATCCTTTTTCTTCAGATTACTTGTCACAAAAGACATCCTTAATAGCTCAGGGTCGATTGAAGGACCGCATACACCTGTAGGGCAACACATGGCAGGGTCAAAAATCTGTATTTCTTTCATTGAAGTCACTCCTTTTTATATAAATAAGCAGATGCCTATATTACGGATAAATCAATAGCCAAGTAATTTGCCTTGGCTATTTGCAGGCTCATTCTCCCATTTCAGCGAATTCTTCGATCCGTTCGCCAATTTCATCACGCACGCGTTGGAAGAAGGACCACTTTTCCTCATCGGTTCCTTCCGCTTTGGCTGGATCATCAAAACCCCAGTGGACTCGCTTTACTTGTGGAGGCGTGATTGGGCAATGCTCGTCTGCATGCCCACACAATGTAACCACTAAATCTGCATGATTCAAGGTTTCCCTATCAATCACATCCGATGTATGATTGGAAATATCAATGTTTACTTCCCTCATCGCCTTAACAGCATTGGGATTCAATCCGTGAGCTTCCAGGCCTGCACTTTTCACAGTCCAATCCAGTAAGAACTTTTTCGCCCAGCCTTCTGCCATTTGGCTCCGGCATGAATTGCCTGTGCATAAGAAGTAGATGGTTTTTCTATGTGTCATGAAGGTTTCCTCCTGTATTGAAAACAAACAGTTATAATTTAATGGTCCGGAAATATTTCTTTTCCCAACGTAGAGCGACATGGACGAGAGCAATCAGTACCGGCACTTCCACGAGTGGTCCAATGACCGCCGCAAACGCCGCGCCGCTATTGATTCCGAATACAGAAACGGCCACCGCAATCGCCAGTTCAAAGTTATTGCTTGCTGCCGTAAAGGAAAGGGAAGCCGTAACCGGATAGGATGCTCCTGCCTTTCTTGATGCAAAAAACGATACGGCAAACATGATTAAGAAGTAGATGAAAAGCGGTATCGCAATCCGCACTGCATCAAGCGGCAAGGCAATGATGGTGTCCCCTTTTAAAGAGAACATCATGACGATCGTAAACAATAAAGCAAACAATGTTAATGGGGAGATCTTGGGTAAGAACTTATTCTCATACCACTCCTTCCCCTTAACTTTCAACCCAATGAATCGGGTCAACATCCCTGCTACGAAGGGGATGCCAAGATATATCATGACGCTTTTCGTGATTTCCCACATCGATATCACGACAGATAGGTTCTCCATGCCGAATACGCCAGGTAACACATTCAAGAAAAAGTAGGCGAATACGGAATAGAATAGGATTTGGAATATCGAGTTGAACGCCACGAGTCCCGCGACATACTCCCTATCTCCCCGAGCCAGATCATTCCAGACAATGACCATAGCAATGCAACGGGCCAAGCCAATCATGATCAATCCGGCCATATACTCCGGATAATCGCGTAAAAAGAGAATCGCAAGGAAAAACATCAAGACCGGCCCTAACAGCCAGTTTTGAAACAAGGAGAGCAGAAGCACTTTCCAATCCTTGAACACGCGCCACATTTCTTCGTACTTCACTTTTGCAAGCGGTGGATACATCATGACGATTAACCCAATTGCGATTGGTATAGAAGTAGTTCCTACCGAAAAGGTATCTAATACACTTTTGAAATCGGGTACCCATACTGCAATCATGACTCCGACGAACATCGCCACAAATATCCATAGAGTAAGATAGCGATCCAAGAAGGATAATCGCTTTGTTACACTTTTATTTTCCATCCTTTTCTCCCCTAACATGATGAAGAATTAGCATTCCGTTGAACAACATGGAGCCTGGACAGGTTCTAAAGAATCGATGATGGCTTGAATATAAGGCTGTTGAACATCATTTAATCGGAAATGTTTCCATGTTCCCTTTTTTCTTTCTAAAATGATTCCTGCGTCTTTTAATTTTTTCACTTGTTGACTGACTGCTGGCTGGGAAATCTGCAGGATATTCACAAAATCACATACACAAACTTCACCTTGTTTCAGACATGCCAGCAACTTTAACCGGTTCGGGTCACTCACGGCTTTTAACAGACGAGACATCTCCTCGATTTGGTTCATCTAGTGTCCTCCCACTATACATAATTAAATGCTTATATAATATAATGCTTATGTTATCACGATAGGTTTGACCGTTGCAAGGGTTTTGGCTTGGAGAGATTTTATCAGAGTACTTCTCGAATTGCCTTCATGAAAAAAAACTGCCGATCTCCCGGCAGCCTCCATTCCTTATAAATACTTGCGGTGAATCCCTTTTCCGTCGTAGGAAAACATGACTTCTTTCCCCTCCATGACCGATTCCATGTGCACAGGACGTCCCCAGAGCTGGTGGATATAGGGCATGACTTTTTCGAGATATTTCAGGTCGAGTTCAATATCTTCGTACCAGTGTTTCAAATACAGCTCGCCATTTCGCATATAGTCGCCGTCATTGACCGTGATATACGGGAATCCGCCGTTCACCCGCATGCTGACGAGCTGATCGCGCACCTGTTCCCATGCCTTATCAACGATTTTGTAGTCTTTGCCTTGCTTTTGGAATAAATACATATCCTCACGCATGACAAGATCTTTGGTCAAATAGTTACGGAGGAAGGAAATATCCGATTCTATTTCCCTGACTTCGAACATTTTTTCCCGGCCCGTTCCTGGCTTGATGCCGAGCTTGAGCATTTCCTCTGTCGGGTTATCATAGCGTTCTTCGATATCTTCAAACACCTTCAGCCCTAGATAATAAGGATTGATGCTCGTTCGTGATGGCTGCACGACTCCGGCATTCAGTTTTGCAAATTCAATCGATTCGCCAGAGGTCAAATCCAGTTCACGCATGATCCTTTGATGCCAGTACGATGCCCAGCCTTCGTTCATGATTTTCGTTTCGAGCTGCGGCCAGAAATAGAGCATTTCCTCTCGGATCATGGTCATGATATCTCTTTGCCAATCGGTTAAATCCCTGCTGTATTGTTCAATGAATAGCATGATATCTTTTTCAGGACGTGGCGGGAACTTCTTACGCCTTTTAGCGGTCGGATGCTTCTTCACATCTCTGTCTTCGAGATTCCATAAATCATCATACTCCGTCGCTGCCGGCTTGATTTCCTCCTCCTCTTCCTCATCCTCCATCGTCCAGGCAAGCTTCGGCCTCATCAGTGATGGGTCGATATGTTCCTCGATGGCAAGAAGGGCATCAAGGAATGTTTCCACTTCCCGCTTGCCATGCAACACTTCGTATTCCCGGATTCTTTCAGCCGTGGCCGACATGCTTTCTACCATATCCCTCTTGGTGTTCCGGAAACGGACATTATTCTTGAAGAAATCACAATGCGCCAAAACATGCGCCACGATCAATTTGTTTTGCACAAGTGAATTCGAATCCAGCAAGAACGCATAACATGGGTCAGAGTTAATGACCAATTCATAGATTTTGCTTAATCCGAAATCATATTGCAGCTTCATTTTATGAAATTGTTTCCCGAAGCTCCAATGTGAAAAACGGGTCGGCATTCCATACGCACCAAATGTATAAATGATTTCCGATGGACAAATTTCATAACGCATCGGGTAAAAATCCAATCCGAATCCAGTGGCTATTTCTGTGATTTCACTGATGGCATATTCCAGAGCCTTCTGCTCCGATCCATTCATCTTATATCCCCCTAGTCTTTTGTCTTTAGTCTAATGTATGAAAAAAGGGCGGAAAAATGCTTTGTTCCTTCTTAAAGGGCAATCGTACATAGAAAAAAGACATCCTCCAAAAGGGAAGATGTCAGGAATCAGTAGAACAGGCACTCTTTCTTACTATTACTTGGCTACTTCTGCATGTAATGCCCGTTTTTTCGTTTTTGAGCGAACCCACGAAATGATAAGAGCTGCAATGATGACAAAACCTAAATATCCTGTAAGAGGATATACCGTACCAACCAATTTAATGAAGCCAACAAAGCTGGCAAGGAAAGCTAACATCCCTACGACGATGACCGAGATTTTAAAATTCTTTGTTTCGGAAGGTACAAGTCTAGCAGTAAATGCGTACAGCATACCAACTGACGTATTATAAATCATGCCTAACAGCACTACGGACAGAATATTTCCCAACCAAGGCGAGATTTCATTTGCTAAATAAAGAGTGGGCATGCTTACTCCCTCAATCGATTTAAGGTCGGACATCATCCCCATATTGATTAGAAGTAATAAAACCCCTAAACCTATCCCGCCTAAAATGCCTCCCATTCCTGCTTCTTTCTTGCTTTTCATTGTGCCTCCCATTACGGCCAGCATCGCGATTCCAGCCGTCATATTATAAGAAACATATAGCAATGAACCCATTAGCCAATTTCCCGTTGCGGCCGTTTCTTTACTGGATGAGGCAATGATTTCACTGAAGCTAAGATTTGATGTAAAGAATGAATAACCCGCAATGACAATCATGATGATGAATAAGAATGGCGTTACGGCACTAATGATCGACATGATTTTATCGACTTTAAGCAAAAGCGTTCCAATGGTGAGGATCGTCATGATCGCGGCACCCACGATACTTGGGATGCCAAATTGTTCTTCGAAAATAGATCCGGAACCTGCAATCATGATCACCGTTACGCCAAATAAGAAAAAGGTAATGATCACATCGACAACCCTGCCTAGATGACGGCCACAAAGGTGATCGATTATGCTTTTATGAGAGCGTGTTTGAAGCGAGCTCCCTAACTCCGTAACTTGCATTCCAAGGAAAGCGAATAATACAGTCGCTACGACAATTCCCAATACACTATAGATTCCAAAGCTCGTGAAAAATTGCAATACTTCTTGTCCTGAAGCAAAACCTGCCCCTATGATGATTCCAATATATGCGCCTGCTAGATTGATACTGTTCTTCATGGAAATCCACCCCAATTTAAAGATAATTCTGACAATTTAGTGCATGGGTAGCTTTTGGCTACCTCACGTTTAAAGCTCCGCCAATCTTCAGTAAGAAAATACCAAAGCTTGGCGGACTCAACCTGCTCAATTTTTGTATCGTTTACTATAGGAGGTAAATTCATCGACAATGGTCGTATCTACTTCGTATCCAATACCTGCCGTCTTTGGCACGGTGATGACCCCATCTTCCACCGTCACTTCCGGCTTAATGATGTCTTTATGCCAATAATTCGCAGAAGCGGCCGTATCGCCAGGCAATGTAAAATTATCAAGTGTGGTCAATGCGATATTATGTGCACGACCGACCCCAGATTCCAACATGCCACCGCACCATACTGGCACGTTTCGCTCTTTACATAAATCATGAATTTTCTTAGCTTCCGTTAAGCCACCCACTCTACCAATCTTGATATTGATGATTTTACAGCTTCCCAAATCCAGCGCCTTTCTGGCATCTTCGACGGAATGTATGCTTTCATCCAAGCAAATCGGTGTTGTGATGCTCGCTTGCAATGTCGCATGATCGACAATATCATCCGATGACAAAGGCTGCTCGATCATCATTAAATCGAATTGATCCAGCTGTTTCAATAATTCGATATCCTTCAAACGGTAAGCCGAGTTTGCATCCGCCATGATCGGTACATCCGGATAACGATTACGTACTTCCCTGATAACATCGACGTCCCAGCCCGGCTGAATCTTTATCTTGATTCGTTTATAACCATCTTTCAGTCCATTCTCGATTTTTTTCAATAAATCTGGAACGGTTTTTTGGATACCGATACTGATGCCGACATCGATTTTATCCAGCTCTCCACCTAGTGCCGTGCTCAGTGGAATGTTCTTTTCTTTCGCGTACAGATCCCAAATAGCTCCTTCGATTGCCGATTTCGCCATATTATTTTTCCTAATATGAGCGAACAGTTCCGCTACTTCACCTGGGTGCTCTATTTCTTTATCAAGCACGAGCGGAATCAGGAAATCCTCCAGCATCGTCCAGTTCGTTTTGATGGTTTCTTCGTTATACCATGGCGCGGCAAAAGCTACAGATTCAGCCCATCCTGATAATCCCGCTTCATTTTTCACCTCTACTAAAATAAACTCTTTATCCACGAATGTACCAAAGCTAGTTGTGAATGGAGCAATCAAATCCATATTCAGATGACGTAAACGCACTTCTTTTATTTTCATGTTTAATTCCCCCACTTATTTCTGTTTTTGTAAGATGTAATGTTGTATGTTGTCCTCTTTGATCCGTTCAATTCCCACTACAGCATATCCCTGGGCAAAGAGGTTTTTGAATATCTCTCTTGTTTTCGAACGCCAATCAATCGCCAACGAAAGATTTTCCTTCTTCATTTTTTGTATCTCCGTTGGTATCGGAATGGCAATGACGTCTGCTTGTGTATCCAGCCTATATTCCGTGATGACTGGAAAACCTTGTTCATCCTTTTCTATCGTCACTAATTGTGACGCTTCACTAGGGAGATTCCCATCCGACTGCAAATCTTGATTGATCGTCCATTCCACCATGAAGCGGTCCGTCGACAGCCCTTCATTAAGTGAGCCTTCAAGCTTTCCGTAGCAATCTTCCATATAGGTACGGCAAACTGCTTTAAGTTTTCCGATATTTAAATTCGCATTCACGCTTTCCAATGGATCGTATGTCCAGCAAATCAAGTCGTAGCCCTTTTTCAGTGCTTCTTCTTTTTGTGCCAATTTAAGCAATCTTCCGTACCCCTTCTTTTGATGTTCCGGGTGGATCGCCAACAAGTGTGAGCAAAGAAAGACCTTTCCATCCTTAAAACCAGGGAAGCTGTATTGAAAGCCCACTAACTGCTCATCGAGGTAACCGCCTATGACAAGCCCCCCGTTTTTAACTGCCGTCAGCGTCTGGTGGGTTGGTATGGAATCCATCCCCCATACAAGCGTCTCTAATTGTTGCACCTCTTGTAACTCTTCTAATGTCGATAATGATTTGATGTGTAATTCATGAGTCATGGCGATCCCCTTCTCCATATTTATCGAAAGTAAGAAGGATGGCTTTCGTTACAATTTCGATCCCCGAAAGCAGCGCTTCTTTATTAAAGGTCATAAGTGGATGATGCAGGCCTGGCGTTAAGCCACAACCCAATCCAAGCATCGTCGCTTTAATGGTCGGTTTCTTCAACGTATAAAAATGAAAATCCTCTCCACCAGTCGTAATGACGGGAGGCACCAAATTTTCTTTACCGAGTGTATCTGTTATGGCTTCTGCCATGATGGCTTGGGCTTGTTCGTCAACATGTGCAGCGGCTACATATGCACTTGGTTCAAGGGTAATTTCAACGCCATTGGCAATGGCCAGAGCTTGTGCGATTTTCTTCACCTTCATGGTCAATTCCTTCATGACATCATTATCCTGGGCGCGCAAGTCCAGCGAAAAAGTAGCCTTCCCTGGAATGATATTCGAACTTTCCCCGCCTGCAGAAAACTGCGTCATTTTCACGGAATAAGGGATGGAAGGATTAAGATGGATGCTGTTCAACAATGTGATGAAAGAGGCCCCGATCTCGATTGCATTTTGACCTTGATGGGGCCTTGCACCATGTGCATCCGTTCCTAGGATTTCGCCCTTTATGAACTGTGCTGAACCATGAACGATGGCTGGTGCCGCCTGGCCATCGCTCACTTCCTCCGCAGGCCTTACATGCACGCCATACAGAAAATCTATATCATCGACGACTTTTTCCTCAATCATCTTCAAGGCACCCGTTCCTTTTTCTTCTGCAGGCTGAAAAAGGAATTTGAGTTTCCCTTTTGGTTGAAAGTTCATTTCCTTCAATACAAGGAAAACGCCAAGAGCCAGAGTCATATGCCCATCGTGGCCACATGAATGGTTGGCCTGGAATGTGTCATTCACTTCTTGCCATAATGCATCGATATCCGATCGTAGGCCCACCGTGAACCGGCCTTCCCCCATCTCACCAATCACGCCGGTACAGTCGGAAAATCTTGTCACGGTACATTGGTTTTCCGTTAAAATGTCCGCAATGAAGTCTGTTGTCTTCACTTCATTCCAACTCGTTTCTGGATGAGCGTGCAGATGGTCAAATATCTCGATGATCCGTGGTCTTAACTTTACAAGCGATTGTGTTATATCCATTTCCAACTCCCCTTCAGAAGAAAAAATCATCCTGTTTAAATGTGTCGTATTTAGACTTTCTATCTTTGAATCCTTGTTCGTCTTTTATTGAGACACCCGCTACTAAACTATTCAATAAGGAAAATAAAACAGGTGCTGTATCGATGGTCGAAGTCTTCGGCGTTGATACCGGTAATAAGACATCCGCGAAATCTGCAAGAGGGGCAAGTTCGGAGTCGGTAATCCCGATCACAAAGGCCCCAGCCTGTTTAGCCATCTCCGTAATTTTCACCGTTTCTTTCACATAACGGTGAAAGGATATCGCTATGAAAACGGAACGTTCCGTCATTTTATCCAATTGTAAAAAGATATCGTCTGTATCCGGCCGGTATAAATGAACATCCTCCTTCACAAGCCTTAGTGTGAACGTCAGCCAATGTGCGGCCGAAAAGGATAAACGATGTCCGGAAATTAAAATACTATCGGCTGACGTAATTTTGTCCACCGCTTTTGTAAAATCCTCATTTGATAGATTATGTATGGTCTTTTTGATGCTCTCGATATCTTGTTCCATCACTTGTGCCATGAAGTTTGGCTCGTTTGCGACTTCGAGTTTAGAAGTATGGTATTCATTCAAGCTACTGCTCTCGAAAATCAGCTGATTGCGAATCAGTTTTTGAAGTTCAGCAAAACCACTTAGCCCTAGCGAATAACAAAAGCGAATGATCGTGGTCTCACTCACGCCAATTTCTTTCCCTAACACTTGAGCTGGACTGACGGCAAATGTATGGGCATGAGTCAACAAGTATTTGGCCACTTTTTTTTGCCCAGTCGTTAATGCCGGGAATATCTCTTTTGCTTTTTGCTGAACATCCATAAAATCCTTCCCTTCAGTAACAAAAATGAATCGTATACTTTTTTTAAATAGATTTGAAGTTCTAACTTCACTGATAATAGAGAACATTCTAACACCCACCTTTCCATAAATCAATAATATTCTGAATATTTTAATAAAATAATCAAAATGAATTCGAAAAAACCCACGAAGAGTATCTCCGTGGGTTACATCTATCTTTTATTTTTTGTGGCGCTTTGCGTAGCCACATCGTTTACAGAGTTCTTCAACGGCGCATCTTCTCGAGAAGCCATCATACATATTCTTCGCCCGTTCGCCATCCAGGATTTCTTCTAGGGATGAATCGAATATATTCCCAAGTGGTATCTTTCCTTCACTATCCAAGCAACAAGGAACCACCGTACCATCCACCAAGATTCCTAGTTGATCTCTCAATGCATAGCAGAAAATATTTTCATCAATGATATCGCGGTCAAGTTCCGGCCACTCGAATTTTTCCGCCATATTGATATAAACCCGATCCTTCAGTTTGATATTATTCTTTTCCTGAAGGGCTTCACTTAAACGAATGTCTAGTGAAAGCTTCTCTTCCAACATCGAAAGAATATCATCATTCAACCCATTACTCGCTTTAAGTTCATCTGAATCCATATTCCATAGTCGTATGGCACAGATCACTTCACTCGTTGCATTTGCCTCATTAATGAAATCCGTTATATTACTTACGTAACTTTCCAGGCTATTGCTCGTATCGTTCGCTTCAAAACTATGAAGGGAAATATTCACCTGACGAAGCGCTTTTTTAGACAGAAGCTTATCCTTCACCTTTTGGATCAGTGTGCCGTTTGTCGTAATATTCACTTTCAAATCATTCTCGGCGCTAATATCCAGGAACGTGCCCAAATCTTTATTCAAAAATGGTTCACCCATTAGATGGAAATATATATGGTCCGTATGTGGTTTTATCTTTTCAATCACGTGCGTAAAACCTTCTGGATTCATAAATTTCAATGTCCTTTGCAAGCTAGAACTCGGACAAAAATTACACTTCAGATTACATATGTTCGTTATTTCGACATATACTTTTTTAAACTTTCTCATTATAATTCCCCTAAAATCTTGCTGTATTTAATCTGTTATTAACTATACTTGTTCCTTCCTTATAAATGCAATGGAAAAATGGATTTCCGAACAAAATGAAGGGAACTTCCACATTTAGAAGTTCCCTTCTTTCTTCCATTAAGTCCCTTTAGAGGACCAGGATTTACGTCCATTCCTTCCTATGCTCAGAAATGAATGTCATTTCGTTTCGGTAATGTTCAAGATGACCTTGCTCCACCATCTTTTGAAAGGCAAGATCACCTTCACTCGCTCTTCTTGTGATTGTCTTACATAATCCTTCTAATCGTAACAGGATCATCTCGATATAATTCTCCGCAATTCCTTCACCGTAAGCATCAAAAAATGATCTAACCCTGTTTTTTATGCGGGATGCATCGTGAACTGAATGATAATGGACCGTCTCACCCGTCTCAGTAAGATACAATCTGCTTAATGGAACACAAGTGTAAAGCGTATACGCGATGTCCCAAAGTCGTGGACCAGGTCCAGCCACGTCAAAATCAATAATGCCAATCGGTCGTTCATTTTGAAAAATGATGTTGTACATGGCAAAGTCATTATGGCATAACACCTCTGCTTGCTGTGGGGTATTATCGATTGCTTGCCAATGATCATCCAATGCAAAGTCGCTTACAGCATCATGATAAAGACGGAGCATCTTCGCGATTTCCCGTAAGACATCTTCTGACCACATGTATGTTTGTAGAGGATAATTCCCCGCTTCTCCTTCAATGAAAGATAGAATTTCTCTGCCCTTATCATCGATACCAAGGAATTTAGGGGCATATTCGTAACCTTTTCCCTCCAGGTGCTTTAATAACGCATGAATCCTTTGGCTATTTGGCTTCATTTCCCGTCTGACGGTATCACCTGAACGATATACTTTCGAGACGTTCCCACCTGTTAACTCTTCCTCATTGGAAAGATCGGGCATAGATACACCTCCACTGATCATGCAACTATTCACAGGAAAACCATGTTAATTCTAGTGTATCATAGGTCAGAACCAAAACAATCTAGATATGGATGCATATGCAACTACGGACATAGAAAAAAGCACCTTCGATAAAAAGAAGGTGCTGATTCCTTTGCATTCATTTTCTTTTCTGTTCCATGACCTTCAAGCTCAAAAGCTTTTTATTCTCCAGATCATGCTGGACGGTAACGATGACGTTGAATTCCTTGCCATTTTCCACCACTACGAATACAAAGTCGTCTTCCACTTGTTTATTGCCCAAATTTTTACGGCCTTTATATTGATAGTCGGTCACATCGTCTCCAGGATAATCTGCCTGAACGACAGTGATGGCAATCTTCCCGTATTTCTCATAATCCGGGGTTGCAGCAAGTGGTGCACTTGGAGCCATTTGCGTTAGTATCATGAGCCCCATGACCAGCATCAGAAGTTTTTTCATCCCTTTACCTCCCACCATTTCTCACTTATTAGTCTTATTATGTATAACATCTCAATAGTTATTCAATCGATTCGCTTCTTGAACAAGCATCATCCCCACTTGACGGTTCCGGTCCCATTCTTCGGGAAATACGGACAAGGGTGGATTCGTTTCCTCCACTAAATAACTAAGTTCAATGGTCAGCGCCGGCCGTTCGAATTCGGTAATGAACCAATCCGTAAATCCACTGCCTATTGCTTCCTTTTCCGGGATGGTCAGTTCATAACCGGTTAGCTCTGCCGTTTTCTTCGCTATGCCATAATCCCTTGCCATGTTCTTAGGTTTATTGTGATAGTGCCAAAATATTTCCCGTCCAGACGTATGGTAGGAAACAGCAATAAGGGGGCCGAGCTTCTTCGTGAAGGACACAAGTGCTTTTGCCTCCGATGCCATCAGTGGACGTTTTCCTTTATAAAACTGATACGTGGGTTGTTTCGCTTCATTGATTATGTCATCCCAACCACTTGGATATTGCCTGTTTAAATCGATACCATTCGCATTGGCTTTCCACCGGGACCACTCTGTGCTATAGTCGTTCATTTTCCAGACCGCCACTCGCTCCCATACATTTAAGTGAGAGAAATCACCCTGCTGGATCCTGACCCCGTCAGGATTTAACATCGGGATGAACCAGATGCTGACCTCATCCAATAAATCCGAGGGGATTTCACCGATTGGCTTACCCGTTTGATAGGCGGAGGCATAATCTTGTAGCATCTTCATCAGAATCATCGTACTAAGCCATTCCCGTCCATGATGGGCACCGACCATTAAAATCGACTTCTGCCCCCTACCAAGTTTAACGGCCTTTATCGGTTTTCCTTTTTCAGTTTCACCGATTGTTACCGTTTTTAGTTGATACTTTTTTTCCATTTCCAGAAGATCTTTTTCCATTGTTTCAGGTGAATATAGCTGTTCAGAGAATGCGTATGAAGGATAAAGCAGAAAACAGATCCACCAAAGCAAAATGATTTTTTTCATGAACTCACCTTTGATTATTATTCAGGTAAAAAACAACAAACGCGGTTTTTCTATATCACCACTTATTGTAAGGAGAGCTTCTGCCCATTCTGTACAAAATACAAATAGCTCCTTAGTAAGGAGGAGAATGATATGAGGATAGCGGATTATGATCAGGCGTTGTTTCACACACACCGATCGGATTGGGACAGCCTTTTAGTTTTGATGGTACGAACGAAAGATCACATTCTTTCGAAGAAAATTGAGCATTTTTTACACGCATATCGGTTTGAGCATGATTACCAAATCGTTCAATCTCAGCTGTATGCCCTATTTCGTTATCTCGATCATGCTGCTGAACAGACGAGTGAATATGAATATGTAACGGAAGTTCAACAATAGTTTGTACAAAATGGGAAATATTATGCAAGTTGCTTATCAGGGATTAAACTATGGCTGGTGAAACCCTAATGGAAACAAGGAAGGGGTCAGGTATTTTCATACCTGACCCCTTTTTCCATTATTTCTTTATTGTCGCATATGCACTTGCATACATTTTCAATTCATCCATCAAAGCGTCGACAAGCAATGCGGATTCTTCATTCAATCCGTCATTTTCGTAATCGAAGCAGTGCGGATCAAGTACTAGTTGTTTTGGAATCACGTTCGCATAAAGGCTGCGGCCTACCGTTCTCACGGAATTCAACGCGTTGATTCCACCTTTACCTCCGCCTGAAACGGCAAGAAGCGCGACTGGTTTATGTGTGAATTGATCGCTGCTTAGGAAATCCAACGCATTTTTCAAAGCACCACTCATAGAACCGTGATATTCCGGCGTCGTTAAAATGACACCATCCGCTTCTTCGATGCTTGTGCGAAGATCTTGAATCACTTTCAATTGGTATTGCTCGCCTTCCCCGGTATATAAAGGGATGTCACTATTGCTTAAATCGATTAATTCTGCTCCGTATTGTTTAGATATGAAGCGTGAAGCAATCCCTGTACGTCCTTGTTTACGTGGTGAACCATTAATGATGACTAATTTCATGGATATTCCCCTCCTTGGTAAGTTTGAAATGATAGGTCTGAAATATATTTCATCAAAATATCCCATTATCCTCAATCAGTATACCAAAGTCCATGCGTAATTTCCTTGAATTTGAGACATTCCATTTCTATCCTATTTCGGAACAAAGAGCGAAGAACTTGCCTTCGCTCTCCCTTTATTTATTACACCAAAGCTTCTATTTCACTCATGAAATCGTTAATGACGGCGGAAAGCTTATCTTCCGATTCCTGCAGGGAACTTCCTTGGACCCCGAAATAGAATTTAATTTTCGGTTCGGTACCTGAAGGACGGAGGCATACCCACGTTCCATCATCGAGGAAATATTTTAAAACGTTGGATGTCGGAAGTTCAATCACTTCCTCAACAGTCGTTCTCAAATCGTACTTTTTACCGTTCTGATAATCTTCGGCGATGACTACGGGGATACCCCCGATTTGAATAGGTGGGTTTTGCCTGAATCGATCCAATATTCCTTGGATCTGTTTTGCCCCTTCCATTCCTTTTAGAGTTAATGAACGTAGCCCTTCCAAATAGAATCCGTATTTTTCAAAGACATTCATCAAGCCTTGGTAAAGGGTCAAGCCCTGCTTTTTGTAATAAGCACATACTTCAACAGCAAGAACCGCTGCTTGGATGGCATCTTTATCACGGGCGAAATCCTTGATTAGATAGCCATAACTTTCTTCATACCCGAACACGAAGCTATGTGCCCCGGTTTTCTGATACTCATTTATTTTCTCGGCAATGAACTTGAATCCGGTCAGAACATCCACCGTCTCCAACCCGTAGGACTTTGCAATCGTCCTCCCGATTTCCGAAGTCACAATTGTTTTCAAGACCACTCCATTCTGAGGAATCGTCCCTTTTTCCTTTTGCTGACTCAATAAGTAATCCAAGAACAAGGCTCCCGTTTGATTACCAGTTAAAACGACATATTGATTCGCTTCGTTTTTCACGGCAATCCCTAACCGGTCGGCATCAGGGTCCGTTGCAATCAATAGATCGGCTTCCACCTGATTGCCAAGTTCGATGGCCATTTCAAATGCGGCTGGCTCCTCAGGATTAGGAGATTTCACCGTCGAAAAGTCCGGATCGGGCAATTCCTGTTCCTTGACGACATGGACATTGTGATACCCCAGGTCCTTAAGTGCGCGCCTAACCGATTTATTGGCTGTTCCATGAAGAGGGGTGAAGACAAGTGACACATCTATTTCTTCGGCTAATTGCGGATTCTCAGGAACCGTCAAAAGCTGTTGATTATAAGCGATATCCAACTCTTCCCCAATGATTTCGATAAGCCCCTTCTCTTTTAACGCTTCCACTTCTTTAATTTGTATATCAAGTTCACTTTCAATGGCATTCACGTACTGAATGACCTGGTCAGCGGCTTTTGGAGGCAACTGTGCACCATCCGGCCCGTAAACTTTGTATCCGTTATATTCAGGAGGGTTATGGCTTGCTGTAATCACGATTCCCGCAAAGGCATTCAGCTCCCGGACGGCAAACGATAATTCAGGCGTTGGTCGCAGCTCATCGAATAAGTAGGCTTTCACACCGAAAGTCGCCAATGTTTTAGCCGCTTCCAGTGCGAATTCCGGTGACTTGTGCCTCGAATCATAGGCGATGACCGTCCCTCTACTTTTTGCCTCTTCCCCAAATGATGAAATATATTGTGCCAGTCCCACCGTTGCCTTTCGAACCGTATACAGGTTCATCCGGTTCGTTCCAGCTCCAATTTCCCCACGCATGCCACCTGTCCCAAATTCCAAGTTCTTATAAAAGGCATCTTCGAGTTTTGCTTCATCCCGTTGCATTTCCTCGAGCAGGACACGTAATTCCCCATTTAAATTCTGGTAACCTGCCCAAGCGGTGTAGAAAGATTTCCATTCCATCTCCAACATCTCCTCTCAACGCCCATATTTTGAATTTTATGTATTAACCCTATTATAAAATTAACATATTTTTCCCCATAAATGAAGTAAAGGCTCGTGATGAAAAAGCAACTGTTGCTTTTTCTTCACGAGCACATGTAAATCCTTATTTATCTCCTTTTTGGTATTGCAATTTGTAAATGTCATGACGACGATCTTTTAATTGTCTTACCGTACCGGATTGACGCTCCCGTCGTAAGATTTCCAGATCGACATCTCCGATAAGCACCATCTCAAGGTTAGGGCTCGTTTCCCCTACGATACCATCACGGGCAAACTCGAAGTCTGAAGGGGCAAAAATTCCAGACTGTGCATATTGGATATCCATGTTTTCCGTTTGTGGCAAGTTCCCGACAGTTCCGGAGATGACTGTGTAGACCTGATTCTCCACAGCACGTGCCTGGGCACAATAGCGAACCCTCAGATAACCTTGTCGGTCTTCCGTACAGAAAGGTGTGAAAATGATTTTGGCACCCATATCTGTCGCTATACGAGCAAGTTCCGGGAATTCGATGTCATAACAGATTTGAATGGCGATCTTTCCGCAATCCGTATCAAAGACCCGTACGCGGTCTCCCGCATTAATCCCCCACCATTTTCTTTCATTTGGTGTAATATGGATTTTATATTGTTTCTCAATGGTTCCGTCGCGACGGAACAAGTAGGCAATATTATAAATATTGTCATCTTCCTCTTTAACGAAATGAGAACCACCGATGATATTGACGTTATATCTTACTGCAAGCTTCGTGAACAATTCAATGTACTGTTCCGTGAATTCCGAAAGCTTCCTGACTGCCAGACTTGGAGACCGTTCATTTAAGAACGACATCAACTGGGTTGTGAACAGCTCTGGGAATACAGCGAAATCAGCATTGGCGTCGGACGCTACATCCGTGAAATACTCCACTTGGTTCGCGAAATCTTCAAATGATTCGATACGACGGAGCATGTATTGCACGACGCATATCCGAACAGGTTCGGACGTCTTGTAATAACGCTTCGATTTTGGCTGGTAATCCCAATTATTCCATTCCATGAGTGTCGCGTATTTATTGGAAGCCAGATCATCAGGCAAATAGTTGGGATTGATCCTCATAAGGGTGAACCCATTTAAAAGCTGGAACGATAAGACTGGATCATATATTTTATGCAGTTGCACTTCCTTGACATATTCTCTCGGTAGCAATTCATCCGCATACTTATGGTAGTTTGGAATTCTGCCGCCGATAATGATACTTTTCAGGTTCATTTGTGCAGCTAGTTCTTTTCTTGAATCATATAGTCGTTGTCCTATTTTCATCCTGCGGAATTTTGGATGAACCATGACTTCAATTCCATATAGATTATAACCGTCTGGATTGTGATTCGTGATGTAGCCATTATCCGTTACATCATCCCAAGTATGGCGATCATCATATTCGTCAAAATTGATAATGAGGCTTGAACAAGAACCAATCACTCTGCCATCGTACTCAGCTACGAATTGGCCCTCCGGAAAGATTTCCAAATGGCTCTCGAGCTGATCTCGTTTCCATGGATCCATCCCTGGAAAACAAGACGCTTGCATAGCAATGATTTCGTCTATGTCCCCTAGCTTCATATTTCGTATTTCCATGATTTTCTCAAATTTATGCAGGTCTAAATTAGGCATTTTTCTCAGGCTCCTTTATTCTCTTCATCGAAGATTATACCCCTAATTTTAAAAATATAACACTTGAAACTCCTAATTCCCTTGTTATGTACCTGGAAAAAACCCCGTCTGAAGCATATTTTAAGAACATATATTTTACAGACGCCATCGATACAGACTATACTTTTATTAAAGAAAAAGAAGGTGGAGTAGGGAAGCGATGAACAAGACAAAAGACAGTAAAGAAAACTGGCTATTTATTGCATGGGCTGCTTCCATCATTGCCATGTTTGGAAGCTTATATTTTTCTGAAATTAAGCAATACGAACCTTGTACCCTTTGCTGGTATCAACGGATCATCATGTATCCTTTTACAGTCATTTTAGGTATAGCCATCATTCGTAAGGACCATTGGATCAGCTTTTATACCATGATATTGTCCGGTATCGGTGCACTCATTTCAACCTATCACTATTTGATTCAAAAGGTTTCATTCTTTTCCGACCATTCCCTTGCGTGCGGAAGGGTCCCATGTACAGGTCAATATATTAACTGGTTTGGATTTATTACGATCCCTGCCTTAGCTCTCGTTGCATTCATCATTATATTCCTATGCAGCTACATCGTATGGACAAGATCCAAGGAGGCTTCAGCTTAATGAAAAAGATTGCGATATTCTTAGTCTTAATCGTCGCCCTATTTATCGTATTGGGCGTTGTGACAAATATGAAAAAAGAAGAAAAGGCAAAGGGCAATCCTTACGGAAAAGATAGTCTTAAATCCGCCACCGTCGATCAATTGGATGATCCCAATTATCAAAATCTGATTCTCCCTGCCGAGTTAGAGAATGACCTGCAGGAAAAAGAAGCAGTGACGGTTTACTATTATAGCCCTACATGCGTGCATTGCCAAAAAACCACCCCAGTCGTCGCACCCCTGGCCGAAGAGATGGGCATTGACCTTGTTCAATACAATTTATTGGAATTCGAGCAAGGATGGAGCGATTATGGGATAAAGAGCACGCCGACCATTGTCCATTATGTTGATGGAAAAGAAAAAGCCCGGTTAGTTGGCTACCATGAAAAGTCAGACTTTAAAGAATGGTTCGAGGAAAACGACATCAATTAATAAAAAGAACCGGCTATAACGGGAACAGTCCGTTATAGCCGGTTCTTTTTATTTGCCTTATACTAAGTATGAATTCGCCACTTGAACATTGTACATGGGCAAACCTTCCATTCCCACATGTTCGCTCATTCGGTTAAAATGATTAGAATCAAAGGGGAAGAATATCCCGCATTCATTCAAAAGTGTAATGTTACGCTTGAACAATTCATCTGATTTACGTTCAGTTGCCTTTGAATCCACCTTCTCCTCCTTGTCCATAATGGTTAGGAGGACTTGAAGGCATGTCATCACCTGATACGCTTCCCTAAGTGTACCATTGTAGGTGAAACGGTCTTTATTAGGCTGTAAAACGCCTATTTCTTTAAAATGAAGGATTTCATCTTTTGTGAAGTAACTCGGAAATACAGATTCGTAGAAACGTTCAACAAGATCAGCAATTTCTTGCTCTTGTTCTTCCGTTGATGGAGAGACAACCTTCACAACAAAACCACCTTTTTCAAATACTTTGGTCCTATCTTTGTTTGCTTAATCTTAGAGGATCATCCTTTTTTTTATAGAATAACATAAAAACTGTAAAAATAATGTGGTAATTTAACCCACCGACTCATTTTCAATAGGTCTAATGATTCTTTTTTCACAGTTCATTGTAATTATTATATATTTTTTTCTTAAAAATACAATCTAATCCAACGAAAGTAGGAATAAATTTGAAACATTTCACAGTAAAAAACGATGAATTATTCATCACTGTACATAAACAATTGGATGGTTTTACATTAGAAGGTCTTTTTAGAGACCACTGGAAGGCTCCAAAGAAACTTGTTCATGAATGGAGAATGAGTAAGGAAGTAAAAGTGAATGATGTCATCACTCCTTGGACAAGTAAAATTTCTGAAGGGGATACGATCCGGATTCCGTTGCTTCACGTTGATGATGATCGAGTACCCGCTACAGATTTGGGAATCACCATCTTATATGAAGATGATTTGTTATTGATCGCAAACAAACCGGCAGGAATGGATACCCACCCCTCTCATTCCGGTGATAGGAATTCGCTGATCAACGGGGTGGCCCACCACCTTCAGGTAACCGGCCAAACCTGCATGATAAAACATATTCATAGACTCGATAAAGATACCACCGGCGCCGTCCTTTTTGCTAAAGAGCGACTGACCGGCTCCATGCTCGATAGAATGCTTGAAGAACGGAACATCAAGAGAACCTATTATGCTTTAGTGGAAGGGATCCTTCAAAAAAACGCAGGAAAAATCGAAGAAAAGATTGGGCGGGACCGGCATCATGCGACGAGACGAAGAGTATCTCCATCCGGACAGACAGCCATCACTCATTATCAAGTCCTTGAACGGTACCCTAAAGAAAATCGGACACTTGTCAGCTGCACATTAGAAAGTGGCAGGACCCACCAAATCCGGGTGCACTTCAGCCACTTGAATCATCCATTGGCCGGGGATACTCTGTATGGCGGAAAGAGGTCCTTTCCACGTCAGGCCCTTCATGCCAGGAAAATGGAATTCATCCATCCTATCTCCGAAGAAAAAATCGCCATCGAAGCGCCTTTCCTGGATAAGCCCAGTATCTTTGATACGTTATAAACCATAAAAAAGCTGGCTCATCGTCTTTGAGCCAGCTTTTTTTGATTATGATCCTTTTTTTAATGTAGCGGCCGCCCAATTCCCAAAAGATTGGATTAGCTGAACGAGGCAGATCAATAGGAGGACCGTCAGGAACATGACAGGAAGATCCCATTGTTGGTACCCATACCGTAGTGCCAGATCACCGAGTCCCCCCGCTCCCACAGCCCCGGCCATTGCCGTTGCTCCGATTAACCCTATCGTTGCAATCGTCAAACAAAGGACGATCCCCGGTCTAGCTTCACGTAACATAATTCGAAAGATAATTTGTGTCCGTGTCGCTCCCATTGCCAAGTAGGCTTCAATGATGCCGCGGTCCACTTCAAGCAAAGCCGTTTCTATCAATCGTGCGATATACGGGGCAGTAAATACGATCAGCGGGACAATCGCGCCCTTAACGCCTATCGCCGTGCCTGCCACCCATTCAGTGAAAGGGATGATGGCCACGATTAAGATGATGAACGGCACGGACCGGATGATGTTAACAAGTATATTCAATATAAGAAAGACCATTTTATTAGGTGCAAGATGATCTTTTCTCGTTATCACCAATAACACCCCAAGCGGAATGCCAATGATGGTGGCAACGAAAAGAGCGACCCCAACCATCATTACTGTTTCGTACAGCGACTGAGTAAATAACGGCGACATCTCTACCAATCTCTCCATCATGACATCATCACCTCGGGATCCTGTTTTATTTCCACATGATGAACCGCCTGTTTGAGAAAATCGATGGCCTGTAAAATCGATTCTTCCTTACCTGAAATATGTAGCACCATCATCCCAAGTGGCATTCCTTTCACTGAAATCATCGAACCGCTTAGCACATTGGTGACCACGGAAAACCGTACGGCAAGAGAATGTAGCACAGGATTAAGTGCATCGTCTCCCCTGAATGAGATCCTGACCACTTTATAAGACGAACTTCCATGCTGCATTTTATTCAACAAGTCTTTGGGAACCGTATCATCGAATACGGTTCGGATAAAGTTTTTCGTCGTCGGGGCTTGAGGTGTACTGAAAATATCATGAACTGACCCCTGTTCGATGATTTCCCCCTGCTCCATGACAGCCACCCGATCACAGATTTTTTTAATGACATCCATCTCATGGGTGATCAGCATGATCGTCAATCCCATCTTTTCATTAATATCAAGCAAAAGCTCAAGAATGGATTCCGTCGTTTGTGGATCCAACGCGGAGGTGGCCTCATCACATAAAAGAAGTTCGGGGTCCATCGCCAAGGCGCGAGCGATCCCTACCCTTTGCTTTTGTCCTCCTGACAGCTGGGCAGGATATTCCCCCGCTTTATCCTGCAAGCCCACTAACGAAAGCAAACCGTCCACCTTTTGCTTGATTTCTCGTTTGGACATCTTATTCATTCTTAAGATTTCTGCGACATTATCAAACACATTATAGGAATCCAGCAAATTAAAATGCTGAAAGATCATCCCGATTTTCTTTCGGGATGACCGCAATTCCCGTTCACTCAATTGCAGTAAATCGACTCCATTCACAATGACTTTTCCGCTAGTCGGCTTTTCCAGCAGATTGACCGTCCGAAGCAACGTGCTCTTTCCGGCTCCGCTAAAACCAATCACACCGAAAATCTCTCCCCTGTTCACGGAAAGGGATACACCCTTTAAGGCATGAATGCTTTTTTTCCCCTCTACATATGTTTTGTGTATATCAGTCAACTGGATCATTCTTGCCCCCCTACTTATCCATCATTTCCAGGTTTGGACCAGCAAAGAGCCTTCTTTACTGTGCCTTTCTCTCCTTTCATTCAAAAGGATGATCGACCGTTTTGAACACACCATCGTACTTTTCTTTAATGAATGCTTTCACTTCTTTGGAACTATATAATTCAGTTAATTTTTTATAGTCTTCATTATCTTTATTTTCTTCTGCGGTTGCCAAGTAAATCGGGAACTTGTCCCCTTGTTCTATATATAATGGATCTTCCTTCGGGTCGTATCCATTCTGGATTGCAAAATTACTAGGGATAATCGCTACGTCCAGGCTATTCATCGCTGGAGCAAGCATGCCGCCTTCTAACTCCTTGAATTTCAATTTTTTTGGATTTTCTGCGATGTCCTGGATGGTTGCGTAGTTTTCAAGACCCGGCTTCAATTTAATTAAACCCGCTTCTTCATATAACAAAAGACCACGCCACAGATTAAGAGGATCATTCATGATTCCTAGAGTGGCCCCTTCAGGAATTTCCTCGATCGTTTTGTATTTTTTCGAATAAAAAGCCATATTCGTGGTGAAAACCTTCCCCACCGTTGCGATATTGGCTTTGTGATTCTCGTTATATTGTTCTAAATATGGTTTGGTTTGGAATACATTAACATCCAAGTCCCCATTTTCAAGAGCGCGGTTAGGCGTGACGAAATCATTGAATGGGACAATCTCCATTTTGATTCCCTCTTCCTTGGCCACCTCTTTCACCTTTTTGGCCACTTCTTCAAAAGGTCCCGCGGAAACGCCCACTTTAATCGTCTGTTCTTGAACTTTCTCTTCACTACCGCAGCCTGCCACTAATAATAAGCCCGTGACTGCAAGAAGCATCCCCATCATTTTTTTTGATATCATCATTCTCATTCTCCCTCCCCATTTTTCAGTATACAATTATTATTATTTTAAAAACATCATAATTTTACATTCATCCTATATATTGATTGTTTATCCTTTTTATTAAGTAAATGACAATAATTTTTATATATTTAAATAGCAAATAATGCTTTCTTCTATATTAATTAACGGAAAGAAGGCAACCGCTATTAAAAGCGATTGCCTTGAAATTCCCCAAAAAAAATAAGCTGACCGTTTAGGCCAGCTACATTTTCTTTATTTATGAAGCTTTTCTTGTTCCTCTTAAGATTAAGCTTAAGATGAAGACAAATACGATAGCACCGATTAATGCTGGAATGATAGCGAAATCTGCTACTGAAGGTCCCCAAGTTCCAAGAATTAATGAACCTAACCATGCACCAACAAAACCTGCAATGATGTTACCAACGATACCGAATGGTACGTCACGTCCGATAATCATACCTGCTAACCAACCGATAATACCACCGATAATTAATGACCATAAGAATCCCATAATATATTTCCTCCTTGAGTAAATGAATTTTATTCAACAGACTTGAAGAAATTCTCATCACTTTCATTATTCGTGTCCGATCAACACCATAACCTTTACACTCAAAAGGTATAATGCCTGGTACGCATATCTTAATAATGCGAATGTTTTTGGTTATTTAAAAAGGTAATTGTCATTTTAAAATGAAGTTGATTGGACACCGCTTAACGTCTGTGTGTGTTTTCTTCTTGTTTGCTGTTGTACTAAGTATTTTCCCCTTATTCTAAATCTAAAACCTTATTTTATTTTAATTTTTTTGGAACCGAAAAAGAGATTATCGATGTAGAGAAAGGGGTATATACTATTTTTCATTTCGTCTTCCACTGTTAGTATAGACAGTTTCCATCTATAATATGTTAAAAAAAAGAGTGTCCAGAATTTCTCTGGGCACTCTTTTTAGGGTTCGTGAAATTGGTTAAAAAATCAGTTCATCCGGGTTGCTACCGAATCGTTCATTTTTATTCAAGGCGTCGATTTGGTTCATCTCATTAAGGCTCAATGAAAAGTCAAACACTTGAGCATTTTCTACGATACGCGAAGGTGTAATCGACTTTGGAATAACTACGATATCATGTTGTAGGTGCCATCTGATCAATACTTGTGCAGCGCTTTTCCCATGCTTTTTCGCAATATGGTTGATTGTAGGTTCATCGATTAAATGCCCCCGTCCAAGCGGACTCCACGCCTCTACCTTGATATCATGTTTTTTGCAGTAATCACGAATTTCGGTTTGAGTTAACAATGGATGTAATTCAATTTGATTGACGACAGGCTTAACCTCACTGTTTGCCAATAAGTTTTCCAGATGGTGAACATGGAAATTACTTACGCCGATCGCTTTCACTTTTCCATCATGATAAAGTTTCTCAAGTGCCTTCCATGTTTCCAGGTATTTATCCTGACCTGGCCAATGAATCAAATATAAGTCCAAATACTCCAAACCTAGACGTTCCATGCTATCCTCGAAAGCTTGAAGGGTCGTTTCATATCCTTGTTCCGTATTCCATACTTTCGATGTAATGAATAGTTCTTCACGTGGGATGCCACTTTCCCGAATCGCCTGCCCCACACCTTCTTCATTTTCGTAGATGGCGGCCGTATCGATTGCACGGTAACCTACCTCAATGGCCTTCTTGACTGATTCAACCGTTTCCTCACCGTTTTTCACCTTAAAGACACCGAAGCCCAGCTGCGGCATTTGCACTCCATTATGTAAAGTTATCTTCTCACCAACACTTGAAATCACGTGACATTCCCCCTTAGTTTTATTTTCCAATTATAGCATCAGATACCTTGCATTTCTAACCATTCACCTCGGAATTTTCAGCTTTTAATCCACCAAATCCTTTGGTAAACTATCCATTATTATTTAAAAAAAGAATGAATAGGCAATTTTTCATCGAATGAATAAAATATTTTGTAAAAAAATGACGAAACATCTATCCTTATAGATAAGAAATTCGTTACAATTGAATAGTTGGGCAAAAAAATGTTAAAAGTAGGTGCCACCTTTTCAAAAGAATAATCAATCGATATAACTCCCATTCTAAATAGTAGGAGTTTCAAGACTAATCTCTCGTCCACTTTGTATCCGCAAACTAGGTTTTATATTTACATACTTGAACATTAAGGGAGTCTTACATGCATGAGTAGTCTATTCATTTTAACAGCTGCAATTATCTTCTTTGCTTTAGTTTTTGACTTTATCAATGGGTTCCATGATACGGCCAATGCAATCGCTACCGCTGTTTCAACTAAGGCACTACAACCTCGGCACGCCATCATCATGGCTGCGATCATGAACTTATTGGGAGCATTGACCTTTACAGGGGTAGCCCAAACCATAACGAAGGACATTGTCGATCCATTTACCTTAAATAATGGTTCTTATGTCATTCTTGCCGCCCTACTATCTGCAATTATTTGGAATTTGGTCACCTGGTACGTTGGCATTCCAAGCAGTTCTTCCCATGCCATCATCGGATCCATTGCTGGAGCTGCCATAATATCAGGTGGTTTCGATTCCATCAAGTGGAGTGGGTTTTCTAAGATCGTCCAAGCCTTGATCTTATCTCCTATCATTGCATTTGCAGTCGGTTTTATCGTGTATAGCATCTTCAAGATCATCTTTAAAAATAATAACTTAGGCAAGACCAATAAACGTTTCCGGAGGATTCAAATTCTTACTGCTGCGATTCAATCCTATACACACGGAACAAATGATGCGCAAAAGTCGATGGGGATCATCACATTGGCTTTAATGGCTAATGGATTTGCTCATAGCTCCGACATCCCATTCTGGGTACAACTTTCCTGTGCGATTGCCATGGCCTTAGGTACTTCAATAGGCGGATGGAAAATCATCAAGACGGTCGGTGGGAAAATCATGAAGATCCGTCCGATAAACGGAGTGGCCGCTGATATGTCGGGTGCCGCCATCATCTTAGGGGCTACCTTCATTCATATGCCTGTAAGTACAACCCATGTCATCTCCTCTTCAATACTTGGTGTAGGCTCAGCTCACCGAATCAAAGGGGTAAAATGGACAACCGCCAAAAGCATGCTGGTGACATGGTTCATCACGTTACCAATTTCCGCAGGATTGGCTGCAACCATATACTATATTATTTCATTATTTTTATAATCCAACACTTGAACCTTTCCAATCCGGAAAGGTTTTTTTCTTCTCTTTTCTCTCTTCATCATTGTAGATATTCCCAAATTTCACTTTTCCTTTATCTTTTTGTAAAGTTTTATTAAGATTTTGTAAATTTTCGTCGAAAAACCTTCCCTATTGCTAGATGAATTCGTTACAATCAAGTTGTTAATACTAAAGCGTACACATCTATACGTAAAATTACGCTTGACTAATTGGGAGGCATTAACCATGGCTTTTAAATCTAAAAAAGACAAATTTGCAGTGATGTTATTAAATATTGCTCAAAACATCAAAGAAAGTGCGGACTATTTCGCAGATTATAAGCTTAAAAATATCAGCGACTTAAAAGTTTTTTCAGATACGATGAAAGATTATGAGCACAAGGGCGATGAAATGGTTCACACCATCATTAAAGAATTAAACAACGCCTTCATTACTCCTATAGAGCGTGAAGATATTCTTGAATTAACCATGAGAATGGATGATGTCATAGACGGTTTGGAGCATTGTTCCGCTCTATTCGAAATGTATTCTATCGTTAATGCCGATGAGTACATGCTTAAATTCGTCGATGCCATTAAAGAATGCACCTATGAAATCGAAACAGCTGTCGATACGCTATCTACTAAAAAATTACCAATGATCCGTGAAAACGCGATTAAGATTAAAGAACTTGAATCTGTTTGTGATGGCATCCAACGCCAATCCATCAAAAACCTGTTTACGGTTGAGAAAGATCCAATCAGAATCATCCAATATAAAGAGATTTACGAGAGCCTTGAAGAAATTGCCGACAACTGTCAAGCCGTTGCCAATACACTTGAAACAATCATAATGAAAAACGCCTAAGGAGTACCCCCAAAAATGGATACTTTATTGATTTTAACGATTATCATTGTTTTCCTAGCACTTGCATTCGACTTCATCAATGGTTTCCATGATACAGCGAATGCCATTGCTACATCTGTTTCAACAAAAGCGTTAAAACCAAGGCATGCTATCATCTTAGCAGCTATCATGAATTTTGTTGGAGCCATGACTTTCACAGGCGTGGCGAAGACGATCACGAAGGATATTGTGGATCCGTTCACCCTCCCGAATGGTTCTTATGTAATCATGGCTGCTCTACTTTCGGCCATCATATGGAATCTTCTTACTTGGTATTACGGAATACCAAGTAGTTCCTCCCATGCATTGATAGGTTCGATTGCAGGTGCCGCAATTGCAGCAGCCGGATTCTCCTCCATTAAGTGGGAAGGGTTCTTGAAAATTCTCGAAGCGTTGATTTTCTCTCCTATCATCGCTTTCGTGATAGGGTATATCGTTTACAGCATCTTTAAAGTTGTTTTCAAAAACAACAACCTGACGAAAACGAATCAAAGGTTCCGTACGATCCAGATTGCTACAGCAGCCCTTCAATCGTATACACATGGAACGAATGATGCTCAAAAGGCGATGGGGATCATTACACTGGCCCTGATCGCCAATGGATATGCATCAAGCACGGATATCGCTTTATGGGTTCAATTCAGTTGTGCCTTGGCAATGGGTCTTGGAACCTCGATCGGTGGATGGAAAATCATCAAGACCGTCGGTGGAAAGATCATGAAGATTCGCCCTATCAATGGGGTTGCCGCTGATTTAACGGGTGCCTTCATCATCTTCGGTGCCACTTTGATTCATATGCCAGTAAGTACGACTCATGTTATTTCATCTTCCATCCTAGGAGTCGGTGCATCCCACCGGGTTAAGGGTGTTAAATGGGGAACGGCAAAAAGAATGCTAATCACTTGGTTCATTACCTTGCCTATTTCTGCTACATTAGCAGGGTTGATTTACATGGTTATTAATTTCTTTTTCTAACGTTTCCAAAAACCTGCTGATTCAGCAGGTTTTTTCATTTTCTGGAATTCTTCTATCCTATCACTATGTTAAATAAGGATAATCGTTTAAAATTTGTATAAGAAGGAATTTTTTAAGCGAGGTGCCTTAGCAGTATGAAGGAATTTACGAAAAATAGAGATATTTTTAAAGACCTTTATGGGGATATGATGGAGTTTGCTGATAGAATCAGTTCCGTTTTAGGTTGTCCGATTACAATAGAAGACGGAAACCATCGTCTCCTTGCCTATAGTACCCATGATGATACAACAGACCAAGCCCGGATCATGACCATCATTGGCAGACGGGTACCCGAAAAAGTCATCAATAGCTTATGGAAAGACGGCATCATTCCTTCCTTGTTAAAAGATGGGATGCCGATAAAAATAGATGCCAGGCATGACGTCGGGCTTGGCAATCGGGCAGCGGTTTCCATCCGGAAAAACAATGAAGTCCTGGGCTTCATCTGGGCATTGGAAGTAAACGAACCTTTCTCCGAAGAGGATATGGAATTTCTCCACTTCTCTGCCAAGGAAGCCAAAAATCAACTACAACAACTGCAATTGAAAAAGAAAAGGAAAGAAGCGGGACACCAGGAGTTTCTTTGGCGCATGTTGACGGGACACTATCAGGAAGAATCGGAAATACTCGAGCATTTCACTAAGTTTTCCATCCATGTCCCAGTCGTCTTTTCCATATTGGTATTTGAATTCCCAAACGAAATCAACCGTGAAGTCGAACGTTTCATTTCCTATATGCTAACGACCACCCAAAAGATTCATAGTTTCCTTTTTGCCATAGACCAGAATAGGCTCATCCTTTTTACTGGATTCAATCAGGAGAATGAATCTGCCTTCTCCACTTATGAATTCATCCCTTACTTCATATTGGAAATGCAACGACGGTTTGGTGTGGAACATATCCTTGGAACATCCGGGAACATGTATAAAAACCTGACCGACGTGAAATCAAGTTATGAGGAAGCGCTATATACCCTGAAAATGAAGTCGATTTTTCCAAACGATATGAATCACATCCTGCATTATGAAGAGCTCGGCATGTTTCAAATGCTTGATGTCTTTGCAAACAACAAACAGCGAACGGTCCATCCTTCTGTTTTAAAGCTCAAAGCATACGATATGAAAAATCAGACCGAATTATTGCACACACTGACCGTCTATCTCGAAAAAGACGGCAATCCCAATGAAGCTTCAAGGACTCTCCATATCCATGTGAATACGTTGAACTACCGATTAAAACGGATAAGTGAAATCGGGAATATCCGCCTAAAGGACCCGATTCAAAAGATGTCCCTCTTTCTAGACATCAAGATCGAACAATATAAAGAATTTCTAAAAAAAGCACGATGAATCTTACATTACGGGTAAAGATAGGAAGACGGAAAGGAGAATGACAACCATGAATCTGGAACCAAGAGAAGAACTTGAGAAAGAATTGCAAATCATAAATAAGTGGGAAAAGGAACAGAAAGGTCTATGGTTTTGGGACCGGATCGGTCGCCTCCCCTTTAAGATACTCGACAAAGTGACCCCGTCCTTCATTCAAAAAAGGTTGGGTGCCCTGCTCGATGAAATAGGTAGCTACATACAAACAGGCGGCAAATACCTAACGAAGGAATCTGCCATCATCAGGAAGGTGGAGGTTCATAGCCCAAATTTGAACATCACTACCATTGAAGATATATCCAGGGATGTGCCACTCCAAGTGATGGACAAAGTTGGTCAAGATATTAAAAAATCGGGTAGTCATTTAGCGACGGTCCAAGGGGCCAGTACAGGAATAGGCGGAGTTTTCACTTTAGCCATCGATATCCCCCTCCTCCTTGGCATGTCCATTAAAACCCTGCAAGACATGGCCGTAGCCTATGGTTACAATCCACGGGACAAGCAGGAACGGGTTTTCATCGTCAAATGCCTACAGTTCACTACATCTGATGTCGTCGGGAAAAAGACGCTCTTAAAGGAAATGGAGAACATGGTCCTTCCTGGGTCCGAATCTAAAAGAGAAATTGCTTCCGAGCTTCAAGGCTGGCGGGAAGTGGTCTATACATATCGCGATCAATTCGGTTGGAAGAAACTTTTGCAGATGGTTCCCGTCGCAGGCATCATCTTTGGTGCATTCACCAATCGTTCCATGATCTCCGATATGGCCGATACAGGCATGATGCTTTATAAGAAAAGAAGAATTATAGAACGAATGAAGGAAATCGGTTCCACTGATTAGTTCCATGTCAGATTTTCTTACGTACACCTTGGTCATCCAGGCTCGTATCCAATAGTTACCCATACCTTTTGACTCTGCCTTTGTGGAATTTCACAAAGGCCTCTTTTCCACTTTTCTGATTTCCACATACTAACCTTTTCCAATCGCGTTTATACTTTAGGTAATACTTAAAAGAAACCATTGGAGGTATTTTAGATGAGAATAGGCATTCCGAAAGAAATCAAGAACAACGAAAACCGTGTAGCTATCACTCCCGCTGGTGTTATGGCATTAGCCAATGCCGGACATGAAGTTTTTATAGAAGTAAACGCAGGCTTAGGAAGCAGTTTCACCAATGAATCCTACCAGGAAGCCGGCGCCATCATGGTCGAAGATGCTGCAAGCGTTTGGGAAAGCACGGACATGATCATGAAGGTAAAAGAACCTATCCCATCTGAATATAAATATTTCCGTAAAGACTTGATTCTTTTCACATATCTTCACCTTGCCGCCGAACCGGAATTGGCAAAAGCATTAAAGGAAAATGGTGTATTGGCCATTGCCTATGAAACCGTTTCCGTAAATCGCACACTTCCATTATTAACGCCAATGAGCGAAGTCGCTGGACGCATGGCCTCACAAATCGGTGCTCAATTCCTTGAGAAAAACAACGGGGGTAAAGGTATCCTCCTAAGCGGTGTACCTGGTGTCAAACGCGGTAAAGTAGCGGTCATCGGGGGTGGTATGGTTGGAACGAATGCAGCCAAAATCGCCATCGGTCTGGGAGCGGATGTAACCATCCTTGACTTAAGTCCCGACCGTCTGCGCCAACTGGATGATATTTTTGGAAATCAGTTGACCACTCTCATTTCCAATCCATTCAATGTAGCGGAAGCCGTTAAAGATGCGGACCTAGTCATCGGGGCTGTCCTGATTCCAGGTGCAAAAGCTCCAAAACTTGTCACGGAAGAAATGGTCAAATCCATGTCGCCGGGGTCAGTCATTGTCGATGTAGCCATTGACCAAGGTGGTATCTTTGAAACGGTTGACCATATCACAACACATGACAACCCTACTTACGTAAAACACGGAGTTGTCCACTATGCAGTGGCGAACATGCCTGGTGCGGTCCCTCAAACATCGACCACAGCGTTGACGAACGTAACCGTTCCTTACGCATTGCAAATTGCCAATAAGGGGGCTGTTAAAGCCATTCTTGAAAATGAAGCCCTTGCAAAAGGGGTAAACGTGGCCAACGGCGAAATCACGTTTGAGGCTGTTGCGACGGACCTTGGATATAATTACGTCAATGTAGTAAGTGCCTTGGATCAAAATAATATTAATGCCTAAAATGATAAGCTCCAGTGACGTTCATGACGTCCTGGAGTCTTTTTTGTATTTGTATTTTTCTACACGCACAAGAACATGATCATTTTCGACCCACCGTTATGTGTGGTCAGTCTTCAAATACTTTGCCAGGATTCATGATGCCTTTCGGGTCCAAAGCCTGCTTGATCGTTTTCATCACTTCGTATGCAGTGCCATGCTCTCTCCGCTGATATTTTCTTTTCCCAAGTCCTACTCCATGTTCCCCCGTACACGTACCGCCTTTAGTTAGTGCGTATTCGACAATCTCCTCATTTATCCGCTTTGCTTCCACCACTTCCTCTGGGTTACTAAGGTCCACCATGAACAAGACATGATAATTCCCATCACCCACGTGACCGACGATCGCACCTTCCACTTTCGATTGTTCGATCTTTTCCCTCGAATCCAAAATGGCTTGAGACAATTCGTTCAAAGGCACGCTTACATCAGTCACCATCAATTTTTTGCCTGGTGCACTATGGATGAATGCATAAGCAAGATTATGGCGGGCTTCCCACAATTCGTTACGCGCTTTCGAATCCGTTTCAAACTGGATATCTTCACACCCTAAATCCCGGACAATTTCCTTTGCGAATGTCACATCCTGCTCAAGCCCCGCTGCATTCCCGTGAAACTCCAAGAATAATGTAGGTTTTACATCATAGGACTTATCCAAGAACTGATTTACCTTTTTCATAGATTCCGAGTCCACTAGCTCGATTCGTGCGATGGGAATTCCGGCAACCATGATGCCATTCACGGCTGCTACCGCAGCTTCGACGGTTGGAAATGAGGCCCTCCCCGCCATCGTCACTTCCGGGATCCCGTAGACCTTTAACGTTAATTCGGTAAATACCCCTAGCGTGCCTTCCGAACCGACAAATAACCCATTCAAGTGAATCCCGGATGAAGATTTTGCCGCTGAACTTCCGGTATGTATGATTTCCCCATTCGCAAGCACCACTTCCAAATCCCTAACCTGATCCCTCATGATCCCGTATTTAACAGAAGTCGTCCCACTTGCATTCGTTGCCGCCATCCCACCTAATGTTGCGTCGGCACCTGGGTCAACCGAGAAAAAGAGCCCGTATTTTTTCAGTTCTTTATTCAATTGTGTCCGTGTTACTCCCGGTTGGACCTTCACTAAAAAATCGCCTGCGCTGATTTCAAGCACCTTATTCATCAAGGATAAATCAAGTGAGATCCCTCCGTTTACAGGGACTACATGCCCTTCCAAACTCGACCCCAAACCAAAAGGAATGATTGGGATTCCTTGCTCATTGGCGTACCGTACGACAGCACTCGTTTCTAAGGCATTTCTCGGATAAACGACCACATCCGGTAACCTTGGCGCATGATACGATTCATCATGACTATGTTGTTCCAGTATCGTTTCATTCACGGATATTTGTCCTGCCGATAAAATGCTTCTTAATTGTTCAATATGTTCCTTCATGTCTTTTCCCCCTGTTTTTTAACGAAATATTCTGATTAAAGTTCCCGGGGAAGTTACCCATTTGTCAGGCAAATTCCCTTCTCTCAGTGATTGATTCCCTTTGTTTTATCCGTGCAGGCCTTCATCGCCTCCAAAACGCTTGCCCTGAACCGATTCTCTTCCAAAGTGGCAACGGCCGCAATCGTTGAACCACCCGGGGTACACACATCATCCTTCAACGCTCCTGGATGCTTCTCCGTTTCAAGTACCATTTTAGCCGCGCCTAAAACAGCTTGGGCAGCCATCCGATAAGCTTGCTTCCTCGGGATACCATCACGTACACCGCCATCCGCGAGGGCTTCGATGAACATGTACACATAGGCGGGTGAAGATCCACTGATTGCCGGCACCGCATCCATCAGGTGTTCTTGGATGAGCTCCGTTTTTCCAAAGCTGTTCAATAGTGTTGTGACTTCCCTTATGTCGGCAGTATCGATTTCATCATTCATGCTGATTACTGTCATGCCTTCCCCTACAAGTGATGGAGTGTTCGGCATCGTCCTTGCAACCTTCACCCGTTTTCCGATGCCCTCTTCGATTTGTGACGAGGTGATTCCAGCGGCCATCGTAACGATCACAACATCTTCTTTTATATAATCCTTCACTTCAGATAGCACCCGCTCGTGCATGGACGGTGGAATAGCAAGGAAAAGCATATCGGCAAATCCTGCCACTTCCTTATTGTCCAAACACCCTTGCACTCCATGTTTTGAAGTGACTTTAGTCAAGGTCCCTACACTTGCCGTACTGACCATGATCATTTCTGAAGATACGACGCCCGAACGAAGCATGCCTCCCAGCATCGCCTCTCCCATTTTACCGCATCCAATGAATCCAATTTTTTTATTCATATTTCCCACTTCCAATCATAACTTCATTTAGTATCTTATTATAACGGATTCAGAAATGAGAAACATGCCCAAGACTTCCTAGTGTGTGTAAAAGAAAAATATAACGGGATCCATTCCTTTAAGATTCCATCCCAATCAAGTGATTTTTTTAGCGAAAAATATGGATTGACTATATAGTCAGAAAAAGTTTATAATTTTGGCCACTTAGTCAATATCTTACAATGGAGATTGAACTTTACAAGAATGGAGACGCGAAATGGATATGGAGAAAAAGTCAATCAATACCACGCTTGTCTTGACCGGATTGATCATCGGGATGTTTTTCAGCTCATTGGAGCAAACGATTGTCGGTACAGCAATGCCGACGATCATCGGGGAATTGAATGGCTTCACCATCTTCGCTTGGGTGACGACCGCCTATTTAATTGCCTCCACCACCGTCGTTCCTATCGTCGGGAAATTATCGGATTTATATGGCAGGCGTTCCCTTTACCTGCTGGGAACGATCATCTTTACGATTGGCTCCTTTTTATGTGCCACCGCCACTTCAATGGAACAGCTCATCATTTACCGTGGCCTTCAAGGAATCGGGGGCGGGATGATCATGCCCTTATCCCAGACTATTATCGGAGACATTTTCACAGCTGAACAGAGAGCTAAATGGCAAGGTGTTTTCGGGGCCATTTTTGGATTAAGCGCCGTTATCGGTCCATTTTTGGGTGGACTGATTGTAGACCATATTAGCTGGCATTGGATTTTCCTCATCAATGTACCAACCGGTTTATTAACAGCAGGAATGATTTACGTCGGATTAAAGCATGAAACCATCTTGAAAAAAGAGAACGTTCACATCGATTATCTAGGGATTTTCACCTTAATCCCTGGCATCGTGTTGCTTTTGTTGGGCTTGACCTTCGGGGGTGATAAGTTCGAGTGGATGTCGATCGACTCTATTTCCATCTTTGGGAGTACTCTCGTTTTCCTTGCCCTTTTTGTGGTGTTTGAAAGAAGGGCCGTTGAACCGATCCTGGATTTATCCCTATTTAAAAATAGGGTATTTGCCACCACGAACATTTTAGGGTTTCTACTGGGCCTTGGCATGTTTGGGGCCATCATGTTCGTTCCGCTTTTCATGCAGGGCGTGCTTGGCGTGTCACCGACTAAAGCGGGTTCGACCATGACCCCGATGATGATCGGCATGATTCTCGCCAGTATCGTCGGGGGCCGGCTGCTGTTAACCTTCCGCTTTCGTACGGTGCTTACCTCCGGAATGTTTTTTGCAACGCTTGGATTCATCCTCATGAGTACGATGGATGGTGAAACCAATATCCTGACCGCCTTTATTTTCATGGCAGTCCTTGGAGTGGGAATGGGGCTAGTCATGCCGACGTTGATGATTGCCGTTCAGAATGAATTCCCAAAGTCGCAGCTTGGTTCGGTCACCGCAGCCTCTACCTTCTTTCGTTCCATTGGCGGAACGATGGGGATTACGATCTTGAATGCCGTCATGAACCATCATCTTCAACAAAATATGGATGATGCCGTGCTGAGCGAAAAGAACCCTGTACTGCATGAAACCTTGAAAGGGCTAGCCAATCAGACAGATAAGCTATTCAATATCATGCTTTATCCTGAAAACCTGAAACTGCCGGATGAAGCCCGCCAAGTCCTGATCAAGACGATTGAACATGCTTGGATCGATGCCTTTTCCAGTGTCTTCATTACCGGTGTCTTTTTTATTTTTGCCGGAATATTGGTCGCTCTTTCCGTGGGGCCGGGTAAAATCAAGCGGGATCAGGAAATGCAAAGCGATAGGAGCCTATAAGCTAATGGATCGGCTGCATGCGTAGTCGATTTTTTCATTTTGTATCCTGAGGTTTCTTTTTCTTCGATAAGGGAATTTTAACTGTAACCTACTTATTGGAGTGATACGATGCAAAAAGAACCTACCATCCCATCCATTTTGCCACCGGAATTTTACAACCAGCCGACGATTGAGCTGGCCCAATCCCTTTTGGGTTGCCTGCTTGTGAAAGAGACCCCGGAAGGAACGGCTGCTGGTTTTATCGTCGAAACCGAAGCCTATATGGGGGCCATAGACAGGGCAGCTCATAGCTTTGGCAATAGAAGGACGAAGCGGACGGAAGTCATGTTCGGTGAATCCGGCATGATTTATACATATTCCATGCATACCCATACCCTTGTGAATGTCGTGAGTGGCGGTCCCGAAATTCCGGAAGCCATCTTGATTCGAGCAGTGGAGCCCTATGTGGGAGTGGAATTAATGCATGAAAGGCGTGGTCTTTCTGATGTCCGCAAACTGACGAACGGACCCGGGAAGTTATCCAAGGCACTTGGCATCACGATGTCAGATTACGGACATATGTTTACAGAACCCCCACTTTATCTTGCTTCCGGCAAACGACCCGATCACATTTCAAGCGGACCCCGTATCGGCATCGGGAACTCGGGGGAAGCGAAAGACTATCCTTGGCGCTTTTGGGTGACCGGCAGTCCTTTTATTTCACGCTAGCATGTCAAAAGCGAATGCAGAGAAATTGCGGGTGAAAGCTAAGCTTTTAAAAACTTGAAATGTCCCGATTAGCACAAAAAACGGTACGGCACACATTTCTTTTCGCCTGCTGGCTTCCCCACGCTTTTTTTGCCTCTCTTACCCATTAAATAGCAGTCATTCTTTATTGAAAGAGACATTCTCAAGCAAAGCCAGTGTCTACCTGCTAAAAGTACATTGGCTAATCACTTCCTCTTCCCTCCTCCTTTACCATTTATATCCCCATCCACCAATACACCTCCCTTTTTTATTCCTGATGCGTTCAATTCACTGGTCTTCACCGTCTCAAGGAAATGTTTGTAAGGCAACCAGTCTTTTAGACTAGCAATTCTTAAAATCCATGAAACTTTAGAACTCACAATTTAACATTTTTTTGAACAAAACCTCTTAAATATGTTATATTATGTCGAGACGTGCTTTAAATGGAAAAAATATCGGCTGAAATAAATGGAGGTGCCTTTCGAACAATCATAATCTTTGTTGCCATTTTTATAATAACGATCAATCCATAACTGACTGTTATTATTAGTCATTTTCTTTGTGCGTCCTTATAACTAAGGAGGTCACCCATTATGTTTAAAAAAATCCTACTACTTACAATGGCCGTATTCTTCATAACGACCACTTCACTCAGCCCTTCGCTTAAGGTCAATGCTGCAGAATCCAATGACACGGGAATTATCCATACAATAAAAAGTGCCAATGTCTATAAAGGGCCTGGTAAGGCTTATGGGACAACGGGCGGAAAAGTGCGAAAAGGGGAATTGGTGACAATCATCAAAACCTCCGGCAACTGGACGTATTTCCAAAGTAACGATGATTATGGCTGGATTGCTTCAAGGTTTGTACAGTCTTCTCTTGGTGAAGCTGTACTGACAAACGGAAAAGCTTCCCATCTTCTTTATTCCGGACCTGGAACATCATTTGGGAAAGAAGGATCTTCAAAAGCAGGTACTACAACCATCCTATTTGAAAAGACCGGCTCTTGGCGACATATTTATGTAAATGGTCAGGAAGCATGGGTAGCTGAGAAATACATTCAGCCTACATACGGTGTAGGAAAGGTCAAAGCTAGTTATGTCAATTTGTATAATGGAGCCGGCAAGAAATACGGTACGTCTGGGAAATTGAGCAACGGTAGTGTTGTCGCATATGCAGAAGTGAAAAATAATTGGCGTCATGTGTTTGTAAATGGAAAGAGCCATTGGATTTGGAACGCTCATTTAACTAACACCGATTACGATACCCTTTCACACCAAACTGTCATCTCAAAAAATTATGCCAACCTATATAAAGGACCAGCCAAAAGTTCTGGTGCTAAAACAAAAGTGACCAACGGTACACCGCTTGTTTCGTTAGCAACGATGGGAAATTGGACATATATCCAAACCTCATCAAATGAAGGGTGGGTTTGGTCAGACTCTCTTGTAGACACGACAGCTACCGCAAAAATCACTGGTACGAGTTCGGCTAAAATCTACAAATCTCCTAATAAGATCGGCGGAACCACAGGCAAAACCCTTGCGAAAAATAAAACAGTTGCCATTAAAGAGCTGAAAAACGGATGGCGCTCTGTGAGAAGCAGCAATACAACGGGTTGGATTGAAGATAAGTACATGAAGGAAACGATGAAGATTTCCTCCAAATCTGAGGGTGTTTCTCAATCTATATATAATGTAAATGTATATTTATCTGCCACAAAGTCATTAGGAACGATTGGTCTTATCCCAAAAGGGTCTACCGTGAGCTATTTTCAGGAGAAAAATGGTTGGAGATACATCCAGGCTGGTAATCTTCAAGGCTGGGTTTGGGATAATTCTCTCTCCACCGTCTCCCCATTAAGCGAACTTAGCATCATTCTCGATCCCGGTCATGGTGGAACGGACCCCGGTGCAGTGGGTAATGGTCTGCAAGAAGCCGCTCTCACTCTGGAAATCAGCGAGAGAGCACAAGATTTATTTGATAAAACACCCATCCATACGATCATGACCAGAACCTCAAAGACAAGCAGTGTTACGGCGGGAAGTAAAATTTCCACCAGCCAATCCCTGCAAAAACGCATGGACTTTGCTTCAGCGAACAAGAAATCAGATGATGATGTATTTGTCAGCGTCCATATTAATGCCGGCGGTGGCACTGGCGGCGAAACGTACTATTATAGTTCGTATAGCAGGGCTGCCGTCAATCCATACAATGCTGATAGCAAACTTCTAGCACAAAAAATACAAGCAAGATTGATAGATTATATGGACTTTAAAAATAGAGGGACAAAAGAAGCTAACTTCTATGTTCTAAAATACAATTCCATGCCAGCAACGCTAGTGGAAGCAGGTTTTATCGATAATGCTAGCGATGCAGCCAAACTGAAACAAACTTATTACAAACAACAGGCTGCCAAAGCAATCTATCAAGGTACACTAGATTATTACAAAGCAAAAGGTTTCAACGTCGACGCTTATAATCTGTAAATGATCAACCGGCCCGGACTCATGGACATTCACATGTTCATCGTCCGGGTTTCTTTCTATCCATTTTGTTTTCTTCTCCATCCTAAAGGAGGTGTTTCTATTAACAAAACGTTATGGCTCATTCCTTTATTATTTCTCCTCCACAACTCGGAAGAATCATTAAGTATGACCGAATACTTAACAAAACACTTTCATATACCTTTTATCAGTCAATCTCAATTCATCCTTGCCGCTTCTATCTTGACTGTTCTAGTTTTCCTCACCATTTGTCTTTATCAGATTCAGGTCTTATCATCCATTCATTGGGTCATCTTCACACAGGGTGCCATTTTCTTCAATGCGGTACAGCATCTTGCTTTATTCTTTTACTTTGGCTCGTATAATCCAGGAGCTATTACAGCCTTTTTCATCTGTCTCTTTTCTATGATACTGCTTGCACACGTATTAAAAAATAAGGTAGTCCGAGTATGGAGTTTATGTATAACGCTTACCGGAAGCCTACTTTCCTACCCCCTGATCATCTGGCTTATGCTTCGTTTAGCTGGATTTTTCACATGAAAAATAAGAGGCCCCCATCAAGAAGGCCTCTTTGTTTTCATTATTTATTGGATACCCCTGCTGATTCAAATGTTGCCATTTCTTTTACGACCAGGGTCGCTGCCTGAAGAATGGGAAATGCAACCGCAGCACCGGTTCCTTCCCCAATTCTCATGTCCAATTGGAGAATCGGCTCTTTACCAAGCCATTCTATGGCCGTTCTGTGGCCGGGTTCTGCCGATTGATGGCCAACGAACATATAATCAGCGCAACGATTCGAAATCAAGTTTGCAATCACACCAGCCGTTGTCGTAATGAACCCATCAAGCAAAATCGGTATTCGTTTGTTGGCTGCTGCAAGCATCGCCCCTGCCATACCGGCAATCTCGAGTCCACCGATTTTCATTAAAATATCGATTGGATCTTTCGGATTAGGATTTCTTAACGAAATGGCCTCTTCAATGATTCTTTGTTTATGTATGATTCCTTCCCTTTTCAGGCCGGTCCCCTGACCTACTAGCGATTCCACGCTTTTTCCACTAACGACCGAGATGATGGCAGAACTCGCTGTCGTATTGCCAATTCCCATTTCACCAAGGATCAGACATTTCGCACCCTGCTCGATCATCGCCTCTGCCCGTTCATACCCGACTTCAAGCGCTTGGTTTACTTCTTCTAGCGTCATCGCGTCCTCTTTATAAAAGTTTCGAGTTCCTCGACGAACTTTCCTTGACGTCAATTCAGGTGCTTCAATATCCGCATCAATCCCAATATCGACAATGTCAAAGTAAGCGGATATCGCACGGCTAAATACATTGATTGCTGCTCCATTATTAAGGAAATTGAGCGCCATTTGTTCGGTCACTTCTTTTGGATAAGCGGATACCCCTTCATCCGTAATCCCATGATCTGCCGCAAATACGATAACGCCTGGTCTCGAAACCTCCGGAAATGCCTCGCCTGTCATCTTCGCCAGTTCGATAACCAATTCCTCAAGCCTTCCCAAACTTCCCTGCGGAACAGTCAGCGAATCCACGTACCCTTTCACTTGCCTTCCCATCTCTTCATCCAACTTTGGGATGGATAGAGCGGCTAGCCCATTCTTCATCATTCAAAAAACCTCCACATATAAAATAAAAGACCTTACCCAATGGAAAAGGTCCCTATCTATCATCTTCTAAAAGTTCGAATTAGTCTATACTATCTATCCATAGGATTATTTTTAATCAACAAAATATCATGTCATTGAGGGGCACCCAGTTCATTCAAAGGGAAGAAACGAAACTCCACTTTCCCTACAAGTGAATCTTCGTGGATGACACCGAACCTTCTGCTATCCCAACTATGCCTGCGATTATCTCCCATTACGAATAAAGTCCCTTTTGGAACTTTCACGTCGAAATTCTCAGTCAAGTTTTCATCAGATTGGATTTCCTCTTTTTTTGATTCCACGTATGGTTCCTTATATTGTTTCCCATTTATGTAAAGCACGTCATCCTTCATTTCCACACTATCGCCCGCAAGTCCGATGACTCTTTTAATATAATCTTTTTCTGCATCCGGAGCGTGAAATACAACCATATCAAAATGCTCGATGTTTCCGACTTTCGTAACGACAATCCGGTCATTATTTTCGTAAGTGGGCTCCATGGACTCACCTTTTACAGTCACTGGAACAAATAAAAACTGACGACAAATGAAAACGACGATTAATGCAATAAGTACCGATTTTACCCAAGAAAAAAGTTCTTTTTTCATGAAATCCCCTTTCGCTCCAAAATATTAGTCATTAAAAATATTTTACTAAACTGGTTTATTTTTGTATATACACAAGTGTGATAAACTAAGGATTTTTGTTCCGATATTCATTGTTGGGAATATGGTACACTTAAAAACGAAGAAACTAAACGGTAGGAAGTGGATGGATGTCACTGCAGTCAATCAATACATATTTAAATAGAGCCATGCCATTCATCACACCGATAAGCGTTGTCATCGGTGTCTTGTTGGCCGAACGGCTAACCGATTATACATTTTTGGTTCCATGGATTTTTGCTTTCATTACCTTTACCGGTAGCCTAGGCTCCAATTTCAAATCCTTGAAACGAGCAGTCTATCATCCTTTACCCATTTTCATAGTATTAATGATCCTGCATATCCTTATGCCGATTTGGGCCTGGGCCCTCGGGCACCTGGTGTTTCAAGGGGATGCTTTCACGATTACCGGATTGGTCCTTGGTGTCGTCATTCCAACCGGAGTCACCAGCATCATCTGGATCACCATTTATAAAGGGAATGCCGCGTTAGCTTTGACGATTATCCTTATCGACACCCTTCTTTCCCCCTTCATTGTGCCTTATAGCGTTTCACTTTTTGGGGGAGGCACGATTGAAATAGAGATATGGCCCATGGTGAAAGGCCTGATCGGGATGATCGTTATACCTTCGATGCTTGCGATGTTCTTGAACCAGGCCACAAAAGGGAAAATAAAAGAGAGGCTTGCCCCCCGTCTGGCTCCTTTTTCCAAACTAAGCGTAGGGATTGTCGTGATCTTGAACAGTTCAAAAATCGCACCCTACCTGACCCATTTCAACGAGAAACTACTGGTCATGGCACTCTTGGTACTCTTCATCGCCGCTTCAGGCTATGCATTTTCCTGGTGGATTGGTAAACTACTACACTGGGAAAAAGAAGACGTCATTACCTTGACCTTTACCGGGGGGATGCGCAATATCAGTGCCGGTGCAGTCCTTGCCACCACCTATTTCCCTGCAGCCGTTGCCGTGCCCGTGATTCTCGGGATGCTCTTTCAACAAATGCTTGCATCCGTTTTCGGCTATTTCCTTGATAAGTATTACCATCGAAGGGTAAACGAGGCATAGATTTTTTATCTCTTGAATGGAGACATTCGAGCAAAGCATATGAGCGTCTCTTTTCCCTTTCAATAAAATAACAATTATACTATTAATGAAGAATCAGCTCGTGCAATCAAATAATAGGAGGTTTTATGATGAAAGTTGTTGCCATCGTTGGAAGCATTCGAAAGGAATCTTATAACCTGAAACTCGCTAAATACATTCAAAAGCGGTATCAAGATAAATTCGAACTTGAAATCTTGAACATTCGGGATCTACCATTTTTCGACCAGGATATCGAAAACGACCCGCCAGTCGTTGTGAAAGAGTTTAAAAACAAAGTGGCCCATGCGGATGCGGTTTTGTGGGTGACCCCTGAATACAACGGGACAGTGCCAGGCGTGTTAGTCAATGCGATTGATTGGATGTCTCGTGTGGATAAAGTCTTGATTGGTAAACCATCGTGGATCGTCGGGGCTTCCATGGGGAATTTGGGGACGGTTAAGGCCCAATTGCATTTACGGGATATCTTATTTGCCGCAGGCGTCTCGTCTCCGCTTCTTCCTGGAAATGAAGTGTATGTAGGGGCCGTGCATGAAAAATTCGATCAAGAAGGCAACCTGACCCATGAACCGACTGTACAGTTTTTGAATGTGGTCGTCGATAATTTCATTACTTGGTTTAACCAGCATAATCGGTAATACTCAGCCTGAAAATCCCAGTAGTCTTCATTTTACTGGGATTTTTTGTATTTATTATACATCACTCACTTCTTCATTCTGTACGATAAGGGAGCCTGGTACTCTTTTTTTTAGCTGAATTAACGCCACATCATCATTGATTCCTTTTAGAGAAGCCTTGAATGGAATTATCTCAAACCTTTCGAGCCCCATGATGATTGCTTGCATTTTTTCATTTTGAAGGGCATCCTCACTAAGCACTAAATCATGACCGGCGCTTTGACCTTGTACGCGTGCAGCCATATTCACAGTCCTTCCAAAGTAATCCAATCGATCATTCGAATTCACGGCAATCGCTGGGCCACTATATAAACCTAGTTTCAAGACAATGGGATCACCTACCGTGGCATTGAACTCTGACACATGTTCTTGTATTTGAATGGCGGCTTTCAGGGCATCCTCCGGCAGATGAAATACCGCCATCACGGCATCTCCGCTCGTCTTGACGACACCCCCGGAATTCTTTGAAATCCAATGGCTCAGAAACTCGAAATGCCTGCGAACCTGCCCGTAGGCGTCTGCATCCCCTATGCTTTCGTATAAGGATGTCGATCCTTGAAGGTCGCTAAATAAAATGGTCACGCTCTCGATGCCAACCTGCTGCCCGGGGGATAATACTTCAGACGAAAACAGGTCCCGGAATTCCTGCAAAGAGGTGACCCAAGCAGCTGTTACGACTTCTTGGTTCCATTCGGCTTTTTCCATGACAACGACGATATCCGACGAACTTTCATTGGATATCATCATTTCATCATTCTTTAGATTATATTGTTCTCCGCTTCTATGCCAACCGTTGTCCTCATATGTATAGGCCATCGCCTTAATATTTTCATCTTCCGGCCATTCATCGAATGTAACAATATGATTCGCCTGCAACACGCGTATCCTCATTTTCACAAAACCATCGGGAAGAGGGAAGGCAAAGGAATCCCCCTTTTGTATCACCCTTTGCATGTGTACATGCGGGGTGATCATCGGCCCGCCTACACAAAAAACCTGGTCATATGCTTTCCTTATGGATGGATGCACGGAAAAATTCAGTTCCACATATTTACCGAAGTCCGCGTTATAGTCAATTCCGCATAAATCACAATGAAATTGACCTTCCAGCTTTGATAAAGTCGTATATTCCACCTTGGAGACACGACAATTCGGGCAAATCAGGTTCCAGCTTAAATTTAAGAGGCCCGCTTTTGTTGCGTAGAGAAAAAGACGCAAGACCTCTAGTGGCTCCGCTCCCCATTCGCTTGCAACTTTATAAGGATTCATCTTGACTACATCATTGCTTTCGCCATCCCTCAATAATCCATGCAACTTTATCCTGTAATCCGGGTTAACGGGTGCTTCATCAAGCAGCGTTTCTAAGCGATTCAATTCCTCAATATTTATTTGCCCTACTGATTTTTTCTGATAGTGGATTTTTTCAATGGTACCGTTGGCCACTAGCATCTGCTCGTCCACATACCGGATCGTGTTTTTCATTGATTTGATTCCTATGAGGGGAATCGCCGCCAAACCCAATAGATTACGAGGAGTAAATTCACTCTTGATCAAGACCTTGCATCCATTTTCGTATATCGTTGATTCCAAAAATTCAAAAGTGGTTACCAACTTAGTAAAAGGGCCTTTTTCGTATATGCGTTCAAAGGTATATTGTTCATTTTTCACCCACTGAAAGGGATATTCCTTCCACAAGATATCGACGAATCCAGCTACCTTTGCTACTGCATCTCGATAAAAAATCCCACCTTGCTTGTTTTCCACTTTACCGAATTCGACAGGGAATAAACCAATGAACCGGTTTAAGCGATCATTGTCCCCCAACACCTTCCAAACGAAGGACCTAGATAAAGGAAAATCTTTTTCGATGCTATATTTTCTTATAAAACGTTCCATTCCCTGTTCCCCCTTTATGAAAGATAAATCGCTATGGCCAGTAGAATGATATGGAAGATTTCATCGACCATGATCGATAACCAACCCTGGATCTTTTCATCGGCCATTTGGATATTCCTCCCCCAGAAAGAGACGAAGGTTTGCCGATCCAATACGATATGTCCGAAATAGATGACTGTGAGCCCCCAAAGTAAGATTCCTCCTGCCAATAAACCGAATAAAAAAACGATGAAGTAAGACAGTCACATGCGTGAATAGAGAATCCACTTTGTGGCTTTGTTGCTAGCCATACACCGGGTCTAAAAACAGAAAGTCCCCCACGAAATGCCCAATCAGCATGAAATCAAATGGATTCATTTACCTTCCCTCCAATGCATGTCCCTCTTCTATCGTTATGTATTTCCTCTCTTCCAAGGCGGTCAGAAAAGCAATAACCAATGCTTCATCGAAATGTGTATCCTTGCATGTCATCAGCTCTTTTGCCGCTTCATTGTAACTAAGTCCCTTGTTATATGGTCGATCCGTCGTCATCGCATCGAATGTATCGGCAATTCCGACGATTTTCGCAAAGAGAGGGATTTCCTTTCCTGCCAATTGATCAGGGTATCCACTTCCATTCAGCCTTTCATGATGGTATCTTGCCGTTTCCACCGCATTCAAGATTGTTCTTTTTGGCTCCATGGTCGACAAAATATCCGCGCCGATTTCAGGATGCTTTTTTATGATCTCGTATTCTTCATTCGACAGTTTAGTAGGCTTTCGTAGAATTTCATCGGGGATACCGATTTTCCCAATGTCATGAAGCAAGGCCGCTTTATACAATTCCTCACATGCTTTGGTATCCAAGCCGATTTTTAGAGCCATCCATTTAGAATAAGTGGCCACCCTTTCCGAGTGACCGGCAGTATATGGGTCTCTCTTATCTAGGGTTTTGGCAAGCGTGCGGATCATGCTTAGATTAATATTTTGAATTTCCTCGAACATTTGGCTATTGTACAGTGCCAATGCTGACTGGTTGGCTAAAACGAGGGCCATTTGGGCATCTTTCCTAGTGAAATTTTGGCCGTTCTTTTTATTAAGAAGCTGCATGGCACCAATCGCTTTCCCTTTTGCAATTAACGGAACCGTAAGCATGGACTTGGTGGTAAAACCGCTATCCTTGTCCACTCTCGGTGCCCAATCCGGATCTGTTGATACATCAGAAATCAACTGTAGTTTTCCTGAACAGATCACTTTTCCGACGATTCCCTCATCCATTTTCAATTCTACTTTGAGAATGTTAGAGGAAGTCGGCCCATATACGGCAGTGGCTTTTATTACATCACGATCGGGATCTGTCACCCATAACGTACCTGCTTCTGCATCCAAAAGCTTGGCCATCTGGAGAATGATATTCTGAAAGACAACCTTCACATCTAAATCTGAATTCAACTCCTTGAAAGCATCTAAAAGATTTAATAATTCATTTTCCATATACCTAGTTTCTTCACTCATTTTTGATCCTTTCATCCGGCCGAATTATCAATTTATTCCATAATATCGGCTGTTTATTGTTTTTATTTATCTATTCCCTGCCGAGCTTCGTACTTGAAAACAAACCGCTAATGGAAATGCCATCCCTATGAAGTGTAGGGATGGCGGAGCTGGACGTTTTTATAGTTTGAACGTACCTAATAGTTCCTGTAAGTCACTGGCCATCCTCGAAAGATTATTTGAGGCAGAAGCTATTTCTTCCATGGATGCCAATTGTTCTTCCGTGGCAGCTGCAACGTTTTGACTATGACCTGTTGCATTTCTTGCAATGGTCGTGATGCTCGTTAAATTGGTTAAAACCTCTTGAGCGCTATCTGACATTTGCTCGGAAGTTGCGACCATTTCTTCGATTTGATCACTCGAATCCCTAATCGAATCCAAGATGACTTTGAAACTTTCCTCTGTTTTCGAGACGATACCAAGTCCCTCTTTCACGTCCAATTTGACTTGGTTGATGGATTGATTGGATTTCATCATGTCTTCTTGAATTTCTTTAATAAGTTCAGCGATTTGAGTCGAAGAGTGCTGAGACTGTTCAGCCAGCTTACGGACCTCATCAGCGACCACGGCAAACCCTTTCCCATGTTCTCCTGCCCTAGCTGCTTCGATGGCCGCATTCAATGCTAACAGGTTCGTCTGATTCGCTATCTCTGTAATCGCTTTTGTTATTTCGCCTATTTCCTGAGACCTTTTATCCAGTGATTGAATTGCTTCTCCACTTTTATCAACTGATTGGGAAATCGTCTGAATCTGTAGCGCCGTTTTATCAACGAATTCGCCACCCAATTTCGCTTGCTCAGCGACATGTAATCCAGACTTCGCAATGGCATGGGAACTTTCTGCCATATGATGAATGGAAAGCGATACTTCCCCTAACTCCGTCGAACTTTCCTCAAGGCTTGCTGCAGAGCTGCCGGCTCCATCCGCTATCATTTGGATGGCACTGGAGATATCCGCCGTTGCCTTACTTGTTTGTTCAGCACTTGCTGTCAGCTCTTCTGACGAGGCAGCCACCTGATCGGATGTGTGGAATGCCCCCTTCATCATATTTCTAAGATTGCTTACCATTTCATTCATTGATTTGGCAAGAACCCCCACTTCATCTTTCGTATCAATATCCGATGTTTGGGTTAAATCTCCTTTTGAGATATCCACGACCAATTGCACGACCTTATTCAACGGTTTCGATATCACCTGAGAAATAAAATAGCCTAGAGCAATACTAAGCAATACTGAAAAAATGATAAGGATATATGTAGTACTCTTAGTATGGGTGAAGGAATCATTGGCGCTTTTATAAGCATCACGGGCCAATTCATCCGTCATGATATTTAGCTCCTCAATCTTTATTTCCAATTGGTCGCCCTTCCCTTTGTTTTCTTTTAATGTTCGGAGGAATCCTTCTATATCATTCGCCTTCCCTAATGCCATATTTTTTTCCGTCAGGACATAAAAATCCGCCAGGGCTATCTTGTATTCTTCAACAAGGCTTCTTTCAGAAGCATTCATATTACTGCTTTCAAATTTCTTCGTTAATGCATCAATTTCGTCCATCTTTTCAAGGATTACCTGCTCACCCGCTTCTTTTTCTGCAGGCGTTTTTGCGACAAATGCCAAATTACGGACACCGATTCGAATATCTTGATACGCAACCTCGATTTCATTAAGATATTGCTGGGGCACAAGCTGGTCATGATACATGGATTCAAGATCATCGTTAGAATGACTTAGATTCGTTAATCCGTATATTCCGACAGCTCCTAGAATTATGCTCATTAACAAAAATGCCACAATCAATTTTACTTTTATCTTCAAGTTCCTATACATCTTCACTTTATTTCCCTCCGTATACTATTATTATTCTTAAAACTCTCCCCTTTTAGGTATAAAGTCCTTCATTCTTTTCTTATATCGGCACTTCAAGAAATTAGTTAATGCAACCAGCACACTCACATTATAATTTTATTTATAACTGCTCCTAGGAAAAGACCATTACCCATCATTTCTTAGAAGAGTTTGTGAACGCTTACACAATAAACTTTGATGATTCAAAGCACTTTATAATATTTTCCTTATTATCAGCGGATTTAACTCCTTTACAACTTAGAATATTTAAAGTATTATTGACTTTATCGCTTTTAAGGAGTTGTGTTTTTTTGGAGGAGAATAAAGGGATTACAGTCGACATGTTAATAAGTGTTTATAATGATTTGGCCAAGAAAATGGCAAACAATCGGTTAAAGGCATTCGCCAGCCATTTGAGAAAACAAGAGTTGACGCTCAATCAATATTCCATATTAAGCTATATCGAACGGAAGAACGCTTGCTTATCGATTCAATTGGCACAGCATTTAAACTTAAAAGCAGCATCGATCACTTATTTAGTCGATTCTCTTGAGAAAAAAGAATTGGTTATACGGGGGGAAAACCCTTTGGATAAAAGGAGTCAACTCATCCAATTAACGGATGCTGGATATAGCGTCGTTTCTTACTCTGTAGATAACTCCCATGCTTCTAAGATATTTGAGGAAATGGATCTGGAAGACAGGGAAGTGCTGTACTTAATGGTAAAAATCATGAATAAAAAGGTATTTTCAAAGGCAGAATCAAATGACCGACTTGATGACTGACCCGTTTCACTAGTTTGAGGAGAATGATTGATTTGAAGAAATTATTAAAAATTAAAATGACCTGGTTTCCCATCTGGGCGGTACCCTTGCTAATGCTAAGCATGATATGCATCTATTTGCCCGTATTCAGTGGAGCCGATCCAAAATTGTCCAACTTTCCGTTAATCATCGTGAATGAAGACGAACAGTTCACCTCTTCTGCATTCGGTAAAAGTCTGCTAAGTAACCTTTCCAAAGAAGTAGACGGGCATTCCTTACAATGGTCTGTGGTGACAAGCAAAGAAAAAGCAATCGATCAAATTAAGGATGATAATGCTTATGGAGCCATCGTTATACCTGAAAACTTCTCAGCTTCCATTAACGAATTGAAGGGTGGCTTCATTTCAGGGGAGACGGATGGAAAAGCGGCCGAGGTGGAAATCTTGATCAATGAAGCTGGTGGTCAGATGGCTACTGCAGTTGCTTCTAATGTGCTACAAACGATGGCATCATCAGCATCCGATGGCCTAAGCGGCCAAATTAAATCCGCATTGGTTTCAAAAAATATGCAAGTATCTCCACTTTCAACTTCTGTATTAGATCAACCCATCCACTATACATCAACCAATGTCCTTGGATTGCCAGCCAATTTAAATAAAGGGATGACCCCCTTCATGATTGTGCTGATTACATCAATAACAGGACTGCTGGGTGTACAAATGATAAATGGCTATATTAATAAAATCAGTGAAACTCTTAACTCAAAGGGACACACGATCAGCAACACAAAAATTCTCATTACAGAATTGCTCTTCGGTTTAATCGTAACACTACTGGTTTCAGCCATGCTTCAACTCGCTGTGTTCGGATTTTTCGGGAGTGTGCATTCCATTGGCATATGGCCAATATTCTGGTTTACCTTGTTAAGCAGTATGACGATGTTCCTCATGTTTAAAGTAATCAGCCTATTCTTTGGCAAATGGGGAATGCTTATAATGTTCCCGCTCAACATCATGGGTATTTTCGGCAGTGGTGGGGCGGTTCCTATCGCAAACCTACCGGATTTCCACCGTATCGCAAGCATCTTCCTTCCAACGAGGTACATGGTCGATGGAATGAGGTCGTTGCTTTACTATGGTGGTAATATGCAAGCCAGCCTTGGTACGGCATTATGGGTCATCTCCAGCTTATTTGTTGTATTCCTAGGCATCTGTTTAGTTGTAACACTTACCACCCATAAGAAAGATTCTTCAAAAGCTAAGCTGGAACCCTCTCTCGTAGAGGCCTAAAGCCAACAAAGAAAAAGAAGCCATCACAGGCTTCTTTTTCTTTGTTTTACGCGTATTTCTTACTTTCTTCTTCCTTGAAAAAGCTCTTCATCGCATGGAATACATCGGCCTTTTGCTTAAGGATATAATGCCTGAATTTTTCATTGTCAATGTTCTTATAGGCAGTCATGAGGGTGGAATGGCGGTTATACTGGTTGACTTCGCCATAACCGAACATATTGGAGACCTTCATGAGTTCTTCCACGAGCTTGACGCACCTGGCATTATCGGATGTGAGGTTGTCACCATCGGAAAAATGGAACGGGTAGATATTGAATTTCACAGGGTCATATTTATGATCGATAAGTTCTAATGCTTTACGGTAGACGGATGAACAAATCGTTCCACCGCTTTCCCCTTTTGAAAAGAAATCCTCCTCAGGCACAACTTTCGCTTCAGTGTGATGGGCAATGAATTCTATCTCGACGGTTTCATATTTTGTCCGTAAAAAGCGGTTCATCCAAAAGAAAAAGCTCCTTGCCATATATTTTTCCCACAGACCCATGCTTCCTGATGTATCCATCATCGCCAGCACGACTGCTTTGGAATCCGGCTTTTCGACCTCATTCCATGTCTTGAATTTGAAGTCTTCCTTATAAATGGGATGAAAGCCTGGATCGCCGCTTAAGGCATTCCTTTTGAAGGCCGATATCATCGTTTTCTTTTTGTCGATATTCCCCATCAAGCCGGTTTTCCGGATATCATTGAATTCAATATGCTCAAGCGTATGCTCCGCATGTTCCTTTTTCTGAAGGTTCGGCAGCTCCAATTGGCTAAACAATGCTTCCTCCAACTCCATCATCGACACTTCGGCTTCATAATAATCCTCGCCCGCCTTGTCCCCAGCACCTTGCCCTTTTCCGGAACCGGCATTCGATGGCGATCCATCTCTTGCAATGACATCCCCGACTTTACTATCCCCGTCCCCTTGACCGACATGTTTGTTTTTATCATAGTTATAGCGGATCTTATATTCATCCAAGGAGCGAATCGGGATTTTGATAACATCCTTACCATTGGACATCACGATGCTTTCTTCAGAAATCAAATCAGGCAGATTATTCTTGATAGCCTCTTGCACCTTTTCCTGATGGCGTTGTTGATCATCATAGCCTTTCCGATGGAGGGACCAGTTTTCCTCTGAGATCACGTATTGTTTATTATTCTCTTCTGACATTCTCTTCCCCCCTTAAAAATGTTTGCACGCTTTTCATCATTCCTTCATATAATAAATTAGTGTGAGAAAGCCCACAGCAACACAGGTTTAGCTATTCAAATATACAATTCGAGAAAAATCGGATAAAAATAAAAGTATTACTCTATCCTATGCAGCGGCGAAGGATAATTTACACAAAAATTCATTAATGGTTGTTTTGCCCAAAAAAATAAGACGGGTTCCTACGCGATAAAAGAAATTGGACATGCTTTGCGGCTGGCCCAGGCCGACAGTGAAGGATAACCTGAACATCAAGAAACCCACTGCGTGGAATATCCTCAGTGAGTGACCAATGTTAATGAGATGATTTAATCGAGCGGAGTCGTTTGTTTCAATGGGAATAAAATAATACGGGGTTTTTAAGATTTGTAGGAATCTTTAAAAGAAGGAGTTGTAGGAGCAGGGGATGTCGGTCTCCCATCTCGATCAATGCGGTTTTTCAATAGGCATTGACACAAGTAAAAGGGCATCCCTGTGATTTCCTTGGATACCCTTTTTTACATGGATGGAACGATTTCAATGGCACGCCTTTTCACTCTTTTTTTTCCTCGACTTCATGTTGGACGGTACCTGGTCGTTTATCCCATTCCTTCAGTTCTTCGTTCGTTCTCTGCCGTTCCATTTGCTTCCCAAGTTCTTTCATCTCGTCTAAGTCTTTCGCCATCGAACTGTTCTCTGGAACATGTTCTCTTTTCAATTCTTCTTTACTCATTTTATATCACCTCTACCTTATTGATACCCTATATTTCCAATTTTCAAACCGTACATATGTCCAATGGATAAAGGGTATAGATAATCTATATGAAAAAATCCAGGAGGTGAATGGAGCATGGAAACCACTACACTCTATGTGAGGGAAGCGACAACCGAGGGCCCGATTTTAAATTTAGAGTCCATCCTATTGAGTACGGAAGGCGTCGAGCGTGCCATCATCGATGTGGATGACGGCGAAATCAAAATCGAATACCGCGAAGACAAATTATCACCAAGCCAGCTCGTCACACTCATCGAACAATACGGATTAAATGTCACTGAATAAAAGAACCCACAACACAAAAAATACCGAACTCTCCCAAGAACGGCAGAGTTCGGTATTTTCATTTATAACGTTTTACAATTTCCTGCAGTTTCAATGCCAAAGCGATGTTTCCATCTACCTTTAGGCCACCTGTCATGAAAGCGACCGTTGTATTTAAATCGTCCTTTAATAACTTGGAGAAATTCTTCTCTGATAATTTCAATGTCACTTCTGGATCATTTGTCGTACCTTCGATCACTTCAACTTGTCCATTATTAATCAACAGCTGAACCGGTCCAATCTCTTCAATGTTGAATTGATACACACGATTTTCCTCGTTTTGGATATGCTCCGGATTACTGTTGATTTTACCAGCCAATTCATTCAATTCAGCGATTACACTCATTTGAAATCCCTCCATCAACCTTTTTATGATTACGCTTACAAAACAGAAAAAACCTTACTGATCCATGACAACGACAACGTTTCTTCATGTACATGTTGGACGATCATGTGAAAATATCCGAAGCGCGAAGTATTTCAGAGGATTTTAATAGGTTGTATTATTAACATCGGAGAATAACTGCTTCAGCTAAAAGATATCACGAATTGGTATTATTTACAATATTTTCTTTCAATAAATACCCCCACCTTTTAAGGCAGGGGTCTTCTTGTTTTTAGCGGTTTAACAAGCTTCCTACGTAGCGAAGTAAGTCATTGGCGGAAGTCGAGTTATACCCATGTTCGTCAATAAGTCTCTTGATGACTTCATTCACTTTCTTCAGTTGTCTTTCATCCGGTGTCTTGGTTGAAGTCGTGATTTTGACAACATCCTTCAAATCAGCAAACAGCTTTTTCTGAATGGCTTCACGTAGGCGGTCATGGGAATTATAATCAAATCGTTTTCCTTTCCTTGCATAGGCCGAGATACGGATCAGGATTTCTTCACGGAAGGCTTTTTTGGCATTTTCAGAAATGCCGATTTGTTCTTCAATCGAGCGCATCAATTTCTCGTCTGGATTGATTTCCTCCCCAGTCAGTGGATCGCGCAGTCTTGATTTATTGCAGTATGCTTCGACGTTATCTAGGTAATTGTCCATAAGGATCTTCGCCGACTCTTCATAGGAATACACAAACGCTTTTTGCACTTCATTTTTGGCAATCGAATCATATTCCTTACGTGCAAGCGAAATGAAGTTCAAATATCGTTCCCTTAGCTCGTTCGTTATCGACGGATGCTGGTCAAGGCCTGCCTTCAACGACATCAATACGTCAAGTGCGTTGATAGACGGGTTTTCCTTCCGAATGATAGTGGAGGATATCCGGTTAATGACATACCGTGGATCTATCCCGCTCATGCCTTCATCTTGGTATTCCTTCTTCAGCTCATTGATGTCCGCGGAGTTGAATCCTTCAACATTTTCCCCATCGTACAGTCTCATCTTTTTCAATAAATCGATATCACCTTTTTTCGGATCCTTTAAACGGGTCATGATACTGAAAATGGCTGCCACCCGCAAGGTATGCGGAGCAATGTGGACATCGGAAACATCGCTTTCATGGATCATTTTTTCATAAATCTTCTCTTCTTCGCTCACCTTTAAGTTATACGGGATCGGCATGACGATAATCCGGGAATGTAGGGCTTCATTTTTTTTGTTGGATATGAATGCCTTGTACTCCGTTTCATTCGTATGGGCAACGATCAGTTCATCTGCACTGATTAATGCGAACCTTCCTGCTTTGAAATTCCCCTCCTGGGTCAGTGAGAGCAAATGCCATAAAAACTTCTCATCACATTTCAGCATTTCCTGGAACTCCATCATTCCGCGATTTGCCTTATTGAGCTCACCATCAAAGCGATAGGCTCGCGGATCTGATTCAGATCCAAATTCGGCGATCGTCGAAAAGTCGATGCTTCCGGTCAAGTCGGCAATATCCTGTGATTTAGGGTCGGACGGACTGAATGTACCAATCCCCACACGTTTGTCTTCTGAAAGGAAGATACGCTCAACCATCACGTCTTCAATCCGGCTGCCATATTCCTGTTCCAATCTCATCACATTCAGCGGTGACAGATTCCCCTCAATCCGGATGCCATACTCCTCAAAGAAATCCTGCCGCAAGTTTTGAGGAATGAGATGCAGTGGATCTTCATGCATCGGACATCCTTTTATCGCATAGATCGCCCCTGAGTCATTTAACGAATAACTTTCAAGCCCCCTCTTAAGGAGTGAAACCAATGTAGACTTCCCGCCTGATACCGGTCCCATCAAAAGCAAAATCCTCTTTCGGACATCCAACCGCTTAGCGGCGGGATGAAAATACTCCTCGATGAGCCTCTCCAATGAATCCTCAAGTCCAAACAGCTGACCACTGAAAAAGTTGTACTTCTTCGTTCCATCTACTTCCTCTATCCCAGCATCTCTGATCATGTTGTATACACGCGAATGAGCAGATTGTGCAACTAATGGCTTTTCTTTCAGTATCTCTAAGTATTCTGCGAAGGTGCCTTCCCACTTCAGCTTCTGTTCATCTTCTCTAAATTTTTCGATTTTCTTTAAAATATCCATCTAGGAACCTCCCCCTATCACTTTCAGAGAATACTTAAATCTATGCGCCGAGTTTGACAAACATGTCAGACTTTCCAAAGAGGTTCATCTTGTCCGGCTGCCCAATCCAAGGTTTTCCTTTAAAGTCTTGAATATTTGGTGACAAATCACGAGGCAAGAAAATTTACGTGCACATCTACTAAAAATTGGGGTATACTAAGCCTATACTTAAGTGGGACAATATGGGTAAAGGGAGGTTACATCATGGGAACAGTTATTGTCATTGCCGTAACAATTGCGTTTTTAGCTGCCATCTTCACTGGTGGATATGCCGACAAACCAGGTGTGAAAAATAAATAAGAGCATACGAAAAAGGGAGCTATCCCACAAGTCATGAAAATGACTTGTGGGGGCAGCCCCTTTTTTTGGAAGAAAAGCATATAAAAAAGAGACACCAAATAAGTGCCTCCCCTAAGAGTGACTTTCCTTTTACTTTTCAAACTCTTCAGCAAGCATGCTTGGAATAGAGATTTCCCAACCGGCTTGGGAAGTGTAGCTGTATTCGCCAGAAATAGTTCCGTACACAGTAATAACATCATCTTCTATATAATCGGTCGTACCTGCATACATGACCATTATAATGTCATTAGGATCATATCCATATGATGTTTTTGTAACAGCTAAACGGATGGCCGTAAAGTCCTCTTCTTCCTGGATCTGAATAACCTCACCCGTATATTTCGTATACTCACCAATCATTTTATCTGGATTTTTCTTCAACCTATTATATTCAATAGGTTTTGCATTTGCTTTTTTAGCAGCCGCTTCTTCTTTAGCTTTCTTTTCAGCTTCTTCTTTGGCTTTCTTCTCAGCTTCAGCCTTCTTCTTAGCCTCTGCTTCATCCTTAGCTTTTTCTTCAGCAGCCTGTTTCGCTTTCTCCTCAACAATGGCCTTCTCCTTGGCCTCTCTCTCTGCTTTCTCTTCAGGTGTTTCTGCCTTTTCTGTTTTCTGTTCTTGAGCTGGCTTCTCTTTATCTGTTGTGGTTTCTTCAGATTCCCCGCTTGCTCCTATAATAATAAATGAAATGATGGCTACAATAAATGAACCACCCACTCCAATAAAACGTGATTTTGCCTTTCCGTTCTTTTTGAGTAGTGCTACTATACCTAAAATGATAAATACAAAGATAGATATGAAGCTACAAAAAAATAAAATACCACCTAATACCTGCAAATTGTTACTTCCTTTCTTATTATGAAGTTATCAGTACAAATGTTTATTATATACTTAATTAGGCTGTGAAGTTTTCTCACTATTGCCTTTGTTAATATTTACTTTGTTAAAAAGCGGATAATGCTCTTAATACATGCCTCTATGAAGCTTTGAAAACCATTCATCGTAAAAAGTTTCTTGCATCATATCCGGAAAAGAATATCCATATTTTTTACTTATAAAAGAAATAAGGAGCCCAACACATAGTGTCAGGCTCCTTATTGTTACGCTCTATATAATTAATGGATGCTCCAACATGAAGTATAGAATCATCCACCTATGATTATTGTTTTTTCAATCCTTGGTTTTCCACAAAGTCCTTCATATACATCCGGCTTTTCTTGCCGGCCATGTCCGCCATTTGTTGCGTCCAGGTCTCTTTCCGTTTTCCTTTGGTCCGTTGCTCATAATAGTCGGAAATCGTTTCATTGTATGCTTCTAGCTGACCGATGAAGGTCTGTTTATCCGTTTGATAGCCATTTTCATGATATACATTGGCTTGAGGAAGTCTTGGCTTTTTGTCTGAACGTTTTTTTGGATACCCGACAACAAGGCCGAATAGAGGAACGACACGATGTGGGATGTCCAGGATTTCCGAAACTTGTTGAAGGTCATTACGAATACCACCAATATAGCAAATGCCGAGGTCCATTGATTCAGCAGCAAGCGCCGCATTTTGAGCAGCGAGTGCGGCATCGATGCAGGCCACCATGAATTTTTCCGTACTTTCAATTGGTGCAGTAAGATCTTCGTTTTCCATCTCGGCTACTATGTCCATACGATGTAAATCGGCACAAAACACGAATAAATGTCCATTATTCTCTACATATGATTGAGGTCCAGCCAATTCAGCAAGCTTGGCTTTCTTTTCCGGGTCGGTCACCCCGATGATCGAATAGGCCTGGATATAGCTTGAAGTTGATGCAGCCTGTGCACACTCAACAATCGTGGAAATTTGTTCCGCAGACAATAGCTTGTCCTCAAAAGAACGGACGGAACGGTGGTCCAGAATTTTCTCGATGATGTTATTCATTGCTTTACCCCCTAATTATGTATAAGCATTCGTCAGCAAAGCATCCCCACCCCGCTGACGAATAACTCCTTAATATTCTCTTTTTAATTCCAAGTCACGGTAATCCTGTTGTCTTAACGCCTCATAAATCAAGATGGCGGCCGTATTGGAAAGGTTCAGTGACCGGATTTTATCCGTCATTGGAATACGGAGACATCTGTCCATATTCTCTTTGATCAACTCTTTTGGCAGTCCTGTCGTTTCGCGTCCGAAAATAAAATAAATTTCACTTTCTTGATCACTGTAATCGAAGGTTGTATGCGGCTGTTCACCAAATTTGGTTAAGTAATAAAATGCACCGCCGGCATTCTTCTCAAAAAACTCTTCCAATGAATCATAATAATGAATCTTCACATGTTCCCAATAATCGAGCCCAGCCCGTTTAAGCTGTTTATCATCCGTTGAAAAACCAAGCGGACGGATAAGGTGCAGGTGTGAATCCGTTCCTGCGCATGTTCTTGCGATATTTCCTGTATTTGCTGGAATCTGTGGTTGATATAAAACTACATGTATTGCCACTTCATTTTCACCTCTAGTTTAAACTTCAACTAATTATAGCATTAAACAAACAGACTAAAAACAATCACACTCCATCTAATATCACGAAAAATTTATAGACGATGTTCGGTGTATATCGAGTCGAATCCTCATACGTCCAATATCGATGGCGACTATTCATCGTATGGGCATTCACAAGAGGCATGCCTTTTTGGTCCTTTGCCGTCACAATCAAGTTATGATCGAACCGCCCGTCACCTTCAAAGTCAATGCACAGGATGTCACCCAGGTTCAATTCCTGTGCCGTCTCCACTTCTTTTGTCCTGATCCCTTTCCCTCCCTTAAGCAGATGATACAAAGAATGAGCTGTCGTCCAGGTATAGCTCCAATTCTTTCCTCTGATCCACCACCCTTTATTCTTGTTCGGCTCGCCCCACATCGGGATGTTCCCGGCATGCAAGCACTGGGAAATAAAGTTGGTGCAGTCATCGGTGAATTTATAATACTGTGGATTGAACTCATTCCACCATCGCTCCGCATACTGAACCGCCTTCATCCGGTCATACTTATAAGTAAGCCGATCCAAACCCACTTCCCAATTTTCCGGGTCCTCGTCAGGTTCTAAATCAGGTTCAAGCTCCCGTTCTTCTATTAAGTATTCATCCCGAAACCGCGCCTCCCTCTCTTCCATCTCCTCTTCTATATAGAAGCCATCCTCCTGCTTCATTAAATACTGCAGATGCACTTGATAGGTCAGGATTTTCAAATCCCCTTCCTGCCGTTCCGAGTCAACCTTTCCAGCAGCATTCACACGGACAATTTCCGTATCATGCTTCTTCAGTGCTTCCTTTTTCAGATAGATCTTACCCTCTCCCCGTACATGCTCATTGGAAGTGTAAAGTTCAACCCTTTCCTGTAAAAGCCGTTTCAACTGTTCCCTCAAAATCAAGCCCTCCTTCATAGCGCCTCTTCTAATGTGTATGAAGGAGGGCTTGGTTAAAAACACAACTTCATTCGGTCCATTGCTCAACTGAGAAGCAATTATCGGTCGATGGGGTAGTTTTATCAGTCAATTCGGCTTTTTATCGGTCGTTTTGCCACTTTTATCGGTCAAATCACACTATTTATCGGTCAAACTGCTAAAAATGGAAAGGGGCTGTCTAATAAGTCCTTATTCCATTGAATTTCGCAAAAACAAAGAGGCAGAAATGTTGTTAAATCAACGTTTCTGCCTTTTACTATTTATTCAATTACGGGGTAATTACACCTTTTGGGACAGCCCCTTCCTTTTTATTCATTATGGTAAGTGAACTGTAATCCTTTTTCAATTTCCGCGAGCACTTCTTCGTCTTTTTCCTTCAACCTGGCTTCTTCCAAAATGGAGGTCGACCGTTCCCGACCGATTTTCCCGATCGCCCAGGCGGCCGTGCCACGCAAAACGGGGCGCGGGTCTTCTTGCATGATTTGGATCAGTTCCGGCATGGCGGTTTCATCCTTAAAGTGAGCCAATGCCAAGATGGCATTCCGCTGAATCGGCTTTTTGCCACGCCATGATCCAGATACATGTCCGTATGTCTCTTTAAAATCGCGATTGGAGATGGTGAGCAATGGCTTCAGCAGCGGTTTGGCAAGCTCGGGATCCGGCTCCATCTCTTCATGAAAATGAAAATCCATCCCTTTATTTTTTGGACAGACAGTCTGACACGTATCACATCCATATAACCGGTTGCCTATTTTCGTCCTGAATTCATCCGGAAGGAAATCTTTCGTCTGCGTCAAAAATGCAATACAGCGTTTGGCATTCAACTGTCCACCTTGCACAAGGGCACCTGTTGGGCATACATCCACACACTTATTGCATGTGCCGCACTGATCCTCCATCGGCTGATCCGGCTCGAACGGCAAGTTGGTAATCATGTCACCCAAATACACATACGAACCAAATTCCGGAGTGATGATCATGCTGTTTTTAGCGCTCCATCCGATTCCTGCCCGCTCAGCAACGGCCCGGTCCGATAGCTCCCCCGTATCGACCATTGATTTCGCCATGGCTCCAGGGACTTTCCCTTTTATGAAATCTTCAAGTAGCTGCAGTTTATTACGGAGCACGGTATGGTAATCCGTTCCCCAGGAGGCCCGGCAAAAAATCCCGCGACGCTCTCCTTTCTTGCTTTGAGGGGCATCCTTCAATTTCGAAGGGTAGGCAAGCGCAATTGATATGATTGATTGCGGTTTATCGAAGATCAATTCGGGCCTGACCCTTTTTTCGATATCCTTTTCTTCAAAGCCCGACTGATAATCCAGCTCCTGCTGTCGGATCAGCCTGCTTTTCAACTCCGTGAACGTCGTGGCTGACGTAAAACCGATTTTATCGATGCCTATTTCCTTACTATATAAAATCACTTCTTGCTTGAGTGCATGCATATCCATTTCTATCACCTTCGTTCTCTTCATTCTACCCAATGATGCTTGTAACATATCAAACCATTGGTATCTATGATAAACTAATTTCAATCATTTTTGGAGGTGTATCACTTGGAAATTAAGATTTCCTCTAATCTCGCAAGCAAAGTTCCCGATTTCAAGATTGGTTTCATTACATACGAAAACATCGAAGTCGGCCCCTCGCCGCAAATGGTAAAAGGGAGACTTCAATTATTTCAGGAAGCTTTATTTTTTGATCTTGAAGAAAAGGAACTCACGGATTTTCCGGGTATCAAAGAATGGCGGGAGATTTTCAAAATGACCGGGACGAACCCTTCACGCTATCGCCCTTCCGTCGAGGCCCTATACCGCCGAGTCAAAAAGCAGAATTACTTATCCCCTATCCATTCAGCCATCGACTTGAATAACTTCTTCTCGCTTTTATACGAGGTCCCGATTGGCATCTATGATGCAGATGCATTATCAGGTGATCTCTCCATTAAAATTGGTGGAAGTCCGGACCAATATCCTGGATTGAATGGGCGGGTGAACTCGATGGAAAACATGATCGTTTCAGCTGATGATGACGGCGCATTCGGGAGTCCCTACGTCGATTCGGAACGGACGAAGGTCACCGAAGACACCAAACATGCCATCCAGATCATCTATTTACAAGCAAAGACACCCATCAAAGAAGCCGAACAGCTCACAAAGTCATTGATGGATATGTTCCTCGAGATTCACGGCGGAGAAGGATCTTTTTCCGTCCTAGAAGGATAATGCAAAAACATGAGTCATATCGAGATAATGGCTCATGTTTTTTTTGTGTATTTTTTAACAGATTCGGAGGCTACTCCCCTGAAGTGCTCAATTCTGCAGTTGCAATTGCTGCGTGGCGAGCTTTCGATACAAGCCATGACTTGCAAGCAATTCTTCATGTGTCCCCGCCCCAGTAATCCGTCCTTCTTCCACAACCAGTAATCGATCCGCATCAATGACCGTCGACAGCCGATGGGCAATGATCAGGGTCGTCCTGCCTGCCATCAGGTTCTTGATAGCATGCTGAACAAGAAGTTCCGATTCACTATCGAGATTGGATGTCGCTTCGTCCAATAGCAGGATTTTCGGATTGCGCAACACAGCCCGGGCAATGGCAATCCGCTGCCGTTGACCACCCGATAACTTCACGCCTCTTTCCCCTACCTCCGTATCAAAGCCATCCGGAAGCCTTTCGATAAACTGGTTGGCATTTGCCATCTTTGCTGCGTCGATGATTTCATCCATTTCAACTTGACGGCCTAGCCCGTACGCTATATTTTCTTTTATCGTCCCCGTCATGATTGGACTTTCCTGTGACACATACCCAATTTGCGACCGCCAGATGGAAAGTTCAATATCCTTAATTGGCACCGTTCCCAGCGAGACCATCCCATTCGTGGGTTCATAAAAACGTTCAATCAACGAAAATATCGTCGTCTTCCCACCACCGCTTGGTCCCACCAGGGCGACCGTCTTATTGGCAGGAACCGTAAACGATAAATCATTCAAAATGGGCTTAGACGCTTGATAGGAAAATGATACATCCTTAAACGTCAAATCAGCTGTGACCAATGTGTCATGCTTCCCTTCATAGGTTTCACCAGGTATCGAAAGGACGCCCTGGATTCGTTCCGTCGCTCCCATCGCCTTTTGAAATGCCGTAAAAAATGAGGCCATCTGACTAAAGGGCACGATGATTTGGATCATATAAATAATGATGGCAACAAGTGTCCCCGCTGTCAGTGCACCAGAAGCCACCCGAACTCCCCCATATCCAATAAGGATTACGAGAATCACCATCATGATTGTCGTCATGAAGGGGGAAATGATGGCTTGGATCCTAGCCTCCTTCAATCCAAAACGAAAGAGCTCCCTAACGCCACGATTTCCTTTTTCACGTTCCAACTCTTCGCCATTATGCGACTTCACTAGACGGACCTCGCCTAGGACCCTCCCTAGATTTCCGCTGAAGGTGGCCATTTCATCCTGCGTCTGCTTAGAGACTTTATACATCTTCCGCCCAAGCGGAATCAGGATCATCATGGATAATGGTACGATGCTGAGCATGATGACCGTCATCCGCCAGTCCAACAGGAATAAGATGATGATTGACCCGATGATCGATATGATTCCTGAAATGAATGTCACGAAATGGTTCGTGATGATCGTCTTAATCGTATTCGTATCCTGAGTGATCCGGCTAAGCGTTTCACCGGACTGGTGGGAATCAAAAAACGATACGGGCAATTGTAAAATATGATCCCATAATTTCCGACGGATTCCAGCTACAACATTTTCACCGATATAGCTCAGAAAGTAGAAGGAAAAACCTCCCGCAACGGTCTGGACAATAAAAGCCCCTAGCAAAAGGAATATCGTTGTTCGCTCGATCCCGCTTCCAGATATCATATCGACCAGATTCTTCGTAACCAACGGGACGACGAGACTCGCCACCGTTTCCACCAAACTTAACACTACGACAAATAACACCATTCCCATTGGCAGTTTTTCCGATCTTAACAAGGAAAAAAATGATTTCACATTCAGCTTCTTATCCATGTACAACCTCATTCCTCCATTTTCGCTTACCTAAATTATAGGCAAGAGAACAGATACTTACAAATTTATACAATAAAAAGAAATCCTGCTGTAATCAGTAGGATTTCTGTTCGAAAATATAAAAAACGCAAAGCTTCGTTCTCCAAGTAACGAAACCCTGCGTTATGAGTATGTATGATTGGAG
>NZ_JBIWCZ010000009.1:85583-126928 GCF_044761765.1 Peribacillus sp. NPDC097284
GAGCGGGTGAAGGGAATCGAACCCTCATCATCAGCTTGGAAGGCTGAGGTTTTACCACTAAACTACACCCGCATATCCTTGTAGAATTTTGTCGAATCAACTAATAAAATAATTATATAGCTTAATAGAAAAATATGCAACCGTTAAATGAAATTTTTTCATACCCGCTTGTTGTTTGAAAATAAAAAACGCAAAGCTTCGTTCTCCAGGTAACGAAACCCTGCGTTATGAGTATGTATAGTTGGAGCGGGTGAAGGGAATCGAACCCTCATCATCAGCTTGGAAGGCTGAGGTTTTACCACTAAACTACACCCGCATATCCTTGTAGAATTTTGTCGAATTACTAACAACAAAAATAATTATATAGCTAATTTCACAAAAGTGCAATAGTCTTTTCGAAAAAAATAATAATAATTCCTGGAGATAGAATTAGTATATGTTTCGGCCCAATAAAGATGTTAAAAAGTTCCCGGTAAAAGGATTCTTCCAAACATTAAGACCAGATCACTTCCATAAGCCTTGGATAAACTTGTTCCGCTGTTTCAAGCAACATGATCAGCTTTCGGAATGCCAAGTCCGGTAAAAATTCACCATCAAGGGAATACGAATAGCGAATCGAAATCGTCCCATTTTCCTCATATAACTTTGAAAATCGGAATTGAGCATTATATTCATTCAATAACGTATGAACGGCTGCCTTCTTATCGGGATTCTTTAGCTCCGTTACATTAAAACAAAATAAATCCGCCACTTTTTCATCTTGATTAAATGAAAAGACTAACAGGACCTTCCATCCATCCTTCAACTTCTGTTCCACTCTGAAAAAGGTGATATCTTCCTCTTTGAACTCATTCATATGGATTTTTTCGCGCATTAAAAAATCTCTAAATTTCGCAACATTTGACATCATCTCTCACCCTTTCTGTCTGTATGTACATTTTATAACGAAATATGGCATTTTTACACATATTTCGTGCATTCCCTATAAAATAGTTAACTTGTTCCCTTTCATGGACCATAAAAAAAAGCATAGTAAAGGTCTCCCTCCACTATGCCCAGTATAAAAACTTAAAGAACGGCGTATTCTGGGTCGGCAACTTTGACAAGCTGCTTCCCTAGGTTCTTTCCTTTAAATAAGTCCAAGAATGCCTCAGGGGTGTTTTCGAACCCTTCCACAATGGTTTCTTCGTACTTCAGTTTACCTTGTTGCAGCCACTGCCCCAAATCTGAAGCTCCTTCTTGGAAACGATCTGCATAATTCCCGACCGTGAAGCCTTTCATAAGTGCGCTTGTTTTGATCATGGCCGATTGCAGGCGTGGCCCAAAATCTTTACCTTCTGCATTATAAGAAGAGATTGCACCACATAATGGGATACGCGCATTCATATTCAACAGTTTGAAAACGGCATCCGTTACTTGGCCGCCAACATTATCGTAATACACATCGACTCCATCAGGGACTGCATTCTTCAAATCCGTTTCAAAACTTTCCTTCTTATAATTAACAGCTCCGTCAAAGCCCAGTTCTTTTGTTAAATACTCTATTTTCTCATCCGAACCGGCAATCCCCACTACCTTGGCACCTTTGATTTTTGCGATCTGTCCAACGACAGAACCGACGGCTCCAGCCGCTCCGGAAACGACGACCGTTTCGCCTTCTTGCGGTTTACCGATATCAAGTAACCCAAAGTATGCAGTCAATCCCGTCATGCCCAGTATGCCTAAATGAGTCGTGATTGGTGCCACTTTAGGATCAATCACCCTGACTTGCTTTTCATTCACGACCGTATATTCCGCCCAGTCGATATTTCCCACAACGACATCGCCTTGCTTGAAGCTGGACGATTTGGATTCCACCACTTCAGCCACGACGCCACCAGTAATGACTTTATTCAACTCAAATGGGGCAATATAGGATTTAGTATCTTGCATTCTTCCACGCATATAAGGATCAACGGATAAATAAAGCGTCCGTACTAAAATCTGCTTTTCTTTCGGTGAGGGAACTTCACTCTCCACAAATTTGAAATCTTCTTTGGAAGGCATCCCTTTTGGACGGTTTGCCAGTGTGATCGTTTGTTGCGTTGATTGTGTCATGCATGTTCCTCCTTGATTTTTATTACATACTATAGAAAAGTTAGCGTAGCATTGATGCAGATTAACGGTCAAAGTTTCTGCTTACTTTTTCCATACTATTCTATATGTAGCCCTATTTGTAAATCCTAAACTTTCTTATTTTGCATCAAATGAATTTCCCAATCCACAAAACAAGAAAAATAGCACTATACAGACCATTACCATATCTGGTACACTACTATAGTTACCAAGGGTAACTATTATCGGTGAGGAGGCAATAAAAATCGAGACATATCGTAAATTCTTCCATCAACTAATGTTGTTATATAGACCCTTTGAAAACAACCTCAATATACAGCTTGGTAAACACCATCTATACAGGGCCCAATGGACGATCTTATATCGCCTATTTAATGACGGACCTTCGACGCTTGTAGAGTTATCCAATTATCAAGGTGTGGAAAAACCGACCGTCACAAGGACGATTAACCGCTTAGAAGAACTCGGGTACGTTGAACAGATTCCTGGTAAGGATAAGCGTGAAAAAATCATGCATCTTACTGAGCTGGGGAGAACCGTTTATTTGGAAGTGCGTGTAACGATTGACCGATTCGAACAGGACATCCTGATAGGCGTTTCGGAGGCTGAGCAGCAAGAAGCTATACGCGTCATGGAAAGCATAAGAAATAAACTTATAAAGTGAGGAGACAAAAAATTGCAACAAGCTGCTAAACCAAAATTATGGACGAAAGATTTTATCATCGTTTCTTCCGTCAACTTTTTCATAACGTTAATCTTTTATTTATTAATGGTCACGATCGGGGTCTATGCCGTAGAAGAATATGGTGCTACCACGAGCCAGGCAGGACTCATTACCGGAATTTTCATCATCGGTTCATTGATTGGACGGCTTTTGATCGGTCGCTTCATCAACGCCATTGGCCGGAAGAATACATTATTGATCGGATTAGTCTTCTTCACCTTGGCTACCCTTTTATACTTTGTGGATTTCGGGGTTCCTTTCCTCCTCGCCAACCGCTTAATTCATGGTTTTACAATGGGGATGGCCGGAACTGCATCTGGAACGATCGTCGCCCAGATCATACCGATTACGCGTAAAGCGGAGGGAATCGGCTATTTCAGCATGAGTGCAACATTAGCCACAGCAATCGGACCTTTCATCGGGCTATCTTTAAGTCAGCATACAAGCTTCCAAGTGATATTGATTTTCTGTGTAGCCTTGGGCATCATCGGGGTACTGACGGCTCTTTTCATATATGTACCGAAATTAGAGATCTCAACTAAAACAGCTGAGGTGAAAGGCTTTAAGCTTTCTAGCTTTATTGAACCGAATGCCGTCCCAATTGCAATCATCACTTTGTTAGTGGCATTCTGTTATTCCAGCGTCCTTTCTTATATTAACTTCTATGCGATTGAAATCGACCTGGTCAGCACAGCCAGCTTCTTCTTTCTTGTCTACGCTGTTGCCGTATTGGTATCGCGTCCTTTCACAGGCCGATTGATGGACTCCAAAGGTGCAAACTACATTATGTATCCTACATTCATCATTTTTGCCGGGGGAATGTTACTCCTAAGTACAGCAACAAATAGCTTTACATTACTATTGTCCGGTATCTTGATTGGACTCGGATTTGGGAACATGCAATCAAGCACACAGGCCATTGCAGTCAAACTGACACCGCCTCACCGGATGGGGTTAGCCACATCAACGTTCTTCATTGCACTTGATGCAGGGCTCGGATTTGGGCCTTACCTTCTTGGATACATCATTCCAAAAACGGGATACAGTACATTGTACGTCATCCTGGGTATTACCGTCCTTGTCACTACCGTCCTATACTACTTCTTACATGGTAAAAAAGAACATGCCGCCATGGAAGAACTTAAGAAATCCAAGCTAGCTTGATTACTACCGATATAAAAAAATTAGCCAGAGGAGAATCACTCTCTCTCTGGCTAATTTTTTTTATTTACTTTTCACGTGCGTTTTTAATGAAGAGGGAAACAACCAGTCCGGCGACCGCAAGAAGCAGACCGAAAATGAAAGCATCTTGAACACCTGCTGTCAATGAAGCTCCTATGGCAGCTGGGTCTAATGGATTTTCCAATTTCATCATATAAGATTTTTGGGAAGCAGACATGATGGTGATCGCCACTGTCGTACCAATTGCACCCGACACTTGCTGTAATGTATTCATTAGAGCCGTTCCATCAGGGTACAATTCTTTCGGAAGTTGATTAAGACCATTCGTCTGTGCTGGCATCATGACAAGGGAAACCCCTACCATCAATAAAGAATGCAGGATGATGATCATGGTGATCGTCGTTTCTGTCGTGACGTTCGATAAGAACCATAACACGACAATCATGATGATGAATCCTGGAGTGACCAACCCTCTAGGACCATACTTATCAAAGATACGTCCCGTTATTGGCGACATGATCCCGTTCAGGACACCACCAGGTAAAAGTACAAGTCCAGCTGTGAATGCAGCCAATGCCATACCCGTTTGTAAGTACATCGGTAAAAGAATCATGGAAGACAGGATGACCATGAAAGCAAGGAAAACGGTAATGAGCCCTAACGTGAACATAGGGTATTTCATCACGCTTAAATCGATCATCGGCTTTTCCATTTTCAATTGTCTTAACGAGAATAAGAGAAGGCCGATCAATCCGACAATGAGTGTAATCAAGACGATGGCACTACCCCATCCTTTATCCCCGGCCATACTGAAGCCATATACGATTCCGCCAAAACCAATCGTCGATAAAATAATCGATGGAACGTCAATTTTTGGTTTAGTGATTGGAGAGACATTTTGCATATATATCAAGCCAAATAATAATGCGAACACAAGGAAAGGTAACGAAATCCAGAAAATCCAATTCCAAGTAAGATGTTCAAGAATCAAGCCAGAAACCGTTGGTCCGATCGCTGGTGCGAACATGATGACGAGCCCCATTAGACCCATCGTTGCTCCCCGTTTATGAACTGGGAATATCAATAATATCGTATTGAACATAAGAGGCAATAACAGCGCTGTTCCAATTGCCTGAATCACACGGGCTAGTAGCAAAAGACCAAAACCTGGCGCTAATGCGGCGATGAGCGTTCCAATGATGGAGAACACCAATGAAGCAAAGAATAATTGGCGAGTACTGAACCACTGGATCAAAAGCCCTGAAACCGGAACTAATATTCCAAGGGTCAACAGATAGCCTGTCGTTAACCACTGGATCGTGGAAGGGCTGACACTGAATTCTTGTATTAAATCGCCCAGTGCCATATTTAAAGCTGTTTCACTAAATAATCCGATGAATCCCGCTATTAGGAAAGCGATCAAAATAGGGGTCGTTCTAATGACGGGTGTCGAATTTTGTTGCTGTGTTGCATCTGACATAAAAATAATTCCCTCCAATTACTAACTGAATAGACCTAGCTAATCATAGTTTTTCTGTATCTCTTACTTGTTCATGAATAATGACGGAATAAGCTTGGAAATTGCTTGTAGGGGTTCTGCGCTTTTCGCTGTTAACGATAACAGGATGCCCCCTTCGATCAAAGCGTTAATGGCAAAACTTAGCTCCTTCGACCGCTCTCTACTATATCCCGCATCCAGAAACTCATTCACATAAATGGATTGCCACTGTGTAAACGCATCTTGACAGGCCAATCTTATTGGCTCACTCGTGGAATATGTCTCGCCCGCTATCGTACCTATCGGCAAGCCAACGAGATCCCCATTCTCACCGAATAACTTCGATAATTCATAAACATGATCTTGAAGTGCTTTGACAGGATCATCATTGCTGTCGAATACATGTTTTATCTCCCGTAAGACTAGATCCTTAGCATGGTTAATCGCTTCAATAGCCAGTTCTTCTTTCCCCTTTGGAAAGTAATGATAAAGTGAACCCTTGGGAATACTGCTTTCCTCAATGATTTCCTTTAGCCCTACACCATAATAACCTCGGATTCTGAAAAGACGAGAAGCCGCTTCAATAAGGATGTCTTTGGAAGTTGGTTTTTCAGACAATACTGAATCACTCCTTGAAAATTATAACAACCGGTCTACTAGTACAATAAGGGTAGCCCTGTGCTTTGTCAATCCAGAGTGAGGTGCCTTTATATAAAGAATCCATAGCCAAGCCTATCGCACAGGGCTGGTGATCCATATCCACCCATTCAAGAATTCTTATCATGATTTTTAAAATCAAGAATCGCAATGACAAACATCCCAAAACCAAGCATGAGAGACAGAACTTCAAAAGTGCCCATTCCTTCATCGCCTCCTTTCTTTCAGCATTTACGGATACAAGATTGTCCTATACAAAATAAAGAAAAAAAAGCAAACCCATTTGGAGTCTGCTTTCGTAAGGATCCTAACCATTCACTTAATAAGTCCTTCAATCAAATCGATGCCAGGGAATATGCCCTATTGAAGATACTTCGAAGATTAAATTTGCGGGTATTGCAAGTAACGATCGGGTGAATGCCTTTTACTCTATAATTAAAACAAATCAATGAAGTGTTTAGCCGTCTTAGAAAGGTAGCGGTCTTTCCGCCAGATCAATGCGATTTTCGATTGAATCGCCGAATCGATAATTTCAAGCACCCTTACGCCTTTTATACCGTGTGGTGAGACGGCAGATTTCGGGACGATGCTTGCGCCGATACCCGCTGAAACCAAAGAAAGCAGTACATTTACATCATGGCACTCGCACAGAATATTGGGCTTCAATTCATTTTTCTTAAACTCCTCAATAATCTCTTCATAGATCCCCAACCCTTTTTCCCTATGTACTAATAGCAAAGGCGTATTTTCCAAATCGTTCAACGAAATTTTATCCTTAAAATGAAAGTCCTCCCATTCTTCAGGAACAACAAAAACGTTCGGTACCTCCCCTATATTCTTGATGAAAACTTGATTACTATCCACAGGTAAATAAACAATTGCGAGCTCGATATCCTGATTCTCCATATAATTGTTGATCTCATAGGGATCTCCTGCAAATAATTTAAAAGTAACAGAAGGATATTTATCGTTAAATTGTTTGACTTTGCTTGGTAAGTAAGACATATAAGCAAGTACTGCTCCAATGGCTAAAGTACCTTGTATCCCCTCACCTGTCTCCTTCACTTCGAGCATGGAGTCATCGAATAATTCCAACAGCACCTTAGACTTCTCATATAGCGCTCTTCCAGCCTCAGTTAACTCCATCCTTTTTCCATTTCTTTTCCGATCAAGCAACGTCACGCCCAGTTCTTCTTCCATAAGATTAAGTTGCTGGCTTAACGGTGGCTGAGACATATTCAATCTTTTGGCCGCACGAGAAACTTGCCCCTCCTCCGAAAGGGCAAGAAAATAGCGTAACTGTCTAATATCCATATTTCACCTCGAATTTTTATATATGACAAACATATATAAAAGTAATAATATAGGTATTTTTAATTAGTTGCAAACCATGATAAACTCATTACGTTTCAATAAAAAAGGGGTGGATGGAATGAAAACTATCAAAGATTTAAACAAAAGCTTCATTAATGGAGAATGGGTAGAAGGATTAAGTTCACGTAGATATGATATCTTAAACCCATATGACAATTCAGTAATCTCGAACGTTAGCTTGGCTACAGCAAAGCAACTGGAAGATACTTTTGAAATAGCGAAACAAGCTCAAAAAGACTGGGCAAAAGCTTCTGCAGACACACGTCGCCAGGTTATGATGAAAGTCGGGGAATACCTACAGGAAAATCGTGAAGAAATCATCGAGATGATCGCTCGCGAAACGGGTGGATCACTTATCAAAGCGACTGTAGAGTTTCAATTGACTGCAGAAATAGTAGAAGCTTCGGTCAATATGGTCGATGAAATTCATCAAATGCATGAAGTGCCATCAGCCATCGATGGAAAGGTCAATCATATACATCGTTTGCCTTTGGGAGTTATTTCTTCTATTTCACCATTTAACTTCCCTATGAATTTATCAATGAGAACCATTGCTCCAGCGATTGCATTAGGAAACGCAATCGTTCATAAACCCGATGTTCAAGTTGCATTTGCAGGCGGAATCTTCATTGCCGCAGCCTTCGAATATGCTGGACTACCAAAAGGAATCTTCAATATGATTCTTACGGATTTAGAGGAAATCGGTGACGGTATGCTGACAAATCCGATTCCTAGACTAATCAGTTTTACAGGTTCTACTCCTGTCGGAAAACATATCGGGGCCATCGCTGGACAAAACCTGAAACGAGTTGCACTAGAACTTGGTGGGAACAACCCATTCGTCGTCTTGTCCGATGCGGATGTGGATCGTGCTGTTGATGCTGCGATCTTTGGAAAATACATTCACCAAGGGCAAATTTGCATGGCCATCAACCGCCTGATTGTCCACAAAGACCTTTACGAAGAATTCATCACTAAATTCGTAGAGCGGGCAAAAGCTCTTCCATATGGTGATCAATTAGATCCTAAAACCGTGATTGGACCACTTGTGAACGAACGCCAATTAGAAAAGGTTCAACAAGTCATCGCAGATGCTAAAGCAGCCGGCGTGAATGTAGCATTAGAAGGAGAACGCGTTGGCAATGTATTGACTCCAACCATTTTCCGAGATGTTAAAAATTCAGATGCCATTGCCCAAACGGAATTGTTCTCTCCTGTCGTTTCCATCATTGAAGCAGAAACAGATGAAGACGCCATCGAGATTGCCAATGACACAAAGTATGGACTAAGCTCTGCCATCTTCTCTTCGGATTTGGAGAAAGCGGAACGGTTAGGTCTTCAAATCGACAGTGGCATGACACACATCAATGACCAAACGGTTAATGATGGCACGAATGTACCATTTGGCGGAAACAAAATGAGTGGCTTAGGAAGGTTCGGTAACCCATGGATTGTCGAAGAATTCACTGTGACGAAATGGATTTCCCTTCAAACAAATTATCGTGAATTTCCCTTTTAATTAAAATCTCTACCATAAAATCCCCTGACAATTTTACATTGTCAGGGGATTTTGTTTAAAGGGACTTTACTATCAGTCAACTGCTCACCCTGACTCTGAAGAATTCTCTTTATTTTTTCGGATTGTAAGTCACCACATCCCTTGTAAGGGTTTCACCCTTACTCACTATTATTTTCCTTGTTTGTTACAATTAGATTAAAATTCTCCCTAATGAAGGATTGCCATGAATTATGTGGAATTTATTACAAAACACCTTTAAGGATGAAAAAACATGAAAAATAAAGACTTACATGATTTCGATACGCTTGACTACCGCGAACTCATCCCAAGGAATGGGTTTATATTTAAATTCAGAAAAGAAGATAACCGCTTCGTTCATACTTTCGTTGAAGGTTCGTTCATTACAGATGCGATAACCCCTTCCGCCACGGTTGTTGGTCATACCTTAGAGGACTTCTTACCTCAGGAAACAGCCTTGGAGAAGCTAACATACTATGAAAGGGCATGGAATGGGGAAAGCGTTACATATGAAGGGCGTATCGCTGACGTACAATATGTTGCCTCATTAAATCCAATCATGAGGGATGGACAAGTCGTGGAGGTCATTGGGACATCCATCGATATTTCAGATCAGAAAAGAAGCGAAATAAAAATACAAGAATTAGAGAAACTATCAGTAGTTAGTGAGTTGGCAGCGGGAATCGCTCATGAAATCAGAAATCCATTAACTTCACTATTCGGGTTCACCCAAGTCATTAAAGAACATGTGAATGATGATTCCATCCAAGATTATCTGGATATCATGAGGAACGAATTAGATAGAATCGACGACATTGTCAATAAATTCATGTTTATAGCACAACCTGATAAAACTATGAATATTAGTGAATGCTCCATTAACTCTATCATCGCTTCTGTTATAAAAAGTCTGGAAAGTCAGGTTGCTATAAAGGGCATTAAGCTCAACTTTCATAACCAAACGATGATTACAGCAGAATGTGATCAAAGCCTCATCGCAAAGGTTTTGAAGAATCTTATCCAAAACGCTTTGGAAGCAACCAACGAAAATAGTGGGGACATAGAAGTATCATTGAAAGACATCAACCAACAGCACTATTTAATCCAAATAACGGATAAGGGCTCAGGCATGACGAAAGAAAGGTTAAAAAGGCTATTTGAACCTTTTTATACGACGAAGGAAAAAGGAACAGGATTAGGCCTGATGATTGATAGACGCATTATCGAGCTACACCAGGGAATCATTGATTTTAAAAGTGAGGTAGGGAAAGGAACGGAAGTGAACATCACTTTACCTAAAGTCCTTAAACCTAAATAAGGTAAAATCGAAGGCTGCAGAGGATGAATATGGACTCCATTAAGCTCAAGAGGCTAGCGTAACGAAAGAAAATTAGGAAAAATTAAATCCAAAAAGGAAGATGAAATCATATAAATAGCATAAGGGCCTATCAGGGCCCTTTTCAACTTTCCTTGAATGATTCCTTCCTGCCTATGGATAGGCTGAAGTTAGTCAAGGTATAGATTCTAGCGGTTAAGATGAATAAATCTTGATAGTTATTTTCAACATATTCATCGATGATGGCCATTCCTTCCCTAAATCTATCAACCAATAAATATGTGTACGTTTCATCCCAAGTGAATCGATTTATTCTTTGGAGCTCATCCGCTAATATTTGAAACTTATACTCTTCTATTAGAAGCTTCACCTGATACAGTTTATCCCGATTCAATGTAAAGCAATTACGTTCGTCTTGGTACTGTTCTTGGACAAACTTCACAAAACCATCTATATTTTCAGCCAGCATTCTCGCCATTTGCATCTCGAAATTCATATTTCCCCTTCCCTTCTTTCCTTTCCATCCTAATAAGAGTGTATGTTCTAAGATATTATTTTAATACTAGCAATATACTTAATCCTTCATGATTCATAAGAAAGAAAAAAAGATGACACTCCGTATAAAGCACGGAGGTCATCTTCTTGTTGCCTTGTATAGATACTTTTAATGAATATCTTGCTTCCTGAAACTGCCGCCTTTGACTTCAGCTACGTCATATACGGTCACAAAGGCATTCTTATCGATTTCATAAATGATTTCTTTCATTTTACTTTCTTCCAAACGGTTAATGACACAAGTGATTTCCTTGAATAGCTCATTTGAATAACCGCCATAAGCATCATTATAAGTAGCACCACGACCTAAGCGATCGCGAATCGTCTCTACCATTAATTCTGGTTGTTTCGTAATGATTTTGAAAGTTTTTGAACCACTTAAACCCTCTTCCACGATATGAATGACTTTAGATGCAATAAAGTATGCGATTGCCGATAGAATAGCCCCTTGTAGTCCGAATACTGTGGAAACGACAATAAACACGAACGTGTTCAAGAATAGGATAAGGTCACTTGTTCCGAAAGGTAATTTTCTAGAAAGCAATACGGCCAACATATCGATTCCATCCAATGCCCCACCATTACGCAATGCTAGACCCATACCAAAACCGATGATGATCCCTCCGACAACGGTAACGAGCAATGTATCACCCTCAATGATTGTAGGGACATGATGCATCAGGACCGTACCGACTGCCAACGAGGCAATGCCGATAACGGAATAAAAAGCAAAACTCTTACCGATTTGCTTATACCCTAACCAAACAAAAGGAATGTTAATGATTCCAATCAGAACGCCTAACGGTAATCCAAACAATTGGGAACCAACGATGCTTAACCCTGTTACGCCTCCATCCGATACGTTATTCGGGATCAATACGGCTTCCAATCCGTATGCTGCAATAAGCGCACCGATTATGATAAGGATTACTTTGGAAACGACCTTCAGTTTATTACTTCTTTTCTTTCTACTATGCATTTGATTTCCCCGTTTCATTTCGCTTCGTTCCTACTTATTTTTCAGTCTCCAGCCCATGGTGCAAGTGGCTTTTAACGATAACATTTTTTATTGTTCTGTTATAAAGTATAGCGTAAATCAATAAAAATCAAAAATAATAAGGCAAAAAAACTCGGAATTTGTCATGGTAGAGAAGAGGTTATCTGTTGATGCAAAAGGCTTCATAAAAAAGTTCTCCATCGCAAAAACGGCAACTTCCCTTGAGGGTAAGTTGCCTTCCTTAAAACGCATCGTTTTCGCTACACATCGACATCAGCCCCCTAAACGAAGCCCTTTCTATTAAAGCACCTTGCTTAGGAAGGATTGGGTGCGCTCATGCCGAGGATTTCCAAATAATTCATTTGGTTCGTTTTCTTCGACTATATACCCACCGTCCATGAATAGGACACGGTCCCCGACTTCCCGGGCAAAGCCCATTTCATGGGTGACCACAACCATGGTCATCCCCTCTTTGGCCAGCTGTTTCATGACTTCTAGAACATCCCCCACCATTTCAGGGTCAAGTGCGGAAGTCGGTTCATCAAAAAGCATGATTTTTGGATTCATGGCTAGTGCCCTCGCAATGGCCACCCGTTGTTTTTGTCCGCCTGATAGCTCTCCGGGATAACTTTTCGCTTTCTCTCTAAGCCCTACCTTATCCAGTAATCCATATGCGAATTCTTCCGCCTTTCCTTTCTCGATATCCTTTATTTTAATGGGCCCCAATGTAATGTTCTCCAAAACGGTTTTATGCGGGAATAGATTGAAATGCTGAAAAACCATCCCTACCTCTTGTCTCACTTTATTTATATTGATTTTCGTTTTTTTATTCGTTATCTCATGCCCGTTAATCACTACCTCCCCACCCGTAACATCCTCAAGGAGGTTAAGGCAACGAAGGAATGTACTCTTTCCAGAACCCGAAGGACCAATAACGCAAATCACTTCTTTTTCCTGCACAACTGCATTGATATCTTTCAGGACTTCCACCTGACCGAAGGATTTCTTCAAATTTTTCACCGTGATCATGCTCATCTTAATTGGACCCTCCTCTCTATGAAATTAGCAAGCAAGGTTAACAGGTAAATGATGATAAAGTAGACTACACCGACAGTCAGCCAAATCTTGAACGCTTCAAATGTCGCCGACGCCTGAATCTGCCCTTGCTGGGTCAAATCCGCAATGCCTATGATCGATAGAAGCGAGGTGTCTTTTAAACTAATGATCGATTGGTTCGTGATAGTAGGGAGCATTCTCCTGAAAGCTTGCGGAAGAACGATGTAGCGCATCGTTTGTGGACTGGTGAATCCGATGGATCTCGCTGCTTCCGTTTGTCCTTTATCAATGGATTGTATGCCCGCTCTTATTATCTCGGCAAAGTATGCCCCTGCATTGATTGCAACGGTGATGATCCCAGCCGTTGTATTATTCAGGGAGATCCATTGCAGGGAGTTTATCCCGAAGTAGATGAAAAACAATTGAACGATAAAAGGAGTTCCCCGAATCGCGTCTACATAGATCTTCGCTATCCAATTCAATATCTTGAGTGGGGCCAGGCGCAGCATGGCCACGACTAAACCGATTAAAAAACCTAATATGATGGCAATCACAAATATATATAGCGTCACTTGCAGTCCTTGTAATAAATAGGGTAACGCCGAAACAATGATATCCATTCTTTTCATCTCCTTTCAAAAAAGAAGGCGCGCTTTAAGCGCGCCTTAAGCATCCTTTATTCACCAAGATATGTTTTTAAAATCTCATCGTATGTTCCGTCTTCTTTAAGGTTGGCAAGTCCTTTATTGATTTGTTCAAGCAACTCCTGATTCTTCCCTTTCAATACGGCAATGCCATACTGATCACCATTCAAACGATCTCCCACGATTTGTAGGCCTAGGTCCTTCTGAGTGATTGCATAGGAGATAACCGGGTAATCTTCGATAAGCGCCTCTGCATTTCCGTTCGACACTTCCTGAAACATAGCTGGGCTGTCATTGAATTGAACGACTTTAATTCCTAGTTTCTTAGAATTATCTTGTGCATATTTGGCACCCGTCGTTCCTTTTTTCACGGCCACGGTTTTTCCTTTAAGGTCATCAACAGATTTAACGGCCGTATTATCCTTATTGACGACCACCGTCAATCCGGCATCGAAATATGGCTCCGAGAAATCCACTACTTTTTTTCTTTCATCGGTGATGCTCATTCCTGCAATGGCCACATCAAGCTGATTCGCTTGCAGTGCCGGGATGATCCCACCAAAATCCATTGGGGAAAGTTCAATCGTAAAGCCTTGGTCTTTCGCTATCGCCTGGATTAAATCAATATCAATACCCTTATAATCATTTCCATCTTTAAATTCAAATGGTGGGTAGGTTGTATCCACACCCACTTTGTAAACCTTTTCATTTTTCTCTTCTGTGGCGCTACCATTCCCTTTCTCTTTCACTGTTGTGTCACTGCTTCCACAAGCAGAGATTAAAAGAGTAAGAATGAAAAACAAACTAAGTACACCAATTTTCTTCATAAAATCCCTCCGATATACCTTTTTAGGTATTTTCTCACTAACTACTTATATCCTATAATATAACATAAATATAAAAAAATGTTATATTTGTAGTCTGGATAAATATAAAACATCCGCTGGATATCCATTACTGGTTCAGTAGAATCTTTTCGAGGATGGGCTAGATTTCTTATGAAAAGTTTTTATTTACTAGGGAGGAGTACACTCGTACCGGTGAATAGTACGATAACCCTACTAGACGGGTAGATACCTATATGCCTTGTCCCTTCTTCCAGAATTCATCCCCATAAGAAAAAGGACGATCATAAATGACCATCCCTGGATTATTCTTTTTCGTAAAGTTTTCACTCCATAATAAAAACATTTGCGCTTTATTTATTGGGTCTATACTGGATTGGGTCTTGTTTCAGTCTATCTTGTTCCCCAACAAACTCAATACTAATGACATTTGCCAAATTTATATGTTTGCCGCCGACTTGAAGCCACGTCGCATTCTGAATTAACTGCAAGTTAATGATGCTCGCATGATCAGTTAATGGCTCATTTGCCTCTAACTCTTCCGTTACTCCATTTACATAATAAAACTTATATTTCTCTTTACTCATTTTTCATCATCCTCTTTTCACCTAACGTACTTTATTCGACAGAGATACATGATAGTCCTGCTTATATGGTGAATATAAAAATAAAAACGTTTATTCCTGGTCTCTTTTTCTCTTGCGGGTTTTTATGGAGTTTGATATAAATGGTCATATTTCAATTTATACAAAATCAACCTGAGGCAGGAGGATTTTTACTATGAATGATTTACTGATGAAAGTTTTCACATATCGAAAAGCGAGAAGATTTGAAGATGCTAAAAACGTAATGAAAACATTAATAAATAAAGAACCTGACCATGCCATATTTCAGTATCAAATGGCTTGGTGCTACGATAATTTGGGATTGGAAACTGAGGCAGTCCCTCATTACGAAAAAGCCATTCAATTAGGACTCCCTCCTAAAGACTTAGAAGGAGCCTATTTAGGATTGGGAAGTACTTATCGATCAATAGGAAGATATGTAGAGGCACAGAACCTTTTTGAAGAGGCGCTATTATTATTCCCAGACTCTGAGCAAATAAAAGTTTTTTATTCCATGACCTTATATAATTTAAAGCAATATGAAAAAGCGATGGCAGTCCTTCTAAACACTTTAGTCGAAACGACATCTGACGAATCCATATTACAGTATAAAGAAGCCATCGTTTTTTATAGTGACAAATTAAATCAGACATGGTGATACGCAGGTCATGTTAGCCTATCACCATTTGCATCATTATCCGAAGTATTGGTTCAGTATCTCTTTAAAACGTTTCTCATCGACTTCCTCTTTTTCTACTTTCCCGTCTGCCCATCGGGTAAAGGAGGTTTCCGTCAACGTGATACTCCCATTGTCGGTAAGTCGTGTGATCAGTCGGCTTTTGTTAAAAGGTGAATTCGGATGTTGCCTGATGATGGTTTGTACCTCATTCAATTCCCTCATATGTTCTACAGGATGTGCCGTATCAAAGGCATATCCTATTCTCCATTCAGGATCTTTATGCTTCAGCTTCAGTTCCAGGATATGATTGCCATGATCGGTATCCATCCGTTTCACCCGGAATTCCCCATTGTTAGAATGAACGGTTTCCCCGTTTAACGGTACTGGCCTTAATGGTAAGTTGCCTCCAAAACCCGTATCCACTAAATAGGGTTCACCTTCATGCATTAATAGTATGGCTACATGTGTTCTTCCGGTTATCGACCATCCTTGGTTGTATATCACTCCGCGAACCAAGGAGACCTCCAATCCATTTTCGAGGAAGAAAAAATAGAGGGCCGCATTCAGTTCATAGCAAACGCCCCCCTCATTCCTCATCAGGACTTTCTCCATAATGTTTTCTTCGGAGATATCACTTGATTGTTTGGCAAGGACCGATGAGTTTTCAAAGGGAATCGTGTTGGCCGTTTTCTCAAGTATATTGGGAATATTTCCAAACGTTACTTTTTCACTTTCCGAAATTCCAATTCTTTTTCGAAACAATTCATTGATTTGTCCCATGTTCGACTCTCCTTATTCAATGTTTTGATAAGATGTGTGGTATATGTCTTGTACCTTATCATATCCCCCGTGAAATCGAAAAATATTAAATATGAATATTCATACTTTGATTCCTTTAATCATTCTAAAAATGTATACGTGCAAAAAACATCCAAAGAACGTTCTCTTTGGATGTTTTCGGTTTATCCCATTCATTTCAATCTATTGATGAATGGACCATAATTACGGCTGTTATGTTGAACGGACAGCCATTTTAACGTCGTGAATTCTTCAAGTACCCATTCTCCATTGAAGCGGCCAAGACCTGAGTCTTTTTCTCCTCCGAAAGGCATGTGTGGCTCATCGTTAACGGATTGATCATTAACATGAATCATGCCCGTGTGGATTTTATGAGCGACTTGTGTGCCACGTTCAAGATTTGAAGAATGAACGGATCCGCTTAGGCCGTATGGATACGCATTGACCATTTGGATTACGTCTTCATCATTTTCAAAAGGTATCAAGATGGCAACCGGTCCAAAGATTTCGTTCTCAGCAAGTGGCATCGTATTTGTCACTCCAGTGATCACGGTCGGCTGAAGAACATTGCCATTTGCTTGTCCGCCCAAGCGAATCTTGGCTCCTTGCTCAACGCTTCCTTCTATATCTTTTAAGATACGATCGACCTGATCTCGGTTGATGAGCGGTCCTACATTGGTATCCTCATTCGCAGGATTTCCGTATTTAAGTTTTCCTGCAAGTTGGGTGAATCGTTCAGCAAATTCGTCATAAATGTCTTTATGGACAAAAATCCGATTGATTGCCATACAGATTTGTCCTTGGTGATAGAATTTCCCGAATAATGCGGAATCGACGGCTTGCTCGATATTTGCGTCATCAAGCACGATGAAGGCATTATTTCCGCCCAATTCCAATGCTGTTTTCTTAAGTCCCCGACCTGCAAGCTCTCCAATATGCCTACCCACTTCCGTGGAGCCCGTAAAGGAAATCAGGCGTGGGGTCGGATGGGTAACGATATCATCACCGATTTCAGATCCGCGCCCGACAATGACATTCAACAAGCCTTTTGGAAGGCCTGCCGCTTCAAAAATGCTGGCAAAGATCAAACCGCCAGTGACCGGTGTATCTGTAGCAGGTTTGATGACGACCGCATTTCCGGTAGCTAGTGCCGGGGCTATAGATCGAATCGCCAGATGGAAAGGGAAATTCCATGGGCTAATGATGCCGATTACGCCTAATGGATTTCGGTACACACGATTTTCTTTTCCTGGTACTTGTGAAGGAAGGATTTTCCCCTCCATGCGATATGGATAAGTGGTAGCCTCTTTCAAGATGTTGAGGGAAGCTTGGAATTCAGACTGAGCCTTCATGAAGGTACTTCCTGATTCTTTAATGATCCACTCGGTGATCAGGTCCTTATTATCCTGCATGACAAGGATGGCTTTTTCCAACACTGCCCGTTTAACTTGCGGAAGTTCGTTAGCCCACTTTTCCTGTGCAAGGCTTGCTGCTTCATAGGCCCTGTTCAGATCTTCTTTTGTAGCGGCCTGGATGGTGAAAAGTTCTTCACCTGTAAAAGGATTGACGTTCGTCATCGACTTGTCACTATTCCCTGTTTGCCATTCTCCATCTATATACATACGAGTAAAATCTATATTCATCATTTATGTTTTCTCCTTTACATGTATCTATTGTGTCATTCACTTCGAGGGGATTGTTCATGTGCTTAAGCAACCGCCCAACACTTTAGACAAAATAGATAGATAGTGTCTAAAGTGTTTATATTCATACTTTAAACCTCTTACGTCTTTTTGTAAACTTATCCGCCTCAAGGCATGGAAAATGGGAGTATGATATAATTTTCGTATTGAAGGGGGTGTCGTTTTTGCGAAAAATCGCACCTGAAGAAAAACAATTATTGAGAAAATCCTATGTAAAAAGAATCATGAACGTGGTACGTACGAAAGGGTTCCTATCCCTGACCATTTCAGATATGGCCAAATTGATGAATATAAGCCGGGCTTCTTTATATAATTACTTTTCCTCAAAAGAAGAAATCCTTTTAGAAGTGATCGAATACTACCTTGCCTACATCCATGAAGCCGATCAGATGATTGCCGATGAGTCCTTATCGTATCAGATCCGGCTTCAAAAGGTGTATGAGCAAACGGTCTTATCGGCGCTTTATGCCTCTGACATATTCATGAGTGACTTAAAGATTGGCTGTCCCGCACTCTATTCAAGAAAGATGGAGGCGAGAAAAGAACGGCTGGCTACCGTCCACTCGTTCTATTCACAGGGAATGGCAGATGGAATTTTCCATGAGCTGAATCCCACAATCCTGATCATTCAGGATGAAGCTGCACTGAAAGTCATGACGGACTCCTCCTTTTTATTAAAAGAAGGACTTTCCTTGAAGCATGTCCTTTATGATCATTATCAAGCGAAGACAGTACAAGTGCTAAAACCTGAGGCAATTGACGGCGAAGTGGATGAACAGATCCATGAAGTGATCGAACGCATCCTTCAAAAGCTTGCATCGACATTCTGATGATCATGAAAAAGGGGCTGACCAAGAAAACTCCTGGTCAGCCCCTTTGCTTCTATTCATGTACCTTCATGACTATTTTCCCTGTATTCTTATTCTGTTCCATATGTCGGTGGGCCTCTTGGACGCCTTCAAACGGGAAGGCTCGATCCACTATCGCCCTGATTTTTCCTTGTTTGAATAACGGCATCGCTTTTTGGACGAATTCTTCTGTCAGCTCTTTTTTATACGCATCGCTTCTTGGAGTCAATAAGGTACCCTTCAAATGGACCCTCTTAAGCAGCAGATCCATCAGGTTCACTTGATTCACCACGGTTCCGCCCAGGATGCCGATTAACACCCAGCGTCCATCCGTGGCTATACTTCTAAGATTTTTCTCCCAGTATGAAGCACCGACGAAATCAAGAATTACATCCACGCCTTTATTATCAGTAGCCTTCAGTACTTCTTCGTCGAACGATTGTTTTTTATAATTGATGCATACATCCGCCCCAAGGGATTGGCAAAACTCCAGTTTTTCTTCCGAACCGGCGGTTGTGATGATCTTTGCTTGGGTCATTTGTTTAGCCAATTGGATAGCGGCCGTACCGACTCCGCTTCCTCCGGCATGAATCAACACGGTATCCTGATCTTTTATTTGTCCTAACCAGAACAGAGTTTGATAAGCTGTCAGAAATACTTCGGGAATGGCTGCAGCTTCTTCAAATGTCAGGTTTTCCGGTACCAACATTGCCCGGTCCGCGGGCATGACGGCGTATTCTGCATATCCCCCACCATTAACGAGTCCCATTACCCTTGTTCCTAAATCGATACGAGTTCCAGGTGCTGCTTCCACTACTTCACCGGCCACTTCGATGCCTAAAATGGGATTGGTCATGTATCCTGCTTTTCCTTCCCTGGCTATGATATCCGTTCTGTTGATTGCAGAGGCCTGCACCTTGATCAACAAATCACCAGGACCTATACGTGGAATGGAAAATTCCTCAAATTCTAATTGATCCGCACCTCCAGGTTGCTTCACTGTCACTGCTTTCATTTATAATCTCCCCCAGTCCTTTTTGTGAGCTATATGCTACTCTAAATAAAAGCATCAGGCAAATCATTGAATGTCAAAACTAGGAAAGCGTTAAAATAAGCATGATTCCCTTGCTTCCTAATCAGAAAAAACCTGCCCCCCAAGGGACAGGTTACAAAACCTGATAATTAAAAGGTCTTATTTCAATACGGCCTTACCATCCAGATCATGATGCAATTGAGTAGCGGGAACCTTTGGATTAGGGATTTGACCTTTTGCAACGGGCTCGGCTACATAGACAAAATCTCCTGTTCCATCCGGAGCGCTTCCTGTCGCCCATAGACCTTCTGCTGATTCTTGTCCTTCTGAAAGGTTCCAGAATTCATAGGCTTCCTTCTGTGATTCCAATTCGGCTTCAGGTGGGAAGGAAGCCGGCACGACTACACCATTTTTCTCTTCTAACTCTGCAATGGCCGCCATCCATTGATATTGGTGATAACGGTCGCGTGCAAGCATTTTACGGAAGGTCGCACGTACACCCTCATCTTTTGTCATATGGTACAAACGCGCTACCTGCAGACGTCCTTGACTCTCAGCATGCAGGTTTGAACGCATGTCCGCTAATAAATTACCACTTGCTACGATGTAGGAACCGTTCCAAGGAACACCATTTGAGTTCGTTGGCAGTCCTCCAAGTCCGCTTACAAGCAGATGCTGTGGATTGATGCCGCCCATGATGGCTGCTGTTACCGGGTCTTTGGCTGCTTCTGCTTGATCTTCGGGTGAAGCTCCATCCAGCAATTGACTAATCAAGGAACAAAGCATTTCAACGTGTCCAATTTCCTCCGTACCAATGTCCATCAACATGTCCTTATACTTTTCTTCTCCACGACAGTTAAAGCCTTGGAATAAATATTGCATCATGACTGTCATTTCCCCGAACTGTCCACCCAATACCTCTTGGATTTGACGGGCAAGCATAGGATCCGGACGATCTGGTTTTACTTCAAATTGCAATTCTTTTTGATGACGAAACATAATGATTCCTCCTTTAATTTTCTAGAGTTTTCATCCGTGCTATTTTATGAATCTTTCTTTGCTGTTAGGTTGACATCGTCCCTTCCTTTTTCCGAATGGAAGGTTACTAATTACTGTCACGTTTATTTTATTACCCGGATTTCCTGCCCCAAAACCACAAAAATCTTCACAAAAAAATTTGTGAATACTGGTTGAATAAGAGGTTCATTTTGTCCTTCGGGTGGTATAGTAGAAACAATTGATATTATCAATATATGGAAGATACTTAACTGTAGGGGGACTTATAGTTTCAAAAAAACTGAGAGGATTCACGGTTTAGTATACCTACGATTCATTGAAGGAGGATACATATATGGACGTTAGACCACGGCACCATAAAAATAAATCCATGTCGGAAAATCGCTATATCCATTCGTCCCGCAATCTTTGGTCGGGCATCTTATTCGGCATTGGCCTTGTCGCCTTCATAGATGAAATGGTTTTTCATCAACTCCTGCATTGGCATCATTTTTATGATAAGTCGACGACCAATATCGGACTCGTTTCTGATGGTTTATTTCATGCTTTGAGCTGGTTTGCGACCATCGGTTCTTTATTCATGTTCGCTGACCTTCGCAGACGGAATGCCTTATGGTTGAAAAGATGGCAAGGCGGTGTGTTTCTAGGGGCTGGTGGCTTCCAATTATATGACGGGACCATTCAACATAAGCTGATGAGGCTGCATCAAATTCGTTATGATGTGGATATCCTCCCGTACGATATGATTTGGAATATAATTGCTGCGGCATTGATTGTAGTCGGTGTCTACCTTATCTATCGAACAAGACGAAGCACGATAATAAGAGCGAAAGAATCTAAATCATCATGACAAAGGATGAACATATGCACCATATCACGAGTGGGCCTGCTTCCGGACTCTCTCTGGTGATTCTACTCGTCATCATTTTGGTCCTATATATAGCAGCGATGATCCTTTCCAACCGGAAGCATAAAAAGTGGCCACTTTACCGAATGTTCTTTTGGGTGTTCGGAGTGACTTGTGCTGCCGCTTCAGTGATTGGACCCATAGCAGACCGGGGTCATATGAATTTCACCGCACATATGGTCAGCCATTTGCTCCTTGGCATGCTTGCTCCACTGCTGATGGTCCTTGCAGCACCCATGACTCTTCTGCTCCGCACATTAAAAGTACCTCACGCAAGGCGACTTTCACGTCTGTTGAAAACCTGGCCAGTGCGCATTTTGAGTAACCCCATCACAGCATCCACCTTGAATATCGGAGGGCTTTGGGTGCTTTATACGACGGAATTGTATGCGGCCATGCACCAACATGCCTCTCTCTATCTGTTGGTGCATATCCATGTATTCCTTGCCGGCTATCTTTTCACGGCTTCCATGGTTTATATCGATCCGGCCCCGCACCGGTTCAGTTTCGTATTCCGATGCATTATCTTCGTCCTTGCTTTAGCCGGTCATGGAATCCTATCCAAGTACATCTATGCAAAACCTCCAATCGGGGTCATGTCTAACCAGGCGGAATCCGGAGCCATGCTCATGTACTATGCCGGGGATGCGATCGACCTCGTACTCATTGGTCTGCTTTGCTTTCAATGGTATAAAACCGCCAGACCCCGTTCGGCACTAAATACTGAATTTTAATCCCTATGGTTTTATGTTTAATCATCCCTATTTGGCTCATACTAATTTCTAGGAAAAGAATATTAGGGATGGAGCTGAATGGAACTTGGAATATGAAACGAAGAATACGACAGAAGCCACTCTTCATGAATATAAAGCTGGAATTGGCTCTTTTACGGAAAAGATGCCTGAACTTGCAACAAAGTTCAATTCTTTAACGGAAGAATGTTTTAAAGAAGGCACCTTATCGAAGAAGCAGAAACAACTGATAGCTTTAGGGATAAGCTTATATTCCCAGGATGAATATTGCATTATCTATCATACGAAAGGCTGCCTCGATCAAGGTTGCTCGGAACAGGAAATACTTGAAACAATAGGAGTAACCGTTGCATTTGGTGGTGGTGCAGCGATGAGCCAAGCGGTCACGCTCATCCAAACATGCATTGATGATTTGAACCAGCTCAAACAATAACAATCGAAACCATGTAAGGCGAGCATCATGCATGCTCGCCTTCTTTAATGATTATGGTCCGATCAATGGGTCATATTGTTGTTGGTATTGGCTGGATTCCCGCTTGCAGGAGCAAATGAGTTTATCATTTGTTGCATATCCTGCTGTTGAAGCTGTGGTACTTGGTAATAATGATGTTTGTTTTGATAAAGCGAAATCTCATAGGCCATCTCTATGCAATTCGGAACGGAATCAGCGATGACCCGACGCAGTACTGGATTTGTCATCTCAAGTGCGGACATGGCTTTTAACGTTGCACTGGATTTCAAAGCCCCTAGCATCAAGCCCGAAATTCCTTGATCATTAATCTCTGACACCGATTGGTAAGGTTTCTTCGGCTTCGATGGTTTTAGGCCATAAATAAAATCATTGCCTTGATTCATATTGTAGGTTTGGGTTGGGACGGAAGGTTTTTGCCCCGTCTGGAAAGCCTCTAAGGAAGTATTATATTCCTGTTGGATGAACTGATATTGACGATCAAGGATATCCAATAATTCTGGGTCCTGTACATGTTGACGGAGCAACATATAGGTATCCAAAACACTAATCGTCCCCGCTAGCACTTCGTGTGCATCAAATAGTTCATGACCACCATGATTCATTTGCGGAGGTACCGCGCCTGTTTGCATATTTTGATGTGTTTGACCCTGTTGTTGATTTTGATTTTGCACTTACATCCCCTCCTTGTATGATGTTGGAACCAATATTAGTATGGGTAAACCGATAGGGAATATTCATGCCTGTTCCCTTCCATTGACCAAATTTCTCATGGATATATCGTTCTTCGTTGCGATGAATAACGGTGTGGAAACAGAGTACATTACAGTATGATTGCCTATTTCATAAGGAGGTTGACGATGGGAATATTAAGTGGAAATCCAAAAGAAGAACCGATGCACTACGGAGAAGTATTTGGAACGTGGACCTATTTAGCAACCACAAAGGGCTTGTATCGCTTGTCATCAAACCTTGCTCAACCATGCTGGTGATGAAGATCTGCGTAAATTGATTGAAGAAAAAATCGAAAGAGGGAAACAGGAAATCGCCAAAGTGGAGGCACTATTGAAAGGAAAATGGTATCGGATTACCTCCAACGCCACCTGATCGATCAAAAGTCGATATTGAAGAAATCCCCGTTGGCGCCCGCTTTCAGGACCCGGAAATCGCCGCTTCCATATCCATGGATATTGCCGCCGGTTTAATAGCTTGCAGCAATATGATAGCCCAATCCATACGGGAGGACATTGCAGGGATGTTCGAACAATTCCATACTGAACATGCAGCTATGGGTGCCAATTTCCTTCATTTGAACAAGAAAAAAGGATGGTTGGTCCCGCCACCCCTCCATTTTAATAAAACGAAATAAAATGAATCCCCCAGATAAAGGGGGATTTCTGTTTTATTCTTTTAACCCCTCAAGAATGGGATATAGTTCTTCTAGATGTTTGATTTCATAGGAAGGGATGACTTCATTCCGTTCCTTGTCATGACGATTGATCCATACCGACTGAATGCCGGCACGTGTGGCACCAAGAATATCCGTCATTAAATTATCACCGACCATGAGCACTTCATCCTTATCAAGATTCATGAGTTCAAGTGCATGCTCAAAAATGGAAGCATCCGGTTTTCCGCGTCCAAACGCACCGGAAATGACAATCTGATCAAAATATGGGACAAGTTCAGGCGTGATTTCAAGCTTCGTATTTTGAAGCTGGGGTGAACCATTCGTCAGCAATAACAATTTGTACTTTCCTTTTAACTCATCCAACACGCGGAAGGACTCTTCATAGATGAACGGCTTTTTCCGTCTCTCAGCCGGAAAGCGTTCTGCAAGTTCCGCCCCGAATGCCTGATCATCAATACCTAGGGCCTTCAACCCTCTGGTCCATGCCTCTTTCCGGTATGTCGGCACAATCTTGGCCATTTTCCGGAACTCATCATGGTCATCCTGAAAATCTCCCCAAAGCCCTTCGAAAGGATTGATTCCAATCATTTTCGTAAACTCGTATGTATCATAAGAAGAATAAAGCTCACGTGCTTCCTTGCGCACCGCTTCCTCAAACTCGCCAATATTCACGTCATACTTCGCCTTTGCCACTTCACATGTTGCTACAAAAGCTTCTTTCACACTTTTCTGATCCCAGAGTAATGTATCATCCAAATCAAAAAATATAGCTTTCACCAAGACGTTCACCCTCTTTTCCATTCGTTATATTCGAAAAAATTGCACTATTACAATAATAAACCACAACGGTTGGAAAAAGAATAACTATTGGGGAAATTACCTACATCTTTTTCTGGAATAATAAAAAGATTTTCGCATTACTTACACGGATACAAACCACCCATACCACTATCATTGTGGCCCCTTACAAACTATTTTTCACTTATTTAGGAAAGGGGACCTTTTCGAACATATATAACCTCCCATTGCTGGCGACTGCATACTTCGGACCAGAGAACCCCCTTCGGATCAACTCTTTCCTTATATACACCATGAGAGCCGCATGACTCACGATCAGGGTATCTTGCTCCCCATTTGCCAAGATTTGATCCAGTGCTTGATTGATCCGCTTTTCAGCTTTCTTGATTTCCAGTCTCGTTTGCTTGTTCAAGAATGAGGAGCACCGAATCCAGATGGCCCATAGAATGAAGGGCAGTTTCACTTTCCCTTTAAGAGGGGGCGAAGGAATTTCACGCAGTTCCTTCATTTGAATGATTTTATCGGGATAAATATGCTCGGCCGTCTTCACTGCCCTCGACATATCGCTTGTGTAGCAAGCCTTCCACTCCACATCCAATAGTGGAGTTTCCCCATAAACAATATCCGCTTCATCATAATCCTTGAACCATTGGTCCATGAAATCGGCCGTCACATACTTTCCGGTTGGAAAATCATGATTGACCTTAAAATGTCGTACAAGTCCAATTTTCATCCTATTCCCCTCATTATCTTTTGAAATAATTGTTATATAAAAAACACTATCTAATTGATTAAAGCCCTTATATAATGAAGACTCTGAAATTATTACATAAGGAGAATCACACATGACAACCAAAACCTTCTCTAAGGTCGCCCTCGCACTCATTCTGACTCTATCAATCCTTCTCTTACTTCCTGCTAACAGGTAGATCTGTTTCCGCAGCCACTACCGAAAACGCAACGGTCCATACGAAGAACAGTGATCGGTCCTTGGACCAACTATAAAAAAGTGGGCTCCCTAAAGAAAGGAAAATCCGTGACCGTCTATTCCAGAACCAAATCGGGATGGTCGGAAATTCGTTACAAAGACAAAAAATCCTATGTATCTACTAAATATTTTGCGTTCAGCCCCGTGAAGATTACCAAGAAGAAGTATAAAAGTATCAGTGACTTATCGTATCCTCAAGTATCCGGACTAAAAAGTAAAACAGCCCAGGAAAAAATCAACCGAACATTCACTAAACATGCCAAAGAAGCTTATACATCCTATTTAAAAGTGAAACAAGCGGATAAGGAAGATAAAAATGAAGAGTGGTGCAATGGGAAAACGTGTAACTATATGTATGCGACCCAATATAAAGTGAAGTACAACCAAGACGGAAATCTAAGTATCTTGCTCTACAATTATGTATATGAGGGCGGGGCACACGGAATCGGCGCTGTAACATCATATAATTTCAAGATATCTTCCGGCAAGCAAATGAAAATTGCCGACATCCTCACATCGAAACAGAAATATAAGAAAGTACAGAAGTACGCTTACAAATACATGAGCAAACATGAAGACTTTTTTGTCGATAAACAAAGTGATGTTCCCGTAAACAAACATTCCCAGTTTTATTACGCTAAAGACGGAATTTATCTAATTTTCCAGGAATACTAAGTAGCTCCCTATTCTTCCGGAAATCCATCCGTAAAATCCCGGGGTTGGTTTATAAATGATGTAGTTTGGCATGGGGGTTGGCTTTAACTCCTATGCCTTTTTACTACCCTTTATTCATTCTCGCTAACATATGATAAAGAATAGACAGATCCATCTCAATCTGTTACGATTTTTGGCGAGCGAGCATCATAAGAAATCGCATAAAGGGGTATTTCCATGTCAGATATATTAAATAATGTCAACACGTACCAACTGTTGGATAAAATAGAAGAAAACATCTTTTTAACGGATTCCGACCATACCATTGTTTGGTTTAACCAATATGCGAGGGATCTTTTAGTAACCATCGGTCCCTATGTGAGAATAACAAATCCCGATGATTTCATTGGACTAAACGTCAGTACCTTTCACGGGGAGCGACAGGAAAAAATACTTCGGGATGGTCCTTTTCCACACTCGGCACAAATCGTTCTTTTCAAAAAATTCAGTGCCAATATCATGGTGGATGAAATACTGAATGAAAGTGGAAAGCGAACAGGCTTTATCCTCTCATGGCAAGATGTAACGGAATATGAGGAAACGATCAAGGAAGGCAAAAAACTGCTTATGGAAATCGATACACCGATAATCCCAACCGTCCACGATTCAACGGCTTTAGTGCCTATCATAGGAAAAATGACGCCCGACCGTTTAGAAACGATTCAATCTAAAATCCTGAACTATTGTAGAGATCACCAAATCGAGTATATCATCCTGGATTTCACTTCGTTTAAACATGACTTTGATATGTTCGAATTGGATGGTATCAATAAAATATTCAAGGCCCTGTCCTTAATGGGTGTGGAACCCGTCGTGGTCGGCATCGGACCAAAACTTGCTCAGTCGATTCTCCGAACTCGGATAGATATCGATTTTCGTCCCTTCAATTCCTTTAGGCAAGGCATTCAATATATCTTGGATACCAATGGATTTAAATTAATTAAAGAATAAAGAGAAGGCGACATCGCCTTCTCTATTATTTTGTTCACTTTTCAAGGTGAAAGTCCGTTATCGTGCATATTTTTCTGAATTTATATTTCCCGCTCATATCGCTGAACTGGTAATTCTTCAGCACGGTTTCAAGTTGACTCTTTAATGTATCTTCCGCCAAATATGAATCCATCTTTTCTTTCCAGTTTCCCGTTCCGATTAATGCATCGAATGGAACCGTGTTCAATACCTCATCATAAACCTGGATACTTTGGTCAATGCCAAAGCTGCCATAAATGGACCCATTTTCAGCAGCATAGATATGCTCCGATTCAAGTTCCTCGACCAGGATCTCGAAATACCCCTTGGATTCAACGGGGCAAACGGTAATCTCCGCTTCCGCCTTTACAGGACCGAATCTCTTATCTAGGATGTCAATCGTTAATGTAACATGTAACGGCTGGTACACCTTCTCAACTTCTGCACACAATTCTGCTACAGTATTCACTATCATTCACTTTCCCCCTTACTTTTGCTATTATTATATAACATTTTCTCCCCCTGACGCGTCTATTCAATCTCCCTTCGAAGCGATTCTTTCTTAATAACAGTACATTTTTCTCTTTAGCATAAAAGTGAATGTTGATAGTCTCTTCCTCACCTGGCCCCAATCTGCCAGACAACATACGAAAATGTCCATTTCCCATATCGACCATACTGGAATAACCGGACCTCGTATACTCGTATTTTCATCCTCTGCACAAAAAAAGCCAATGGATAGACGCATTGGCTTTTGGCATGCATGAAGCATTTTTATGGTTTTAACACGACTTTGATGCATTCATCTTCATGGTCGTTAAATATTTGATAAGCGGCACTCGCTTGGTCGAGCGGGACTTTATGTGAGATGATTTCTGTCGGATCGAACTCACCTTTTGTAATTTTATCAAAAAGCATCGGCATGTAGTGAATGACCGGGGCTTGTCCCATTTTCAGGTTAATGTTCCGTTCGAATAAATTACCAAGCGGGAACATATTATATTTGGATCCGTAAACGCCAGTCAGTTGAATCGTACCGAATTTCTTGACTGAGTTCATCGCAATCTCTATGGCACTTAATGTTCCGCCCTGAAGCTTGAGTTTTTGCTCGATGGCTTCAATGGTTGATTTTTTTCCGTCCATTCCGACGCAGTCAATGACGATATCCACTCCGCCTGAAGTGATTTCCTTAATATAGGCACCCATATTATTATACTCATCGAAATTATACGTCTCCACCTTGTTCATCTGTTTTGCCCGGTTCAGCCTGTAGGGAAGGTTATCGATGGCAATCACACGCTTGGCGCCTTTCATCCAGGCAAACTTCTGGGCCATCAAACCGATTGGTCCACACCCTAGAATGGCGACCGTGCTGCCTTCCTTCACACCCGCATTCTCCACACTCCAATAAGCGGTCGGGAGCACGTCCGACATGAACAGAAGCGCCTCATCCTCTAGTTCACACGACTCCGGGATCACGAATGGCATGAAGTTTCCGTATGGTACCCGCAAATATTCAGCCTGTCCGCCTGGATAGTTCCCATAACGTTCCGTAAAGCCGAAATATCCACCCGTATCGATTTCTTCATTACGGTTCGAATTATCACATTGGCTTTCCATATCATGTTCACAATAATAACAATGTCCACACGAAATATTGAAAGGAAGGACGACCCTGTCCCCTTTCTTTACCTTCGTGACTTCCGGTCCGACTTCCTCCACGATTCCCATCGGCTCATGGCCAATGACGTAATCCTTATGTGTCGGGAGCGCTCCCTGATAAATATGAAGATCGGACCCACAAATCGCCGTCGATGTCACCCGTACGATGATATCATCCTTCTGCTGTAATTTCGGATCCTCCACTTCTTTTACTTTTATATCCTTTGCACCTTGAAAAGTTACCGCCTTCATATTCAACCTCCTAATGGATTCTTATTACTTTTTTATACCCGTCCATCTTACTAATATGTCCCCATTTGCAAATTTTCAAAGAAAATTTTGTAAAAAAAAACTTCCACGATTCAATCAGGGCATACATTCCTACCTATTCCTATTGCCGCCTAACAACTTCCTTACAGACCTGCCTTTCATACTCTAGTAATAGACAGGAAATCAAAAGCTGAACACACACCTTATCTTTTCTGATTTACAAAGAACCAGGAAAAGATTACTATTAATTAAATAGAATTTTTAGAATAAGGTGATGTATGTTAAAAAACCATCAGTATTTTCAAAACCAACAACGATTCATTCTTAAGAGTTTCATGATTGTGTTGTCTTTATTACTAGTGGTGGGCATTTCCGTATCGCCAATAAGCTGGAAACATGACCCTATCGATATGTCTATACAAGTTATCCTGATATCCAGCATCATACTCTCTTTGTTTTTTTTCATAAAAAAAGACGAAAACAAATGGAAAACGATTTTCATTCTTCTCATGACGATTTACCTTTACCTGAAATTCTGGTTGTATCCAGATACCGCCATCATGATGGCCATGTTTGCCATGGCACCCTTAATCCCCATATTTTTATTTGATAAAATCGGATTTTACATTGTAGCTGCATCAAATGCCATACTTGGTCCAATTTCCATCCATCTTATTTCTCATACAGATTTACAATATACATATAAGTACGTCTCTCTTGATAGTTTCGGAAATATCTTGAATTTCATCGCAATCCAGATCATCTTGACCTTTGTGTTCATCAGTACGAACAACAGGATGAATTCCATAAATGCCTTTCATACCGAATTACAACAAGCCAAGCAATTGGATTCGGTCGGTCAGCTTGCTGCCACCATCGCCCACGAGATTCGAAACCCAATTACGGTCGTAAAGGGATTTGCCCAGCTATTGGATCAAGAAAAGGAATTGAGCAAAACGGAAAAATTCTACGTACAAACGATGCTTACCGAACTGGAATTCACACAGGTCATTATCAATGACTATCTATCATTGGCAAAACCCCATACCGATAATATTGAGGTCATCCAGCTGAATCAGGAAATCCAGAAGACCTCTGACCTTTTGACCAGCTTTGCAAACAATCGTAATATAGGATTCCAACTACGATTCAAGGAAGATTTAATCATAAAGATCAATCCCATTGAGCTCAAGCAACTACTGGTCAACATTATGAAAAATGGCATTGAATCCATGAACAATCCAGGATTTATCATCGTCGAGACCAGTCAGGAACGAGACATGGCAAAAATCAAAATAACCGACACAGGCGTCGGTCTATCCAAAGAACAGCTTGAAATAATCGGCACCCCCTTTTATTCACTGAAAGATAGAGGAACCGGTATCGGTCTGACAGTCTGCTATACCATTGCCCAAAAGTACAAGGGGAAAATCGTCGTTGAAAGCCAAGTGAATAAAGGAACTTCCTTTATTATTTATTTCCCTGTATATAAGGGATGAGTGTATTGATACTAAAGGTAAAAAAGGGTGACCCTCTTCATAAGGTCATCCTTTTCTATTGGACGTTAAAATGATCTTGCCTTTTATTCCAACTAAAACTATAAGAATAATATAAAAGTTATTGACAAACTCATCTAATCATTGGTAAGATGCATTCATACACAAACCAATTTCCAGAATAGACCATATAGTTAGACGTTCGGAATCAACTGGTCTACCAGAGATTCAACAAGAGGAAACTCTTTGTTGGATCTCTTTTTTGTTTCTTACGTCTTAAAAGTCGACTATTCGAGTAGGTAAAGTGTAATTTAAAACAAGGAGGGGACTTATTGAAGGAATGGTACCAGTTAAAAAGGTCTCTCGATTAGTATTAGCGGGATGTATTGTAAATGTCAGTGAAACCTCACTAGAAAATCAACCTATCTAAAAAAGCGGGACTTCTTGTTATTGGAAAGAAAAAAGAAATTTTTCAAAGTGGATTTTTCTGAAACATCATGCAGCGATAGAGCGTAGTGATTTTTTCCAGTGGTCCCCCACTTTATCATATTTTTAGTTTATAAAGTTATATCAAGGAGACATTCATTTCAAAAATAGAGGAGGAATATAGTATGACTGAAGTTAAGACAAAACAAGTGAAAGTGGTACCAGTAGCAGGAAGAATCGGAGCGGAGATTCAAGGTGTTCAATTAAACGGAGACCTGGACCCGGCTATTTTTAACGAAATCAAACATGCACTGAACGAGCATAAAGTGATTTTCTTCAGAGGGCAACACCACTTAGACGATGCAGGCCAAGAAGCATTTTCCAGTCTATTGGGTGAACCCTACGCTCATCCAACCGTACCCGTAAAAGACAATACCAACTATATCTTCGAGCTCGATTCCAAACAAGGTGCCAAAGCCAACCATTGGCATACTGACGTCACGTTCGTTCCCGAAGTTCCCAAATACTCCATTCTAAGAGGCGTCACCATTCCAAATGTGGGTGGAGACACGGTTTGGGCGAATACGAATCAAGCATACGAAGACCTTCCGGTAGGTTTGCAAAAGCTTGCAGATGAAGCATGGGGTATTCATACAAATGAATATGATTATGCACAATTCAAACCAAGTGAAACGATTGATGATGAAGTGAAAAAGAACTATCGTGCCGTATTTGCATCGACCGTTTATAAAACAAGACATCCCGTAGTTCATGTGCACTCCGAAACAGGTAAAAAACATCTGTTACTAGGAGGATTTGCAGGCAGGATTGAAGGCTATTCCACAAGCGAATCCGAAAGACTACTAAGCATCTTTGATTCTTACGTCACGCGCTTGGAAAACACCGTACGCTGGCAGTGGACTGAAGGGGATGTCGTAATCTGGGATAACTTGGCCACTCAACATTACGCAATAGCAGACTACGAAGACCAACGCGTCGTACGCCGTGTCACAGTCGGAAAAGATATTCCCGTAAATCAGCAAGGCGAAGCCAGTAAGTTAATTAATAAGAAATAAGTGATAGTACGAGCCTCCCAGATATTTGTTTCTTCTCAGTATGTTGATAGGACTCCATGATCTTCATTTGAATTGTAAGACATTAAATCCGATTATTTTTCTATCCCTGAATTGTTTGTTAACCCCAAATCATTTAGAGCTAAAAAAAACCAACCTCCGATATTCCTATATCGGAGGTTGGTTCGTAGTTATTTCCCAACTTTAACTTTCGCCACTTTTGACTTATTCTTCGCTGCATCCTGGACGACAACATGCAATGTCGTATTGGCTTTTTGCTTTGGCACCTTGATTGAGAATGTGCCTTTCGCATTGACTTTACCCGATGCTACTTTTTCTTTTCCTTTATATATGGTGACCGTGGCTTTTTTCTCAGCTTTTCCCTTCGCGATAGTAGTTGCCGTTGTCACTTTTTCTACAGTCGCTGCTTTTGGAGCAGTTCGATCTAATACAACGCCTATTTTCTTCGTTTTATTCCCGGCTTTGTCCTTGACGATCAATGTCCATTTCGTCTTGGCAGGGAGTTTGGCGATTTTTAATGTATACTTTCCATTTTTATAAACAGGCTTTGTATACGTCATTCCTTTTGCAGTGAATGTCATCGTCACATTTTTTTCGGTAACGATCGTGACAGCAGTCGTTTTATCTGTCACTGTAATGGGCTTAACGGTTGGCGCGGTGCGGTCGAGCACGGTAATCGTTTTTACCTTACTAGCCGTATAGCCTTTTAGTGTCGCAGAAAGAGATAACTTTGTACCCGCTTTTTGCTTGGAAATCTTCATTGTGTATTGCCCATTTTTATCCGATTTTGCGGATTTGATATTCTTTTTACCATTTTTTAAGGTCACAACCGCATTAGGCGTCGTTTTTCCTTTGACCACGGTTGTTTGGTCGGTGACCGGTGAGATAGTCGGTACCTTTACTTCCTCTTTGATGCCCGGAACCGGTGCTACGATCTCCGCATCTTTACCGATTTGGAATAGACCCGTATTCTTCGCTGATGCGATTGGTCCTTTAGGACTTGCGGCCAGTGCCAATTCTGCACGATATTGACCGTCCTTCAATGATACATCCTTATCATCGATATGTCCGTAATAATCCAGACTGGCGTCTTCGAATACCTTATGATCCGCTTTATCGTAAATGCGCAGTACAGGCTTGACACTTGATGCTGAAGCCGTTGTTCCACCATGACTAATCGTATAGTCGCTCTTCACTGCTTTTTCAACAATTTGGCCGTTCGCTTGTTTTTCATAGGCAATGAGTGCATCGTCGGCTATGCTGAAGTCAGTCGACTGATTGACTAATACCGATGATACGGTATTCCCATATGCATCCTTGATGGAAGTATGACCGGAAAGCTTGTCTCCCTGTAGCAGTTTAGTTTTTGAGAGGGCAATATTAGCCTTGAAGTCGCCTCCAACCTGCCACTGGACTTTCTGCCCTTTTTGGAATGTTTGTTCACCTTTTGATAGGAAGTAGTTCCAAATGATATTCGCTGATTCATTGTCGCCAAGACCTAGTTGAACTTGTAAATCCATTTTTAAGTTGGACGGTACATAAAAGGTATGACCAACGCGTAATGTTTTTATAAAGGACTGACTATATTCGTTGTACGGATAAATAATGGCCCCTCGTACATCGCTGTAGCCTGTTGCGTCAGCTGAGACCTTCACTTGGGCTAATTTCTCTTTATCGAAAACCACTGTATTCGTTTGGCCATCTTTCACTTGTACTGTTGGTTCAAGGAAATAATAGTTGGCCTTCTGGTTGTTTTCATCCGGTAATGAAACATAGTTCCCTTCCATGACGAAGTTTCCTGGTTCTAGATAAATTGAATCATACTTATAATTTTGTAAATTATTCGCCGTTACATAGGTTGTTTGACCACCTATTGTAACAGGCTTTTTAATCATCCAAAGTCTTGTAGAGACACCATCAAGCTTTTTGTCCCCATCCATCGCCGTCACCGCAACCTTTTGCATATTATCCGGAATGGAGATGTTCTTTAATTCATCTAAACTGGTGAACTGGCGGAATATATACGAGTATTCACCTGATGGCTGCATATAACGAATAATCGCCATGTTACCATTTTCTTCATCGCTTAATTCGAGATTGCTTGGTAATGATAAACTTTTCGTCGTATCCGTATTCTGACCCAGAGATTGAACCCATTCCGAATCGCCATCTTCCGTTTTCTCTAAACGATTGATCGTAATGTATGATGGAACATTATCTCCTTTTTCATTTTTCACCTGCATCGTCGTGCCTGAATCCTGCATGTCAATATGGATTGCCTTGTATAAGCCCTTTTTCGCTAAAGGATTTTCATCCAACGTCAGTGAAATTTCATATTTCCCTTCCGTCACGTCCGAACTGCTCGTCACCCAGAAAGAATAGAAATAATATTGGCGGTTGGCTGGGTTTGTTGCGTTTTTCGCATGGCTATCAAGCATCACTTTATTATCAGATAGTCTCATAACTTTGTACTTCGAATAGATGTCACCGAAGTTAATCGTTTCGATTTGTGCTTCGTCATCCACAGTGGTCACGGTTTTTCCTGTATTCACATCTTTTTTATACAAAGCATCTTCTGAATATAGGGAGCCTCGGTACATGCCCGCTAATTTATTGCCGTAATCATCACCAAATGTTTGCTTCGTGTAAAATGCTCTATCTAGTTTATACGCAATATTTGGATAAGGACGTTCAATGTACGTTAAGCCCCGTTGCTTGTAGTAATTTTTAAGTGATTCTTGATCCGGTTCAAATTTTGTAATATCGATTGAACCACCGGCTTTAATCACCGTCTTTTTATTTTTTTTGATGACGGCTTTTGTTTTATCATTCGCAAGGACGTAAACCCAGTTTTCCCCGCCATCCGGATCCTTCACTTCCGCATCAACCATATAATCGTAGTCACCCGGTGTGACAAAGAATTTTTGACCAGTGATGACTTCGTCTGAACCGATTGCTTCTGAAATGGCATCATTATATAAATACAACACGCCATTTTCCAGTCCCTTATCACGATTATCAATGGCCACTTCCCCAGCTTCACGGCTGTCAAAATTCAAAGTCTTCGTATCGTTCCCTACTTGGGCTGCTGTATTTGATAGGAAGTACGTTTTCCCCTCGGCCTTATGGTAGGAGAAAATGTTATATGCGCCCTTATCTAAATAGACAGTCGGTGCCTCTTTCGCACCTTCCTCATTAATCATTGTCGTTGAACCTAATGTCATATCCTTTGCATCTTTCATGGCGATGAAGTATTGTGCACCTGGCAAACCTTTTCCTTCTTCATCCACCGTATTCAATGCGACTGGTACGGTATTTTCACTTTTTAACGTAATCGTTCCTGATGAAGCCACCTCACGTGAATACATGAACCACGAGCTACCTTTTGCCGTATCGAATTTCCCTTGGACAACAACTTGTAAGTTTTTCAAATCCGTACCCACATGGCTCGGTACACGAACGGCTCCTTCCGTATCTGTCGTGCCTGTCCACAATTCATTGTAGCCATAAGCATTTGTGTCATCCTCTTGTTCCACTTTTTCATACAGTTTAACGGATGCACCTTTTGCAATCGTACCGCTTGGTGTCGTAACCGTGAACATGTAGCCTGATTGCGGGGCATTCACTACCTTCACCGATGTTTGAGTACGGGATAGTTCTTTACCATTCGAATCGAGTGCAACGGCCGTTACTTGATGTGACCCGTCTGTCACCTTAGTCGTATCCCATTTGAATTGCACCGAGGTTTGACTCGCTGTCTTTACCTCCCCAATGACATTTCCATCTTTTACTTCATCTGTATAGAAAATAGTCTTACTTGTATTCGCATCATTAATCGCTACTTGTACAGTCGTGGTGCCAACGACATTCGCATTCTTTTTCGGTAAGACGAATGCTAATGCGGGAGTTTCCACATCATCCGCTAATGCGGCTTTCGCGTTTAGCTTACCATGGCCCGTTTTCTCATCCCAGCCCTCTTCGTTCAAATCAGTTGCCGTTGATGTTAATGCTTCTTCGACTTGACTCGAAGTCGCTTCTGGATGGTTGAGCTTATACAGCGCCGCAACGGCAGCGACATGCGGGGCAGCATAGGATGTACCAGAACCAGTGGAATAGTGGCCTGCATCCGTACCTAAATCACCAAGTAATGATGTACTTAAAACATTGACGCCTGGTGCCACGATATCTAACGTGCTCCCATAATTCGAGCGCTCATACACTTGATCTTTTGTAGCAATGGCACCAACCGATAAGACATTCGGAAGAGCGGCAGGATAGGATGCATCTGCATTGCCGCCACCGTTACCTGAAGCAGCTACAACGACGACACCTTTGTCCGCCGCATTCTTTACGGCCTTTTCTATTGTCTCGCTATATTCACCGCTTATGCTCATATTGATGACATCAGCACCTTGCTCAACTGCATAATCAATACCTTGTGCAATATTGAAGGCATCCCCGACACCTGATTTATTCATGACCTTAACAGGGAGTATTTGGACATTCTTCTCACCTGCTATACCTGAAATCCCTTTTCCATTATTAGCATTCGCGGCAATGATCCCGGATACGAATGTGCCATGACCTTGGTCATCCCCTTGAAACGCTGCATCATATCCTTCTACGAATGTTTTCCCCTCTAGTACACGGCCTGCTAAGTCTTCATGAGTACCTTGAACACCTGTATCAAGCACAGCTACTTTTACTAGATTGCTATTATCCTTGACGTTTTCCCATGCGCCCTGTGCATCGATGGCACTTAAGTTCCATTGGTTTTTATAATATGTATCATTTACATCTATAGTTTCAGCGGTTTGATATGTAACATTTTTCTCAACATATTCGACGTTATCCATCTTTTCAAGCTTTGTAATGGCAGTATTTGCTTCTTCAGCTTTTACATCATACAGCCCCAGTTGATTTTCCTCTTCTACATCTTCAACGCCTATGTTTTTCATTTGTTTTTTTGATAAGGCGGCTTTATTCGTTTTATATTTAACTATTAATTGATCGGTCTCTGTATTGGATTCCTCCTCCGCAGAAGCTATTGAACCGACTGGTAGAATTGCAGATGTGGCAAGCGTAATTGCCGCCATCGTTTGAAGCCAAGTTTTTTTCTGTCTCATAAAATAAGCTCTCTCCCTACTCATTACCGTATATGTGGTGGACCACACCAAATCATCATAGTCGAGAATGATTATCATTGTCAACGCTTTTTTCGAAAAATCTAGCAGTATCATCCCTAATACCTAGATTCACTATTCAGCCCCATGCCATAATATAGCCCATAGCTTGGAAAACAAAAAAAGCCCTATACTAAGAGGGCCAATCTGTAGAGATTTTCAATACCTTCATTATAATTTCAAGTAATGATTTCTCTTTATCCACCATTTTTTAAAAATTAGGAATATTGAGCTTAGGATAGCCTAGCATTCTTATTTATTTAGTCATCCCTTCTAACTTTTCAATCGTCTTATTGAATATGGATTGAGTGTCGATGATTTTTTTTTGTAAATCTTCTGTTATCTCACTAACCTTCTCTACGTCTAAAGTAATATTTTCTACATTGGAATTTATATTTTTTATGGCTTTATCAACATTTCCTGCTAATCTTCTAACTTCGTCTGCAACAACTTTAAAACCTCGACCTTGTTCCCCTACTCGAGCTGCTTCGATCGCTGCATTTAAGGCCAATACATTTGTTTGGAAAGAGATGGTTTGTATGATTTTAGATACATCACTTATTAAACCCGTTTGTTTTTTTAGTGACTCCACTGCTTGAATTTTCTCATTGGAATTCTCAACAACGATATTCACTAATTTTTCAGGCATATCTTTTAGCTGAGAAATGATTTTTATTGTGTTGTTTTCACGCTCTGTAATATCTGTTGCGATTTTAAGAACAGCATGGACCTTACCTTCTTCATTTAGGATGGGTATATAGGTGGCTTCGAGCCATAGGAGATTCCCGGTTTTACCGACCCTTTGAATTTTTTCTTGAAACCTTTTTCCATTTTTGAGGGTAACCCATAATGATTCATATTCTCGGGTATTCCTGAATTCCGTTGTACAAAATTGATGATGCTGCATATTTTTCATTTCACCAATTGTATATCCCAAGGTCATTGCAAAGTTTTCATTTACCCATATTACTTCTCTATTTAGATTGAATTCTATCATTGCTAAATTTGACTCCAGTGCAGCTAAAACGGATGTTTCATCCAATACTTGAGTGCTTATGTTAGTCCTTAAAGAAATGCTCATATCAAAAACCCCCTGTTATTACATTTAGTAATAATATTACAGGATAATGGGTAAGAACGCCTATACTGAACTCTTTATTTTTCAAATTAATCATGTCATTAGAAAATTTCAGGGCAAACCACCTAGCGTTTCAACCTATTTCAATAAGTTTCGTTCACTAAGAGCATTGCGTTTAACGCTTTGTTAAACACATATAAAAACATTATGGTTCGAATTTTTGATAATCCAATCACCATAGTAAATAACAAGTAAGGGGAATGTCTTAAGTTATTGAAGAAAGAATTGCATAACCTGAATGGAGAATGGACATATTTCACATCCTTTCTGACGTATAATCTAAATCTCATGTTTATTAAATACAAAAAGGACCTCAACAATTAAGTTGAGATCCTTTTTGTATTTAATATCTTCGACCGTATGATACCCGAGGCCGGGGTCGAACCGGCACGCCTTGCGGCACTGCATTTTGAGTGCAGCGTGTCTGCCATTCCACCACTCGGGCAAAATTTGTTGGAGGCGGCAACCGGAATTGAACCGGTGATAAAGGTTTTGCAGACCTCTGCCTTACCGCTTGGCTATGCCGCCAACATTTTTGGAGCGAAAGACGGGATTCGAACCCGCGACCCCAACCTTGGCAAGGTTGTATTCTACCACTGAACTACTTTCGCATATGGCTGGGCTAGAAGGGATCGAACCTTCGCATGACGGAATCAAAATCCGTTGCCTTACCGCTTGGCTATAGCCCATTAATGTTATATTCATAATACCATCATTTTATTGAAAATGGGGCGACTGATGGGAATCGAACCCACGAATGCCTGAACCACAATCAGGTGCGTTAACCACTTCGCCACAATCGCCATAACAATAAAATTGGCAGGGGTAGTAGGACTCGAACCCACACCGGAGGTTTTGGAGACCTCTGTTCTACCTTTAAACTATACCCCTGTAAGATGGTGGAGGGGGGCAGATTCGAACTGCCGAACCCGAAGGAGCGGATTTACAGTCCGCCGCGTTTAGCCACTTCGCTACCCCTCCACGGATGAAACATGGTGCCGGCAAGAGGACTTGAACCCCCAACCTACTGATTACAAGTCAGTTGCTCTACCAGTTGAGCTACACCGGCACTACTATGGTGGCTCAGGACGGAATCGAACCGCCGACACAAGGATTTTCAGTCCTTTGCTCTACCGACTGAGCTACTGAGCCAAACAATTAAAAATGGCGGTCCCGACGGGAATCGAACCCGCGATCTCCTGCGTGACAGGCAGGCATGTTAACCGCTACACCACGGGACCATAGATTGCGGGGACAGGATTTGAACCTGCGACCTTCGGGTTATGAGCCCGACGAGCTACCGGACTGCTCCACCCCGCGATAATAATAATGTTGCTATATGCCTCAAGTTTTCGTGTTAAACGTTTCATTCATAAAGAAACAACTTGATGGTTTTTAAAAGAAATGGTGGAGGATGACGGGATCGAACCGCCGACCCTCTGCTTGTAAGGCAGATGCTCTCCCAGCTGAGCTAATCCTCCAATAAGTTATCGAAATGGTGACCCGTACGGGAATCGAACCCGTGTTACCGCCGTGAAAGGGCGGTGTCTTAACCGCTTGACCAACGGGCCAGGTATTAAATGGCGGAGAGCAAGGGATTTGAACCCTTGAGACAGGGTTACCCGTCTACACGATTTCCAATCGTGCTCCTTCGGCCACTCGGACAGCTCTCCAATATGGCTCCGCAGGTAGGACTCGAACCTACGACCGTTCGGTTAACAGCCGAATGCTCTACCACTGAGCTACTGCGGAACAATACAAGCTTGGCGACGTCCTACTCTCACAGGGGGAAACCCCCAACTACCATCGGCGCTGAAGAGCTTAACTGCCGTGTTCGGAATGGGAACGGGTGTGACCTCTTCGCT
>NZ_JBIWCZ010000010.1:0-126776 GCF_044761765.1 Peribacillus sp. NPDC097284
GAGACCCAAGCTCTTAATCTTGAGCAAAATTCCAAGAAAATATCAAAAGGGATTCGGAATGAAACCATTCCGAACCCCTTTTGTCTACAAACTGAGCAGAGCTCAAAAGGCTCTGTTTTTTATGTCTTAGAAGTTTTCATTTTGTCGAATTAGGGAAAAGAAGAAAACAGTTTATTCAATAAAAAGGCATTTTATTAGCGGATATCTTATAGAAAAAGATAAAATCACGTAGACAAAATACTTTTTCATGAAGATTTAACCAAAAGAAAAAAACGAATGAATGTTCGACTTTTTGCTTGGCAAAATAGCAAAAAGAGTATATAGTTAAGATAGATTTTGAGACAAGATATTGACCTTGTCCTCAAAGAATGGCTAACGTAAGAACATCTTTAATCGGACTGCCGATTATTTGAATATAGAGGAGGAACTTAAGTGAGTAGTGATCGTCAAGCGGCTTTAGATATGGCGTTAAAACAAATTGAGAAACAATTTGGTAAAGGTTCTGTAATGAAACTTGGAGAACAGTCCGATCGAAGAATCTCAACGATTTCGAGTGGGTCTCTAGCGTTGGATGTAGCATTGGGAGTAGGTGGCTATCCGAGAGGCCGTGTCATTGAGATATACGGACCGGAGAGTTCAGGTAAAACGACTGTTGCCTTGCATGCAATAGCAGAGGTGCAAAAGACTGGCGGAACAGCTGCATTTATTGATGCTGAGCATGCCTTGGATCCAGCATATTCTGAAAAACTTGGCGTGAATATTGATGAATTGTTGCTTTCACAGCCTGATACTGGTGAACAAGCCCTTGAGATTGCGGAAGCGTTAGTGAGAAGTGGTGCGGTGGATATTATTGTTATCGACTCCGTAGCAGCACTTGTTCCTAAAGCGGAAATCGAAGGAGAAATGGGAGATTCCCATATGGGTCTTCAAGCCCGTATGATGTCACAGGCTCTTAGAAAACTTTCTGGTGCTATCAATAAATCAAATACCATTGCGATTTTCATTAACCAGATTCGTGAAAAGATCGGGATTATGTTTGGGAATCCAGAAACGACTCCGGGTGGTCGTGCCTTGAAGTTCTATTCGACTGTTCGTCTTGAAGTGCGTCGTGCTGAACAATTAAAACAAGGTAATGAAATCGTTGGTAATAAAACAAAGATTAAAGTCGTTAAAAATAAAGTAGCTCCACCTTTCCGTCAAGCGGAAGTCGATATCATGTATGGTCAGGGAATCTCACAGGAAGGCGAAATCATTGATATGGGTGCAGACCTGGATATCGTCCTAAAAAGTGGTTCGTGGTATTCATACAATGATGAGCGTGTGGGACAAGGTAGGGAAAATGCGAAATTGTTCTTGAAAGAAAATCAGGACATCGCTAAGGAAATCTCACAAAAAATCAGGGACCATTATAATCTAGATGGAGAGTTTGAGCTCCCGAAAGAGGCTGAAGAGGAGCATCTTGAACTACTTGATTGATGGTAGGAAAGGACCTAAGCTAATTATGCTTAGGCCTTTTCTATATTCCTTAAGATCGTTGAAATGGAAAAATTGCAAAAATTAAAGCGGTTTTGCAGCCCTCAATTATGTTAAACTGATACATAATTGCTATGCATAGTAATAAAACGAGAATAAACCTTGATACATAAGGGACAAAGGCTTGACAATAAAAATTCTCAACTATACAATTAATATGTATATTTTACAATTTTTCAAACTAAAATTTTGAAAATTAAGAGCTGTATATTGAATTTATGTGCAATGTACTTGCCGACAGTTCAACATTTTATGTAAAAGTTCATAGCAAGGGGAGGTGAAACGATGGAACCCATGACAATCATCTTCACTTTGCTTGGCCTAATCGTCGGTGCAGTTGTTGGTTATTTTATTCACAAATCAAAATTTGAGAGTAAAATAGCAGGGGCAAAGGGCTCTGCTGAACATATCCTTGAGGATGCAAAACGTGAAGCGGAAGCGCTTAAAAAAGAAGCCTTGTTGGAAGCAAAAGATGAAATTCACAAGGTTCGTTCTGAGTCCGATCGGGAATCCCGTGAAAGAAGGAACGAATTACAAAAACAAGAAAATCGATTATTGCAAAGAGAAGAGAATCTTGATCGGAAGGATGAAACGTTGGATAAACGTGAAAGCCTTTTAGAGAGAAAAGAGGAGTCTCTTAACCAAAGACAACAGCATATTGAAGAGATGGAAAGCAAAGTGGACGAGACGGTACGTAAGCAACAAACGGAGCTTGAACGTGTCTCTGGTTTGACTCGTGAAGAAGCTAAATCGATCATTATAGATCGAACAGAAAATGAGCTTGCTCATGATGTAGCAGTTATGATTAAAGAAAGTGATACCCGCGCCAAAGAAGAAGCTGATAAAAAGGCGAAAGAAGTCTTATCTCTAGCCATTCAGCGTTGTGCGGCTGATCATGTTGCAGAAACCACCGTTTCTGTAGTGAATCTTCCAAATGATGAAATGAAGGGACGGATAATCGGACGTGAGGGCCGAAATATCCGAACACTCGAAACGCTAACGGGTATTGATCTTATCATTGATGATACTCCTGAGGCAGTCATCCTATCTGGATTTGATCCAATTCGACGGGAAACAGCACGTTTGGCTCTTGAAAAACTAGTTCAGGACGGACGGATTCATCCGGCTCGTATTGAAGAAATGGTTGATAAGGCAAGACGTGAGGTAGATGAACATATTCGTGAAATTGGTGAACAAACAACTTTCGAAGTGGGTGTTCACGGGCTTCATCCAGATCTTATCAAGATTCTTGGTCGTTTGAAGTTCCGTACAAGCTATGGTCAAAACGTACTGAAACATTCTATTGAAGTGGCCCAACTTTCAGGATTATTGGCAGCTGAGCTTGGTGAGGACGAAGTACTTGCCCGCCGTGCCGGTTTATTACATGATATTGGGAAAGCAATTGACCACGAAGTGGAAGGTAGTCACGTTGAAATCGGCGTTGAATTAGCGACTAAGTATAAGGAACATCCAACTGTCATCAACAGCATCGCTTCACATCATGGTGACACAGAGCCAACATCCATTATTTCGGTGCTTGTAGCGGCCGCTGATGCCTTATCAGCTGCAAGACCAGGTGCACGAAGTGAAACGCTGGAAAATTACATTAGAAGACTTGAAAAACTTGAAGAGATATCCGAATCCTATGATGGAGTGGAAAAATCCTTCGCGATTCAAGCCGGACGTGAAGTGCGGATTCTAGTGAAACCAGAACAAATAGATGATCTTTCGGCTCATAAACTTGCTCGTGACATCCGGAAACGGATTGAAGAAGAGCTTGATTACCCAGGTCATATAAAAGTAACAGTAATCCGTGAAACAAGAGCGGTAGAATATGCCAAATGATTTGGCTTGGAAAACGAAGTGGTGAAAACCACTTCGTTTTCATTTTTTGTATGAACTTTTTTGAGGATGTCTGTGCATTCAACAGTTATACCAAACAAGTGAAATGTATATAGGAAAGGGTTTTAGTATGAGATTGTTATTTATAGGAGATGTAGTGGGGGCACCGGGCCGTGGTATGGTTAAAGAATACCTCCCAAGACTTAAAGAAAAATATCAGCCGCACATCACGGTAATAAATGGTGAAAATGCTGCAGGAGGCCGAGGAATTACAGAAAAGATTTACCGCAGTTTTCTGGAGTGGGGCGCGCAGGCCGTAACAATGGGAAATCATACGTGGGATAATCGAGATATTTTTTCGTTTATTGATGAAGCGGAATATCTTGTTCGTCCAGCCAACTTTCCCATGGGTGCCCCGGGTGAGGGTCTGAAGTATATAGCGCTAGATCAACAGGAAGTCGCTATCATCAATCTACAGGCCCGGACATTCATGCCAGCATTGGATTGTCCTTTCCGAAAAGCGGAAGAGCTCGTTCTGGAAGCCCAAAAAAGGACACCTATCATTTTTGTCGACTTCCATGGTGAAGCTACAAGTGAAAAACAGGCGATGGGCTGGTACCTTGATGGGAAGGTGACTGCGGTGGTAGGCACACATACACATGTCCAAACAGCTGATAACCGGGTTTTACCACAAGGTACAGCTTATGTATCGGACGTAGGGATGACAGGGCCTTATGACGGCATTCTGGGAATGGATAGAGAGGCTGTTATCCATAAGTTCTTGACGAGCCTCCCTGTGCGATTTGAAGTACCTAAAGCTGGCCGTTCTTTATTAAGTGCTGTATTAATAGATATTGATGAAAAGTCAGGCAAGGCGGTAAACATTGAGCGAATACTGATAAACGAAGATAACCCGTTTTATAACTAACTTAAATGGACATCAGTCGTGGCTGATTGTCCATTTTTCTTTATAATAGCTACGTGATTTTTACGAGAAAGATTCAATGAGGGAAAAAGTTAAGTAAGGTCTCCTAATAGGGAATCTAAAATCTGTTGTTGGACAATCCTGGTTTTCTTTGTCATACAAGTTTTACTAGCTGAATATAGTAGCAGTGGAAAGTGTTATAACTATTGAGCCAAGTTATAATCGGCAGGGAAAACAAGGAGGACTAGGAATGGAAATATTAAAGGTTTCAGCAAAATCTAATCCTAATTCTGTAGCAGGCGCACTGGCGGGGGTTCTCAGAGAAAGAGGGACCGCAGAAATTCAAGCAATTGGTGCAGGTGCGTTAAATCAAGCCGTTAAGGCAGTAGCAATCGCAAGAGGATTTGTCGCACCTAGTGGAGTCGACTTGATTTGTATTCCTGCCTTTACGGATATTCTCATTGATGGCGAAGAGCGTACGGCAATTAAGCTAATCGTTGAACCAAGATAAATTCATAAGTTTATGCCTGTTTGTCGGATGGCGAGCAGGTTATTTTTTGTATGTGACGAATAAGAAAGGTAGAGAAGGGGGATTGGATGGGTGATTTTTGATGCGCATTGTGATGTTTTGATGAAATTGTTTATAGATCCGGATATTTCCTTTGTGGACAGCGATAAGTTACATATTACAAAGCGTGAACTTATGGATTCAGGTGGAAAGGTCCAATGCTTTGCGATATACATTCCTGAACAAGTCCACTCGGATATGAGATTTCAGGCTGCCTTGGCGATGGTGGAAATTTTTCACAAAAAAGTCCTGGCTGAACCTGAAATAAAATTTATAAGGTCGAAGAAAGATATCGATTCACTGGGGGAAAAAGAGATAGGAGCTTTGCTGACATTAGAAGGCTGTGATTGCATCGGGGATGATGTATTAAAGATGAAAACCCTCCTTCAGTTGGGGGTTACTTCGGTAGGATTAACATGGAATTATGCCAATCTGGTAGCCGACGGAGTTTTAGAAAAAAGAGGAGGCGGGCTAACGCGATTTGGAACGGATGTGGTGGGATTATTGAATGTGCAGTCGATATGGTGCGATCTTTCCCACCTATCGGAATCTGGGTTTTGGGACACCATAGAAATAGCAGACTTTCCGATTGCTTCCCATTCGAACGCCTATCGTTTATGCCCACATCCAAGGAATCTGAAAGACAGCCAAATAAAGGCTCTCCTAAAAAAGAATGGGACTATTGGGGTGACATTTGTTCCTCAATTTTTATCACAAGGTAAATCCGCGTCCATAAAAGACGTTATCAATCATATTGAACATATTTGTAGTTTAGGTGGAGAAAAACAAATTGGTTTTGGATCGGATTTCGATGGCATAGAAGAGATGGTCGATGACTTGGTCTCTTATAGCAATTACCAAAATTTAATTGATGAACTTGATAGGCTCTATTCCACAGAATTCGTAAAAGGCATTCTTTTTGAAAATTTCGTTCGTCATTATCCTCGATAAAAAAGGAGAGGGCGAAATGGTGTTTTTATTCTGATTTTGTAGATAGAATTGAATATTCTGAAAATATAAAAAATAAAAGCAAAAAGGTTGCAATTTATGTATTTAACCGATAGAATTGAAAGCGTTTAGTACACCTTTTCTGTCATAGAACGATTATTTACATATTGAACGTTCTGAAGAGAGGTACAGGTAAATAGCAGTTATATACGAACGTTCTAAAGGAGTGTAAGACATGATCAATCAACTTTCATGGAAAGTTGGCGGACAACAAGGTGAAGGTATTGAAAGTACAGGAGAAATATTCTGTATTGCCCTCAATCGCTTAGGTTATTACTTGTATGGCTACCGTCATTTCTCATCTCGAATAAAGGGAGGACACACGAATAATAAGATTCGTGTAAGTACTTCTGAAACTCGTGCTATCTCAGATGATTTAGACATCTTAGTTGCTTTCGATCAAGAAACAATAGACGTCAATTATAAAGAACTACACGAAGGCGGCATCATTATCGCTGATGCAAAATTTAAACCTGTCTGCCCTGAAGATACAAAGGCAGAGTTATATATAGTCCCATTTACGGAAATCGCATCTGAATTGGGTACTTCTTTAATGAAAAACATGGTGGCAATCGGAGCTACCTGTGCTGTACTTGGCATGGAAATCTCCGTGTTCAATGATGTTGTTGATGAAATCTTCGGCCGTAAAGGTGAAGAAATCGTTAAAAAGAACATGGATGCGATTACTGCTGGTTATAAAGCCATGGAAGTATTGCTTGGTGAAAAAGTGGGCGCTATGGAACTTGAAAAAGCGGATGGTCAAAAACGTTTATTCATGATTGGTAACGACGCAATCGCACTAGGTGCAGTTGCCGGTGGATGTCGATTTATGGCTGCTTATCCGATTACGCCAGCCTCGGAAATCATGGAGTATTTAATCAAGAAACTGCCTAAAGTGGGTGGTACCGTCATTCAGACGGAAGACGAAATCGCTGCAGCTACGATGGCAATCGGGGCTAACTACGGTGGTGTTCGTGCTATTACAGCTTCTGCCGGACCAGGTCTTTCATTGAAAATGGAAGCAATCGGTTTAGCGGGAATCACAGAAACTCCGATTGTTATTGTAGATACACAACGTGGCGGTCCTTCTACCGGACTTCCAACGAAACAAGAACAATCTGACTTAATGGCGATGATTTATGGGACGCACGGAGAAATACCGAAAATCGTCATGGCCCCAAGTACGGTTGAGGAAGCCTTTTATGATACGGCTGAAGCCTTCAATCTTGCTGAGGAATACCAATGTCCGGTTATCATTTTATCCGATTTACAGCTATCATTGGGTAAGCAGACCGTGCAACCGCTAGATTACAGTAAAGTGGAAATCAGACGTGGTAAACTTTTGGACACGGAAATAGAAGGCCCTCAAGAAAAAACATATTTCAAGCGCTATGAAGTAACAGAAGATGGAGTTTCTCCTCGTGTCGTTCCAGGCATGAAAAACGGAATTCACCATGTTACGGGTGTAGAGCATGATGAAACAGGGAAGCCTTCTGAATCAGCTGCAAATCGTGTAGCACAAATGGATAAGAGGATGCGTAAGCTTAGCAATTTAGCGAACACATTCAATACACCCGTTTACAAAAATGCACCACACGCAGAGGCTGACTTGTTAATCCTAGGGTTTAACTCTACCCGGGGAACGATAGATGAAGCTATCGGCCGTTTGGAAACGGATGGAATAAAAGTGAATCATGCGCAAGTTCGTTTGATTCATCCATTCCCTGCTGATGAAGTTCTTTCTTTAGTGCAATCAGCTAAGAAAGTAGTAGTAATTGAAAATAATGCGACTGGACAATTGGCTAATATTATCAAGATGAATGTCGGGCATGTAAATAAAATTAAAAGCATCCTAAAATATGACGGCAACCCATTCCTCCCGCATGAAATTCACACACAATGCAAGGAGATGTTCGAATATGGCAACATTTAAAGAATTTCGAAATGATGTAAAACCTAATTGGTGTCCTGGTTGTGGGGATTTCTCCGTTCAGGCTGCCATGCAGCGTGCAGCAGCCAACGTAGGCTTAGAACCGGAAAACTTAGCTGTGGTTTCTGGAATCGGCTGTTCAGGTCGGATTTCAGGCTACATCAAATCTTATGGTTTCCATGGCATTCATGGTCGTTCGCTACCGATTGCCCAAGGATTGAAAATGGCTAACCGCGAGTTGACCGTTATAGCTTCCGGTGGTGACGGAGATGGTTTTGCAATCGGGATGGGACATACCATTCATGCCATTCGTCGTAATATCGATATTACGTATATTGTCATGGATAACCAAATTTATGGTTTAACAAAAGGACAGACTTCCCCACGTTCAGCTGCTGGGTTTAAAACAAAATCCACGCCTGAAGGATCAATTGAGAGGGCTGTCTCTCCGATGGAATTAGCTTTATCGGCTGGTGCTACTTTTGTCGCCCAAAGCTTTTCGACGGATTTAAAAGACTTAACTGCAATCATTGAAGCAGGAATCAATCATAAAGGATTCTCCTTTATTAATGTTTTCTCTCCATGCGTAACGTATAACAAAATCAATACCTATGATTGGTTCAAACAAAATCTAACAAAATTAAGCATGATTGAAGGATATGATTCTACAAATAAAGAACAAGCCATGCAAACGTTGATGAAGCATGACAGTCTTGTGACTGGGATCATTTATCAAGATTCTTCACGTTCTTCTTATCAAGAATTAATTCCAGGTTATGCAGAAGAAGCATTGAATAAGTCTGATTTAACTCTAGATCAAGCTCATTTTGATAAACTTGTTGAAGAATTTATGTAAGGATGAAAAGGTTCACCCCAAATTTGGGGTGAACCTTTTTTGTGGTTAATAACCAAGCGTTCTAATGAGGAGACAGCACGCTAGAAGATGGTGCTACCTAAATAGTAGGGCTTAGAAGAAACCGTTATTGCATCCGCAGCGGTTTCCTCGGTTACAGCATCCGAAAGAGAAGAAATTACAACGATTTCTTCTACAACAACAGTTGTTGTTATTGTTGTTATTGTTGTTATGATGATGGTGGTGGTGATGGTGATTGTTGTTGTCGTTGTGGCGGTCGTCGCGGTCATTGTCGCGTCTTTGACAACCCCTCACCGCACGACAGAAATCTCTTTCGATTCTGCTATTATCGTCGTTATTACGATGATGATCGTGATTATTATTGTTATTTCCAGAACATGACATATAAGTCACTCCTTAAATTGTTTTTGTTGTACGAGATATCTTATTCAAGAGCGGACAGGATGTTATAGGACTATGTCCTATATAATGAAAATGTACGATAGACCTAGACTGTCGATAGTAGTGAAAAAGTTTTGGGTAATAAATTCAGGGTTTATCTTTATTATTTTATTACCTTTTTTGTGAATTTTTTCTAACAAGTGCTTAAGGAGCGACAGAATGATTGTTTCTTCCAGGTAAAAGCTTTATACTATGTTAATGTGGATATATCACACTTAAAAGCAAATATTTACTGGTAATTTTAAAGGTGAATTGGACAAAAATCATTGTAAATATGATGGGTCTGGAAATAGTTAGGATGATAAATAAACTAACTATTTTGAAAGGAGATTAACATGAACGAGAAACAAAGATTAGAATTACAACAAGTACAGAATGAAAATCCAGCGGACAAAAAATCCGAAAAGGATTACAGTAAGTACTTTCAGGCAGTCTATATCCCGCCTTCCTTGAAGGATGCTAAAAAACGAGGAAAAGAAAATGTAGAATACCATGATGACTTTGCTATTCCTGAACAATTCCGAGGAATGGGAGAAGGTAAGAAATTTCTTATTCGTACATACGGTTGCCAAATGAATGAGCACGATACTGAAGTCATGGCGGGTATCTTTACGGCACTCGGATATCAACCGACCACTACAGTCGACGATGCGAATGTCATTTTACTGAACACTTGCGCAATAAGGGAAAATGCAGAGAATAAAGTATTCGGGGAACTAGGGCATTTAAAATCACTTAAATTGGAAAAACCAGATTTGCTTTTGGGCGTCTGCGGCTGTATGTCCCAGGAAGAATCGGTCGTTAAAAGAATTCTTGAGAAACATCATTTTGTCGATATGATCTTTGGTACACATAACATCCACCGACTACCACAAATCCTAAATGAGGCGTATCTTTCAAAAGAGATGGTCATTGAAGTTTGGTCCAAAGAAGGGGATGTAATCGAAAATCTTCCTAAAGTACGTAAAGGGAAAACAAAAGCATGGGTCAATATTATGTACGGCTGTGATAAATTCTGTACGTATTGCATCGTGCCTTTTACACGAGGTAAAGAAAGGAGTCGCCGTCCCGAAGACATCATTCAGGAAGTTCGTCATCTTGCAGCACAGGGCTACAAGGAAGTCACCCTCCTCGGTCAAAATGTGAATGCATATGGGAAAGACTTTACAGACATGGAGTATCGCCTTGGTGACTTGATGGATGAAATCCGTAAAATAGATATCCCGCGGATTCGCTTTACTACTAGTCATCCCCGGGACTTCGATGATCATTTGATTGAAGTTCTTGCTAAAGGCGGTAACCTAGTGGATCATATCCATCTTCCTGTTCAATCGGGAAGTACGGAAACGCTTAAAATCATGGCGCGTAAATATACGCGTGAACAATATTTAGAGCTTGTTAGAAAAATTAGGGAAGCAATTCCGAGTGCATCTTTAACGACGGATATTATTGTCGGTTATCCAAATGAAACGGAAGAACATTTCGAGGAAACGATGTCTTTATACCGGGAAGTTGGATTTGATGCTGCTTATACGTATATTTACTCTCCACGAGAAGGAACGCCTGCAGCAAAAATGCAGGATAATGTCCCGATGGAAGTGAAAAAAGAACGTCTGCAACGCTTGAATGCCCTTGTGAACGAAACATGTGCCCTGAAAATGAAAGAGTACAATGGGCAAATTGTAGAAGTTCTCGTGGAAGGTGAAAGTAAGAAAAATCCAGATGTATTAGCAGGGTATACTACGAAAAATAAGCTAGTGAACTTCAAAGGACCAAAGTCCGCGATTGGCCAAATCGTCAAGGTGAAAATCACCGACACGAAAACATGGTCATTGAATGGGGATATGGTTGAAGAAGCGACAGCGATAGAGGTGGAGTAAAATGACAAAATATACAAAAGACGATATCTTAACAAAAGCGGCAGAGCTAGCTGAAATGATTGCCAGCACGGAAGAAGTGGATTTCTTTAAACGGGCTGAGGCTCATATTAATGAAAATCAAAAAATCCGTGAAATGATTGCCAGTATCAAAAGCTTACAAAAACAAGCTGTGAACTTCCAACATTATGGAAAAGAAAAAGCATACGGGCAAGTTCAGGCAAAAATCGATGCCCTTGAAAAGCAGTTAGATGAGCTTCCAATCGTCCAGGAGTTCAAGCAATCCCAAGTCGATGTCAACGACCTTCTTCAAATGGTTTCTTCGCAAGTATCCAATAAGGTGACGGATTTGATAATTGAATCAACTGAAGGTGATATCCTTCGTGGTGAGACAGGATCAAAGGTACAGGCTGGTGGCGGAGGTTGTTCATAATATTTTCGGAAAGCCCTTCTGGATGCAGAAGGGCTTTTTTATGTTTCAAAAACCCTTATACAGCGCCCATTCGTGACACATATCCCAAAACTGGTGCATAAAATAACCTAGATTTAAACATTACAGCAGTTTTCAGATATTAAAAATTCTACGCACACTAGACTTTTACCACGCATAGGATGAATGGAAACTGTATGAGGAGGGTTCGCTAGCATGTCACAATATAGAGAGATAATAACTAAAGCGGTGGTGGCCAAGGGACGTAAATTCACAAAGTCCTCACACACCATTTGCCCGGCTCATCATCCTTCTAGCATTCTAGGTTGTTGGATCATCAACCATAAATACGATGCCAAGAAAGTCGGCAAAAAGGTAGAAATTCACGGCAGCTACGAAATCAACGTTTGGTATTCATATAACCATAATTCAAAGACGGAAGTTGTCACTGAAAAAGTACAATATACCGACGTGATTTCGCTAAAATACCGTGATCCAGATTGTCATGATGACCATGAAATCGTAGCACAAGCTGTCCAACAGCCGAATTGTTTAGAAGCATCCATCTCCCCATGTGGACAAAAGATCATTGTTCATGTGGAAAGAGAATTCTTTGTGGAGGTCGTTGGCGAAACGAAAATTTGCGTCGCTGTAAGCCCAGATGGCCGCTGTGAAGATGACTGGGGCTCAGATTTTGATGATGATGAGTTCGAAGATTTAGATCCGGATTTCCTTGATGAATTCGAAGATGAGTAAAATACTTTAATATAGTCAATACCGGATGACATTCCCTTCATCCGGTCTTATTTACGTTAAAAGAAGGGCAGGCCAAATTAGTAGAGTATTTTATTACCCGCATAAGCTCCTCGGCGTCCTAAATCCCCTTATAAAAAGGAAAAAAACAGTGTATTATGCATGTTTTCTTGTAATAGCGAATACAGGAAAGGTGCTATCCCGTATGGTATAATAAATGACATATATAAATAACAGATTATAGTTTGGAAAGGTTTTGAAAGAATGGCTGGATATACACCAATGATTCAACAATATTTAAAAATCAAGGCAGAGTATCAGGATGCCTTTTTATTTTTCCGTTTAGGGGATTTTTATGAAATGTTTTTTGAGGATGCATTGAATGCCTCACAGGAACTGGAGATTACATTAACGAGCCGGGAGGGTGGCACGGAAAATCGAATTCCCATGTGTGGCATTCCCTATCACTCGGCTCCCAATTATATTGATATTTTGATAGAAAAAGGCTTTAAGGTAGCCATTTGTGAACAGACAGAGGATCCTAAACAAGCAAAAGGGGTCGTCCGCCGGGAAGTTGTCCAGCTGATTACACCGGGAACCAAAATGGATAGTAAGGGACTTCGGGAAAAAGAAAATAATTACATTGCATCCATCACGTCCTTTACAGATGGGCAATTCGGTTTTGCTTACAACGATTTGTCGACAGGTGAAAACAAGGTCACGTTGATTGAAAGTTTTGAAGAGGTATTGAATGAGTTTGCAAACCTTGGTGCCAGCGAAGTTGTCATTGCAACGGATTTTAACGATGAATGGAAAAAGCAATTGCAGGAACGGGGTGCCGCAGCACTTTCCCTTGAGGATAACTTAGAGCAAAGTGAGTCGTTCGTTTCTTTGTTTCGACTGTTGAAAGAAGATAAGCAAGCTCAAACGACTGCGCGTTTATTGAATTATTTATACCGAACCCAAAAAAGAAGCCTAGATCACCTGCAGCCAGTATTTGCATATGAAACGTCCCATTATATGAAAATCGACTATTATAGCAAGCGTAATTTGGAGTTGACGGAAACCATCCGTTCCAAAGGAAAAAAAGGGTCGTTATTATGGCTTTTGGATGAGACGAAGACAGCGATGGGAGGCAGGATGCTTAAGCAATGGATTGATCGTCCACTCATCAATCGACTGCAAATCGAACGTAGACAAAACCTTGTGGAAATATTGAAGGATCACTACTTCGAACGTCAAGATTTGCGCGAGCGCTTGAAGGAAGTATATGATTTAGAGCGTCTTGCGGGCAGGGTGGCGTTTGGAAATGTCAATGCACGTGATTTAATTCAATTGAAACGTTCACTCCAACAAGTACCCATCATTCGTGAAATCGTCCAATCCTTGGGCTCCAATGGCGATATAACAGCTCTCGCCGAAAAGCTGGATCCCTGTGAGGAAGTGACCGATTTACTTGAAACGGCATTAGTGGAAAATCCACCGTTATCCGTTAAGGAAGGGAACATTATCCAAGATGGTTTCCACTCGGAACTGGATACATATCGAGATGCCAGCCGAAACGGAAAAACGTGGATCGCTCAGCTGGAACGGGAGGAACGGGAACGTACCGGAATACGATCATTGAAAATCGGCTATAACCGAGTATTTGGTTATTATATTGAAGTGACTCGCGCCAATTTGCATTTACTTGAAGAGGGACGGTATGAACGGAAGCAAACCTTGACCAATGCTGAAAGATATATCACACCTGAACTAAAAGAAAAGGAAGCCTTGATTTTACAAGCCGAAGAGAAAAGCATCGGTCTTGAATATGATCTGTTCCTCAGCCTCCGTGAACAGGTGAAAAGCTATATCCCACGTTTACAAGAGCTTGCTAAAGGCATCAGTGAACTTGATGTTCTCCAATGCTTTGCAACGATCAGTGAAGAGCGTCATTATGTAAAGCCGGTCTTTTCTGAAAATCGTAAAATAGCCTTACAGGAAGGACGCCACCCTGTTGTCGAAAAAGTACTGCATTCTCAAGAGTATGTTCCAAATGACTGTTTTATGGATAGCGACCGTGAGCTACTTTTGATTACAGGACCTAATATGTCGGGTAAAAGTACGTATATGCGTCAGATTGCGTTGACATCCATTTTGGCCCAAATCGGTTGTTTTGTATCGGCGACCTCAGCGGAACTGCCGATTTTCGATAAAGTGTTCACTCGAATTGGTGCAGCGGATGATCTCATTTCGGGGCAAAGTACTTTCATGGTCGAGATGCTCGAAGCAAAAAATGCCATCATGAATGCTACGGAAAACAGCTTGATTTTATTCGATGAAATCGGACGAGGAACTTCCACTTACGATGGTATGGCGTTAGCGCAGGCAATCATTGAATATATTCATGGAGAAATCGGTGCAAAGACACTCTTTTCTACACATTATCATGAATTGACCGTGCTATCAGAGGAACTTCCTAAACTGAAAAATATCCACGTAAGTGCAATCGAACAGAATGGGAATGTCGTTTTCCTTCATAAAATAAAAGAGGGACCAGCCGATAAAAGTTATGGTATTCATGTTGCCAAGCTTGCCAACCTTCCAAAACAGTTAATTGACCGGGCAGCTGCCATTTTAGCGCAACTTGAAAGTGATAATGAACAAGTGACGCAAACACCTTCACAGTCAGCTGTTGTAGTAGATATAGATGTTCCTAAAGGATCTGAAGAAAAGGATGGTACGGTTGTAAATGAAGCGTCGCAACTTTCCTTTTTCGGAGAAGAAGTTCCAAGGGAAAAAACCAGTTCATCAGCTAAGGAAAAAAAAGTGCTTGATGATATCAAATCGCTCGATATCCTAGAAATGACACCACTGGATGCGATGAATATACTCTATAAATTGCATAAGAAATTGAAATAAATAATTGAAGCGAGGCGATAAAAGTGGGGAAAATCATACAGCTCGACGAGTCTTTATCGAATAAAATAGCAGCTGGCGAAGTGGTTGAACGTCCTGCCTCAGTCGTGAAGGAGCTAGTGGAGAACGCCATAGATGCCAACAGTACCATCATTGAAATTGAATTGGTGGAGGCCGGTCTTGGGTCCATCAGGATCATAGACAATGGAGATGGTATGACGGCCGACGATGTAGAAGCGGCGTTTAAACGTCATGCCACAAGTAAAATAAAAGATGAAAATGACTTGTTTCGGATTCGGACGCTCGGGTTCCGTGGTGAAGCCATGCCAAGTATCGCATCAGTTTCCCATTTTGAAATGAAAAGCAGCACGGGAGAGGGATCAGGAACCCGAATTCTGCTTGAAGGGGGAATCATTCGTGAATTGGAGGCTTCATCAAGCCGAAAAGGAACGGACATCACGGTCTCCGAGCTTTTCTATAATACACCGGCACGATTGAAGTATTTAAAAACGATTCATACGGAGCTAGGAAACATTACGGATGTCACGAACAGGCTGGCTTTGTCACACCCTGACGTTTCGATACGCCTTACGCATAATGAGAAGCGTATTTTGCATACGAATGGTAATGGAGATGTCCGGCAAGTACTGGCCGCAATATACGGAATGAATATCGCCAAAAAGATGATTCCGATAGAGACGAGGTCTTTGGACTTCACTATAACCGGATATATCGTAATGCCCGAGGTCACCCGTGCCTCCAGAAATTACATTTCGACGATGATTAACGGTAGATTTATAAAAAACTATGTTCTTGTTAAGGCAATCCTGGAGGGATACCACACACTCCTTCCTATTGGACGTTTCCCAATTGCTTTGTTGAATATTGAAATGGATCCAATCTTGGTCGATGTTAATGTACATCCGTCCAAATTAGAGGTGCGACTTAGTAAGGAACAAGAGTTATATGCCTTAGTATCGGAAACGATTAAATCAGCTTTCAAGAAACTTTCCTTGATTCCAAGCGGTTTCACGCCGTCACAAAAGAAAGAGGAGCCTAAAAGCGAGCAGACGTCTCTCAGCTTAGACCATGTCGTAGAAAGAGGAAGGCAAGTTCTTGAAGAAGCAAAAAAAGAAGCATCCCTGCTAAAAAATACCTTGATACGAGAAAAGCAACAGCAAGAAGTTCCAGTGGAATCTATCGATGATAACCAGGATATTGATACCATGCATGAATTAATATATAGCAGTGAAGATGGAATGCAAATGGGAGAGGCCTCTATCCCTGTCATACCTCCAGAAGAAAAAAGGTCCTTGTTCGAATCCGCTGAAGGGTATACAACATATACAGTCGAAGAGGATGAGGAAGAAATAGAGGAGGAAGATGCTTTAAGCCGCATACCTCCTATGTATCCAATTGGACAAATGCATGGCACCTATATTTTCGCCCAAAACGAAAAAGGTTTGTATATCATCGATCAGCATGCTGCACAGGAACGGATTAAATATGAATATTTCAAAGAAAAGGTTGGTCGTGTCGAAAATGAGCTACAGGATATGCTCGTTCCAATCACGTTAGAATTTTCGACCGATCAATCAATTCGAATCAATGAATACAAGGATGAGCTAGAAAAGGTCGGCGTCTTTTTAGAGGAATTCGGTTACAATTCCTTTATCGTCCGGTCCCATCCACAATGGTTCCCTAAAGGAATTGAACAGGAAATCCTTGAAGACATGATTGAACAATTATTGTCGATGAAAAAGGTGGACATAAAAAAACTGCGTGAAGCGGCGGCCATCATGATGAGCTGCAAAGCCTCCATTAAAGCCAACCGCCACCTCCGTAACGATGAAATACAAGCTCTTCTTGATGAATTAAGGCGAACAACCGATCCATTCACCTGTCCGCATGGAAGACCCATCATCATCTCCTATTCAATTTACGAAATGGAAAAGATGTTTAAAAGGGTGATGTGAAAATGAAAAGAGAACCCCTTGTTATTAAGGGGTTCTCTTTGGGATAGGTACCAACATAATACGTAATATGTATGCTAAGGGAGGAGTTTCTTTGCATTTTGAACCGATTGATGTAACGAAGCATAGAACATTCATTATTCGATTTCGTAGGGACTCTTTCATCATAAGCTTTGGTTCTGATAAGGATCTTGGAAACGTAGAGGAATATCTGGATTGGGTAAAAATAAAATCGAACCGATATCCAGGTGGATTTGTCTTGGTTATGGAAGATGATGTGCCCATCGGTCAACTTGAACTTACAATTAAAGAATATAAGGGTAGTAAAGTAGGCTACGTAAATCTTTATTATCTCATTCCTGAAAAACGTGGAATGGGGTTAGGGAAGGAACTTCACCGATATGCTCTTCATTTCTTTAAAAAATATGGGGTAAAGGAATATCATCTACGCGTTTCTCCTACTAATAGAAACGCATTGTCTTTTTATCGTAAAAATGGAATGCAGGAAGTAGGGTTTGAATTAGAGGGAAAAGTGATAAGAATGAAAGGGAACGTGTAAGTTAAAAAATATACCTCCAGGGTAAGTTCATGTTTCTCAGCTAGTTCATTATTATTAAGGTAAAAGATGTAGAAAAAATCCCCTTCTCATTTTGAGAAGGGGATAGTCGTAGTCAATCTTCAAACAACTCATCCATCAAGTCATCAATTTCTTTTTTTAACTTTCTTGTTCCTTCTTTGGAGACAGTAATTGTATCACCATCGATAATCAGCATATCTCCGACCTTGGCCCCTTTTGGAAGGGAGCTTTGCGGAAAATCCTTCATATCGCCACCATCGATTTCCACGACAGCTATTTTACCTTCAAAGCGATCAATTATTCCTTGCTTCATTTATTTCACCGTCTTTACAGTAAGTTTCGTACCTGTAGAAGTAAAAATAATGTTTCCAGATTTGTCTGTACGATAGATTTTAGCTTTTATGGAATTCAAGCGTTTTACAACGGTAGAAGTAGGATGCCCATAGCTATTTTTTCCTACACTTATTATAGCGTATTTTGGTTTTGCTTTCTTAATAAAAGCTGAACTAGAAGATGTTTTTGCCCCGTGGTGCCCAACTTTAAGGACATCCACGCTTGGTACTACCTTTTTGGCAAGCATGTCTTTTTCGGATTTTTCTTCAGCATCGCCAGTGAACAAGAACGATTTTTTATTGTGTTTAAGTAAAAGGACGGCACTCCAGTTATTTAAGTCCGTCTTATAGTCCTTGACTGGAGCAAGGAATTTCAATGACGTATTCTTTGCCTTCGTCGTGATAACTATCCCGGTCTTGGCTTTCTTGATTTTTAGCCCTTTTTTCTTAACCGCTTTTAAAAAGTCTGTGTAAGCTTGTGTGCTATGAGCAACTTTCGGTGCGTACACAGCTTTGACTTTCAGATTATTGATTACATAGGCCAGTCCACCGATATGATCGGCATCCGGATGCGTCGAGACAACCGCATTCAACGTTTTTACCTTTTGTTTTTTCAGATAGGCAACGACATCATCGCCTTTTCCTTTTCCACCAGCATCAATTAAAATGTTTTCATTACCGGTTTGAATCAGGATGGAATCGCCTTGGCCCACATTGATAAAGTGTACCTTCACATTGGAAGCAGCAGCTTCAGTTGACTGGATTCCAGTAAATAAAGTTAAACATAGAACAGCCACTAATATTACTTTAAGTTTTTTCATCATTATATCACCCTAGCATATCTTATCATGGTTATTAAGAGAAAAGTGAGATAATAAATATTTTAAAATAGTATTTTTTCATTCGTATAGATATTTATCTGTTATTTTATGCATGAATTAATTAAAATATACCATTAATATAAATATAAGGATAATATTTTAGTTATTTATGGGATTTTATATTATTTTATTAAAATAATACTAATAATATGGTAAAGCTGATGGATTTTGATTGTAGTATGGGCTACCGTACCATTGGTTTAGATAGTGCCATGATTGATTGGAATGATTATTCCCATTTCTGTTATAGGTTACGGGTGGGCCAATGAAAGTCGAGGGCTGAACGGGTGACACCGTTTTTTTCCATTGGTTTTCATCTATGGAATAAGTGTGGGCCATGATATCCGCTGGCGTTAATTTCAAGATATCCGATCCAAGAATGACTTCAGGGATAGGTGCATTAAAAATAGCAAGTAAATGTGTTTGGTCCATGGTAGCCACTTCATAATGCCACCAGCCTTGTGGGACGTTCGCTACTTGGCCGGGAGTAATGGGGTAGTTCTGAATGAGCTTTGTATATGGATTCAGAATGGATACTGTAGCGGCCCCGGAGATGCAATAAACTAGCTCAGCTGCATTTTGATGGTAATGAGGTTCGATGATATTATTGGCACTTAAGAATATATCGAGTAAAGAAGTATTCTCCAGGGTGTTCAACTGTGAAATGCCCAATACATTTATATAGTTCAGATTATCTTTTTTTACTAAAGTACTTTTATTTACATCGAAGGTAAATAGAGTCGAAGGTGATGCATAATCCATAGGTATCCTTCCTTTACGATAGTGTTGGTTTGAGCAGGATATGTGGTTTACCATTAGAATGTGCAAATGCCCATGATAAAGATTGTAGTTAGAAACCAAAGTCTTTCAAAATAATATTCTTATAAAATATCATTTAACTGAATTTTCCCTATTGTCTTATTTAAGAATAAGCAGAATTTTCCCATTGCATGAATAGAAATTACAGTGATATAATAATTCCTGTGTTTTTAAAGTTAAAAAGATATAGGAAGTGTCTAAATTGTCTAACAATTCGAAAGAGAGCAAATTCGTCCCGTACGTTTCTGCTTCGAAATCTTTACCCGAATTAACTGTCACTGCAATTATTCTAGGTATAATTCTTGCCATCGTTTTTGGAGCAGCTAATGCATATTTAGGTCTCCTTATTGGATTGACGGTTTCCGCATCTATACCCGCGGCGGTAATTTCAATGGCAATCCTGAGAGGGATTTTTCGACGAGATTCCATCTTAGAAAACAACATTGTGCAAACGATGACAACAGCAGGTGAGGCCATTGGGGCCGGAGCCGTTTTTACTATCCCAGCATTATTTATGTGGGGGATGGATGTTAGTCAAGCGTTAATCCTATTCATTGTTTTAACTGGTGGATTCCTTGGGGTCTTCATGATGGTCCCCCTTCGTCAGCTTTTAATAGTAAGGGAGCACGAAACATTACCTTATCCTGAGGGTACGGCATGTGCCGAGGTATTGAAATCAGGAGAAAAAGGCGGTTCTAGCGCTAAATTAATCGGAGTCGGTTTAGTAATCGGTGGTGTGGTTAAAGCGCTTGGAGATGGATTCAAGCTATTTAAAACGGAAGTGGAAACAGGTATCACTGGTTTTAAAAATGCAGTAGTCGGCCTTGATGCATTTCCTTCTCTATTGGGTGTCGGGTATATCATCGGTCCACGTGTTGCGGGTCAAATGATCGGTGGGGGTCTATTGGCTTGGGTCGTCCTTATACCGGCCATTAGCTTCTTTGGTAGTGGTAGCTCTACACCTATATTCCCGTCAGAAGTTCCTATCGGTGAACTGGACGCTTGGGGAATTTGGGATAATTATATTCGGTACATCGGAGCTGGAGCAGTTGCGACTGGGGGCTTAATCACACTGATTAAGACATTGCCCACTCTATTCAGTTCTGCTTTTGCAACGCTGAGAGGCGTGCAAGCGAATAAAGGTCAGCTTAAAGCCGGGCTAATTCGTACTGAAAAAGACATTCCTGCTAAATTCGTGTGGTTAGGGATGCTTATTGTTCTTTTGATCATTGCCTTTGCACCTGTAACGGAAGTAGGTATCATAGGCGCAGTTGCAATCGGTATTTTTGGGTTCTTATTCGTGACGGTCGCTTCAAGGATTGTTGGGATTGTCGGAAGCTCTTCATCCCCTACATCTGGGATGACCATTGCGACACTACTAATTGTAGCGCTTATTTATAAGGCAACAGGCTTCACTGGCATGGATGGCATGATAGCTGTAGTAACGGTTGCTGCAATCGTTTGTACGGCACTTGCAGTGTCAGGTGACGTTTCTCAAGATTTGAAAACAGGTTATATTGTCGGTGGTACGCCATGGAAACAACAAGTTGCGATGATGATTGGTGTCGTTGCATCTGCAGCTGTCATTGGCTTTACCTTAGTGTTAATGGATAATGCTTATACAATGGGTTCTGCAGAACTTCCTGCACCTAAAGCGGCCTTGATGAAAATTCTTGCTGAAGGTGTTCTTGGAGGAGACTTACCTTGGACCCTTATCTTCATCGGAACGGCGATTGCCATTACTCTAGAGTTCTTCGGTTTGAATTCACTTAGTGTGGCAGTTGGGATTTACTTGCCAGTTCATACGAGTGCGCCAATCATGATCGGTGGATTTGTACGTTACTTCGTTGAACGTTTTTCTAAATCTAAAGAAGCACGTAAAGCAAGAGTAGATAGAGGAACATTGTTCGCGTCCGGTTTAATCGCCGGTGAATCATTGATTGGAGTGCTTATTGCAGTCTTAATTGCAGTGGGAGTAAAAGTTCCAGCCGTAGCGGTGATAGCGAGCAACCTAATACCATTCTTACTTTTCCTTGCTTTAGCTGGAGTACTTTGGTTTGTATCTAGCAAAAGGAATAAAGAAGATGTTTCGTAAAAAGCAAAAATCAAAGAGGAACCTGTTAACTATGGTTCCTCTTTTGGAAAGTCGTGTCACCCTAGAAATGGATTCTTCTTCGGACTTAGGATTTTTGATTATCCAGAGAACTAACTTCATCGAGAGACTGACGATTCGTTTCTTGAAGCAAAGGGCATTTCGTAAAATCAAGCTAGATAAGTTTGGGAGATTTGCCATTGAACAAATGGCATATCGCAAGAATGTTCAAGCGATTTCGGAAGCGATGATTGAACACTTTGGGGAAGAAGCCGAACCGGCCTTACCACGACTTGTGAAATTTTTTGAAATCCTTGAAGTTCATGAATGGATCATTTGGGAAGAAGAAAAATAAAAAACAAGCTGAAGCATGCAAATCGCGCTTCAGCTTGTTTTTTTGCTTTTTCATGAATGAGGGGTAGCGAAATCAATAGCTAAAGGTAATTCGAAAAAATTTCTTAATAACGGCAGAGAGTAGGTTGTAGGGCTGATCGTCATGTTTGGTATTTGTAAAAGGAGCATATTCTGTAAATGTTAACGTATATGATTTCATTCTTGATGGGTTTGTATGGGAAATGTAACAGGGACGCTAAAGAGGGTGGCACCAGGCCTGAATTTAAGGTCCGGCAAAAATGCCCTCAGTCTATACTTATTGTATTGCCTTGCCATACTACGGAGGAGGGGACCATGTTCTATCATTTATTAATTCGTCAATAGATTCCTAATCTATCAATTGGTGGAATTGAAAAATCCAGTTTCCGTCTAAGGACAGAAACTGGATTTTTCTCAGCGTCTACTTATTTACAAATGATTAAGTTCAGTGTTGAACTTAATAGACCAAATTGTAAAGCGCTTTGATATGAGTAAGATAACGGATGTTACTAGCTTCCTTCATTAAAGTGGCAGGTAAGCCTTTAAGTTCAGTGTTGTTAGCCCCAACTGTTGCTACACCATCTTTACGACCTAAGCTGGCAAGTGTTCCAGAATTGATAGGTGCGAATTTTTCTAGTGTTTTACCTTCAAATGCTGCATATAGGTTGTAACCGACTAGTTCGCCCATTTGCCAAGCGTTTTGTGCGGTTGGTGCGTATGGACGTCCACCTTCTGGAGGGAAGGCAACGGCACTATCGCCAACAACGAATACGTCATTATGAGACTTGGATTGAAGATATTCATTGACAGTTGCTTTACCACGGTCCACTTCAAGACCTGATTCCCCAACGATAGGAAGAGCAGCGACCCCACCAGTCCAAACAAGTGTATTAGCCGTGATGGTTTGTCCATCTTTCAATTCGATAACATTGCCTTTGACACCTGTTACAGGAAGGCTAGTTAAGAATTCGACCCCACGTTTTTGTAGACTTGTCATTGCGCGTTCAATTAATGAATCCGGTAATACAGGAAGAATCTTTGGACCAGCCTCGATAAGCTTGATTTTCAAGTCTTTGTAGTCTACGCCAAATTGTTTTGCAATTTTAGGGAAATGATCTACGATTTCACCGATTAATTCAACGCCAGTTAATCCACCGCCGCCGATTACAATCGTTGCGTCCGCTTCATTTTTCGTAATGGAATATTCACGAATGCGATCTTCGATATGTTTGTAAACTTTGTTTGCATCATGTACAGATTTTAATACCATGCTGTTTTCTTCAAGTCCTGGAATGCCGAAGAATCCTGTTTGGCTTCCTAAAGCAACAACTAAAGCATCGTAAGTTAGAGTAGAACCATTAGCAAGTTTAACTTGTTTTTTATCCACTGAGAAAGATTCAGCTTTGGAAATGACAAGGTCGATGTCTTTTCCTTTGAAAAGTTTTTCTAACGGAATGGCAACAGCTTGTTCAGAAACTGATCCTCCTGCTAGACGATGAAGTTCTGTGATAATTTGGTGTGTTGGGTATTGGTTAACCACTGTAACTTGTGCTTCATCTTTATTTAAGTATTTTCGAACCGTTAATGCAGATAGTAATCCGCCGTATCCTGCACCTAAGATGACGATATGTTTTGACATTTGTTAATCCCCCGTCCTAACTGGTTGAATGATAATAATAGAATTAGTTTTGGTTCTTACGTTCTGCAGAGATTTCAAGGAACGCACTTGCGAAACGGAAAAGTTTTTGCGCTTGTGGATCTTTCATCATACGTAGTAAACCGAAAAGACCAATGACTTCCGTACTTTCTTCAGCCCGGTCCTTTGCTTCGATTGCATTCGCAGCAAGGCCCTTTACAGAAGATACAACTGGTGTTGCCATTTCTGAAATAGCACTGACTGTATCATTTTTCAATACTTCATCAGTTGCAACAGATTGAGCAAAATCATATGACTTTGTCAAAATATTAACCAATTCCGTTAATTTTGGTAATTGTTCTACTAAATTATTCAGTGATTGTTGAACCTCAGGGTTTAAAAGTTGATCTAGGATATCTCTTTGTTCCTGGCTTGCAGAGATATTAAGTGTTTCGTTTTCAGGTTTTGATTTTGAGACTACATCTGCCATATCTATTTCCCCTTTGCGTTGAACTTAATTTGCTAATTAGGATGCAAAGTCACATTACTATCGAAGTCAGAAACTATAACTTTGAAAATCTCTTTAAAAAGTTATCGCTACTAGAGGCCCATACTGATATGTAGTTCCTTTGATAGAACCTATTAACTTACTGAACTCACGTGTCTCTATCCTAACACTCCTAATCATACGTCTACCGACTGTTAATTTCAAATAGTTTTTTACAATATGAATATAACTTAAAGTTATTATTTATGTTCGTGTAAGCCAGGGGACATTTTTCGTGGTATCATCGGGAAACTTGAATATCTTCTATATTCTCCATTTTTATGGTTTTTTTGAGAATTCACCTTAGAAATAGGCTTCATTCCTATAAAATACCTATAATTTTCTTACTTTTTTGTATTTCTTTTAGTTTTTACGAATAAACTCTCTAAAATCAGGGTATAAGATATTACTTGTATTGGAGATGATGCCTTTGATCAAACGTCGATTATTAAAAGTTCATGGAGAAATGATTCAGATTTCCTCCAGATATTCTAAAAAGCATAACAAATGGAATTGTACGGCCAAACTTCCCAATAGTTCGCTTATCGCATATTGTCGAGATAAAAACAGGATACGTGCAGAAACTGTGTCCATGAGTAGGTTAATAATTACTTATGATGATTATAAAATCATATAATCAGGATGAACGTACTTTATAAATAGTAAAAGGGCACTCAATCATTTTTGATTGGGTGCCCTGGCCTGCCCTTTTTAATTAACGCTTTATCTTGTAATTCCTTAAATGTTCATTTCCATCATGAAATGATGTTGTTTTTCCATACATAATACAAGCGGGGATCACTGGATAAAAAATACATGGCTATCTTTCGTATATCCTCAATATTAATTATTTCATGCATTATCAGTATCCTTTTTTTAAAAAATATTTTGTATGTTGCTATAGTGATATACGTAATAGAAAGATGATGAGAAATCCATACAAGTATAAAAGCTATCTGTTAATGCTCAGATGGCTTTTTTGATAGAACTAACTATAAAAAAAATAAAATTCAATACATTTGTTTAAAAGAAAGGAGATTAGTGTAAAAAATAATAGGATAAATTAACGCAAGTAATAAAAACGAGAGGGTTGAAGGATTTTGGAGCATTCTAAGAATACAGTTGCCGAGTTAATCATTCAACAATTACAACTCATGAATGTGAAAAGAATTTATGGAGTGGTGGGAGATACGATAATTGGACTGATTGATGCACTGTCGAATCAAGAAAATATTAAATTCATTGCTGTTAAGCATGAATCGGTAGCCGCTTTAATGGCTTCGGCGGAGGCCAAGTTAACAGGGGGATTGGGTGTGTGTACCGCGACCATGGGACCTGGGGTCACTAATTTGCTTAATGGACTTGGTGATGCCTATTCCGATAAAGCACCGGTGTTGGCCATAACAGGGCAGGCTCCGAGTGATAAAATAGGAACGGATTTTCAACAATATGTGAATCAACAGGAACTTGTGAAGCCGTTTGCTTCTTATAGTGTGAATTTGACCAGCCCGGATGCCATTATTGAAGTGATGCACAAAGCGGCCCAAAAATCGCTTGGCCAGAGAGGGGTTACTCACCTTTCCATACCCAAGGATTTTTTCGATAAAAAAACGGAAGTGCGACCAAGGCGTTTACCTTTACTTGTTAAAAGTACTTCCTCGCTGGAAGAAGAAAGCAAGAATCGGATTCTTGAGGTAATGAAAACAGCGAGACAACCTATGATACTGGCTGGAGCCGGTGCCCGTGGTGCTTCAGAAGCGATTGAGATGCTTGCGGATACGTGGGGTGCTGCCATTCTTACTAGCCTTGGGGGTAAGGGCGCTTTCGAGGCAAACTCTCCAAATCTTTTACAAGGCATCGGGGAAGGCGGCAATCCATATGCGAAGAGCGCCTTCCTGGAGGCTGACGTCGTATTGCTTGCCGGTGTTACTTGGTGGCCCGAAGGATATGTGCCAACCGATGCGAAGATTATACAGATAGACAGTAATTTTGACAAGATCGAAAAAAGCATACCCGTAGAAATCGGTATTAAAGGTAATACTGAAGAGGTTATTCCTCAATTGAATCTTGGATTAAAAGGGCACAACAAGAATGATGAGTGGGTCGGTCGTTGCCGGGAAGTGAAAGAATTATGGTCAGCGCAATTGGAACAGGAAGGCAATAGCGAAGGTTCTCCTATACACCCAGCAAGGATTATTCGAGCGATTGAAAGGACGATAGATCCAGATGCGATCCTGGCAATCGATACTGGGGATGTAACTGTTTGGACGAATAGAATCTTGCGCCAACAAAACCAAAGGGTTCTATTTTCAGGATATTGGAGAACGATGGGGTTTGGTCTTCCAGCTGCAATGGCTGCCAAATTAGCCGAACCGGAAAAACAAGTAGTAGCCGTTGTCGGTGACGGAGGCCTTCAGATGACACTTGCTGACTTACTGACAGCCAAACGATACGGCATTAAGATTACCATCTTCGTACTCAATAATGAATCACTACAAATGGAACGGGATAAAATTAAAGCTGAGGGAGGGGATGAAGTGGGCGTGGGTCTGACAAATCCTGATTTCGTAAAGGTAGCAGAAGCCTGTGGATGGAAGGGTGTGCATGTCGAAGAGGATAACTCCTTGGAAGCATCCATCACAGAAGCTTTGCAGTCAGAGTTACCCGCTTTAGTCGATATCCGTACAGCTCAAATCTTTTTCCCTGAAACAGAATGAAAGGACAATTACGTACAGGGAAAATATATAGTGGAAGGAAGTTAGTAAAAAGAGGCATTTGACCAATGGGTTAAGTGCTTCTTTTTTTGCCAAATATATATAGAAAGGACCCATTAAAAGGTACTGTATCAAAAATAAATGATTCACGCTTCCTACTGAATTACCCCCTTCTTTAAAATGACCTTTGACAAAAAGAAGAGAAAGGGTTAAATTCTAATAATCGTATATTCAAATAATCAGATATACAAAAATAAAAAAAGGAAGTGCTTTTTTATGAAGCGAAATTGGCTTATTGATGGAAGATACAAAGATTATTCTTTTCAATCTTTACAAAAAGATTTTATAGCTGGACTCGTAGTCGGTGTAATTGCCATTCCATTAGGCATGGCATTTGCTATAGCTTCAGGTGTAAAACCTGAATATGGGATATACACGACAATCATTGCCGGAGTATTGATTTCCCTATTAGGGGGTTCGAAATTTCAAATAGGTGGGCCAACAGGTGCGTTTATCCCGATTTTATTTGGGATTGTAATGACATATGGGTTTGAAAACTTATTAATTGCTGGATTTTTAGCAGGAATCATCCTAACCTTAATGGGGATTTTTAAATTAGGCTCATTAATTAAGTTTATTCCCAAACCTGTAACGATTGGGTTTACCGCTGGGATTGCTGTCATCATATTTGTGGGCCAGGTTCCGAACTTTCTGGGATTGTCTGGTGTGGAGAAACACGAAGAATTCATTAATAATGTAAAGGAAATATTCATGCATATTCAAAGCATGAACATGTACAGCGTATTAACCGCAGGTATTTGTTTAATGGCTGTTTTAGGCACACCTAGGTTCTTTCCAAAGATTCCAGGGCCACTAATCGGCATTATCTGTTCGACATTGGTTGCCACTTTCTTATTTCCGGGTCAAGTAGCAACGATTGGTTCAACATATGGGGAAATTCCAAATAATTTGCCACAGTTCAAATTTCCTGAGATTACTTTAGATCGCATTCAACTTTTAATTAGACCCGCGCTTGTCATAGCCATGCTAGGAGCAATAGAATCATTATTATCAGCAGTCGTGGCAGACGGGATGTCCGGTAGTAAGCATAATAGTAATAAGGAATTGATTGGTCAAGGCGTTGCTAATATAATTACGCCTCTATTCGGTGGAATCCCAGCGACAGGTGCAATCGCAAGAACGGCTACCAATATTAAAAACGGGGCTGTTTCCCCGGTATCCGGTGTGGTTCATGGCATAGTCGTCCTCTTGGTTTTAGTGCTGTTTGCACCGTACGCCTCAAAGGTGCCGTTGGCAAGTATGGCTCCGATATTGATGGTGGTTGCTTGGAATATGAGTGAGAGGCATCTTTTCTTTAATATGGTCAAAATCAAAACGACAGATTCACTCATTCTAGTTATAACATTCTTATTGACGGTATTTGAAAATTTAACCAGCGCCGTAGAAGTGGGGCTTATTTTAGCCGTCCTTTTATTTATAAAACGAATGAGTGATACAATAGTAACTGAAAAAGTATTGCCTAATCCCAATAATAAACATCAACAGGTTGATAGCCGAGTAGTTACATCTACGCATGATTGTCCACAGATTAGTATATATAATGTGGAAGGGCCACTCTTTTTCGGTGCAGCCCAAACTTTTGAACAGTCTATTATTGGGACAACCCATTCCAAACCAAAGGTACTGCTTTTAAGAATGGGACAAGTCCCATTGTTGGATACCACTGGTGAGTCTTATCTTTCTAACATCGTTCATCATTTTTCTAAACACGGTCTCGTTTTGATTTCTGGAATCAAACCACAACCTAAAACGCTTCTGATCAAAACTGGCTTATATGAAGTAATTGGGAAAGATCATTTTTTTGATCATACAGGAGTAGCGATTGATTACGCTCTTGAACAGTTAAATAGGAATAAGTGTCTTGGCTGCAAGCACTTTGCCTTTAGAGAATGTTCGGCTTTATCAGGGGATCTCACCAAAGGTATTGAGGAAAGAAGACGGGCCTTTTCCAGTTAATTAAATTGAAGAGGAGAATTATCATTGAATCTTGAGATGCAACAATTTAAAGCGGAGTTTTTTAAGGCACTTGCACATCCCTTGAGAATAAAAATTCTCGAGTTATTGTCAGAAGGAGATAAAAACGTAAATGAAATCCAAAATCTCATTGGTAGTGAAGGATCCGCAGTTTCCCAGCAGCTAACCGTTTTACGAGCGAAAAATATTGTCGTAGGAACGAAAGATGGAAATCGCGTGGTCTATTCACTAAGAGACCCCATGATTGTGGAACTTCTTTCAATAGCACGTCAAATATTTAATAATCACTTGGTAGATACGATTTCAATGCTAGATAAAATAAGTGAAAATGAGGAAAAGAATAGAAATAAGTTGTAACTGAGGCTGGGGGATGTTGACATAGCAACGTAAAGATGAACTATGTCAACACCTTTATTTTTCCTTTTTATTTGCAGAAAATACTGAAAAAAACAAACGAAATTATGTTAATATATTTTAAGAAAGTGGTATAGGATAAATATGGGGAATAATAGTTATAGTGAAGTTTTCTTTTACAAGCAACGAGTGGGAAATTTGATGAAAACGTACTATTTCCCCAAGAATTATGAAAATCTACATGGTATAGTACAATTATAATTAGAAATTGTTATTTATTGTAAAAAGAGATATTAAAGGGGCTATTGAAAGACAACTGCAATCAACATATATCTTCGGAGTTATCCCCTGGTTACATTTAAGTTTAGGCATATAGGTGGCTAATGTAGTTTTTTATTAAAACGAACTGGAGTTGATAGGATGAGGAAAATCACTGGATACGGCAAAGCAACACAGGAAGCGGTCAATAACTTTGAGAGGTATGTCGGTTTCGAGATTCCGGCTGATTATAAACATTTCCTCCTTGAATATAACGGAGGGACCACTACCGTTCAAAATGGTAAGTTTTATGTAGAGGCATTGGACACACTTGTATCGTTAGACGTGTTATATGGGTTGGATATCGATAGTGAACAGCTTGATTTACAAAAGTTGCATGAAAATAATAAAGATGGTTTACATACAAATTGCATTATAATCGGCAACGATACCTGTGCAGGAAAAATCCTGTTGATAAACAATGATGAAGAACAAGGAATCTTCTTTTGGGATCAGGGGTGGTACGCAGATCCCTCCAGTCAGGATGAAAATATTTATAAAGTGGCAGAAAGTTTCAAATCCTTTATCGAGGGACTAAAAATCCCTGAGGAAATTTAAATGAAATCAATTAATAAAGCATGATAGTCGAAAAAAGGACCCTGGACCATTAAAGATTAATGGTCCAGGGTCCTTTCACACTTGTTGAAGTCTAGAAAAAGGAATATTTAGAACGTTGTGTCATTATCTTATTTATTCATTTTGTGATTAAATATACCTATGATAATCGATATAAAATAAGTTTACTATATTTCTTTCTCTGTAATTATAGTAAAATTATAGTATAATATCCGATTTTCAACTTCAAGAGATGGGGTATATAGAATTTTATGAAAAATAAAAAGGTAAAAGCATTCATTATAATGATATTCCTATTGTTACTTGGATTTGTCCTTCTTAATATGTTTACTTCTTATTTAAATATCAAAAATACTGTTCAAAGGTCTGTGGCCAATCAAAATCTCTTGGTTGCTAAGTCTGTTGCTAGTACGTTGGATATAGAAGCCTATAAACGCTTTCTTAAAAACCCAGTAAAGAGCCAAGAATATGAGGATATTAAAGCCTATTTAGAGAATGTCCGTGAAAATGTTGGCGTTGTACACATCTATACTTTAAAAGTGGAAAACCCCCAAGAGTCAAGGACCATGATTGCAGGTCTCCCAGAAAACGTTAAAAGAGAACCTGAAATTGGGGAACTATGCACGGTCCCCGAACGCCAGGTCAGACAGGCTTATAAGGGAGAAAACTTCATCACGGATATTCTGGATGACCCCATATATGGGAAGTATATGACTGTAGGAGTTCCCATAAAGGATAAGGAAGGCTCCGTAATTGGTTTTTTAGGAGTGGATGCGAGTGCTGAAGATATTCACGCAATAAGCGATGAGGTTATCAATAGCAGCATTTTTAATCTGATTTATTCGGGCGCTTTTGTCATTATCCTGGCCATTGCTTTTACAATCATGCAAAGATGGTATCGAAAAGAGTTGATACGAGAGGTAGGGGATACTGAGGATACGTACAGGGCGGAGTTTCAATCTCTTATGGCATCTGTTCGTTCCCTAAGGCATGACTTCTCCAATCACATTCAGGTCGTACACGGTCTTTTAAAACTTGGAGAAAAAGATAAAGCATTAGAATACTTAACAGGTCTCTCTAAGGAGATCCATACCATAGAATCCATGGAAATGGACGTTACACACCCTGGGTTATCGGTGCTGTTGGAAACGAAAAGGCTGTCTGCCCAAAACTATAATATTGATATAAGCCTTGATATTTCTCCGGATTCTTTCGATACGATTAAGACGATAGATTTAATTAAATTGTTATCAAATATAATAGATAATGCCATAGAAGCTACGATTGAAATACCTGAGCAAGAGCGGCGTATGAATATCATTTGTAAAAAGGATAAAGGAAAATATAGATTCACCGTTACGAATTCAGGACAGATGATTAGTAGGGGGGATCTGGAAAAGATTTATATAAGTGGATTTTCCACTAAAAAGAAAGAAAAAGGAAAAGAGCGTGGTCAAGGTCTGTTTATCGTTAAGGATCTAGTAAGAAGATACAACGGTGAGATATCAGTAGATTCGAATGAAGTAGAAACGACTGTAACGGTCTTAATACCTGTGGAATGAAGTTTTTACAAATAGACCGCCCAAAAAGTGAGATGCTTTATTTTGTTAGGGATGTTTAGGGGCATGAACCCGTTTATGGGATCATGCCCTTAGTCATGTGGATTTACAGACAGTACTCCAAGCGTTGAATCAGAACCTTCGCTAACTTGTTAAGGAGATATATTCGCCGATGTGAATAAATGAGTAAGGAATGGATATAATGGTTAGATGTTTAACTGCTTTTGTGGCGTTTTGTGATAAGATAAAAAAAAATCATATAAGGCAGTGAATAAAGTTGACACAACAAAAAGGAAAACTTCTAGTCATTATTGGACCGACGGCAGTAGGCAAGACGAAACTGAGCATTGAGTTGGCCAAGCGATTTAATGGAGAAATAATCAGTGGGGATTCCATGCAGGTTTATAAGGGAATGGATATTGGAACTGCAAAGATCACAAGAGAAGAGATGGAAGGCATTCCCCATTATCTACTTGATATAAAGGGGCCGGATGAACCATTCAGTGCAGCTGAGTTTCAGAAGCGGGCAAATGCTTGCATTGAGGATATTCAGGGCAGAGGCAAACTCCCTATCATAGTAGGAGGCACGGGTTTATATATTCAATCGGTAATCTATGATTATCATTTCTCTGAAGCGCCATCCGATCCTCTATATAGGGAACAGCTCGAAAAACAAGTCAACGAAGCAGGAATTGATCCTGTTTTTGACCAATTGCGGAGTGTGGACCCAGAAAGTGCTAAAAGAATACACCCTAATAATGTAAGAAGGGTGATTCGTGCACTTGAGATTTACCACTGTACAGGAAAAACAATGAGTGAGCAGATGAATCAACAACCCACGGAAATGAAATATGATACATGCATAATAGGACTGACAATGGATCGGGACAAGTTATATGAACGTATTGACCAACGAGTTGATGGAATGGTGGAAGCCGGATTGATTGAAGAGGTACAATCTTTTTATGATCAAGGATTGAGGGATTGCCAATCGATACAGGCAATTGGTTACAAAGAGATATACGACTACTTTGAAGACCGGGCTTCGGTGGAAGAAGCGATCGATTCTTTGAAGCAAAACTCACGCCGATATGCAAAACGTCAATTGACCTGGTTCCGAAATAAAATGGATGTAATCTGGTTTAATATGACGGACATCGAAGGGTTTACAAAAAAAATAAATGAAATATCTGGATTTGTAGCAGGAAAGCTTTTCAAAGAAGGCGAATACATAAATTTAGAGAGAAAAGAGGAGGACTAAATCATGAAGCAATCCGTAAATATTCAAGACCAATTTCTTAATCAATTACGAAAAGATGGGACGTATGTGACGGTTTTCTTATTAAATGGTTTCCAAATCAGGGGCCAGGTTAAAGGGTTTGATAATTTCACTGTGTTATTCGAATCCGAAGGTAAGCAGCAATTGGTATACAAACATGCTATATCCACATTCGCTCCACAGCGTAATGTTCAAATTGATTACGAAGTGAAGGAATAACCATATACATGATAGCAAAATGACAGGCGGCCCACAGGGCGGCCTGTTTTTTTGTGCTAAGAGCTTGTATCTTTTTCAAGGATTCGATTATTTTACTTGTTCGTTTTGAATATATATATGGAAGGAAGAATCATTTCTCGGGAAAGCGCAGGAAATGACATGAATGAAAGAAATGATGAATAGGAGATAAATTGTCGAAAGCCCCTTTATAGACAAGAAAGCTAACTGAAAAACCCAATATTTACAAAAGTAAATTAGACGGAGATATTGGCGAAGGGAAAACATAAAATGACCCGAAAGGTCCGTGTGTGTTTCATGTTAAATGAATGGTTTAAAAGTTTAGGGTCCAAGATGGAGAGGTGAAGACATTGGAACAACCGATCCGTATGAAAAATAACGGGCAAATCAATATCGTTTTTAATGCGGAAAATAGAAAATCACTACAGAAAGATTTGCCGGTCAAAGAAGTGTTGGTCCAAGAAATTCCCCAACAACATGTGGCTTTGAAGGAAATAGAAGACGAACTGAAGGCACTGGTTGGAATGGATGAGATGAAACGCATGATAAAGGAAATATACGCTTGGATTTACATAAACAAACAACGTGAGACCAGAGGGCTGAAGACTGGTCAGCAAGCACTTCACATGATGTTTAAAGGGAATCCAGGAACAGGTAAGACTACCGTTGCCCGATTGATTGGTAAGTTGTTTCAAAAGATGAATGTCCTTTCTAAAGGGCATTTGATTGAAGCGGAACGCGCCGATTTGGTCGGTGAATATATTGGTCATACAGCCCAAAAAACACGTGATCTGATTAAAAAGGCAATAGGTGGCATATTATTTATCGATGAGGCCTACTCTTTGGGAAGAGGTGGAGAGAAGGATTTTGGCAAAGAAGCGATAGATACGCTTGTCAAGCATATGGAAGATCGCCAACACGAATTCATCTTAATCTTAGCAGGTTATTCTCGTGAAATGGACTATTTCCTAAGTCTCAATCCAGGGCTTTATTCGAGGTTTCCACTAGTCGTCGATTTTCCGGACTATACAATCGATCAGTTAATGGAGATAGCTGGCCTCATGTTGCAAGAGCGTGAATATATTATGAGCCGGGATGCCGAAAGGAAGTTAAAGGAACATTTGATTGTATTACGTTCCGATCGTGGAGTGGTGTCGTTTTCTAATGGACGTTATATTCGGAATGTACTTGAAAAATCGATAAGGGCGCAGGCCATGCGCCTATTAATAGAAGATACGTTTGAAAAGGTCGACCTGCTTACACTGACCAGTCAAGATCTCGTTTTTGAGGATGATGAGAAGGAGTGACAACAGAAAGGCCCGCCATTAAACGTGGCTGGCCTTTCGCATTTATATTTTCGGGACCCATTTTTTATTAGGAAGGTGCCAATTGTAGGTGTAAGATAGCACGCGGAATAAAGTGACGAAAATAAAGAGTGTGTATAAATGCCATGCTTGTGAGAAAAGTCCACTGCCTAGAGCCAAACCTGCGATGATTGCCCAAACGGCATAGATTTCTTTTCTAAAGACTAACGGTTTTCTCCCGGCAAGTACATCCCTGATTATTCCCCCACCACAACCGGTTAGTGCCGCGGACACGATAATGGCGCTAATTGGATGATTTAGTTCCACTGCATACATGGCACCTTGGATAGCAAACGCAGAGAGTCCAATGGCATCACTGAAGTTTCCCCATCTGTCCCAATGCCTTGATAGATTGGTAGGGAAAAGAAAAACGATGGTGATTGAGACCAGGGCGACGGTGAAATAGAGGCTTTGATCCCAAAGCGCAGATACAGGCACGCCGATTAAAAGGTTTCGAATCGCGCCTCCCCCGAAAGCCGTAACAATTCCTAAAATATATACTCCTAAAATATCATACTCTTCTTCCATTGCAATGATGGTTCCACTTATGGCAAATGCAATTGTACCAATGAAGGTTAATACTTCCCACGTCATATCCTTTTCCCTCTATGTCATTTCAGATTTATGGTAAAGCCAAACTTGATTTTAGCATGTTACGGGTGATATTAATATGGTTACTGGCCCTGTTTTCAGGAAAATTTTATATGTGGCCATTTATTTGGTATGATGGATGAAAATTGTTTAGGTGGTGTGTGAATTGGAACAGGCAATAAGGGAAACCGCTGTATTGATTGGTTGTCAAACGACAGAGGATGAGGAGCATTTCCGCTATTCACTGGAGGAGCTGGCGTCGTTAGCTAAGACAGCAAATGGCGAGGTATTGATGACCATTACACAAAAAAGAGAACGGGTTCATCCGTCTACATATATAGGCAAAGGGAAAATAGAAGAACTACAAAACCTGGAAGCGGAATTGGAGCCTGATTTATTCATTTTCAATGATGAATTATCACCGAGTCAAATCCGGAACCTTTCTAAATTCCTCGAGGCGAGGGTGATTGACAGGACTCAGCTTATACTGGACATTTTTGCTCAGCGAGCCAGGTCGAGGGAAGGTAAGCTCCAGGTGGAACTTGCCCAGCTCCAATATTTAATGCCCCGTTTAGCCGGGCAGGGTACAGCCATGTCCAGATTAGGAGGCGGAATCGGTACGCGGGGACCGGGAGAGACGAAGCTCGAAAGTGACCGCCGTCACATTCGAGGGAAAATTGATGAAATCAAGCAACAACTAAGTGGAATCGTGAAGCATCGTGAGAGGTATCGTGAAAGGAGAAAACGAAATAAGGCGTTTCAGGTTGCTCTGGTTGGTTACACGAACGCTGGTAAATCAACCTTGTTCAACCGTTTGACAGAAGCGGATTCTTTTGAAGAAAACCTGTTATTCGCCACTCTCGATCCAATGACGCGAAAAGCGATTCTTCCTAGCGGCTTCACTGTACTAATGACCGATACCGTCGGTTTCATTCAGGATTTGCCGACTTCCCTGATTGCAGCCTTTCGCTCGACATTAGAGGAAGTGAAGGAAGCGGACTTGTTGCTCCACGTTGTCGATTCGTCTAGCTCGGATTATTTTAATCATGAGAAAACGGTTCACAACCTATTAAATGACTTAGATGTCTCTTCCATTCCCCAGCTAACGTTGTATAATAAGAAGGATAGGGTTCACGTCGACTTTTTAAGGTCTTCCAGTAATGATTCGTTATTAATCAGTGCCTATGACCAAAAAGACCTGGAAACAATCATGGAAGAAATTGAAAAGTACGTCATTGAGAAAATGATACCGTATAATGTTTTCTTACCTTCCAGTGAGGGTAAACTACTATCACAGCTGAAAAATGAAACCATTTTGCGCACTCTCTCCTTTAATGAAGAATCGGAAAGATATGAATGCAAAGGTTTTTGTCTAGCTGATCATTCAATAATTGGACAGCTAGAGAAATACTCATTATAAAAGGGGAATTTGGATGTATCAGCAGTTAAAGCATGGAGAAGTCTTAAAAACAATCGCCCAAGAAGTCGAAGCGACGATTTTTCCATTACATAAGCAAGTAGATGAAAGAATCGAGACCAATCAATTTCGCGTATTGCAAAGCTATCAGAAGCACCGTGTGAGTGATTCGCATTTTAACCCAACAACAGGATATGGATATGATGATATCGGACGTGATACGCTCGAATTAATATATGCCGATGTTTTTGGTGCGGAAGCAGGACTGGTTCGTGCTCAAATCATTTCAGGTACACACGCCATATCCACTGCCTTATTTGGGATTTTACGTCCAGGCGATGAATTGCTATACATAACTGGAAAGCCATACGATACATTAGAAGAAATTGTCGGGATCAGGGGTTCTGGAATTGGGTCCTTACGCGATTTTCAAATAGGTTATGATGCGGTACCGTTAATGGAATCGGGAAGTGTGGATTTTGAAGCCGTCAGACAAGCGATCAATCCGAAAACGAAAATGATAGGCATCCAACGCTCAAAGGGCTATGCGACTCGTCCTTCCTTTACAATCGATGAAATAAAGGAAATGATTTCTTTCGTAAAGGAAATCAATCCAGAAATCGTTGTTTTCGTGGATAATTGCTACGGCGAATTTGTGGAAACGGAAGAGCCTTGTCATGTCGGGGCAGATCTTATGGCGGGTTCTCTCATTAAAAATCCAGGTGGCGGAATTGTGAAGACTGGCGGATACATTGTCGGTAAAAAAGATTTAGTTGAAGCGTGTTCCTATCGTTTGACGTCCCCAGGTATTGGAGCGGAGGCAGGGGCTTCACTATATAGCCTACAGGAAATGTACCAAGGATTCTTCCTTGCCCCACATGTCGTCGGGCAAGCGATAAAAGGTGCGATGTTCACAGCAGCCTTTTTAGAAAAAATCGGGATGAATACATACCCTCGTTGGGATGCAAAACGTACCGATTTAATTCAGTCTGTCCAATTCGATGATAAAGATAAAATGGTGGCTTTTTGCCAGGCAATTCAATATGCATCCCCAATTAATTCACATGTTACTCCATACCCTGCTTATATGCCAGGGTATGAAGATGATGTAATCATGGCTGCAGGAACATTCATCCAAGGAGCTAGCATTGAACTGACGGCAGATGGACCGACAAGGCCTCCTTATGTTGCCTATGTTCAAGGTGGCTTAACATATGCCCATGTAAAAATGGCTGTATTGACCGCGGTGAACTCGTTAATGGAGAAAGAATTGATACATTTGTAACGTGAGATGGTAGCCGTTAGTTTAAGAAATACACTTCGTGAGAACCCAGCATGTCTGGATTCTCATGAAGAAAAATAGTCATAATATTCAATGGGTTACAAATCATTCAATTTTTATGAATAATTTATGTCATAAAAGGTAACATCACCTTGACATATTAAATACCATATACTATGATTATATCAAGATAAACAAAGGAGGATGCAAAGAATGAGCGGCAACAACATTCGGCGTTCTATGCCTCTTTTTTCCATCGGAATTGTGATGCAGCTGACTGATTTGTCTGCACGTCAAATTCGATATTACGAAGAGCATCAATTAATTACTCCTATGAGAACAGACGGAAACCGGCGCGTTTTTTCTTTAAACGATATTGATAGACTCCTTGAGATTAAAGACTTGATCGAACAAGGCGTCAATCTCGCTGGCATTAAGAAGATATTTACTGTAAAAGAACAAAATTTACCGAAATCACAAGATCTTGAACAGGCGGAGAAAATAAGACGTGACTTAAGTGATGACGAATTGCGTAAGCTTTTACGAGCAGAGCTTCTCCAAGGCACTAGAAATCGCACATCTCTCCGACAAGGTGATATGTCGCGTTTTTTCAAATGAAATATCAATATGAACTATTATTTAGGGGGAATTGAAAATGGCAAAGTTTACACGTGAAGATATTACTCGTTTAGCAAAAGAAGAAAATGTAAAGTACATTCGTTTGCAATTCACTGATATCCTAGGAACAATCAAAAATGTAGAAATTCCAGTTAGTCAATTGGAAAAAGCACTTGATAATAAAATGATGTTTGATGGATCTTCCATTGAAGGTTTCGTACGCATCGAAGAATCAGATATGTATTTGTACCCTGATTTAGATACATGGGTGGTTTTCCCTTGGACATCAGAAAAAGGTAAAGTTGCTCGTCTGATTTGCGATATCTACAATACAGATGGAACACCTTTTGATGGGGACCCTCGTGCTAACCTAAAACGAATTCTCGCTGAAGCAAGAGAAATGGGCTTCACGAACTTTAACTTAGGACCTGAACCTGAATTCTTCTTATTCAAACTAGATGCTCAAGGCGAACCAACTCTAGAATTAAATGATAAAGGTGGATACTTTGACCTTGCACCTACTGACTTAGGGGAAAACTGCCGTCGCGATATCGTTCTTGAACTGGAAGAAATGGGCTTTGAAATTGAAGCATCGCATCACGAAGTTGCCCCAGGACAACACGAAATCGATTGGAAATATGCAGACGCTGTATCAGCTTGTGATAACATCCAAACATTCAAATTGGTCGTTAAAACGATTGCCCGTAAACATGGTTTACATGCAACGTTCATGCCAAAACCACTATTCGGTGTGAATGGTTCAGGTATGCACTGTAACGTATCTCTATTTAAGGGAAGCGAAAATGCTTTCTACGATAAAGAAGGTAAATTAGAATTAAGCAAAACAGCTGAACAATTTATCGCGGGTATCATCAAACATGCACCAAACTTTACAGCGGTAACTAACCCAACTGTTAACTCATACAAACGTTTAGTACCTGGTTATGAAGCACCTTGCTATGTTGCTTGGTCCGCTAAAAACCGTAGCCCATTAATCCGTATCCCGGCTTCACGTGGAGTAAGTACTCGTGTTGAGGTACGTAGTGTCGATCCAGCAGCAAACCCATACCTTGCACTTGCGGTCATCCTAAAAGCGGGTCTAGACGGAATCGCAAATAACCTGACTCCTCCAGCTCCAGTGGACCGTAACATCTATGTCATGAACAAAGAAGAACGTGAAGCAGAAGGCATCATCGATCTTCCATCTACTTTATACGCTGCATTAGAAACATTAAAAGCGGATAAAGTCATCAAGGATGCTCTAGGTGACCATTTACTTGAACACTTCATCGAAGCAAAAGAAATCGAGTGGGATATGTTCCGCACACAAGTTCACCCTTGGGAACGCGAACAATATATGTCTACTTATTAATAGTACAAACCCTTGGCCCCTCTGGTGTCAGGGGTTTTTCTTTTATGGGCAGTTTATTAAATTTGTTGGGTTGATAATTACTGCCCATGAAATGCCCATAAATGTTTTTATTCGAGGACATTCTTCATGTGCTCTTCGAATTTGTTCATTGCATCTTTTTCAAGCTTTTTACTTATGTGCGAATATACATCAGAAGTGATCTGCATACTGCCGTGGCCTAGTCGTTCTTGTACATATTTCATACTCGCTCCTGCTTCCAATTGTAAAACAGCATGTGTGTGTCGCAATGAATGTATGGGTAAGGATGGAAGGTTAGCTTGTTTTAATATGCGAGCAAAAGAATTAAAGAGACTTGATTTCGGTAAATAACTTCCGTCGTTTCTACAAAAGACCAAATTAAGATCATGCTGATACATTTGGTTTAATGCAATTTTATTTTGATTTTGGTATTTTTTGTGGAAATGTAAATCATTAGCGAATCCATGACTTATAGTGATGATGCGCTTCGAACTGAAATTTTTTGTATCTCCAAATATCTTACTTTGATCTTTACTTGCTTCTTTGAAATCAAGTGATTTATTAATGTTAATTGTTTTCTCTTTCAAGTTTATATCTGTCCACTGGAGCGCAGCTGCTTCACCTTTTCTTAAACCCGTTTCAATGAGTGCTTTATAAAATAGCCAATAAGAATAATCATACTTATAAGCAATCTGTAAAAATTCAGCTATATGTTCTGACTCGATAAATTGTATTTCCCTCTTTTTTTTCTCTCCTCTTATTTCGACCCCAGCACATGGGTTTTTTTTAACTTTTTCGAGAACAATAGCTTTTTCAAAAGAGTTAAACATAGTTTGGTGTATAATTTCAATTGTCCGTCTACTATAACCTTTTTGTGCAAGTTGATTGATAAACTTCTGATACAAAATAGGTCTAACATCTTTTAAAAGTACGTTTTTGAAATAAGGAATGATATGATTTTTAATGTTTTGCTCATGCAATTCAAACGTGTTTTTAGCTACCGATCCTTTTTTATATTCCTCTAACCATGTGTGTAAGTATAACTTCAAAGATTCATCTGTTTGTTCATAACCTTCACGAATCAATCTTTCTGCTTCTTCAGCTGCTAGTTTAGCCTCTGTCTTACCAGTAAAACCTTTCTTTGACTTTTCTTTAAACTTTTGAGTTAGTGAATCTTTATATACAATTCGATATTCCCAAAAATCTTTATTAGAACCTTTCTTTTTATATTTATGAAAACTAGCCAACTAAAAACCTCCTTTTTAAAGAGGAGGGCCGTCGCCCACCTTTGTTGATTAAATTGCTAACGTTAGAAATTTAATACTCAATCGTACATTTTTATTGCTTGTACCACTTTTCCTAATATTCGAACATGGTCTTTTTCAATGTTATAAGTTTTTTCTTCATAAAAAGGATCGGTACTGGAAGGGATTAGTGTGATGTTATCTTTATCAATATTAACTTTTTTAACTGTAGCGTCATAACCGTTAACTAAAACTACACCAATCTTACCGTTCTCAAGATAATTAGTTTTTTCAACGAGGATAAGTGAGCCGTCACTGAATTCTTTATTCATGCTGTTACCATTGACTTTAAGATAAAAATATTCTTTGTTTTTATCAACCATCGAATGTAATGTAGGCATATAGGCTTCTATATATTCCTGGGCAAAATTAGGCTCTCCAGCCGGGATATTCCCATATACACCAATTAATCTAACTTTATTTTCATTTGAAAATTCAAAGGATACTTCATCCGTTTCTTTTGAGGATGAATCTTCGATTAGTTCAGATAATGGGATATTAAAGCAAGTAGCCATTAAGCTTAATTTATCCATTAAGGGTTTGTTTCGACCAGATTCCCAAGCTGAAACTGACGTTGGAGCTACTTTTAAAATCCTCGCTAGTTCTTCTTGTGTCATTCTACGTTCTTTCCGAAACTTTTTAATTCGTTCCCCAATGTGCATTTTTTTTCACCTCCTCCTCATAATATACACTATGAGTGAACACGAGTAAACTTAAAGTGAATATTAATTCCAAAAAATAGTTGTTAACTACACTTCAAGTGTGTTATTCTATTTTTAGACAGGAGGTGACAAGATATGACAAACATTAAATTCACTATTAAACAGGCAAGAAAGTATAAAGGTTTCACTCAAGAAGAAATGGCAAAAGTCTTGAGAATGACAAAAAGAACCTATATTGATTATGAACAATATAAAATTCCTTTACGTATTGATAAGGCTTTTTTGTTTGCGGAGTGTGTAGGATTCTCAATTGACGATATAATTTTTTTTGATCCTCAACTACACTTCAAGTGTAGTTAGGTGCAGGGAGGGGGAAGAAAATGTTAAGTATCCAGCTTAATGAACAAATGATTGAACAACGGTTTATAGATGAGTTGCAAAAACATCTCGAACAGATTGAACAGCGCCGTATTTTATGGGATATGAAGGAACTTTGTCGCCAAACATGTATGAGTGAAAACAATATCAAAGAAAAGTTCTTTTATGATGAAAGGTTCCCAAAGAGAAAAATAGGGGGAAAGTGGTATTTCCCTGCCATTGCAACTGAGAGATTTCTTTTATCGTGGATTACAGAGCAACCAAATAATTAAAGGAGGACAAATCATTGGGCGAATACATGATTTACGGTTTCTTCATTTCACTGGTCTTTTTAATTGGATGCATGTGCGGTAGCTCATTAACTGAAGGTCGATTGAAAGGAGGTGAAATTGATGGAAAGAACAATTAAATCATTCGAAGTGGCTGCAGGGAACCTCATTTATACATTTGCAGTTGGGAAATTATTTGCTGGTGATATTGTGGATGACATTATCGAACACAATGGATTATACCTATTGTTTAATCGCAAGGATGAGCTTATCACAGAAATACATTTACCTGTTGTTGGTGTGAAGTACGAGTATAGGGGAGGCAAATTAAGTGCCTAAAGAGGAAATCGAACATCCTGACATCTCACAAACTATTAAAACTGGATATCCCAACTTAGTAGCACAGCCAGAGCATGCAGGCATTGATTTTTATGGGCATGAAATCTTAATAGGCGATTCGATTGTAATGGATCCGTCCACAGGGGAGATTGTGCTGAAAGAAAATCTAGAGAGTTATTTAAGTGAGGTATATGGCTTTTCTTTTACGTCAGCCGAATAAAAAAAGACTCCTGTTAGAGCAGGAGCCAGTAACAAATAACTAATCATTTACATCTTATATGATTTTTAAACAAATATGCAACAGGAGGATTAATAAATGTATTTCGAAACGAAGAAAAATACCGTTTTTAGTCCTGATAATTCTAAATTAGAAAATCTTTATAAATTGCTAGAAAAACATGAAGCTGCATTAGGTGGAAGTCATTTTTACGATGACTTAATAGAAGTTTATGAATCTCTTGAAAACGAATTGAAGGAGGAAAACGAATGAATGCATTACAACAGATCGAACTTATGGAAGTTGAAGAAATCCAATCACAGGAAACTAATTTTGAGATTACGGATATCAACAGCCTAAACTGGGCATTCCGTAAATTGACTGCTCTTAAGTCAAAGGAAAAGGAAATTAAGCAGCTGGCAAATGTGGAACGGGACCGTATAGCTGAATGGGAAAAAGGTGAACTTTCATCGATAACCAACAGCACTAGTTTTTTCGAGTCACTTATTACTCTGTATCATGCTAAACAATTGGCAGATGATCCAAAAGCAAAAACGATTAGTACACCTTATGGTAAGTCGAAAACACGTAAGTCGAAGGAATCTCCAGAAAAAGAAAATGAGGATGTAATCCTTCAATACGTTATTGAAAACGAAATGGATGATTTTATAAAGAATAGTGTGAAATGGGCTGACTTGAAAAAGTCATTAAAGATTGTGGAAATATCCGGTGAAAAGGTTGTAGTTGATGAAAATGGGCAACTTGTTCCTGGTGTAGTCGTTAAGCCAGAATCCATTTCTTATAGTGTGGAGGTTTAAATCATGTTTCAAGTCACAGAAGCTGAACGCGAAAAGGAAAAAGCAGTCGTTGGCTTCATCGGCTGCAGTGGTTCAGGAAAAACGGTAAGTGCCCTAATGGTTGCTTACGGAATGATGAAAGAAGCTTACCCAGAAGCCAGTGAGTCTGAACTATGGCTGAAAATCGGTGTGGTTGATACCGAACACAGAAGATCAAAGTTATATGCCAATTTACAAATAGGAGATATTCGTATCGGTAAATTCCGGCACATCGATTTTACACCACCATTCACAACAGACCGATATCAAATGGCTGTTCAAACAATAAAGGCAGCTGGAGCAGAAGTAGTGATTGTTGATTCCATTTCTCACAATTGGATGGGTGAGGGTGGCATTGTTGAAACTCATGGCCAAATGTCCGGAAACTCATTTCAAAACTGGGGCAAGCTTGCACCGGAAACGACAAAGTTGATTAAGACTCTTACTCAAAATAATGTTCATATCTTGGCTACCTTTCGTACCAAAACAGAGTATGTGGTGGAGCCGAATAATGATGGCAAAATGGCACCAAGAAAAGTCGGTACCAAGCCTGTCCAAAAGGAAGAAATGGAATATGAGTTCATGCTCAACTTTGTAATTGATATTGATCATGTAGCTGACATTTCTAAAGATAACACTCAAATGTTCGAAGGTAAGCCACAGAAGATTACTGTTGATGTTGGCCGTAAGCTCTATCAATGGCTCGAGCTTGGTATTGATGTGAAAGCCGAAGAAGACAACAGAAGGAAAAGTCTTATTGAACAAGTGAAGGCTATTGCATCTAGTAATCCGGAAGCACAGAAAAAAGTAGAGGAATTTGAATTTAAGGCAAATATAAACCTTGCTGATTTTTCTATCAAACTTGCAAGTACAGCACTCGATAGATTAGCAGAATTTAAATAATAGGAGGAATTATAAATGTTTAAAGTAGACCATACAAAAGGTGAATCAACATTCGAACAAATCAAGCCAGGTGAATATGAGGCAACCGTGGTGAATTATGAACAAAAGGTATCTTCAACTGGAAAGAACATGGTTGTTGTAGATTATGAAATTCGTTCTGATGTAGATCAACCTTGTCAGGGACAAAAAATCTTATTTGATAACTTTGTTGTTGCAGATAATACGTTGTGGAGATTCCAGCAAGCTTCAAAAGCTGCACAATTTCCAGATGGTATGGAGTTCTCAAACTACAAAGAATGGGCTGATGCTTTCTTAAATAAGCCTGTCCGTTTAGTTGTGGGAGAAAGAGAATATAACGGCAAAAAATTTGCAGAAGTAAAGTCACTTAAAGTTTCGGAAGCTTCAGCACCAACTGAAATTAAAATTTCTGATGATGATGTTCCATTTTAATAATCCAATTAATAAATTCAGTGAATAGGAGGGGGCGCTAAGCTCCCTTTTCAAAAGGGAGTAATCGAATGACACATCAATTTCACAATATACCAACTGAGCTTAAAAACACTCCTCATTGGATCCTATGGCGTTCTGAACTGCGTGAAGGTAAAAAGACGAAGGTTCCGTATCAAATTAATGGGGAGATGGCTCAATCAAATAATAAACGCAGCTGGTCAACTTTTCCTACAGCTATCAAATTTTTTGAAAAAGGTGGATATGACGGTATTGGCTTTATGTTCTCCAAGGACGACCCATTCATCGGCATCGATATTGATCATTGCGTTAATGAAGGAGCCCTTACAGAACTGGCAGAGGATGTTATTGAAACCATTCAAAGCTATACAGAATACTCTCCAAGTGGTGAGGGAATCCACATCATTGCAAAAGGTACATTGCCACTCAAAGGACCAGGTACAGGAAAAAAGAATCCCAAGCTTGGATTAGAGATTTATAGACATGGCAGATACTTTACTTTCACAGGGGAGAGCCTGGGAGAAGTTCCAATAGTGGACCGTTCGGATGAGTTGAAAATTCTCTTTGATAAATACCTTCAAGAAAAACCAAAAGCCCTAGCAAAGAATAAGACAGAGCCACGTGAAAAAGAGGACTTCAGCAGCCTTTCTAATTCTGATTTGTGGGAAAGAATGTTCAATAGTAAGAACGGTGGAAATATAAAGGATCTTTTTCAAGGCCTTCTCATAAACGGGGATCATTCTTCCACAGATATGGCTTTATGTAATCACTTAGCTTTCTGGACGGACAAAGACGCATCAAAAATGGATTCAATGTTCCGGGAATCAAGTCTTCTTCGTGAAAAGTGGGATAAGCAACATTCAGGAGACGGTCGTACATATGGACAAATGACGATTGAAACGGCCATTCTCGCTACTCCTTCAACCATATCGGACTTTGAACCACCAGAGGAAAAGAAATATGAATTCTATTTTTCAGATGAGCAGCAAGAAATTGAAGATACCGAGGAAATCATTGATAAGGTCCCTAATTTTCATTTAACTGAGTTAGGAAATGCAGAGAGAATCGTTTATTACCATGGCGACAACATCCGGTACTGTAATGAACTGGAATGGCTCATTTGGAATGGGAAACAGTGGCAGGAGGATAGTAAGAGGAATATCGAGGCACTTGCTGCTAAAACACTAAGAGGGCTATATACAGAGTCAAAGTCTGAAGAAGATAGATATCGTGCAAAACAGCTTAATGATTGGGCAAAGAAGTGTGAAAAGCGTGCTATTCGAATAAATAGCATTTTGGATGTACGGCCAATGGTTTCTATACGAAAGAAAGAGCTAGACGCTCATAAATTTCTTTTTAATTGTGATAACGGAGTGATTGACCTGAGAACAGGTGAATTAAGTCCGCATGATAGAGACTTACTTTTTACAAAGATTTCTCCTATCGAATATAAAAAAGATGCTAAATGTCCGAATTGGCTGGCTTTCTTAGAAAGTATTTTTCTAACGCCAGAAGGAAAACCGGATCATGAGCTCATTGAGTTTTTACAAAAAGCCATTGGTTATTCATTTACTGGTGTTACTAAAGAGCAAATCATGTTTTTCCTTTTCGGTAATGGCCGGAATGGTAAATCAACTTTCATAAATACAATCCAGGACCTCCTTGGCGATTACGGTAGGCAGACAAACAGTGACACTTTTCTAAAGAAGAAAAATGACAGTGGAATCAATAATGATGTTGCTCGATTGGATGGTGCTCGTTTTGTCTCCGCAGTCGAGAGTGAGGAAGGGCAGCAGCTGTCTGAATCATTGGTTAAACAAATAACCGGTGGAGAGAAAATGTCAGCTCGATTCCTTCGACAAGAATATTTTGAGTTTACACCTGAGTTTAAAGTTTTCTTTACGACAAACCATAAGCCAATTATCAAAGGATCTGATGAAGGTATCTGGAGACGGATTAAGTTAATTCCTTTTACCGTTACCATTCCTAAAGACCAAATTGACTATGATCTACCGGAAAAGTTAGCAAAGGAAATGCCAGGCATTCTCCGTTGGGCTGTGGAAGGCTGCTTGAAGTGGCAGGCTGATGGACTGGGAGAGCCGCAAGCTGTTAGAGAAGCAACCGCAAGTTATCGTGAGGATATGGATATCTTAGGCCCATTCTTGGAAGAGAATTGTACTCTTCATAAAAGTTTGCAAATTGAAGCTAAATCTTTATACGAAAACTACACGAAATGGTGCTATTCGAATAATGAAATGGAACTAAAAAATCGTTCATTCTATCGTCAAATGGAAATACGAGGTTTTAAGAAAGAGAAAGGAAATAGAAATAAAGTATTTATCCAAGGGTTAACACTAAATCAATTTGCAGGTGCTGGATTTTTTACAGAAGAAGATGAAGGTGTTATCGAAAAAGGAAAAAGTGTTATCGAAGCAAATCAAGATAAGGAGTTAAATAACACTATTCCCTTTAACAGAAAGAAGCTGTAAGCCTTGATAAATAAAGATTTCTTACTTTAGTAAATTTATATTTTTTGTTTATGTGTTATTAAAGTTATTGAATTTCCTAGTTCCATTCCCACGAAAAATAAATAAATAAAAATAATATATATATAAGAGAGTTAATAGATTTCCCGTTAACTTCGATAACTTAGTAACACTTCGATAACACCAGTTAGAAAAAAAGAGGTGTTTTATGCATCCAAAACAGATAATTGAGGATTTCAAATCAATGGGTTCTCCATTAGTTCTGGACGGTGATGAATTGTATATAGACAATCCAGAAAATATCTATCCAGAACTAGAGGAGTTAGCCAAATCATTTAAAGCTAGAATTGTTGCTTTTCTCAAAGGTAATTATTCTGACCAGGATCATGCCGTTAAGCAAACAATGGATAAAGTAATTAACTTCTATCGTGGAATTGACCAAGCTATGAACGAAAAAATAAATGATTGGCTAAATAATGATGCTGCAGGTACAGCAGCCGTTATGCAATTGATGATTGATTTGAATAATAACGGTTGGGATAAGGTCACTGAGCCTATATGTAATTATGAAAATGATGTGACGGATAAGCTGTCCAAAGAAATATTTGATCGTGCTATGTCGTACTTTAGGGGGCAGTAAATGTCGGCCATACATTATAGATATTCCGACAAGGAATTAGAACAGATCCTGGGAACACTTGAAATTATTGTGGACACCAGGGAACAAAAAAACCAACATGTACTCGATTATTTCAGAAAGAAAAACGTTCCTTTCAAATTAAGGACCATGAAGACCGCCGATTACTCAGCGATGATTCCTAAAAATCCTGAAATGGGTATCACCAGGGATATTTACTTAGCTGCTGGCATTGAACGGAAAAATGGTGTTGATGAGCTGGTTGAATCAATCAAGGACCGCAACCGTTTTGAAAATGAGTTGATTCGTGCTTCCAAAAATCCATTTGTTCTGATTTGTGAGGATCTAGAGGGATACTCGAAAATACTAAACGGATTGTATCGGAGTAAATATAAACCTAAATCACTGCTAGGCAGCTTAAAAACATTTGAGGTCCGTTATGACTTCTCAACTGTTTTTCTTGCTCCTAGTGCTACCGGTAATTACATTTACCATCACTTTTACTATATGACTCGTGAACTACTGAAAAAAGGATTTATTTAAAACTATTGGGAAGGATGTCAACTTGTGAACGGGGTAATTTATAAAGCTTTCTGTCCATCTTGTAAGTATGTTGTGTACTCGGGAAAACGCCAAAGGCTGAATCTATATAAATTTGTCTGTACATGTGGTTGCCATTTTTCCCTGGATATTCAGTTTGCAAGAAAGGATAAATTATGATCTTACGTCAGAGAGTAGAACTGGAAAAGGATTTTTATAAAAATGAACTACTGAAAATGGGATATTTCAAAACGCCTGAAGGTTTACAACTTTATGAGTTAACTTTGAGTAATCTCGAAGAAATTTACAAAGCTGAAAAAGCGAAGACAGGCAATTAGGACAAAGGGGATGGGATGATGGGCAAGCAAATTCAGCCGGTTATTATTCGAAGGCAAAGAAAGCATGAAGCTGAGCAAGCTATCAAGGATTTAATAGTTAGGGGATTCGAGATTATTTCTCCTCTTAAACAAGAAGGCCAGCAATCTGAAGTCCTTAATCATTATTCATTTGAGCAAAAGCGATATCAGGTAGTAGACTTTTCTTCTCCTTGGATTGCTAAGCTTCGGAGAGTCGTGGAATGAATGGCTAACTATAATAAATCACTTTTACTAAAAGAAGCAGCAAAAATAGGATCATTACCTGCTGATACACCTTTACCGAAAATGCCAGGTTGGACACCTAATCATATTAGGTCTGGTCGTGACTGGATGGGGAGAAGTCCATTACTAGAGAAATATCTTAATGCTTATCTTAAAAGAAAATACCACAATAAGTAATTTCGACGCTATTCGACACGAAAACGATCTACAGAATAGGGGTAAATTAGCTTTATTTTTTATAACTAGATCAATTAGTCTAGTGAATAATGAAATGTCTTAGAACGCGCTTAAATAACAAATAAAGAGAGGGTGGTATTTCCGAATGGGTTATTCACGAGATGAGCAAGAAACTTCATTGGTTTTTGACAATAGTACAGGTGATTGGACCGTTTACTCTACTGTTCCTAAACACATACGAAAACTCTCTAATTTAATAGAGTTATTCGTCATAGAATCGGAGGATGATAGGCCGATAGCTGTTAGGGGAACTTTGACAGAAAAACAAGTCAGTATGAAAAAGGAACGGGTCTATACAGATGAACAAAGGGAAAGAGCAGCTGAAAGACTTTCTAAGGCTAGAAACGCTTTATAAATAAAAGAAAACTTTCATTAACTCTTTATATAGGAGCAATTAGTCTACTTATATATTCAAATAAAAATAACACTTATTAATAGGAGGATTAATCAATGGCTAAAGTACAACTTAATCAAAAGGAACAACATTACGCAGATACACGTGAACAGGCGGAGGAAATTGTTTCAGCTGCTAAAGAAAATGACAACCTTCAAATGCACAAAATCACAGAGAAATATAATAAGTACGGTCAGTATTTTTTAATCGATCTAACATACGCATATCAAACTCCTAAAGAGGTAATGGAGAGTCAACCAGATAAAGATAATACACCAGAAGGACAAATGAGCACAGAGGATTTTGAGGATCCGCATGAAGGTGTGGAATACACCATCGATAAGGATGGTTCAGCAAGTATTAATCCGGATCAAATGAAGATGGATGAAGAATTGACTAACTAAGAAATTTAGGCATAAAAAAGACCAGGATTTCTCCCGGCCGCGGTATATGTTTTTGGATGAAATATTATACCATAGGGGGAGAATGAATGGGCACGCAATTAGCTTTCTTTCCAGACGTTGATGAAAAGAAAATTAGGTCTATAGTTGTTAAAGAATTAAAGAAATACAAGGCTCTGAAGGTCCAGCAACAAAACAAGTTAGAACAGTGTGAAAAAGGTATCGAGGGACGTTTGTTTCCCAAACTACTAGAAAATGATGTGGAGAATGAATTAAAAGTAATCCAAATAGAAAGAGCTTTAAAATATAGTCTTGATTCCATAGAAAGAGAAATCATTGAAATGAAGTATCTCAGTTTGGAACGGCAAAACGATTTAAACATTTATCTGGATCTTGGCTTACAAAAGAAGCCGTATTATGAAAAGAAGAAAACAGCTATTTTTATGATTGCTTCCTCTTTAGGAATAATATAGGGACAAAAGTGATACCAAAATATATACAAAACATATGACAAAAGGGCTACCAAACTTGGTGCCTTTTTTTTATGCCTATTTTTATAAGATTATCTCAGGAAGTAATTCCTGGGAGACGTACATATCCCTTATCAAAGTGCATTACTCGAGTAGTCAAACAGGCATGAACTCTATGCTGAAGCACTTTGTTTGCGGTGGCTACTGGCGGGGCAAGGGGGTAAGAGCCCTCCAAAAATATTATTATATTAAGCAGTTAGCATAATGAGGTGGTATTAGTTTAAATGTCACAATTTGACGAACGATTGTAGTTGTTAATTATCTTATTTTCCCTAATAATTGTAGGTCAAAAGGGGTGGGTAACAATGGCTAAAAACAAGCAAATTGAAGCAGACATAACGCAGGAAAATTTACTTGTACTTATTGAAAGTCGTACAATGCGGGATCAACATGTTTACCGCGATGAGGTATTAGAAAAAGTAAAAGGTGTTGCGTATTTAACTGAAGATTTTGAGGTTACAATTCAAATGGCTGCGGATTATTATGAAGTTCCTTTTGATGCAATTAAGTCATTGATCAGAAGAAATCGTGATGAATTTAATGTATACGGTGAAATGAGACTCCTCAAAGGTAAGGTTTTGAAAGATTTTAAAGCTCAGGTCCAGCTTGACCCCGACCTTAAAACAGCTCCTTCATTAACTTTAGTTAATAGAAGAGGATTATTGAGGATGGGAATGTTACTAACGGAATCAGAAGTTGCTAAAGCTATTAGAAATTACCTATTAAACATTGAAGAGGTTTCTGATAGTGAGCAAAAGCGTTGGGCAATTGAGAGAGAAATTAGCAAGCGTGATAGAAGACAGTTAACTGATGCTATTAAAGATTTCTATGAAGGTAACTTTAAAGATGGTCAGCAATATGCTGCTTTTACCAATTTGGTTTATGCAACGCTTTTTGACATGACGGCTAATGAACTGAAAGCTATGTATGAAATTGAAAAAAACGAAGCTTTACGAGATTCATTTACTACAGAAGATTTAAGAAAGGTAGTAAAAGTAGAGAAAGTCATTTCTGTCTTACTTCAGTTAGGAAAGAACTACCAAGAAATTAGAATGGAATTATTTCAGAACCGTGCAAATTTCCTATAATTGAGTGTTTTAATATATTCAGAGAGGAGGTAATTAATATGTTAGATCGAGGATTGATTAGTAGCGAAACTCTTGACCCAGGTGGTTTAGGTAGCAGACTATTAAACCTTGACCCAGGAACAGTAGGTACAAAAAACTTAGATCCAGGCACAATGGGATAAAAAAATTACAAGCCAGGTAATGTTGGACCTATAAACTTGTTTTGGATTCAGGCACACTTGGTAAGAAAACTAATGGTCTATAATTGTCCAAATTAAGGCGCTCAGTCATCTGAGTGCTTTTTTATTCCATTACTTTGTCACAAGGACCAAAAACCTAAATGCCGAATTTCTCTATCAAAGGGGGAATTTAAATGATATTTAAGTTTTATTGTGATGGTGAATTGATATTAGAAGACGAAGTAAAAAGGCTGCCAGCTTATCCTGAACTTGAAAATTATGTGGTACCGCCACCTGGGTCACGTATATATGTTAACGATCAGTTATATGATGTCGACGAGTGCAACTATGATTTGTCAGGTAAAAAACCGGTGGTAGTTATGAACTTAGTTAAATTTTTTGTAACACATTAATATTCAATGCTTGTTTCTTACTGAAATTCCTATGGGTCGAATTAAGTAAGATACTCAAGTTATATTATTAAAATCAGAAGGATATTTGCCAAACGATAAAGAATTTAATAAATACAGGAAAGGGGATCGATATATTATGACGAAAATTTCTTTAAATGGCGTTGTTGTTGATGCTTATGATTTTAGTGACGACTTAATACCTAATGAATTTAATGGAAATATAGAGGTAAGAACTCTTCAGTTTTATTTTAATGTTTACGGGCTACAAAATTTTAATTTATATTCTAATTTAGTAGGAAACAGTGAAATAAATATTAAGAGCGAAGAATTAAATATTGATGAAAAATTCAATATAAAAAATCATATGTCTAGATATACTGGTGAATTAGATGAAGATACTCTAATAACTTTTAAACTAGAACTTACAGAAATCGTTGAATTAGAAGATGAACCCAACATCTTTGTGAATCTGGGACAAGAGATAGTGTATAACAGAATTAGAGTTAGAGCATTGACAGATTTACTTATCGAAAACGATTTAATTAGTAAAGAAGAGTACCTTGAAAAAATCGATTTAGTAGAAAAAGAAAATTTTGAGATATTTAAAAAAGAATTACTTTATGGTATAAACCAAGACTAAAAGAAGATAAAAGACATCCTCTCAGGGTGTCTTTTTATTTTGCGGATAGAGGGGTATTTTTGAATCAATTCATACATGACATGATACATATGACTGAAGGAGAGAAGTTTATACATTATTGGTGGTTGTGGCCACTTATATGTCTAATAGTTATAGCCGTATATTGGATGGTTGAAAGGTTAGGTAAGTAATATGAAACCATACGCCAAGAAGTTTTATAAGTCCAAGACATGGAGAGATTGCCGGAACTCATACTTCCAGAGTAAGTATGGCTTATGTGAACGGTGTGCTGGGCCAGGGGAGATAGTCCATCATAAGAAGTACATCACACCTAATAACATTGATAATCCTAACATCACCTTGAATCATAGCAACCTAGAGTTAGTATGCAGACCATGCCATAACAAGGAACACTTTGGTGGTGGCGGTGGTGTTACTGCAGCAGGCGTAATGTTCGATAGTAATGGTGACTTGATAAGGAGGGATAGGTAATGGCTAAAGGTAAAGTAAGTATCGATGTTGATATGCATACTGATAAGTTACAGCTTAAACTCAGGGCTATATCCAAACATACTGCTGCATTAGCTGATGAGCTGGATGAGATTGATAAGTCTATCTGTCCAGAGTGCGGTGATCTTATGGAAAGGACAACCTTTTATGAAGATAAGAAAGTATTTCATTCAACATCTATTTGTTCTAATTGTATTGAAAATACGAGGAGTGAGATGTAATGGAGAAGACAATTCAAGAAGCTGCAAAAGAAAAGGTTATTGGATTACTTGCAGACTACGATGTTGCTTACATTGATTACGATGCGAGGGAGGACGATTACACTATTAGAATCGAGAAAAAGAAAACAAATGAAGATGAGTAAGCCCCCCATTTGAAAAACCATTAGCAACTATCTAGGGACCGATGTGGGAGCTTCGAATAATACACAGGCCATTTTCGTATGAGGGGGGGTTACTGATTATGGCGAAGCTTAGTAAACAATCACAAGACGAATTAATAGATTTGGAAATCAAGAGGTTTGACAACATTTTTAAATATTTATCGGAGGATAAAAAGCAGGTGGCTCAGCGTTTGATTGAGCGAGTGGCCTTCATGACAGTTACCCTTCAGATTCTCGAAGATGCCATAAAAACAAAGGGTCCTGTTTATTTATTTAAACAAGGTTCCCAGCAAATGATTGTAGAAAACCCGGCTCAAAAATCTTACAATGCGATGATCAATCGCTATACGTCTGCTTACGAGAAACTATTCAATCTTCTGCCTAAAGAAGGACTTACTGTAGAAGATGAGGATGACGGGTTTGATGACTTTGTGATGAATAAATGAAGCAGAGAAGACATTACCCTCTTACATATAATCCGATTATTGAATATTACAATCGCATTGAGTCCGGCGATGAAATAGTTGGTGATAAAGTAAGACGTATTTATAAAAAGCTTGTGGATGATATTTATGACACAGAATCCGTTTATGAATATGATTCAAAAAGAGCAAATCATGCAATTGAATTCATAGAAAATTATTGTAAGCATTCTAAAGGGAAATGGGCTGGCAAGCCGATAGAACTAGAGCTTTGGCAAAAAGCCTTTCTTGCTGCAACTTTTGGTTTTATTCATAAAATAGATGGCACACGAAAATATCGTGAGGTCTTTTTAGTAGTTGCGCGGAAAAATGGGAAGTCAACTCTTTCTTCAGGTATCTGCTTATATCTCCAGGTAGCGGATGGAGAAGGTGGGGCCGAAGTTTACGCAGTTGCAACTAAGGAGCAACAGGCTAAGATTGTTTGGTCAGAATCAAAAAGAATGGTTAAAAAATCTCCTGTTCTTTCAAAGAGAATAAAAGCTCTGGTTAAAGAATTAAATGCTGATTTTAACGATAGCACGTTTAAGCCGGTAGGTAGTGATAGTGACACACTGGATGGATTGAACGTCCATGGGGCTTCACTTGATGAAATTCATGCATGGAAAGATAAGAATTTATATGATGTCATTGTGGACGGCACCTCATCACGGGAGCAGCCACTCATCGTCATGATCACCACGGCCGGAACTGTCCGAGAATCCGTCTATGATATGAAGTATGATGAGTCGAAAATGCTTCTAGATGGATTTGATGACCCGGCCGGATATAAAGATGATCGGTTTCTTCCTGTCATTTATGAATTAGACAACAGAAAAGAATGGACCAACCCTGTTACTTGGAAAAAGGCCAATCCAGGTTTAGGAACAATTAAGAAAATCGATAACCTAGAAACAAAAGTAAATAAGGCTAAAGCCAATTCTTTACTTGTTAAAAACCTATTAACAAAGGATTTTAATATCAGAGAAAGCTCGTTGGATTCTTGGCTTTCGTTTGAAGATGTAAACAATGAGGCGGTTTATGATTTAGAATTCTTGAGGGATAGTTATGCAGTAGCTGGGGTTGATTTATCTTCCACAACAGATTTAACCTGTGCTACGATCATTATTATGAAACCGGATAGTGATGAGAAATATGTTATTCAGAAATATTTCATTCCTGACGATTTAATTGAAAAGAAAGTTCATGAGGATAATATTCCATATGACTCTTGGAAAGATAAAGGATTTGTTATCGGTACTGATGGTCAAAAGGTTGATTACACGAAAGTCACAGAATGGTTTCTTCATATGGTGAATGAATATGATATTCGTCCTCTCTGGGTAGGCTATGATAGTTGGAATTCACAATATTGGACACGCGAAATGGAAGACGCAGGATTTACAATGAAAGAAGTAAGGCAAGGTGCGAAAACCATGTCGCAACCAATGAAATTATTGGGTGCTGATTTGAAGGAAAACAAAATCAACTATAACAAAAATCCTATTTTAAAGTGGTGTTTGACTAATACTTCAATTAAGACTGATGAAAATGAAAACATAAGGCCTGTGAAGGGGCTTAGTCAAAAGATGCGTATAGATGGAGCTGTAAGCTTACTCATCGCTTATGTTGTCTTACAAGAAAACTACAGTGATTATATGGCTATGGTGTAAGCATTCCGAACAGGGTGCTTATTTTTTATGACTAGGCTCTGTAAAAGATGTAGTTGATTTTCTTTTTGAACTAACGGGGCAGGATAGTTCCATAAGAAAATAGAAATGATTCTTATGTAGGAAAAAGGAGGGTTAAAATGGGGACTTGTATCTTTTGTGAGATAGTCCATAAAAAAGCTGAAGCATACATAATATATGAAAATGAGTTGGTGTGTTGCTTTTTAGATAAATTTCCAATAAACAAAGGGCACGTTTTAGTTGTTCCCAAAACACATTATCAAGAATTCAGTGAAGTTGATGGAAATAGTTTAAATGAAGTAATCCTTATATCTCAAAAAATAGCTATTTCACTTGAAAACCTACTCAATACTGATGGAATAACCATTATGCAAGAGAATGGAATCTTTAAAGATGTTGAACACTATCATATGCATATAATACCAAGGTTTAAAGGTGATGGTTTTTCTTGGATCGAACCTGAAATTAACGTGAATCAAGTTGATTTTATGGATTTAAAAACAAGTTTGCAGTGCTATCTGAGTAAAAATTTTATTTAAGCTTAATGAACTAACTAGGGCGTTAGTTCCATAGTAAGCACTAATGGAGACCACTTTTTAAGTGGCCTTTTTATTTTTTCGAAAATCAACCTTAATCATTAACAAAGCCTATAAAGGGGGTGAGATATTGAAATATGAAAAAAGGAATCTTTGGGACCGATTGTTAGGTAAGCAGGATATAAAACCATTACCTGGAGAGACAAGCTTTCAAATGATGTCGGGATATACACCAGTATTTAGAGCATTCGGCAACGATCCATATGCTTCAGATGTTGTTCGAAGTGCCATTCACGCCATCGCTACCAACGCAGCCAAACTAAAACCAAAGCATATCCGCCGGACCAAGGATGGAATCACTCATGTGAACGGACCTCTTGAAAAACTACTTTCCTTAAGACCAAATGAGCTTATGTCTACATTCGATTTTATTTACAAGATCGTAACTCAGTTGTATTTGAATAATAATGCTTTTGTATTTATCAAATACGGTCCAACTGGTCAGGTAGAAGCTTTTTATCCTGTGGAAGCCAGCCATATTGAATTGGTAGAATCTCAGGATATTCTTTTTGTGAAGTTTCAATTCGCAAATGGTAGAAAAATAGTAGCTCCATATGAAGATTTTGTTCATCTTCGAAGGTTCTTTGCTAAGTCAGACCTGTTTGGAGAATCGAATGCTGATGCCTTGCTTCCTACCCTTGAGCTCGTTAAGACAGCAGATGAAGGGATTATAAATGCAGTTAAGTCATCGGCTTTTTTGCGCGGTCTCTTAAAGTTTACAGGCATGTTGAAGGATAAAGATATCCGGGCTAACCGTGATTCTTTCGTTAAAGATTATATGGATGTGACAAATAACGGCGGAATTGCTGCATTAGACAGTAAGTCTGAATATCAAGAGTTGAAGAACGATCCAAAAATGGTAGACAGCAAGCAACTAGACTTAATCCAGGACAAGGTATATCGATACTTTAATATTAATAAGGCGATAATCACCAGTGATTATAAAGAAGATCAATGGAATGCTTTTTATGAATCAGTCCTTGAACCAATAGCCATTCAATTGTCATTGGAGTTTACATCTAAATTATTTACATCTGGTCAGCAAGGCAGCGGAAATGAGATTATCTTTGAAGCTAACAGATTAGCCTACGCTTCAAACACAACAAAATTTAGTATGATACGAGATTTAATGCCTTTAGGTATTTTATCGAAAAATGAAGCCAGGGAAATCTTAAATCTTTCTGCTATTGATGGTGGAGATGAGTTTATTCAAACACTCAATGTCGTTGGAGCAGATAAGGCTAACCAGTACCAATTAGGAGAAAAAGACAAACTGAAGGGAGGTGAGACAGATGACGAAGAAGACGAATCAACCTCTGAATGAAAAGAGAGAGTTGCCGCAGTCCACCATTGAAATTCGAGAAGATGGAGAGGGCCAACGCACAATCACAGGCTATGCGGTTAAGTGGGAAATGAAGTCTCATCCCATGGGGTGGTTTCAACGATTCCAGGAGCAGTTTAAAAAAGGAGCCTTTGCTGAATCTCTTACAAAAGAGGACCAAAGAGCTTTATGGTCCCATGATACTTCACAGGTTCTAGGCCGTACTAAAAATGGCACTCTTCGATTATATGAGGATGACATTGGATTGCGTTTTGAACTAGACCTTCCAAACACTACTCTTGGTAACGATGCATATGAAACGATTAAACGCGGTGATGTTGACGGCGTTTCTTTTGGTTTTAGAATGCGGAAAGAAGAATGGGATGAGTCGGATCCTGATAATGTGACCAGGACCGTAACTCAGGCGGATTTATTTGAAATTAGTCCAGTTGGTTTTCCTGCTTATCCAGATAGCCAAGTTAGTGCCCGTAGTGATGATCCATATAAAGTTTATCAGGACGAAAAGAACAAGGAATTAAGAAAACAGTTAATTTTACAAACTTTCATTTAGAAAATAGGGGGAAATTACATGAATCGTTTACAAGAAATTTTACAAAGAAAACAGGAAATCCGTTCATTATTAGAAAGTGATGGAGAAGTAAACGTAAAAGAAATTCAAGAAGAGCTTCGTCAATTACAAGAGGAAGAAGCTAAAATTATCGAGAAACGTAAAATTGCTGAAGGCATTCAATTGGGTAGCATTGAAAGTCGTCACATTGAAAATCCTTTAGAACAACAAGGCTCTCAAAAACCAGAAATTCGTGATATGAAATGGGACCAAGCAATTGATACGGAAGAATACCGCACATTATGGGCTAAAGAGATGATGGGGCAATCCCTCAACTCAGAGGAACGCGATCTTTTTAACAAGGTAAATGATGAATATCGTGAATTTACACACACGACAGAAAACAGCCAAATTCTAATTCCGAAAACGGTAGCTGCTGGAATTTGGAGACGTGCTGAAGAGCAATATCCACTATGGGCCGATGTTCGTAAATTCAACGTACCAGGCAACTTATCTATGTTGAAATCAGATGGAAATGCAGTAGATGGCCGTTGGTATACAGAAGATCAAAAGGTTGATACAGATGAGTTAGGATTTGGTCAACTGGATTTAACGGGTTGTGAACTTGCTAAAGCTATTCAAGTGACGTGGAAGCTTAAGAAAATGGCCCTTCCTGAGTTTGAATCCTATATCATTCGTGAAATTGGGGACCGTATGGGTATCTCTTTATCAAAAGGCGTTTATGAAGGTAAAGGTAAGCCAGGAGCCGGAGAATCATTCAAGCCTGAACCACGAGGCATTAAAACAGTATTATCTGCCGAGACAGATAAACCTCAAATTATTGAATATAACACAAAAACAGGTGTTGAATTTAAAACTCTCACAGGTGTAATGGCCAAACTCCACTCATCTTATGTGAACGGTGCAACAATTTACGCAAATAATGCTTCTATTTGGAACATCCTTGCTAATATCGTTGATGGTCAAGGGCGCCCGTTGTTCATTACTGATGTACAAGCTGGCGGTGTTGGTCGTATCCTTGGGCGTTCAATTAAGCCGGATGCAGGTATTCCAGAAGGCGAATTCTTAATTGCTAATGTGTCTGCAGGGTATGTGGCCAATATCAATGAAGACATTACAATGTACCGTGAAGATCATGTTCGTGATCGTTTAACTGATTACATGGGATATGCCATTGTAGATGGAGACGTTTTAGATAGCAAAGCATTCGTAATTTTACAAGCTGAACCCACAACTCCAACAGTTTAATAGTCAAATAAATTTATAGGAGGAATAAGCATGGCTTACCATAAAGTTAAAAATAAATTTCGCGATAAAGATACTGAAAAGGTATTTAACCAAGGTGATCTGTACACGCATGAAGATGCTGAACGGGTCACTTTTTTAGTTGAACAAGGTTTTATTGATAAAGAAGAAGTGGAAAGTGAATTTCCTAAACATATGGGAGGTGGCTGGTATGAACTTAGTAATGGTGAAAAGGTTCAAGGTAAGGAAGAGGCTTCCGTAGCAGAAAAGAAAATAGGTGAGTAATATGCTAGCTGAGGTAAAAATAGCTTTACGAGTCTCTCATTCTGTACTAGATGGAGAAATTAATGATCTTATTGACGCGGCCCGACATGATTTAATGTTGTCGGGTGTATCTATTTTAAAAGCAGCAGATGATACTGATCCACTGATTAAACGAGCCATAATCACATATGCTAAAGCGCATTTCCTTTCTGATGATACAACAGCCGAAAGATTCCTAAAGTCTTATAACTCGTTGAAAACTCATTTAACATTGGCAGGTGATTATATTGGCCAATGATATTATGTTTTTTCCTATCATCACAACTGTGAAAGATGAACTTGATCAAGTGGAAGAAATAGAGGCATTTACAAAACGTGTTTTTTGCGAGAAAAAGCCTATTGCGCAATCAGAATTTTTTTCTGCAGGTCAATCGGGTATAAAGGCAGCACAAGTGCTTGTTGTATCCATATTTGACTATGTAAATGAGCAGAAACTGAAATATAAAGACAAGGTCTACTCCATCTATCGAATATATGAGAGGTCCGATGAAAAAATCGAGCTTTATTGTGAGGTGAAGGCCGGTGGCTAGTATTGATCTTGCTTCTGAAATTTCCAAACAACTACAGACTTATACAAAAGATGTAGAGAAAAAGATTAAGAAGGCAGAGAACAAGGTGACCAGGGAAGCTGTAGAAGAGTTAAAACAGAAAAGCCCATTGAAAACGGGTAGTTATGCTTCTGGGTGGGGAAAGACAACGGTAGACGGTAAGACAGTCATCAGAAATAAAACAGATGGACAACTAACCCATTTACTTGAATTCGGCCATGTCAAAGCAGGTGGCGGCCGTGTTCCTGCAAGGGCTCATATTCGTCCTGTGGAAGAAAAGGCAATTGCTCAATTTACTGATCTAGTTGAAAAGGCTATAAAGCCATGACACTGGTTGAATTGAAGAAGATTCTCGAAGCTACAGGGTATCCTGTGGCTTATTCGCATTTCACAGCGACCGAAACAAATCCATTACCTAAAACGCCTTATCTCTGTTATCTAGTAGCCTATTCTTCCAACTTTATAGCTGATGATGAAGTCTACCAAGAAATAGATAATGTTCAAGTTGAACTTTATACCTCTAAGAAGGATCTTAATGCAGAAGAAAATATCAGATCTGTTTTTAAAAGTAACAAGATTCCTTATCAAACAACAGAAACATTTATTGAAAGTGAACAATTATTTCAAAAAATATACGAAATTAAAATATAGAAAAGAGGATGATTTTGTATGGCCGTTACAGAAAATAAAGTTACGTTTGGTTTAAAGAATGCTCATTATGCACTAATCACTGAGGCAGCAGATGGGACAGTAACATACGAAAAGCCTGTAAGGATTCCCGGAGCAAAAGAAATGACAACTGATCCTAAAGGGGAGCTTACAGAATTTTATGCAGATGATACAGTCTACTACTCTTCCAACTCAAATCAAGGTTACGAAGGTAGTTTTACTTTTGCTGAATTGCCAGAGTCATTCCGTATCGATGTGTTAGGTGAAAAGTTAGAAGAGGGGGTCCTTACAGAGAACTCTAATGCAAAAATCAAATCGATTGCCTTGCTATTTGAATTCGATGGCGATGTAAAGGCGACAAGGCATGTTCTTTACAATGTTGCTGTCTCTCGTCCAGGAATGAGCTCTTCTTCAAAAGAGGATAGTACAGAGCCAAATACAACAGAAGTTTCCTTTATTGCTCCACCTCGTGCTGATGGTGTTGTAAAAAGAAAAACGGCTGCAGCTACGACAGAGGCAGTTTACAACGCTTGGTATACAAAAGTATTTGAACCAGTACCTACAGTATAAGGAGGAGAATGATAAATGGAAAAGACAATTGTAATTGATGGCAAGGATATTCGTTTTAAAAGTACTGGTGGTTCTGCTATACGATATAAAGCTCAATTCGGAAAAGATTTTTTTGCGGATGTAGCTAAGTTAAGTTCATTAGATAAACTTACAAAAATTGATGATAAGGATTTTAAACCTGAAGACCTGGAAGGATTGGATTTTACTTTCTTCTATAACATTGCTTGGGTATATGCTAAAACAGCAGACAACAAAATTGGGGATCAATTAACTTGGCTTGATAGTTTTGATGAGTTTCCTATCATGGAGATTATTCCAGAGTTACAAGAGCTGATTACAGCCACTTTAAAAACTAAAAAAAAATAGATGATTCAAGTGAACCAGGAACGAACGATGGGGATTTCTCCATTGATACATTCCTGGTTTTATGTCGTAAATGCGGTCTTTCCAAAGAAGATTTGGATGATATGACAATCGGTATGTGCCTAGATTATATCGATGAATATGCCGATTTAAACAACCCTAAAAAACAACAATCAAAATCAAGAAAAGCAAATCAGAAAGATTTTGATTCGTTTTAATGTGAGGTGAAGAAATGGCCGGAAGTATCAAAGGGATTACTATAGAAATAGGTGGCGAAACAACAGGACTCCAAAAGGCGTTAAAAGGCGTTAATAGCCAATCTATCGAATTGCAAAAAGAATTGAAACAGGTCGATAATCTTCTTAAGTTTAATCCGGGAAACGCAGAATTAGTTTCTCAAAAACAAAAGCTTCTAGCAGACCAGGTCGCGACCACTACTGATAAGTTAAAGAAATTGAAAGATGCACAATCACAAGTTGATGCTCAATTTGCATCAGGTAAAATAAACGGAGAACAATACAGGGCTTTTAATCGTGAGTTGGCCGCAACAGAAGGATCTCTAAATGGATTAAAGAATAAGTTTGCAGGATTACAGGCTGAACAAGGTCGTATCGAAAGTTCAACCAGGCAATTAAACACGCTGTTTGATGCTACCGGCACGAGCGTTGATCAATACGCCAATGCGTTAGGTTCAGGTCTGGTCAATGCTATTAAAAACGGAACGGCTTCCTCCAAACAACTTGATGATGCTATTAGTAAGATTGGTCAAGCAGCATTAGGGTCAAGCACCGATATAGATAAAATGAAGAAGGCTCTGTCATCTGTGGATGATGGGGCCTCTTTAAATTCTGTGAAGAAAGATTTAAGTGAAGTTGCCAAGGAAGCCGACCAAGCTGGTGATAAGGTAAACGGCTTTGGTGATGATCTTAAAGGTGTAGTTGCTGGTCTTGCTGCTGGTGGTGGAATAGCAGGTGCTATATCAGCAGCATTAGATACTTCTAGCCTGAATACCGATATCGATATAGCCTTTAATGTCCCGGAAGAATCAAAACAAACGGTTAAAGATGCCATTCGCACTGTCACATCTTATGGTGTAGATGGAGAGGCAGCTTTAGAAGGCGTCCGTCGACAATGGGCCTTGAATAAAGATGCTACAGATGAATCAAACGCTGCAGTGGTCACAATGGCCGGAACTATAACCAAATCTTTTTCTGGAATAGACTTCACTGAATTAATTCAAGAAGCAAATGAAATTGGAGCTACACTCGGTATAACAAATGAAGAAGCACTAGGGCTTGTAAATACTTTATTGGATGCTGGTTTCCCACCAGAACAACTTGATATTATTGCTGAATATGGGGATCAGATGATTCAGGCTGGTTTTTCAGCAAAAGAAGTCCAATCAATCATGTTGGCCGGCGTGGATACTAAAAGTTGGAATATCGATAACCTTTTAGACGGAGTTAAAGAAGGCCGAGTTCAAATGGCTGACTTTGGTTCAGGATTGTCGAAAGAACTACAAGGAATTATTTCGCAAACTGATATTTCTGCTGATCAGTTCGTTGGTTGGGGACAGGCTATAGCTGAAGGTGGCGAAGGTGGACAAAAAGCCATGCTTGAAGCCACTAAAGCTTTAGCTGGTGTAGAAGATTCTACCACCCGTAATGCATTAGGAACAAAAATGTTTGGTACCATGTGGGAAGACCAAGGCATGAAGATTGTTGATACCATCATAAATGCCGAAGGGAAAACTGTTGATTTAGGAAAAGGCATTGATGATGTTAATCAAAAAACTGAAAAACTAGATTCTGATCCTACCGTTACAATGAGGCAGGCTTTCACAGCATTAAAAGATTCTTTACAACCTATTCTTACTGTTATAGCTGAGGTGATAGCAAAAATAGCTGAATGGGTACAAAACAATCCGACATTAGCAGCCACAATAGCAGCAGTCGTTTCTGGAATAGGGATATTAATGGGAATCATAATAGCCCTAGCACCCGTATTCACAGCAATTGCCACAGCAGCAGGAGCTTTAGGCGTCTCTATAGGTGCTATATCATTACCGATTGTTGCTATTATCGCCGCAATAGGTTTGTTAATTGCTGCAGGTGTAGCCATATATAAAAACTGGGATGAGATTAGCGCATTTGCTTCGGAAATTTGGAGTTCAATAACTAATACTATATCTAATCTTCTAACCGAAGGGCGTACAAAAATAGTATCAATTTGGAGTAGTGTGACTGATTTTTTTCGAGATTGGGGACCTCTTATACTTTCCATCCTTTCAGGACCAGTGGGCATGCTAGTGACACTAATTGTTAAAAACTTTTCTAGTATAAAAGCACAGACACTTTCCATTTGGAATATCATTTCTTCTTTTTTAAGTAAATTATGGTCATCCTTGACTTCTACAGCATCAAACACTTTTACATCTTTGAAGTCTAATGTTTTTTCGATATTCTCATCTTTGAAATCTAGTCTTACAAATTTGTGGAATCAATTGGTTTCTTTCTTGAAGTCTTTATGGTCGGGACTAAAAAGTACAGCATCAACAATTTTTTCATCTCTAAAATCAAATGTAGTTTCAATCTTTACAAATCTCAAGTCGAACGTGACTTCAGTTTTTACATCTTTGAAGTCTATCTTAACTAATTTGTGGTCAGGACTGAAGTCCACTGCATCGTCAATTTTTTCATCTCTAAAATCAAATGTAGTTTCAATTTTTACGTCTTTGCATTCTAGTGCTTCCTCAATATTTTCATCTATGAAAAACGCAGTAGTATCAGCAACAAATTCAACGAAATCTGCCCTACTAGCAGGGTGGAACTCAGCAAAGTCGATTGTCACAAATACAGTAAATTCCATTAAAACTGTAGTATCCAACATTTTTAATTCCCTAAAATCAGTGGTTTCTTCGGCCATGGGAAAAGTCAAATCCGCCATTGAAACAGGATGGAATACTGCTAAATCTTTTTTAGATGGAATCAGCCTTACCAGTGTAGGTAAAAACATTGTTTCTGGATTGGTGTCAGGAATTAGTAGTATGTTCGGAAAGGTTAAATCCAAGATTTCAGAATTAGCTAGTCTAATTCCAGCGTGGGCTAAAGATATTCTCGATATTCATTCGCCATCACGTGTTATGAAAGCGATAGGTGTACACGTTGGCGATGGTTTAGCAGAGGGAATAGATTCTTCTAAAAGTGCTGTTGCTAAATCTGCTGTTAATTTAGCTAAAGCAGCAGTTCCTGATTTTTCTTCTAAGATTGCCATTACACAATCTGAGCTAAAAAAACTTAATTCTGTGATTACATCAGTCACAAATACCGCAGAAAAAGAAATCAGCAAGATTCAAAGTAATGCTCAAAAAGAGAGGGCTTTAATTCTTAAGCAAGCAAATAAGTCCATCAGTGATTTAGTTAAGAAGGATAAAGAGGAAATCAAGAAAATCAACAAGAACGAAGAAGACAAGATTAATGAAATCATTGCCAAAGCGAAAGACAAGAAACGAAAACTGACCGCAGCCGAAGAACGGAAAATCATTAGCATTCATGAGGATGCCAAAGAGGCTCGGGCGAAGGTTGCTCAGAATGAAGAGCAAAAAATAAAAACGATTCAAGAAAAATCAGCGAATGATCGCGCTAAGATTGCTACTAGTTCAAAGAAAGAAATTACAGAGATTGAAAAGGGATTAAACGCTGGTAAGTTAAAGGCTTTAGAAGAGTACGTGGATAAACGTAAAGGTTTAGAGTCCATGACCACTGAGCAGGAAGTTGAATTTTGGAAAGAAGCTGTTAAGAAATTCAAAAAAGGGACAGAAGAAAAGACACAGGCTCAGATTAAATACAATAAAGCCCTTGATACGCTAAATAAAGAGCAATTCGATAAAGAGAAGGATTACATTGAAGATAAGAAATACTACAATAAACTATCTTTGTCAGAAGAACTTGCAGCCTACCAGCAATACCTAAAAGAACATAAAAAGGGTTCTGAAGAACGCATTTATTACGAAAAAGAAATTTATCGCGTCAAACAGGAGATTCAAAAACAAATTGATCAGATTAATGAGGACTATCTTTCAAAAGTCCAAACTCTTAATCAACAATTAATCGATGAAGAAAATAAATTGAATGATGAATATAAAAAGGCTCTCGATGATCGCGCTAAGTCGTTGTATTCATTCGCGGGCATTTTTGATGAGATAGCAGCTAAAGACGTATCTGGTGATACCCTTTTAAATAATTTACAATCGCAAGTCACAGCTTTTGAAGATTGGCAGAGAAATATTTCAGAATTGGCTTCCAAAGGCATTAATGAGGGATTGCTCGCAGAACTACAAGAAATGGGTCCTAAAGCTGGGGCGGAAATCGCCGCATTAAATACCTTAACGGATGAACAACTACAGCAGTATGTAGCCTTATGGCAAGAAAAGAACCGTCTAGCGAAAGAACAAGCTACGAAAGAACTTGAAGGCATGAAGATAGAAACAGGCATCAAAATTGAAGAATTAAAGAAAGACACGGCTACTAAGCTATTAGGCTACCAAGAAGAATGGCGCAAAGCTATGGTAAACGCTAAACTACAGGTTAAAAATGAAGCGAAAGAAATGCCTGGAATTGGTGAGTTTGCAGTGGCTGGTTTAATCGATGGTCTGAATAGTAAAAAGAGCGCCTTGGTTTCTGCTGCACAAGAGCTGGCTAGTATTGTGAAAGATACATTCCAAATGGCCCTTGATATCCATAGTCCTTCACGTGTTTTTAAAGGATTCGGCGTGAATATCAATGAAGGACTTATTCAAGGGATTCAGGAGTCTTCTAGACAACTAGATAGGGCCATGAATGATGTGTACGGTAGCATGGCTAGTAGTGCAGGTAAAATGCTACAGACATCCGGCAATACTCAAAGAACGAACAGTTATGATCATTCTAAAACCATGCATAATACGTTTCAAATCAATACTGTTGATTCTACAGACATTGTAAGAAAAATCGAAAGGGCTCAGAGACGGATGGCCTTTGAGTTTGGAGTGTGATGCCGTGTTAATCAAGAATCTTACTATAACCAACAGCCGGGGGGATTTCATCACCTTCGGCCAAAGCTTCCGTCTCACTGATGATTTTGAATTGAGTGGTTTGTCCGCCACAGTGAATCATACGGAGAGTACATCGGACGGATCTACCTATCAAAATACCGTTTTAAACAATAAGGACTTTGAAGTTCCTTTTTTAATATACAAAACAATCACGGAATCCTGGTGGATTGAAGAAAAACGTAATGAAGCATACAAAGTTTTTAATCCTAAAGCCAATCCTTTTCGATTGGACATTGAAACAAAAGCAGGCGAACAGTATTACCTTCATGCGAACTTGGAAGGAGCACCGTCTTTTCCAAATGGTTTTGACAATAGCAATCATTCATGGCAAAAGGGACTATTGCAGTTTTCTTCCAACGATCCATATTTTTATACAAAGAATGAGATTAAAGTGGATATTGCCCTTTGGATTGGTGCCTTTGAATTTCCCTTAGAGATTCCAGAGGAAGGGATAGAAATGGGCTATAGATCTCCATCTTTAATAGTCAATGTCTTAAATGAGGGACAGGAAAGCACTGGAATGATGATTCGTTTCAAGGCTTTAGGGACCTTAAAGAGTCCATCACTTGTGAATGTAAACAGCTATGAATCCTTGAAAATCAATACGGAAATGAAGGCCGGGGATATTATTGAAATATCCACTTATAAGCGCCGAAAGCGAGTAACGTTAATTCGTAATGGGGAGGATACTAACATTTTCAACCTTTTGGATCTATCGAGCACATTCCTGCAGCTTGATTTAGGAGACAACCTTTTTCGTTATGATGCTGTAACTGGTTTAGATAATTTAGAAGTCTCTATGACCTTTACGCCACGGCTCCTGGGGGTATGATATGGAACTCTATGTATTTGATTTGAATTTCAACAGACTTGGTATTATTGACGATTTTGAGAGTGTGAAAGTCGAAAGATATTATACCAAAATGGGACAACTGACTATGACAATCGATGGCAGCAAGGACAATATTGATTTGCTTCAAAAAGGCCGGATACTAGCCAAGACAGACGATTTACAGCATGGATATCTCATCCTCACCCGAGAATATTTAGATGAACAGTCCAGTCAGTTAGAAATCATTGCTCCATCGTTAAATATCATGTTACGGCGCCGGTTAATCATTGGTCAACAGAGCTTCACAGGAAATATTGAGAATGTCTTAAAATCATTTGTTGCAGTAAATGCCGTTACTCCAGCTAATCCCAATCGGATTATACCGGGTCTAACGATATCCACGAATCACGGGATCAATATAACAGCGACCGAGACGGACAGTAATGTCCTTTTGGATGAATTTCTGTATACGGTCTGCAATAAGCACGATTTGTCCTGGGATGTCCTGCTAGATGTATATAACAAGAGATTCATTTTTGATGTATGGCAAGGGACCGACCGAAGCGCTGAACAACATGTAAATCCTCATGTTATTTTTTCCAAAGACCGTGAAAATGTCCTTAAACAGAATTACACAGAGAGCGAAAGCGATTATAAAAACGTTGCTATTGTGGCCGGAGAGGGCGAGGGGAATGATAGGGCCTATCTTACTGTAAACGATCAAGTTAGTGGCTTTGATCGGATAGAAATGTTCGTCGATGCCAGGGACTTACAAAGCACTTATCAAAGTGAAAATGATGTGGATATCACATTGACACCTGTAGAATACAAGGACCTTTTAAATGAGCGTGGAAAAAGCAAGTTGACGGAATATCCTAAGGTTGTCACTTTTGAGAGTGATATAGATTTATATTCGAATGAAGTATATGGCGTGGATTATTTTATGGGAGATAAAGTGAGCATCAAGAACGATGATCTATCGCTTATCATGCATACCAGGATTGTTTCGGCCATTGAATCCACTACACAAACTGGGACCTCCTTACAGGTCGATTTCGGCTCTAATATTCCTACATTACTAGATAAATTGAAAAGGGCGGTGAAATGATGGCTATTACAAGTGGTTTTTTTAATAGTGTGAATGGAGACCGAAGATACAAAGCTGATTTTTTTGCCGAGTATTTTGCGAGTTTTATAGCAAACGGGGTATTTCCTAATCCCTCCACAGGCATGCAGGTGATTGCAAACGGAAATATGACCGTGAGCATTCGGGCAGGAAAAGCGTGGATAAAAGGCTATTACGTCAATAATGATGCTGATTATTTATTAAGTTTAGGTGTGGCTGATGGCGTACTTAAACGGATTGACCGCATTGTGTTGCGATTAGATTTTTCTTCCCGACAGATTACTCCAGTCGTCAAGAAAGGGACAGCTACATCAAGTCCAACAGCTCCATTATTACAAAGGGATGCCGATGCTTATGAATTAGGGCTTGCTGATGTTTTAATCTCGAATGGAGCTATTAGTATATCCCAAGCTAATATTACCGATACGCGGTTAAATACAGCCTTGTGCGGTATCGTACATGGCGTGGTTGATCAGGTAGATACCACTACCATTTTCAATCAGTACAAGACATGGTTTATTGAATTTTCCTTAACAAAGCAATCTGAATTTAATAGTTGGAAAAGTGTACAAGAATCGGATTATACAACCTGGACTGCAGCAAAGACATATGAATTTAATTCCTGGTTTACATCGATACAGGATATTTTATCTGGTGATGTAGCTGGCAATCTACTAAGTAAAATCACTCAAATAGAGAATGACCTTGCTGCACATCAGGCGGATTATACGACACACACCGGATTTGCTGTTGCAACTGGAACAGCTAACTCTTATATCGCCACACTTACGCCAGCACTCTCCACATATAAAGAGGGTGTTTCTTTACGCCTTAAAATTAACGTGGCTAATACAGGAGCATCCACTATTAATGTGAATGGTCTTGGAGCAAAAGCCATTAAGAAACAAAATGGAAATGCAGTAGTTGTAGGAACCCTCAAAGCAGGAAGTGTCTATACGCTGGCTTATGACGGAACGGCTTTTATCTTACAGGGTGAAGGGGCTTCTGGTACTGCCATTGCATCTGACCTTCTCTCTGGTAAAACAGCAAGTACAGATGCAGGAGATATAGTCGGGACGATACCTAATAAAGTAGGAAGTGCAACAATTATTACGCCAAGAACCTCTGATATTGTTATTCCGAAAGGATATTTCGGTGGTGATATAAATGACGGAAAAGTACTAGGCGACCTTAATTTAATTGCAGACAATATATTAAGTGGGAAAAGTATTTTCGGAGTTAACGGAAACTTAGCACCGAAACGAATCGCAAGTGGTACAGCAACATCTTCAGCCCAGTATGATTTAACCGTTTCACTTTCTTTTAAACCAAGTATAGTAATCTTTACCGCATATAACGGGACTAGCTATTACAATTTAGGAGTCTTGTTTGACTACAAAACCTTCTATACACTACTTAACCCATCCTATAAAGCTATTAATGGATTCAGTGTTGTACAGACATGGGCAGGAAGTCCAAATCAACTTGGTCTCCTTAATGAGGAAACCTCTTACGTTTTAGATAATGGATTCAAGATAAAAGTCCCATATTCTAGTACAGCCTACGAATTTAAAGCTATTCAATATTAAGGAGTGAAATCAATGAAAGAAATTGGAAGAAGGATTTATTTCGATAATCTTAATGGGAGTGTAATAGTAGATACAGGACAGAAAATTGATAGCCATTCGGTCCCTATAGACAGAGAAATCCAAAGTTTTACAGCACTATCCGAACGCAACCGTAACACATTCGATGTCCTAGAACTTCCATACGGAGCGTATTTGCAGGACTTCGCAGAGTGTGGGGGAAATTATCGTGTCAATCCCACAACAAAGGAATTGGAGTTTTCTTACCCTGTACCGGGCGAACCGGAAGCGCCGCAGGTATTCGGGCCACCTTTGACGGAACAAATTGAGGAATTGAAAGCAGAAAACACTCTATTAAAAGCACGAAACCAAGCAATTAGTGAACGGACGGATTTTCATGAGGATCTTATCGCGGATATGGCGATGATGATTTATCAGTGATTATCCGTTTTTTTAATACAACTTACAATAAAACTTATAGGAGATGATATTATGATGGCATTATTTTTTGCTCAACGCGTAATTTTAGGGAAAACGGAATTTAATGAAGTACCTTCTACTTTGAAACCAGGTGTTTATGAAAATTTGAAAGATAGTGGCGTAGAGTTCTTAGCTGGAGATTATCAACCTAAAGCTGCAGAGTAGGAAGATATTATGTATTAAAAATTTATTCTACTTCAACTAACGAATCAGAACTGTTGAAGAAGAATTAATGTGGTCAATTTCTTGAGAAATCAACGTAGAAATTTGCTTAATATATAAAATTTCTTTTTTGGCCGGATTCCTTTCTTATTTTTAAGCATTACGTTTCTTATCTTGCTAACATAGAAATATTTCCCTTTAAGTTTTTTAAATTTACCCGATAGTAGTAATAGGCATGAATTTACAAATGGTAGGTATATAGTTATCGGTAAATCGGACTTACTAGGAAAATAAGTGGGTGTTTTGCCAATGTTAGATTACTTAAGGAGCGTTCTTAATGAAGAAATTACTATCTTTCTGTTTTGTGATGTTATTAGTACTAAGTGGATGTGAGAGTGACGAGGAAAAAATAAAATCGGGTGTTAATAAAATACAAGAGAAGTTGAATACAATTATATCAGAGTCGGAAATTTCCGACTTTATTGAAGGGGATATTAAATTCGAACGTTACGATACAATTATTAGTGAGGAAAAGACGGTTTTTATGTATAACATTGTTATACCTATGAAAGCTTCTTATCTACAGTTGAAACCTTCAGAACAATATAGATTACTTAAAGAGCCCACCCAAAAGATATTCGACTACCAGGGAGATGATTATTATGGAGGACCAATAGGAAATCAGATCTTAATGGATTATGAAGCTAATGAGGAAAGAATAAAACATGAGTCGTTGATTCTTACCTTTAATAAAGATGATAATTATAATATAAGTTTAAATAATGAAGAAGCAAAAGAATACGAAATTGATAATAATGGAGATCTAAGCAACGTAATATTTGGAACTATAGGGAATGAAAAATATGTCATTCTCAGCACCGGTGAGTTATTACATGAAGATGAATATAGAAATAGTGAAAATTATGCTCTTAAAGATTCTACTAGTGATCAATCAACTCAAACCCCTACCCAAAATACAGAAAATGGATGGGGTAGCTTATCTTTAAATCAAAAATCTAGTATGGTTTCTCAACACTTACTACAACTACAAAATCAAGGGTATACAATTAATGTTAATGAAGATTATTTTATAAAATCACTTGATGCTTATTATGAAGGTAATGAAACTGATGTAACAAGCATAGGCGAAGCTATTCAAATGGTTGGATTGGCAGGAGGAGCTATCACGAAGTAACTATCTTATAGTTTAATAGAAAAGTAAAGTCGACAGGAAATCTGTTGGCTTTTTGTGTCACATACGGAAGATAAAGCGTACACAGTGTTGGCTTTTATATTTTGCTAAAAAGAGGGCGTAAAAAACCCTCTCTTTTACTATCTTCGTTCGATTATGAAATACGATGGTTGGGGATTATTCTCTCTATCATAATTTGTATAACAAATGCTTTTGAATGGTTTATCCAATGGGTAATTGAATTTTTCATTTAAGATTTTGCAACCTTCTAGTCTCGCTTTTTCTAAGGGTGCATCTAAATCATTTATTACTTTGATTGGTTCAAAGTTATTGATTTCTAGTAAATAATATGGTGAAGTTTCTTCGCCTTTTGTAATTATTGGGTATTTATTCGCGAAATTAACTTCTTCTGTGGAAAGATCACGTTTTCTTACTCTGGTAATTTTGTATTCATTATAATTAAACATTAATAAAAAATCCCCCTTTGTATTTTTTATCTAATTATACAATGGGAGGATGTATGAAAATGAAAAGGTTTCACGTTTTTTAAAATTACACATCCGGAAGATGATGTGCAGTAAACAAACAAAAAGATGAACTGACAGAATTAAGTATTGGAATAGGGAAAACAATCGACAACAATCGACAAATTATGTATTCTAATATAGAAAACAATCTTAATTGTTTTCTTTTTTTCCATGTTGTGCGGTTAGTCAATTGCAGTTGGCTAATCGTACTTTTAAAATTTGTTTGAATAGCGCAGATGAAGCCGGCCATTTTGGTCGGCTTTTTATATTGGACGAATAGAGAGAAAAGTTAAAAGGGGGAATGAGGGAATTGGAGGGGATGGGATTGGAAAGTAAGGTTCAGGAACATGATGAAAAATTTAAAGCAGTAGATCAAGAGCTCGAGAGTCACCGTGAACAGCTTTTGCAGTTGAAACAAAATGATGAAAAGTTTCAGCAAGATGTATCTCTACTTAAAACGGATCTTGCTAAATTGCAGTCAGGACAAAGCAGTTTAGAACTCACGGTAATGAAGGGGAATGAATCGACTAGGGACCTAGTCAACGAGAATAAAGTGATTACAAACAAATTGCTTGATCATGTGATTGGCAAGGATGCACAAGAGCAACAGTCCAACATTGAAACAAGAAAACAGAAGTGGGAGATCATGGGGAAGGTTACTGTCGCTGTATTTGGTGGTAGTGGCCTTCTTTATTTAATTGTACAAGCTTTTTTACCATAAGGAGGAATGAATGTGGAAAACGAAGTCATGCAGCAAGTATTAATCTTTACAACTATTTTAGCACCTATAGTTACAGCGTTTGTACAAGTCATTAAAGGGACAGTTAAATTGCCTAACAATGCATTACCTCTTGTTAGTTTGGTGGCAGGATTAGGGATAGGATCCGTAGCATTTCCATTCACAGATATGGATATCACACTGAGGTTATGGGCCGGAGCATTTGCTGGTCTTGGAGGAACTGGTCTTTATGAAGTATTTACAAATCGTATAGGAAATACAAAATAAGCTGAATTTGAGAGGTTTATATATATTTATCTCCAATCCATTAAATGGTATATTGTTACTATTATGATAGGAGGAATGTTTTTCCATGAATAAAAAAATACTGTCTTTAGTAACCATGTTTGCTGTAGTTATAGCTTTTACCTTTAACTTTTCAAATCCAGTTCAAGCAGCACCAGTAAAAAAGAAGGTAACAGTGACGATAGGCAAGTATACCATCAAGCTGAATAATAAGAAGCAGAAGACTCAAACTTTAACCTATGGATCTACAACTTATATTCCCATTACTTCTGTTGCAGGACTTACAGGTGCTAAGGTTAAGAAAAGTAAATCGACTTATAACTTCATTCCCTTAACTGCACAAGAGATTGGAAATGATCTAAAAACAGAATATGAAGCTCAATTAAATTATGAAAAGGAAAATACTAAAAGGGCAAAAACAGATAAGGAATTAAGAATGTTATACTCGAAATTTCGTAGTTTTTCACATGTAGATGAATTTGTAATGATCGGAAGGATTCAATATGATATATCCTCTGGTAAGGATGCTTACGCCGCTTATTTAGATAATAAGATTAGAAATGAAATTAAAATATATGAAAGGGACAGAAAAGAAATAATTACTACCATTGCATCAATAAAGAGTATTATTAAAGATAATAAGATGACTATAAATGAGGAGAGACTTTCAAGGGCTGTGGAAGATTATGATAAAACACATACCATGATACAAAGTCTATATCAAATGTTAAAGATTTCTAAAGAAACGGGTGGGGAATTAGATTCGGAATTCGGGGACTTATATATAAAGGCTTATGCTTATGCTGCTGCTGTTTCTGACACTGCGCTCATGGAATAACTCTAATATTAATAAAAAATAAGCTGCCTCTGGGCGGCTTTTTATTTTATTTTATTTTAATAAAAAGGAGACGATTAATAATGGTTAAGATTTATATAGATCCAGGTCATGGTGGAACAGATCCAGGCGCAGTAGGAAATGGTTTAAGAGAAAAAGATCTTACATTACAAATCGCTACAAGAATCAAAGATATTCTTGCTGGTTATAAGGACGTCTCTACTAAAATGAGCCGTACTGGAGATACCTTCCCATCACTGTCGGCACGAACAAACGAAGCAAATGCTTGGGGAGCCGATTTTTTCCTGTCTGTCCACATTAATGCTGGCGGTGGACAAGGGTATGAGGACTTCATCTATACAACTAGCAATAAGGAAACGAAAACGTACCAAGACAATATCCATGCTGAAATAATGAAACTTATTGATATGAAAGATCGTGGACAAAAGACAGGTAATTTACATGTTCTACGGGAATCAAAAATGCCTGCCATACTAACTGAAAACGGATTTATCGACAACGCTTCAGATGCTTCTCAGCTTAAAAAGAGTGCGTTTATCGAAGCTGTTGCTCAAGGGCATGTAAATGGCATCGTTAAATCTTTCAATCTGAAAATGAAGGAAAATGAGGTATCTGGAAGCAACGGGAATACTCATATCGTTGTCAAAGGCGATACGCTTTATTCCATTGCTAAAAAATACGGAACGACTGTGGCTAATCTGCAAACGCTGAATCCAAAGGTAGACGCTGATTCACTTCAAATTGGCCAGAAACTTATTGTTAGTGGTTCAGCTGCTACTTATCACAAAGTTACAAAAGGCGATACTGTATCTGCTCTTGCGAAGAAATATGGCAGCACAAATAAAAAAATTAAAGATTGGAATAGCCTTGATAGTAAATATACGATTGTGATTGGAGCGAAATTGCGTATTAACTAAGGAAGGGGTGCGTCTAAGCATTTAATTTGACTTACGACGCATCCCTATATAATAGAAAAGTATAGATGTGTTTCATTAATGATAAAATTTCCGGGCATATAATTATAAAGTGGACTTAGAGAGTAGAATCATTTTGTTTTAATTGTTCATCCTGGTTTGTGTCACCGTTATTATCTGAGTGATTATGTTCATCCTGGTTTGTGTCACCGTTATCATCTGAGTGATTATGTTCGTCCTGGTTTGTGTCACCGTTATTATCTGAGTGATTATGTTCATTCGAAGTAGGATCATCATACAAATCTATTTTTTTGTCTTTTTTAATAATTTCTTTTGATTGTAAAAATAGTATATATTCTGAGTTAGTCGCTGTAATAGGTTTATCCAAATCAAATTTCAATTCTAAATATTGTTGTTGAGTAAGTTCCTTATTCTTAGAGAGTGTATTTTTTAACTTTTTAACTCTTGTTATATTATCCTTTAAACCCTTAATAAATTCATTCTTAATTCTTTTTAATTCCTTTTTATTATCATCTTCTATATTTTCTGGTAGTTTAATGTTTTTTACGGATTGAATCTCTTTTGTGATTTTAAGAGTATATTCTTTAATATTGTTGTCGAAATTATTATTTTCTAATTTTTCGTTAAAACTATTAAAAATATACTTCTCATTATAATTTTGAACATTAAATGTTGTTTTATCTAAAATAGGCGTAAATTGTTTGTCTAAAAAATTTTTCAAGTTATCTTTTTTAGTTGTGCAGCCTGTAATAAATAATATAAGAATAATTAATAAAATAAAATATTTTTTCATAATACTCTCCTGGTTCTCAATGAATTTAATAATACTAGATTGTTTAAGAGATATAAATTAGAGATATAAGTAGAAAAATGAACTATAAATCACCTCTCGAGTCCTTTTTGATAAATATTATATTTCCTAAAATAATTATAAAATAATATTTTATGGAAAATCATTTACATAATATCACAAATATGTTTAAAATAATACGGTACTTTAAAATATTGGAGGTAAAAGAAAATGAGAAGAAAAAAGGCAATGGTACTAATTCTTACTGTTATTATGATGTCTTGGTCGATGTTTTTTACGAACACAACATCAGCTGAAGAAAGGAAAAATAATGGGTTTGCTGAGTATATGTTAATTACATTTTTGGAAGATGATGAAATAACGGACAGCGAAAAAGAAGAATTAGAAAATGTAGGTTGGGAAGTAGAAGGAAATAGAGTTTATAAAATTGGTAATTTTGGTGAGGGAACCATTAAAGTTAATGGAAAAGATACAGCTATCAATTCAGATGGATCTTTTTTTGTTGAAGAGAACCTCGATAAAATTACGGTTTCTGTAAATGAACAAGAAGAAAAAGTTGTTGAGAAAGATTCAAATGGACAATATCATTTTGTTCAGCCTATTAGTTGGGATCATTTTAATGAAGTGATGGATCATCATGATCAAGAATCTCAAGAATCAAATACTTCTGCTTTAAATAGTACTGATCAAAATATAGAAGACCATACAGATTTAAATATTGTTAATACAAATAATTCCATGAGTGGTAATGTACAAACATTAGGGACTACTTATGATAACAACAATGTTGTTAAAGTAGATTATTATGATAAATATAAAAAAGGTGATTGGGTTCACTGTAACCGATTTAATGGACCCTCTACAGATGGTGTTCACTATCCACATTCAAATTGGAGGGCATTAAGGAATTTTGCACATAGCGATTGCGATGATGCTTTTGCTATTAGGTGCCTAAAAGATTATACTTCAGAAACTTGGTGTAATGGGTCTGGAGGGGCAGCAGCTTGTTCAGGTAAATTGGGCCATAGTAAAAAATATCACAAACATTCATAATAGAAAGGTGCTCAGTCATCATAGAAAGAAGGTAGTATTATGAATTTGAAGTACTTATCTGTTTCAATCTTTTCTATAATTGCTTTTTTAGGACTTTACTTTTCTAGCTATACAGCTTTGGGAAACCCTTATATAGCGTTTACGTTATGTTTAATATTAACCCTAATACCCATAGTTTGGTCATTAATTCTATTAAAAAAAGATAATTCCAGTGGGGCTATTATATTTTTGACTATTTCCGGAATACTATTACTTTTTACTTTATTTATGTTCTTAATCCCAGAAGCAGGAAATCCTCCTGAATTATTTAGAGAACATTAAAAACCGTTCAGGGTTTAAAAACACAGTCTTTAGTCATCATAATAAAGCCCTTCTCTTAAATGAGAGGGGCAATTTATTTCCAACTTAAATTACTAAGACGCGTATTAAATTAATATTTTGCTTCTAAAATAAAAATACTTGATGGGTCACCTTTAAATGTAAAAGTAATTTCGTTGCTATTTTTTACTTGGACAGTTTTTTTATTAAATGTCTCTTCACTATATAATCCTAAAGCTCTCCTTAATTTTGTCCTCTCACCAAGCGTTAAATCGTTGTCAGCTGATCCGATTAAAAGTTCAAAAGCAATATCAAAATCTTTCTTATTAGTTAACTTTACGGACGGGTCAACTGATACTGTTGCCTTATCAATTTTCTTATTTTCATTTATTTCAAGAAAAATTACAATTGTCTCAGATAATGCAATTGCATATTTATTTTTTTCAATTTCCTCTGATGAAAGGATTTTAAGCCTTGTTTTATCTCCCATTTCAGTTAGTGCTTGATTTACTCGTTTTTCGTATTCTTCCACAGTGATTTTTTTTGCTTCTTTTTCCTTTCTGAAGTCACTATCAGATTTCATAGCTATGATAATTATTACCACTATTAAAACGACTATTGGTAAACACCCGAATTTTAAAAATTTCTTCAAAACTGTTCCTCCTCTAGGTAAAATAGCCCAACTAAAAGATTACCAGTTTTGTATAAGTATTGTAAATGGTTATCCAGCAATAAAATCTTCGTCAAAGTAAAGCTTTGTCATTAATTTGTTCACAATCCCGTTATAGTAAGCAAACTGTCCCTTAATCATTTTAGTTCCTACCTTAACTTTCATAGCAAACTCCTTGAAAGCTCTAATACCGATTTGTATTTCCTGTGCCTTATTAAACGCTCTGGACCCTGTGGAATAATCTATAACTCTATTGCATTGCTTAACAACCTTCCAAAATTCTTGAATGGTTTTAGCTTCATGATAAAAAGAACTTGCTAGGTTAGCAAAGTTATCTGGTACCCATGCAGCTACAAAATTTGCTCTGAGTAGGTTATCAACAGATTTATCCACATGAGAAAGAGAAGGAGCGTTGTTACGTTCTTTATATCTTTTAATATTTTGTTTTAAGGAACTAGTAGTTGTTTTAATGGTAGGACACTTCTTGGACATTTTCACAGGGGCCTTGTCGGTCACTTCTTCATTTACAGGCTGAATGATAATAGCATTAGCTGTTTGCATCATATCTTTTTTACGCTTCATAGAAATCTGCTTAATCATGCCTAGATCCACTAGTTTCTTCATTAATCGTTGAACCGTTTTATAAGATAGTTCTAGCTTTTCGGCAATGGTATTTTTACACATGTAGCTCACACCAAATTGCTTGCAGCTGTGACGCTTAAGAACTTCCAGTAAGGCAATAAGTCTAGCTTGTACATCTGTACGTTTAATAGACGTACGAATGATGTCTCTGTACACACGTACTGCTTGATTCATTTCTTCTCTTTCTGTGAATGATGATAGGTTGTTATATGATTCGTCATTTGCTATTACATCGATACGTTTCTTCATTAATATTTCGTCTCCTTTTAGGAAACAAAAAAGCAACGATTCACCAATGATTAGCAAACCGTTGCGAAGAAACCCAAAATGTATTAAACTACATCTAGGGTACAGCAAGTGTTTGCCTATCGAGAGTAGGCGGACGGTATAAGAGTGTTGGTAGCACTACTTATACACGCTGTGCTCTTTTGTTTTTTGTAATTAATATTTGCCCATAAAATTGCCCATGAATTGCCCATAAAAGTTAGATGGATTTTGATTTATTATGATTATATTCATTTGGGAAACCACGATAATTAAGCATATTTAATATGTTTTTATCCGTTTTACTTCTATAGAATATGTTCCGCACGCAAGTTCACCCTTGGGAACGCGAACAATATATGAGCACGTATTAATTCTTTGAACCCTTGACGCTCTAAGCGTTGAGGGTTTTTGTTTTGTAGGTGAATACTTTATATTTATGTTTACTTTTTAAATACACAAAACACCCACACTCACGACAAAACTTTGTTTATATATGCACCGAAATTGTTCACTTAACCTTTAGCCCTTCTACATCAGTATTCACTATCAATTTTATGTCGCAGTTCAACTCTCAACTTATAAGTTGAGAGTTGAACTTTAATCTTAGTGAAAGATGTTATTCGTTTTTTCTTCGGTGATGCCGATAATAGGGGTTTATTTTAACTATTATTTTTCCCTCTATTCAACTAACCGAGCAGGATAGGTAAATAAGAATAGGAGGAAAAAAGGATAATAAATAGAATATCAATACCAATCATATAAGCAAGAAAGGTAGATTAGGCTCAAATATTTCAACTCTATTTTTAAGATCGCCCCTCATTTTTATAACATTAAAGAAAATATAAAATGTGCAATTGATGAACATGTAATCTTAACAAATGGGGATTAAGCAAATATTTACTCAAACAAACTTGACTTGGAAATTGCTATGTTATTCTGTTAAAGGGCGCTTATCTGTAATATGATAAACACCTTTGTTTAAAAAATGATTAAGTCCTTAACAGTAATTTTAAATAATTGGTATTAAGTTTAAGGAGGCTCTAGAGTGCTTAACTTAGAGATTAGAAGGCCAAGAACTGAGGATATAAAAGAGTTAAATCAATTTTTTAGAACAGTAATAACTGATATATTTATTAAAGAAGGTATAGGGGATAAGCTAGAGGACATAGAAAACGAAATTGAAGCTAAGAAAACCTACTTAGAAAGTGACTTGGAAAGTAATAGTGAAAAACGATTTTTTCTGATTGCTTTAGATGGAGATAAAATAATCGGTACAATTGAATACGGTGCAGCAAGCGATCTTATAAGTAAATGTACAGATAATGCTTTAAAAAATCTAAACGAGGTGGGTACAGTATTTGTGGATCCTGACTACCAAAGGAAGGGTATAGGTAATTTACTATTAAATAAAATATATTTGACACTGCATAATAAGGGTATAGAAGAATTTTGTTTAGATAGTGGATATATAAGTGCACAAAAAATCTGGAAAAAGAAATATGGAGATCCTGATTATTTCTTATGATTTGGAGACTCATGGTCGATGATTTATTAAAATAACCTACCTCCTTTTATTGTTTTCTTTTCAGTATTTTATGGAACTTTTATTAGACTAAATAAGCTATAAGAAGCTGTTTGGTTATTCCATAAAAGGGCGCTTTAATGGCACAACTGAACTTCTACTTTATCTGACGGGCTTTATTTTATTTATATTAACTTTGATACTTTCTAAGTATGTTTCACACGACTTCTTATAAAGTAAAGTTAAAATTAAGTGTCATCATGAATTAAAAAGGTCAAGTAAGTTTAGGATGAAAGGGATTGTATGAATAAATCACATTTTACTTTACCTTTATTGTTATAATTACCTATATAGATAATAAAAAGGAAGTGAGCTCAAATGGATAATGCTAAGTACATAGAAGTGGTTTTTGAGAATTGTGAATCAATTGTCATTCCAACAGAGCGTGTTTTAGGTCTAACATATGCTGAACTAACACCTTTAAAGGATGATCATGCCTTAGAAAATTCTTATCATAGCAGCCGTATAGATTTAGAAATTTCATATACGCACCAAACAGAACTTGAATACTCCCCAACGGATAATGATGATCTTCTTGGTGCATATATTAATAATCCTACAAGTAATAAGGTGGAAGACAGACCTAATATTCTAGGGCGATTATTTAATTACCATGACATTATGTATATCCAACTATTAGATACAGATGAAAAGCCCCTAAAAAATATTTATGTACCTTGGTACGAAGAGGATCAAGATGATAATCGCTATATGAAGATACTTAAAGAAGAAGGCTCATTTACAATTGAAATTAAACCTGAATAGATATGTAAGCAATTTGTTCTAGATGCTATACAATAAGTAATGATTTACGTGCATATATTACTTATTGTATACATCTTAATGAATAAATTACATATTATATCCGAAAAAACCGTTTTTTTAACGGGAGGTGCAAAGGGTGAACAAGCATAAAGCCCGAGAGACCAGGATTGTATACAGTTCGGCAATTTTCTATTGGTTATCATCTGAAAGCTGGTGTTAATTTCACTGATATTAAATATTACTTTCTTCCATATAAGAGTCCCCAAAACAAGCCTTTGTTCTTTCAACTATGCTAATCAATATTCGTTGAATTACCCACAGACTGCAGCTAATAATTTTTGAATATCATAAATACTTTTATCTTTTTTGAATTGTTTCGATACAGCTGGTGTTTGTGCACCTGAAATCCATATTTTTAATTCTGCGTCTAAATCAAAGTGTCCAGCAGTTTCTACGCTGAAATGGGAAATGCTTTTAAAAGGTATGGAATGGTATTCTACCTTTTTGCCAGTAATTCCTTGCTTATCCACTAATATAAGGCGTTTGTCTGTAAATACAATCAAATCTCTTATTAATTTAAACGCAGCATCTACATCCTCACCATTCGCTAGAATCTGTTCTAGTTCTTTTATTGCTTCATCTTTACTTATCGTTGAAGCATTACCGATTAATCCATCTAAGAATCCCATGCTATTTCCTCCTTAAAACTTGGTTTTACTCTAAAAATCCGTGTTTAATTTTTGACTTATATTTAAAATAGGTAAAAAAACCTAAATAAATAGTAGCACTATTGAATTAGTATTGTAAGCGGGCAATTTTGGTCATTTTATCTTTAATTGGCAGTGTTGTTGAGGGGAACCGTATAACTTCCTTTATTCTTGTATTACTTTGATTATAAATACAAATGATCTATTTTTGACTAGTAATGACTCATTCAGTGGTTTCATTTATATTATCCTGACCAATATAAAAATTAGTGTATTCGTTTAGTACAAGTTACCACCTTACTTCATAAGCTACACTGTAAGTACTAAAACTAATTAAAGGTGGGATTTTATAATGAGTTGTAATTGTAGGAAGTGCCGTGAACAAAGGGAAGAAGTGATTACTAGCCCAACTGAAACGGTTGTTAATACCAGAGTGAATCGACGGGTAGTGAAGCATATACACCCTACTGAAGTTATCAATGTAAATAGAACCATTGTTAGAAATGAACATTATTATCCTGTAAGGGAACGGGAAGTATATGAAACAGTGGAAGAAAATTTAGACTGCGGAAGCAATGTTAATAACTCTAATCGTTGCAGACCGTTTTGGAATAGATAATTAACATGTAGGGCACTCATCAGACATGAGTGCCTTTTCTTTTTAAGAAGTAGTCAGTTTCAAAGAGTAGAACATACTTTTATGTAATAATCATTTGAATTTAAAAGAATATATGCTGTACTGTCATTCTAATAAGGGCCATCCCTGTATTATGCAAGTTCTTTAGTCGTGTATCACTGCTTTGAGGGTAATCAAATGACATATGTACAAGCATTTATAGGGGACATACATAGAATTAATAGGAGGTGATAATTATGGTGAAAATATATATTGATCCAGGTCATGGGGGGAAGATTCAGGCACTATAGGAAATGGATTGAAAGAAAAAGATCTTACATTAAAAATTGCTAAAAAAATCAGGGAGTTTCTTGCACGGTATAAGAATGTATCGACAAAGATGAGTCGTACAGGAGATACGTATCCGTCCTTATCGGCACGGACAAACGAAGCAAATGCTTGGGAAGCTGATTTCTTTTTGTCCGTCCATATTAATGCCGGTGGTGGACAAGGATATGAAGATTATATTTATACATCCACTAATCAGGTTACTAAAAAGTACCAGGATAATATCCACGCTGAAATTCTGAAACTTGTGGATTTGAAAGATCGTGGGCAAAGAACGGGAAATTTACATATGCTTCGGGAATCCACTATGCCTGCTTTATTGACTGAAAATGGCTTCATCGATAATGTTTCTGATGCCTCTAAGTTGAAAAAGAGTGCTTTTATTGAAAATTTAGCTCAAGGACATGTCAATGGAATCGTTAAATCATTCAATTTGAAAAGGAAAGAGGAGGTACCAAGTAACACTCACACGATTGTAAAGGGTGATACTCTTTATAGCATTGCCATAAAATATGGAACAAGTGTGTCTAAACTTTTAGCTCTGAACCCTAAGGTTAAACCCAATTACCTTGAAATCGGTCAAAAACTGCGAGTGAAATGATAGCTCTGGATGGTGAATGAAACAATATCAAGTACTTCGAGATACCACACTACACACCATATCTAATCCCTTCTCTTATTGAGATTAAAGAAGTTGATTAAGTGAATTGTAGAAATGGCTGTCATATATGTAGATAATCTGAAAATATCGTTGGTGAAATCAAAAAGGTGCCGAAATGTTTTATCATGGGCAATCCCATTTATTGAGAATGGTTGTTTTATGCTTATTATTCGCTTTTTATTCCAATAAATATAATGGTCACTCCTATAAAGATGCATGAAACTTTAAAGAGGGAAAGCTTTTCGGTCATCCCGAATAAACCAACAGCTGTTGTACTAATAAGTATTATAGGTCCAACGAGTGCGAGGGAACTATTCACAACCAACGCTTTTTCGATATCATTAAGTCTTAACATGAGTATAGCTGCGAATATTTCTATACTTCCCGAAAGCAAACGAAGTAAACCCATTATAAGAACGGCTTTTTCAAAAGCTATAAACATGATTTTCCCCTCCGAACTTTTGTGCACGTTTATCTTATGAATCTATTTTAAAAAATAGGACAACTTTATCCTATCCCGGTGGTCGTTCCATTTGAAAATACCATCGTTATGGACTTTATGAAGGGGGTCAGGTGGAAGTCAGGTGACACGGTATCTTTCTTGGCTAAACAGTACGATAGCCGATAGATACCAATATATATATATATATATAATAAAAGTCGGTCAGAAATTACGTGTTAAGGAGTATGTCAACGGAGAGAAAAAGTAGGAAATCTTATGAGTGTTGTACCAAGCGCTATATCTTTCATATTGACGGTATGTCCTCAATAGCCTAGGATGTAATGGTATTCGTTTGAAGGAGGGCCCCATATGACTTATAAAACGCTATTGCTTACTCTCCTGTTCTCACAGGGGTTATTCTTTGGTGGTCTACCTATTCTTCTTCAACTCTTATTCTATTTGAACCCATGGGTGATCATGGTTGTATGGGTTTGTATTGTAGTCTCTGTGTTGATGATCGTCTTATTGGTCAGGGGGGAAACAATAAAACTACCCCGATTGTATTGGCAGGTAGCGATAAGTGGTTATAGTTTCTCTTTGCTAGTTTTACTTTTCTTCCGACCTGAAGGACAGGAATATTCGTATAATATTATCCCGTTTTCTACAATCAGCCCTTATTTAACTGGTGATTCGAATTGGCTTGTTTCTTTTTATAATCTAAGTGCAAATGTAGGATTATTCATTCCATTTGGATTGTACCTGCTATCCAGAAAGGGAAAAAAGATGACCGGTATTCCAAAATTTTTTATTCCCTTTTTCTCAATATCAATCATAGAAATATGCCAGTATGTTTTTCAAAGAGGAAGTTTGGATATGGATGATCTTATTTTGAACCTTATTGGGGTATATTTGGGATATTTCTTGTATCGTTGGTTCGTGAAAGTGATAGATATTATCCCCGCAAAGCGGAGTACATAATGAAAATCCGGTAGGGTTCAGTAACATACAGTGTTGACGAAAATCAAAAAAAGCCAGCTTGTCCATGATAGGAGAAGCTGGCTTTACATTTGTTAACGTAAGCCTTTCATAAAGCCTTGAATCTTTGGTGATATTGCCAATAGGATAAATCCTAAAATCAATGAAGTGATTCCGATAGCCCCGAAATAGACCATTTCCGTGTCCGCAGAGTAAAATCTTACAATTTGAGCATTTAATGCTTGTGCTGCTGCATTGGCTAAGAACCATAAACTCATCATTTGTGCTGAGAACGCAGATGGAGCAAGTTTAGTGGTTGCTGACATACCAACGGGTGACAAGCAAAGCTCTCCAATTACTACAAGGAAATAACTAAGTACAAGCCATAATGGGCTAACTAATGAACCGGCTCCTCCAAAATAAGAGGGAACCAAAATTACTAGGAATGATAAACCAGCAAAGAATAGGCCAATTGAAAACTTTTGGGGTATAGTTGGCTGACGTTTCCCTAATTTAACCCATAACCATGCGAATAAAGGTGCTAAAGTAATGATGAACAATGGATTTAAAGATTGGAACCATGCTGGTGAAATGTGAAAACCTGCAAATTCTAACTGTGTCCGTTTATCAGCATAATTTGCTAAAATAGTTGAGCCTTGTTCTTGAATGGCCCAAAACATGACCGCTGCTATAAATAAAGGGATATAGGCTAGTAAACGTGAACGCTCAACAGATGTTGTTTTCGGACTACGGTACATCACAATAAAATACATAGTAGGAATTAGAATTCCAAGGATACCAACAAGGCCGATAAAGCTATTAAGTGTTAAGAGACCATTTGAGATAGCGATTGCACAAATGATGGCAATAATTAAAATAGCTAGCCCAATCTTGGTGTAAACAGATTTCTTTTCATTCGGAGCCAAAGGATTGACAGGGGTTATTCCTGCAAGTCCCAGATTTTTTTTCTTTGTAGCCATGAAGACGATTAATCCAATAAACATACCAACGGCTGCAATACCGAATCCAAGGTGGAAATTGTACTTCATTCCAACTGTTCCGACAATAAGCGGAGCAATGAATGCACCCGTGTTTATTCCCATGTAGAATATGCTGAAACCAGAATCTCGACGGTTATCGTCTTCTGCATATAGCTCCCCAACAATACTGGATACATTTGGTTTTAAAAGACCTGTACCTATAACAATTAGTATCATGGAAACGAAGAACATGGAAATGCTGCCCGGTATGGCAAGTGCAATATGACCAAGCATAATCAATATACCGCCGTAAAAAACGGCTTTCGATGTTCCGAAAATCCTATCGGCTAACCAGCCACCAATAATTCCGGACATATATACTAACGATCCATAGATGGATACAATGGCTAGAGATGTTTTTTCATCAAGACCTAATCCACCTTTAGATACCTCATAATACATATAGTATACAAGAATGGCCTTCATACCATAATAGGAGAAGCGCTCCCAAAACTCCGTGAAGAAAAGAGTGAATAGTCCTTTAGGGTTTCCGAAAAAACCTTTTTGAGGAATGCTATCCAAAATTTTCTGTTTATTTATTGATGATGACATACATTCTCCTCCTTTTATTATAGTATAATAACTTTTCTTAGAGCAGTTGTAAAGAATATTTAGTGTATTTTAACAATAGTTCTTAATAAGGTGTGTTTATATCCTTTTTTTGTGAAATACAGGACTATTGAAATAGCATAAATAGGTAATAAGGTATATATTAGGAGTCTAAAATTCGATTAAATCCACTTTGAAATGAAAAAGTACTATTTAGTCTGATATAAATCCATAAAGCGGTAAATTAGAATTTCGAATTGTAAGACCATTCAACTAACTATGGAAATCTGATTTTAAATGAATGTGTAGGAAAAATGATGATGAATAAGGTTGAAATTTTAAAAAATATAGTAGGAAATAGTGTGAAATATTGAAAATAGGAATATTGTCATATCGACAAAAGAAGCTAAAATACTTATTCTGGTATAGAAAGCAATTTAATTGTTTTCTTTTTTACCATGTGGTGCCGCCAGACAATTGCAGTTGTCTGGCGGCATTTATTATTATAACCAAATAATAATTTTCAATCATTCCTACCGGATGGTTTTTTTGTGGTAGGGAAAACGGAAGATCAAAAACACTAAGGGGCTGTCCCAAAAGGGGTAGTTACACTGAAATTGAATAAATGGTAAAAGGCAGAAACGTTGATTTAACAACATTTCTGCCTCTTTATTTTTGCGAAGCTCACGGAATAAGAACTTTTTAGACAGCCCCTTTTATAGTACCTACATAGGTAGAAGTATATAAACTGCCGATATATTCATGGAATGTAGAGCTTAAAGTGATTTTCATAAGTCACAAGTCTGTTCTATTAATAAAAAAATTTCATAAATTTTAGAGAAAGGAGGTGGTTATTTTTGGAGCTAATTTGGATGTTAATTGTTGGTGGAATAATTGGATGGCTGGGAAGTCTGATTTTAGGAAGGGATATGCCGGGTGGAATTATTGGAAATATCATTGCTGGATTTGTTGGAGCATGGCTTGGTACTGCAATATTAGGGCCAATCGGACCTGAGACAGAAGGGTTTTACATTGTGCCTGCGTTACTGGGTGCCATAATTGTTGTGTTTATTGTATCCATTATCATGAGAAATACAAGATGGAGGTAGAAAGCAGAGGGTACAAGATTGAATGAATTTGCCAGAATCACGTGTAGATGGTTTAGAGAAAGCTGATCTATATGTGTCCATTATTGCTTGTAAATGCTGTTCAACAATACTGGACAGTTTTTTTGCGTAATAAAATAAAGGTTTTCGATCGAAGGATCCATCAGTGTTTAATCAATCCGAATGATTATCAGAGTTCCTAAAAGAAACTAAAGCTGTTTTAAGTGCGGCGTAATTACCGATACTGGCGTATCCGTAAAACCATCCCATAAAAATCCCTGTAGTCAAGTGATGCCGATGGCTTATGAATATAGAAAGGATTAAACCAAGACATAAAGCAATAGTGGGTACGTAACTTCGGGGGATAGGAAAGAGAAACTTTATAATTTGGGTCAAAATCATGATAGTTGGAATGGCAATTACAGCATCCCAAAAATTCGTATGTATCGTCGGAAAATCCATAGTAACACCACTTTCAAAAAGAAATGTCTATTGAACTAATTTCACCGGATATAAAAGAATTATACCTTGTTTATTTGACTCGGTTTATTGATCAAAGCTCTTTTGATATTACAATTATATTTAGATTCATCATAACATGTAAGTTAAGTGGCTTAATCTAATCGACTAACATCTCTATTAAAATATTATAGTATTCTTTCTGTCATATACATGGGATGAAATACATAGACTTAAAACAATAAAAAAAAGCGCAATTTGCGCGCTTTTAATGAATTTGCCTATATAGCCCGATCACTCTTCCAAGAATGGTTACATCTCTTAGAATGATAGGTTCCATATTGGAGTTTTCTGGCTGAAGCCGTATGTAATCCGGTTCCTTAAAGAATCGTTTAACGGTGGCTTCATCATCTTCCGTCATGGCCACGACGATATCTCCGTTATTGGCATTGCTTTGTTGTTTTACAATGACATAATCTCCATCATGAATTCCTGCTTCAATCATACTTTCACCCATAATTTCAAGCATGAACACATGATCATCATGTGGAACCATACTTTCAGGAAGAGGGAAGTATTCCTCTATGTTCTCGATGGCAGTTATCGGCATACCTGCGGTTACTTTTCCGAGAAGTGGTACGTTAACTACGTTTGTTTTTGGAATGTTATTAGATTCTTCTATATTTAAAATCTCAATGGCCCTTGGTTTAGTCGGGTCGCGTCTGATTAAGCCTTTGCTTTCCAAACGAGATAAATGTCCATGTACAGTCGAACTTGATGCAAGTCCTACAGCTTCGCCAATCTCTCTAACGGAAGGTGGATAACCTTTTTGACGAACTTCATCTTTTATGAAATCAAGAATATCCTGCTGCCGTTTTGATAGTTTAGTCATATACGCACCTCTTCTCTATAATTCTTTGCTATATTATAGCATGGCTCTACATGCTATACAAACATAAGTTCGAATTTGGTTGTTGACTGAAACAAACGTTCGTATTATAATTCAATCATCAACTAAAAACGAACGTACATTCGCTATGGAGGGATATTAATGAAGACATTTTGCAAAAAAAATATTTATACGATTCTATTAGCAGGATTTGTATTTATCTTGTCTATTTTATTCTCTTTCACATTAGATAGTAATCAAAATAGGGATTTCCTTTCGATTGAAATTAACGAAGGTGATACTATATGGGAGATTTCAGAAGAATATGGTCAAACCGAATTGACAAAAAAAGAATTCATTGGTTGGATAGAAGAGTATAACGGTGTAAGGGCGGATACTATTAAGGCAGGTCAAATCATTGTCATACCAGTTGAAAGTGAAAAAGTAGTCCAAAGTTTGGCTAGTAAGCAGTAAAGGTAGGTTCATATGAAAGCAGTCATCTATTGTCGGGTAAGTACAGAAAAAGAAACACAGGAAACCTCGCTAGCTAGGCAGGAAGAGGAATTAGTGAAGTTAGCAGAACATAATGACATGGAAGTCGTTTCAATAATAAGAGAGCAGGCAAGTGGTTACGAACTGAACCGTGACGGGATATTTGACATGCTTGATCTTTTTAAGACAAAAGAAGCGGATGTTCTCTTGATTCAAGATGAAACTAGGTTGGGAAGAGGAAATGCTAAAATTGCCTTGTTTCATGTTGTACTTAAAGAAGGAGTGAAGATTTTCACACTTTCTCATGATGGTGAGTTAGAGTTATCGGACTCTGATGCCATGGTTATCCAAATTGTTGGTATTGTAGAAGAATATCAACGTAAACTACATAACCTGAAAATTAAACGTGGTATGCTTAGGGCCGTTGAAAATGGCTACCGGCCCCAGAAAAACCTGAAGAACCAAAGAAACTCCACTGGTAGGGATCGTAAAGAAGTACCCATAGAAGAAATTGTGAAACTGCGTTCGAATGGATTAACTTTTGCGGAGATTGCGGCAACACTGAGAGGCTTTGGCTATGAAGTGTCAAAAGCAACGGTACACCGCAGATTCTTGGAATACCAGCAAGGTACACCGGAGAATCAATCATAGAACTTGTAATTTCACTTTTTTTTTAATACCATGTCAATATCCGTATATATAAAGGAGAAAAATTATGCTATCAAAAGAAAAAATGGCTCGTATCAATGAACTTTCTAAAAAAGCTAAGGGAGAGGGCTTAACTGTAGAAGAGGCGAAAGAGCAAACTTCCTTACGAAGTGAGTATTTGGAGACATTTAGACGTTCAATGGCTGATACGCTAGAAAATGTTAAAGTTATCGATCCAGAAGGTAATGATGTCACGCCTCAAAAAATAAAAAATATTAAAGAAAAAAAAGGTTTACATTAACCAATAAGGACTGATGATGGCCCCATCATTAGGATTACTCATGAGGAATGTAAAGTGAAAAAAGAGAATGCATCGATGTATGTATTCTCTTTTTTTGGTTTAACCTAACCTTGGTAAATCCTTAATTAGTAGAAAATTGAATTAGCTGTGCAAGAAATGGTTATTTTAGTTGTGATATTAAGTTAGTCAATATAATATAAAGAGGTACACTACAGGAAGGGATGTTTTACACATGTTAGATAAATTAGATGCACTTTCTATTAATACAATTCGTACATTATCGATCGATGCAATTGAAAAGGCTAATTCAGGTCATCCAGGCATGCCTATGGGTGCAGCTCCCATGGCATATAAGCTGTGGACTGATTATATGAATCATAACCCGAAAAATCCTGATTGGTTTAATAGAGACCGTTTTGTTTTATCGGCAGGACATGGTTCCATGCTATTATACAGTCTCCTGCATTTATCAGGTTACGGCTTGACAATGGATGACTTAAAGGGTTTCCGTCAATGGGGAAGTAAAACTCCTGGGCATCCTGAATACGGACATACTGCTGGTGTAGATGCCACTACTGGACCACTTGGCCAAGGGATTGCAATGGCTGTAGGTATGGCAATGGCAGAACGTCACTTGGCTGAAAGCTACAATCGTGATTCTTATAATGTGGTTGATCATTATACATATAGTATTTGTGGGGATGGAGACTTAATGGAAGGCGTTTCAGCTGAAGCTGCTTCTTTAGCAGGCCATCTTCAGCTAGGAAGACTTGTCGTTTTATATGATTCAAACGATATTTCTCTTGACGGAGATCTTAGCCAATCATTCAGTGAAAGTGTAGCAGACCGTTTTAAATCATACGGCTGGCAGTATCTGAGAGTGGAAGACGGCAACGATTTACAACAAATCGCAAAAGCCATTGAAGAAGCAAAGACTGATGAAGCTCGTCCAACCTTAATCGAAGTGAAGACAGTGATTGGTTATGGTTCTCCTAACCGCTCTGGTAAGTCTGCTGCTCACGGTGCTCCCCTTGGTGCTGATGAAATGAAGTTGACAAAAGAAGCTTACAAATGGACATTCGAAGAAGACTTTTATGTTCCGGATGAAGTATATGCACACTTTAATGAAGCTTGTGTAGAAGCTGGAAATAAAAAAGAACAAGAATGGAATGAACTATTTAATAAATATAAAGAAGCGTACCCTGAGCTCGCAGAACAGCTGGAGCTTTCTATAAAAGGTGAACTACCTGCAGACTGGGATCAAGAAATTCCAGTTTATGAAGAAGGCAAGACATTGGCTTCGCGTGCTTCCAGTGGAGAAGTATTGAATGCATTAGCGAAAAAACTACCTAGCCTTATTGGAGGTTCAGCCGATTTAGCAGGTTCAAATAATACATCCATCAAAGGTGCTACAGATCTATTGCCTGGAAATTATAGTGGACGTAATATATGGTTTGGTGTACGTGAATTCGCTATGGGAGCAGCATTGAACGGGATGACGCTACATGGTGGCATCAAGGTTTACGGTGGAACATTCTTCGTATTCTCTGATTATCTACGTCCATCGATCCGAATGGCTGCCTTAATGGGACTTCCTGTAACATATGTATTCACTCACGACAGTATCGCTGTTGGTGAAGACGGACCGACACATGAGCCTATTGAACAATTAGCCTCATTACGTGCCATGCCTAATCTTGGTGTGATTCGTCCAGCTGATGGTAATGAAGTTGCAGCAGCTTGGAAGGTCGCTATTGAGTCTAAAGATAAACCAACGGCACTTGTGTTAACACGACAAGGGTTACCGACAATCAAAAACACATCAGAAACTGCTTATGAAGGTGTGTTAAAAGGTGCGTATGTTATATCAGACGCTAAAAAAGAAGTAGCGGATGCATTGCTACTGGCTACTGGTTCTGAAGTTCATCTAGCTGTCGAAGCACAGCAAGCATTGTCGGAGGAAGGAATTGAAGTTTCCGTTATCAGCATGCCATCGTGGGATCGTTTTGAAACTCAATCCAAGGATTACAAACAAAGTGTAATCAACCCGGCTGTCAAAAAACGTCTGGCTATCGAAATGGCTTCACCTTTTGGCTGGGACCGTTATACAGGGGATGAAGGTGAAATTTTAGCCATTAATCATTTTGGCGCTTCAGCTCCAGGCGGTAAAATTATGAAAGAATTCGGCTTTACCGTTGAAAATGTAGTAGCTCGTGTGAAAGAGATGCTTGTTAAATAATTGAGTAAGACATGACTGACACCTATTTATGAGGTGTCAGTTTTTCTTATATATCAGTAAATGAGGACTTATTTAAAAAAATCCCATTCGACAAAAAAAGATGAAAATTTCTCCAGCAAACAACATATCTTGTTGTTTTGTCAAGATATAATAAGAATAATTAATTATCGATTAAATGTGTCAAATGGGTAAAGGTTTATAAAGGTTCATGGCAAAAGACATTACGTTTTAATATCTGTTCATAAATTGAGATCCTAGGGAGGTATAGGCTAATGAGAACCTATCAGATTTTTTTGATTGAAGATGAATTCGCCCATCATTATTATGGTAGGGAAAAGCTTTTCTTCAATTTGTTTTTGGAGTATATTCAAGCAAAGGGTGGACTAAGGAGTATTTTGCAAAAACAAATCGAATATGTCACCAAGACAGTTCCCGTAATCCAATTGCAGGCTGTTATTGAACAGCGGTTAAAGAAAAAGATGAATTTTTGGTCGCAAAACGGTAAATACTATTTAGAAAAAACAAGTGGAACAAGCAAGGCGGCCTTAACTATTGAGGGTGAATCCATAATACTTAAATCTGAGGGTGACGCTGAAGCGGAGACTGCTTTCTTTGAATGTATTCGCAAATGCGAATCAGGTTTTCTAGCCATTGATTTTGAACATGAAAAGTATGGTTGGTTAAAACCGATTAAAGAAAGAAAATTTGTCTAAATGGGGGACTTTTCGCTAGCGGGTATTGTATAATAATATTTGGTCTAGTACACTGATGTTAGACAACATGAAGGAGGAAATAGTATGTGGGTTTACATTCTAGTTGGCGTACTAGCATTGATTTTGGGAATAGTGCTAGGATTTTTCATCGCTCGTAAATACATGATGGATTACTTAAAGAAAAATCCGCCAATTAACGAACAAATGTTGAAAATGATGATGATGCAAATGGGTATGAAACCGTCCCAAAAGAAAATTAATCAAATGATGAGTGCTATGAATAAACAACAAACCAAATAAAACCTTACGTAACAAGGTTTTTTGATGGTATATCAGTACAAAGATGAAGTTCAAATGGACAGGATAAGTCACAGACTGAATCCTTCCTTGGATTTTTCTTTTTATTTGGTTAATCCTTCATATTTCTATTCTAATACCACCTATTCTGTTGAATGATTAACAGAGAGGTGGTATTTTTTATGGTTTTTGAAGATGTTTTAGAAGAATATTTGTATCACTGTTTGGCACGAGGTTACACACAGAAGACAATGATTAATAAGCGTCAGGAGTATAAGAATCTAAAAATATATCTTAAAGATAAAAGGGCAATCACTGAACTAGAAAGTATAACTACATTCGACCTTCGTGCCTATTTTAGAATAAAGCAGCAGGCAGGCTTACAGCCACAAAGTATAGTCACGATGTATAAGATGATTGCAGCTTTCTTTAATTGGTGTGAGAGGGAAGGATATCTGACGGAAAATCCAATTAGCAAAGTAATAACACCTAAGGTACCAAAAAAGGTGTTGAATGGATTCACAGTAGAAGAAGTACAAGGTATGATAGAAGCCTTTTCCTATAAGACATATATAGAAGCTAGGAACAAGGCGATGATTGCCATGTTAGCTGATTGTGGGCTTCGAGCGATGGAAATAAGAAGTTTAACGGTAGAGAATGTAAAAGAAAAGACTCTTTTAATCTATGGGAAGGGGAACAAAGAAAGAATTGTTTTCATAAGTCCTGCGCTAAAAAAAATTTTAATTAAATACGAACGTATGAGGAAGCAATATTTCCAGGATAAAATCATTAAAGAGGACTGTTTCTTCCTGACATACCTTGGAACAGGGTTATCTCATGTATCATTGTATAATGTCGTAAAGGAAGCTGGGAAGCGTGCAGGGGTAGAAGATAAGAGAGTATCACCACACACCTTCAGACACTTTTACAGCGTTCAGAGCCTTCTTAGTGGTAAATTAGACTTGCATTCACTAAGTTTACTTCTAGGTCATTCAGATATAACAACTACCCAAAGATATTTATCATCTATGAACAATGAACAATTATTTGACAAGGCTACATCGTCAAGTCCACTAATGAATATCGGGACGTCAAAAAATAAAATCTATTAATGTTAGAAATCTCTATGGTTAACTTAATCGTGGTGTCGATGTGGAGAGTCTCTTTAATTAAGTCTCTCCTTTTTGTATATTAGTTTCTTCTTTTTGTTCCATAGTTATATGTATCACCTACACTTTCTTGGCATTTACCATTTTAATGGATAAAACTTGCCATAAATAAATAAATAAAGAGAAAACATGTTCACTATATAAGGAGTGTATATACTCAGATGGGAGGTTGCCTTATCACCATTACAAGCGAAAGGTAATTCAATATAGGTGGTAGCACTACCAGACCCACACCCAACCCTTTTTTAAGATTGGGTTTTCTTTTGGTTGCATTTTCTCTTCTTTCTCATCCTTAAATATTCGTCTACACGATTTTGTTTAATCGACAAAATGTGACATCTACTGAAAGTGGTAAAATAATCACAAAACTATGATGGTGATAAGAAGGGGCTGGAGTTTATTAGAAGAGAAACAGTTTTAGAAGGAGATTATAGTTATTCCTTAATTAGAGAATGGGATGAATCAGAACAGAAAAGAGGAGTCTTTGTTTTACTTAACCCCAACACGGCAGATGATATAGGAGAAGAAACGAGATTATAAATAACCAACCTAAACATTCTTTAGGGGTAGTACATTTTTACTTTTATTTAAAGAGTTGATACTATTTCAGTTGAAATGAAAATATCGTAGTACCAAACCTTCAAAAGATAACTAAATATTAAAAATAACAATGGGCTTGGCTGGAATAGAAGTAGCCTTACGCGGGTTAAGTATCTAACGATAGATTATCAAATGCCTTCTGAAACTTATACCCAAGCTCATCTTTCTAGAAGTAATGTATCAGAACCGTCTTTTAAAGTTTGGCTATGTTAATGGAAAAGGTTGATTTATAGTAACAAGGCATGGTGATACCTACCCTACATCAGATTAATTTAAATTCACGTCAACTGGATATTTATGTTAGGATGAGAACGAGTTTGTGAAGTTTTACACTTAAACTAACGGGGCAGTTTAGCATAATAATGAATAGGGCTTTGTATAGAAAAAAGGGTAAAGGAGGTGTTTGTGTGCAAAAAATAAATAATAAACTGGTAGTAAAAAAAGCTATTGCTTTTTCACTGTTTATGACTATAATTATGGCTTTTATTGTAGAAAATCCGACACCTAATAAGGCAATTTATTTGCTGGTAGTTGGAGTTGTTTCATTCATAGGTTTTTGTATTATAAATTTAATCACTTCAAAAGCATATAATAAGTTCTTGAAGGATACTACCGATTTTTAATTAGGTTTCAGAACAATAGAATTAAGTAAATTGAAATTGACCTCTGATACGAAGAAACAAGGGAACATTGTGAATGTTAGCACTTAAACTAACAGGGGCTTTAGTAAAAAACGGACATCAAAATACAATGAGCTTGGAGATACATTCCCCAGCTCATTTTTATGTGCATTTTTTATTTCCTAAAAAACGAATAATATTGGCACTTAGAATGCATAGTCTCTCAGTCTTAACTTATCTGCGGTTTCCCATGTTCCATGAACACTTGCCAAGATAAGCATTTGCTTTTTCTTGCTCAAATCGCTTTCTATTTTTCTATTTTCGAGGAATTGAAACCACACTAAATAAAGTTGTAAATACTTCGTAGAAACACCATTAAAACGACTTATCCATTTCTTTAAACGGGAATGGTAATTATTAATATTATTGAGGTGGTAGATGCCTCTCTTTACATACTCTTTCTTACTGCCGTTTATGATGACGTGCTCGACATCATTATTAGTCGTATAAGATTTGTAAGAATTGTGAGCATCGGAAATAAGCACCGTATCATTCTTAAAATGCGATGTAAGGGTGGTATCAATTTGTTCCATTAGAATTCTACCTGAACCGACTCGCTTTGAAAGGGTTGTTTTGTTTCGGTCTCTAGCGACTAAGACACAGACTTGTTCATTGGAGATACCTCTTTTGGTAGCAGGACCGCCACGTTTTCTTGGTTTACGATTCGGAATAACTCTTCGTCCTTTATGGCTTTCTAAGAAGTATGTTTCATCTACTTCTACCAGTCCTTCAAATATACCAATACTTTCTTTTGCGAGAGCAGACAACACTTTATGCCTCCAGTAAAAAGCCGTTACGTGAGTGATACCAATTTTTAAAGCTGTTTCACGAAGTGTTAGACCATTCAACATACACTCAATAAATGGAATCCATTTTTCTGCCTTTTTCGAACGATACATAGGGGAATTGGTCAAATCACTGCTTAATTTATGACAGTCTTTGCACTTATAACGTTGGCGACCGTCTCGTTTCCCGTAACGAACCACTGATGTACCTCCACAATGCCGACAATGAAAACCATGAGAAAACTTTCTCTCTCTCAATTCACCAATTAAAGCTCCTTGTTGGGAAGCCGAAACCGAGAAATGGCGAGTTAGATAATCTAAAATGGATTCTTTGTCCCTATCGTTTAAAGAAGAAATATCAGCCAGTATGTTCGTTAAAGTCATTTGGATTGCCCCTTTTGTAATTTATACGGTCAGGATACCACAAAAGATGATGATTTATTCAAAATCAACCAATAACTTTAACATAGCCTAAAGTTTTAATGCACACATATTATTCTGGAGAAGGTAACTGGACTGTTAGGCTTAGTCTGCATTGTTATAATGTGGAAGTAGAATATATTCTGATATTTGATGGGGGGGATGGAGGAAATTTATACAGTTTATTCTTCTGATACAACAGGACCTGTACTAGACAGTATATCTGTTGAAAATTCTAGTGTAATAATTGGTTGTAATGTAACAGTTGCGGTTGATGCCAAGAGATAAAATTAGAATATAAAAATCCGAATGGTTATTATGACTAATCAGCAACAAATATTGGTTATAATCAATATCAATTAAAAATTCCCGACTTTATAAAGTCAGGAGATAGATTTTTAGGGACTTTCGAGTTAGCGTCTATCACTATGGTTGATTATAATCATAAAACGACAGCCTTTTATGAATATAGTTACAACAGTAAAAGAGACTTAAGTGATGGTGACTTTATTGTAAAACGGAAAAGGATTGAGGATATATTATCAAATATGACAATCTGTGTGTATTAAGTGAGTTCATAGTAGGTCAACACTTGCAATACAGCTTGAAAAATAACCGACACGAGACGAAGGCTGAGTTAAATTAACATTGAAAAAATATAAATAAAATTAATACTGCTAAATATATTGCAATAATTTTGTTTAAGGGGCTTTTAAGAGTGTTTGATAAGAGGAAATATTAAAAAGTAATAAAAATCATTGTTATTGCAATGGTTTTGTTTAAGGTGGAATATTCACTCTAATCAAAAAAATTAACTTGCAATGAAATATAATAGATAGTAGGATAATAATTATGCAAGGAATATTATTCCTTATTAATCATTTATTGGAGGTGAATTATGTTTATAGCTTACACAGATGCTTCGGTGAAAAACAATAAAGCTTCTCTGGCATTTTTCATCGTGTTTGAAGATAAGAGCATAATTAGAAAAAGGATTCTAGTAAATGAAACAAAAAGCAGTGTGGCAGAAGCAATGGCTTTTAATGAGTTACTTTCCTTTCTTAACTATTACGGTATGAAAAAAGGTTTAGTGTTTTTTGATGCAGAGAATATCATGATTCAGTTAAAGCATGTTAGCGGCAAAAAACAAAATAAGACAATTACAAATAACTCAATAGACATTCTGGAAAAGTTACAAATCATTACACAATTAATACCTCGAAAATTAAATGTTGCTCATAAAATATGTTATGCAGATAACTTTCAGCCATCAAGTAATGTTTCCTCAATAAATCGTTCATTCTATAGTGCAGTACCGAATTATCCTGAATATTACATGAAGCTATCTGTATTAAGTGAGTACAGACAGATATATGAAAAACAATCAGCAACTTTATATGAAGCACAAATGAAGTTGAACAAGATAATTTGGCTTGCTGAGATGGTTGAGGTAGTTGGTGATTTAAGAATTTACGAGATATATGATAAAAGGATAACTGTTTATTCAGACATTATTATAAATATTAACAGATGCAATTATATACGAGTTAGTAATTACTGGAAAATGATAAGAAAAAGAAAAAAGCTAAAGAAAATTTTAAATTCAGATAAAAGTAGTGGCAAAAATAAGATTAATGAAGAGTTCGAGGAATGAGAAAACATTTCTTTAATGAGCATTTCTTCGCAGATATCGATAATGAAAGAAAAGCTTATTGGCTTGGATTTATAGCTGCTGATGGTTCTGTTACTAAAACAAGTAAATGGAATTCTTATAGACTGCAAATTAATCTTAAATATACTGATAGAGCTCATTTAGAGTTGTTTAGAAAACACATTGAGGCTCACAGTACCCAAATATATGAATTTGAAAACGATTCTTCTAACCGGGGGTTTGGCAAGTGTCGAATAGCAAGGTTTGTATTAAATTCACAAATATTATACGAAGACCTTGTTAAGCTAAATATTATATTGAATAAGACCAATAATCTTGCAATGCCTTTTATAAGAGAAGACTTAATACGTCACTTTCTCAGGGGTTACATAGACGGAGATGGTTCTTTTTCATATACACGCAGAAAAGAAGACCTTAATAGATTTAGATATTCTTTTGAGATAGTTGGAAATTCAAAAGAGATTTTAGAACAATTCATTGATTACTTTGAAAGGCACCAAATTAAAGTAAGTATGTACCAAAGAAAGGGTGGTAAAAGTTTTAGATTAATGACAGGTTCGGGTCCTGAAATTAAAAAAATCTCAAGATTAATTTACCATAACTCATCAGTTTATTTAGAAAGAAAGTTTTTAAAAGTGCAGGAGATAGAAAGGTTAGTGGTAGATAAGACAAATTGGAATTTATAGAAAATTTGTTAACTCGAAACAGACACGATATTTAATAGATGGGGAGAGTTTGCAAAACACTTTATAACTAGCGGAGGTGACGCTTTTAAGCTTCAACGGCTTGCTAGGTCATTGCAACATTAGATGTTACTTTAAATTATGTAAACTTGCAAAGGGCTTAAAGGAAGTTTGAACAACATAGTATTTTAACAAGTTATTCAAGTATCCCTAGAATGAATAGAGAAAGAAGAGGGTAAGTGTAAATTCTAGTAATTATCTATAGTAATAATGTTGAAGGGTGTAGTGTAACGCTACACCCTTCAACATTATTCATTTTGCAATCTTGCGCAATGGTGTACCCCGTATAGCAATACTAGAAGGTATTTGGGAAGGTTTTACTAATTTAATAGTGTGGTTCTTGAAATTCTGATAGCCGAAAAGAGTAATTAAGTAACAAATACATTAAGTTTTCGGAAGAATATGGTAAAATAGTTTCAAAAGAGGTGCATTGGAGGGATTAATATTGGAGGAGCAAAATGGAATTATAAATGTAGAAGGAACTGAAAGTGAAGAAGAGGCGAAAATTCTTAAAAGAGAACTTAAACGACATAATGATAGGAAATTGTTACAAATTAAAGTTCAAAGTGGTGATTTAGATACCAAGTTATCGAAAGTGGCATATGTACTGAACCTTTATCCTGAAACAAGGAACTCTGATATTACCCTACAATTAAAATATTGGGAAGAGTTTCAAGGATACAAACAGGGTGATATAGTTCATCCTGAGAAAATGTATGAACTTGAGAGGTTAACATCTATTGCAAGAGCAAGAGCAAAGATTGTAAACGAGTATAAACTTTACCTCCCAACATCTGAGAAGATAAAAAGATATAGACAAGATAAGGAAGAGATTGAAAAGGAAAAAGCACTTGCAACAAAACCTGCAGTTCCATCGCTTTATGTATATGCTGATGAAAGTGGAAAAACTGGCAGTGAATCATTTGCTATTGTAGGAAGTCTTTGGATACCTGATACAACACGAGCAAGAAAACTTAACTCTCACTTAAAAGAATGGGTAAGGGCTAAGGTAGAGGACGGAATTCGAATACCAAAGGAATTCCATTTCACAGAGATGAAGAAAATGCAACTTGATATATATAAAGAATTCTTTAATGAAGTACTTTCTCAATCAGATGTATTTAGTTTCAAAGTGGTAGCCGCTAACAAGAGTAAAATTAGGGAGAAGAGTTTGGATGAGATTATCTTCTCACTGTATTATCAAATCATTCATTTAGGAATTGAGCATGAAACTAGTACAGGAAGAATGGGTTTACCTAGAGATGTATACTATTATAAGGACGAAGATGAAGGAACAGATAAACTGAGAATGACAGAGTTAAGGCAACTACTAATGGAGAGATTCAAGATTTACTTTGAAGATAGCTTGAAACTTTCTGATTTTAATTCCCTTCCATCAAGTTCTTTTTTCCTCGTTCAGGTGGCTGATTTGATTACTGGAAGTGTATCTCGAGTAATGAACCGTAAAGTGGATGGGGCTAGGAACTATAAAGATGAATTTGCTGAATTTGTTTTAAGTGAATTGGACATCAATTACATAAGATACAAAGCTGAAAATGTTGATGATAACTTTAAGGTAAGTATTGAGCAAGATAGGGCATATGTCTATGTTTTTGATTAATTAAATATAATTTTTCTGCTTTGGAGAGCTAGAGTGTTACTTTCTAACATCTTATACCATGAAAGACTGTTAGCACCTTAATACACACTAACAAGGTGTGAAAAGTATTCGACACGAGACCGATATTTTGATGTTTTGTTGCCAATAGAAAACAATAATTCGCAGTATTAATAATACAAATCTCGATACACTCCTATTTTTTGTCTAGATTGCATCCCTACTAGTGGAAGATAAGAAGGTAAAACAGGTAGTGAAAATCAAGGATACCCGTGAATAGAGTATCCTTTTTCGAAATATGTTTAATAAATGTAATTCGAATAAAAACTATTTAATTACGAAATGAAATGTGTTATAATATTGGATATAAATAATATTGAAAATACATAGAGCATTAATCAAATAAACTATGAAGGAGTTGAACTACATGCAACCGCCTCATTAGGAGGCACACTTATATATTCTGTAATCCTATGAAGTATTCATAGGAAAAAAGGCTAATTCATGCCTATAATCGACAGGGATAAGTGTGTTTTCTAAAGGGGGGACTGCATGTAGTTCGCTCCTTTTTGCGTTGTCTAGGAACGGCTATAGAAAAATAATAGCCGTGCTGGCTTAAAACGTAGGAGAACATGATGTATAAGAAAACAGAGGTAAAGTTTAATGAAGTACCAAACATGATTGAAAGTTTAAAAGGAGTAAGTGGACTTTACATTTTCCATACTCATAGACATTTTTGGTACGTTGGTAAAGCTGAGTGCTTTAGGCATAGATTTGTTAATGGATATCTTAAAGGCAAGAATGCAAAACAATATGTTACTGAAGGACTTCAAGAGAGAATAGGGCTAGGTTTAGAATTATCGGTGGTATTTGTGGAAATACCGAAAGAACTCATAGAAAGTGAGGAGGCTAGGGTTATAGGCAAATTGTGTCCTTGGTTTAATAAGACACACAACCCACGGGATTCAATTAGAGGTATCCAAAGCCAAATGGGTGAAATTGTTCAATATAGCCAACGTGAATGGTCATATGAAGAGATAAAAAAACACCTCTTTTATTACTATAGCGGACAAATAGCAACCAAAAGAATTGAAGAAGCCTTGGCAAATAAGGATGGGAATCTTTCAAAATATTACGGAAAAGTACGTGCACGAGAAATATTGAAACCGAAATAGGGCTCAGAATATATAATTTTCGGTAAAAAGCAGGTGGGGTTTTGGATGATTGTTCTAAACCGCACCTGAAAATAAGGTGTCTAGTATTTAAACAACACCTAAAAAACAGGTTACCCCCTATCCTTAGAAACATCAGTATTTCTCAGAGGAATTGGATGATTTCAGAGGGGGAATAGATAGAAGATAAATAGATAAAAGATACTATAATAGATAGAAATGTAGGGGCGCAAGTCGGCAAAGCCTCCTTTTGCACCCCTCAAACAAGCCTCTCTGAAACGCCTTTAATGGTGGGAAGATTAAAAAACAAAATTAGAAGGAGCATGATAATAGTGAGTACAGAAACAAAATCAAATTCGAAACAAGAAGAAGATAAAGAATCTTTTATCAAGATTTCCAAATCACTCATAGAAACTAAGAGTCTAGGCAAGAATGGTGTATTAGATGTTTATCATTTAACAATCATTAAAACGTTGGCGAATAACTTTCAAAAAGCAGCTTATACTGGAGTTAATCATATGATGAGATTCATTGGTATGAGTACGGAACAAAGTACAACAAAGGAAAGAACAAAAGAATCCCTACTCAGATTGCAAGAGATGGGACACATAGGGATTTACAAAGATATAGCAATGGATTGTATGGTAAATGACTTAAAACCTTCAAATAATTACTTTTTCAAACCAACAGGTAAGGACGAAGAATATAATTTTGCTAAGGTGTTTTACAAAGATATTCAAAAGATTGTTGGAATGAAAAGCGATTATAAACCAAAGATATTTGCAACTTATCTTAATATCATAGGTTTTCTATTTTATGGTGTAAGCAACGTTCCAATTTCTTTTATTAAAATTGATACAATTGTAAAAGATACAGGAATAAACAGAAAGTCTGTTATAGAATATCTTAAAGCGATGTTTGAAGAGGAAATCCTGTACTGTGTACATTTCCAAATCAATAATTCAGTGACAAAGAACTACTACACAAGATGGGTGCATAAAGAACAAACTGCTGTATGGGCACTACCCAATGCAGAGTTCCATTACAAGACTGATAGAAAAAAATTTAAAGGTGGAGCGGCTGGAGTATCTGATGAAAGAGGAGTCTCTTAATTGAGACTCCCTTCATTTTATTGGAGTGATAAATTGGACATGAAGTAATAATCATCACTTGAGTCAGAACTACAAGCCCAGCATGGTACAGTGTTCATCAAACAACTATAGCACCAGTCTGGATAAAGAATGGTCTAAATACTCCTTCTATCAAACTATCGAGAGTTATACCACAAATATCAGCTAAATCCCTAATATTACTTTCATTAAAGATAAGTTTATCTCTATATGAGGTTATGTTAAGATTTCGTTGATTAATTACGCCAATTAACTTTTCTGTTGATTCGTTGTTATTATGAACAATATTATTTCTAAAATCAATCCAATGATGTATTTTTTGAAAATCAGAAGTTCCGACTAATACAGGAATCGAGTTTGTAATCAGTGTCTTTTCAAAATACTTTAGATATTTTACTATTCCTTTATCACGTTTACAAACAACTTCAACCTTTGGAAGGTGAGTATCAATTTCTATTAATTTTTTGTAAAGAGAATGCAAAGTTGACTCAAATAAACTTAGAAATTGAACGATTGTTCCTAATGAAAATAAGTTCTTTTCTAATTCTAAATCATCGTAATAAACCTTCTTATGTTCTAAAAGTCTGAAAGCTGCAACTCTATATGATTCTGCAGTTTCTTCATCTTCTTCAGACTCAAACGATGTATATATTCTAGAACTTGAATCGGAATAACTGTCTTCATAATTCTGTTCTTGTTCGGTAATTGTACTATACAATTTTATTGTTGCTCTTAATAAAGCTAATGATTCTTCATAATAAGAATATATACACGTATACAGTCCAGAGTAAAGTGCTCGCCCTCTAATATTTTGGTTCATTTCGAAGCTCATAGATAGAATAGAATAATAAAATCTTCTGTTTGGTAATTCATGCATTTCCATATAACTCATTCCTTTAATTAAAAATGAAATCAAATCAAATAACAGTTTTACTTTAAAGTAAAACTACCACAAATTAACATATTTGTTAAGGGGGTGTAGTAAAGGAGTAGAGGTTATTTAGTTAACCAAAACAATGCAATTTAGCTTGTTATAGCATTCTTTAATTTATAACCGTAAATAATGGAGTTTCCAAGTTCTTATTTTGTCTTTTACAAATTAAACTCCAGAATGAGTCATTTTACGAGTTTAGTGAGTCGTTTAGGCACAAAGTCAAAGACGTTCATAAAGGTTCGTAGTGTTAATTAAGAGGTCTTTAGTTAAGTGAATTAGGATTGAATCTGAGGTATAACCCTTGTTAGTGTCTGGTGATGCAGAAGCTACTCTCTTTCATAATAAGCAATCGGTCAGTTTTCGACACGAAACAATTAACAGCTATCTATTAGTGTGGTCGAGTTATTAAACATATAGTAATAAATTGATGAAGTCCGAAAAGAGTATCTATAAAAGGGTGTAACTTGTCAAATAACAAAGGCGGAATTCATGATATCTTTACACAAACTAATAAAACTGTGATTTTATGAAGTTTTATTTCTCTAAAGATTAAATACTTATAAAGAAAAAATGTAACTTAAAAAGAAGTAAAGCATCACTTTAATTTAACTTGTTTAAAATGATGCTTGAATACCTTGGGGTACGAAAACTAATAAACTACTAAAAACTAACCGTTTAAAATTTCATATATTCTCATTACTTCGTCTCTCGCTCGCAAATCATAATCTCCGATTAAATGATTTCTAGAAACAAGTTCATCATTATAACCAGGGTTAGAGATTTTCCTGTAATATTATATACTTCGTGTTGATAGATTCCCCTAGCACCTCTTTTGTACCGACCCAGCGACAATAAAATTACTTTGCTTGCTCCTGCTTGTATTAATAAATTTCTAGCGGTCTCAAACGAAATTCCATTTGTAAGATAGTCATCAATTACACAAACTTCTTTTCCTCTTATTCTGCTTGCATTATAGTATGGATTCAATATTATTGAATCAAAGTGTATTTTACAGCCTTGACTTAACCTAGTAGTATGAGCTGTATAATGACTTTTTTCTACTTGTTTATGTCTTATAAATAAAGGCTCGGTCATTCTTCTTCCTGTTAAATAACGACATCTTTCTTTCAATTCTTCTAATTCTTGATTAATTGCAGAACTTGAAGATGGGAATGTTCCCCATATCTTTATGTTGCGTAGTTCTGGATTTTTCATCACACCAGAAATTAAGTGGAAATATAAAGTGTTAAAGTACTTTCTATCACCAGATTTTAAAAGGCTTTCAAATCCTTCTAAAAGCTCACGTTCTGTATAATCAACGTCTCGATTCATCGTATAGCTGAAGTTAATGCCAAGACAGTAGTATTGTTGTCAATATCCAATTTATAATACCATATATTTCGATTTGCAATCAGTCTTGTTGCTTCAAAAAGTTACTCAGGTCTATCAAGTGTAATCTAAGGGATGCTTTCGAAATAGTCATAAAAGTTAAAGAGATATAGGAAGTCACAGATGTTTTTCGATAGCGAAAATATTTTTTAATATTATTTTATATTATTCCGATGTTGTTATTTATAATATAATAGAAGTTGATGGGGGAAACATTACAAATTGAGCTGGTAAAGTTAGTTCTTTTCATAGATTAAGTTAAAGGATTTAGTAAATTAACAAGTATATAAGAGTAAAAGGAAAGCTAAAATGCATAGCCTTCCTATTTTGTTGATAATATATAAAAGTATGAAAATAATTAAATCATAAAAATACATTTTTTAATCTCTATGGAAATATATAATTGGGTTAATCGTTTATATGGGGTGTTTTATTTTGGGGAAATTTGAAAAGATATTAAATGCGGTATTCTGGGTTCTATCAGGAATATTTACTTTATCTGGGGTAATGTTTTATACCACAGAATATTCTGGAACTGATGATAAAGTAGGTCCTATAAAGAGAAATCTTGATAAGGAGTATTCTTTCTCATTATTGATGATAATATTGATAGTTATTTTATTCTTATATATTATTATTGGGATTTTCAAACTAGTCTTTTCGGTGTCTAAGAAAGAAATCCTTAAACAAGTGGAAATAAAATTGATTAATAAAAAGGAAAAAAATGATAGTGATAAAGAAACCATAAATCAAGTTGAAGCATTACTATCTGTTAACTTTATGATGAATTTTTTTAAGAAAAAGGATTTTGGAATGGATTCATTTTGTATTGATGATATTCATATTATTCATGATTTTTTAGATGAAAGTATTAATCCAAAGCTAAAGTTTCTAGATGAAAATTTAGAGCAAAAGAGAAATTTGTTAGTAGTAAATATGGCAGAATTTAGTGAGCTGCTTAAAAACAATAATGAACAAATTGGGAATAGCAATCTTTGGAGGATACCACGAAAAAGTAGGGCTAGTGTTATTCAGTCCGTAAATAAATACTCTGAAGAAATTTGGAAGTTATATGAACAAATTATAAGTAATATAAAATAAATTTTGTCAAAAGTGATTTATAAAAATAATTAGTTTTCATAAGGAGAATGATTTTATGAGTATAAAATCTCAAGATGTATGGAAAGTTAATGTGGGGCAACCATACTATATAAATGTTCCACGTTTTTCCATGTTAGCTGCAGACCTAAATGTTCCATTAAATGAGTTTGAGGAATTAAGTGGAAAAGGCAGATTGAAGGATTTGGGAATAGAATTACATAAATTAATACTTAGTTTTAGGAGTATAGTTAATAGAATTAAACCCAAAACACTATCATTTAGAAATCTGCAATTTGATGATATAAAACATGGTTTACTAATAGAATTTAATGATAGATTCAATTCAAAAAATAGCCGTAAATTACGGGAAAGTCAATATGACCATGACAGGGAACCTCATTTATGGAAAGTATATGAGGATTATAAAGTAATTATGACTATGAATCCTAAATGGGTTACTACTGAAACAGCCATATCAAGCTTAAGTAGGAATGCTGAATTTGCAGGACTTTGCCTAGTTAAACAAATTGACTCAGAACAAAAGATAGTATATGCTACCCCTCTATTTATAGGTATACCAAGAGATTTAGACTTTTTTGAAGCGTTTCGAGGTTATTAAATTATAGACAAATTTAATTTAAGAGTACTAACAACAAATAAATATGTTTTTAATATTTGTAGGGACTAAGTACAAACTTTAAGATTTGGATGTTCAAATCCAAGCGTTACAATCGGAAGCATGCGAGGTTATATATAAAGAGAAGTTCACAGGTACTAAAACAGATAGACCAGAGTTCAACAAGGTACTTAAGGCATTAAAAGAAGGCGATACATTGGTGGTAACTAAATTAGACCGTCTTGCCCGTAACACAAGAGAAGGCATTGAAGTAATTGAGAACCTATTCAATCGAGGTATTAAAGTTCATGTGTTAAATGTTGGATTATTGGAGAATACAACAATGGGAAGGTTCTTCTTGACTACACTGCTCGCTGTGGCTGAAATAGAACGTAACTTAATTGTGGAACGAACTCAAGAAGGTAAAGCATTGGCTAAGCAACGTGATGATTTCAGAGAAGGCAGACCTAGAAAACACTCCAAGCAACAAGTACTACATGCTTTAGAATTGCTTAAGAGTCATACATACAAAGAAGTTGAAGAAATGACGGGAATAAAGAAACGAACACTAATTAACAGAAAGAATGAATTAGAAGCAAAACTATTGCAAGAGACTCTCTAAGGGGTCTCTTCTTTTATGTTAAATAGATGGGGTGTATTTCCACATTTTAGGGAGTGCTCTGAGAGTGATAACATATAGTCGGTTCGTTCACACAGCATAGATTTTGAGTACACTCGATAACTTTATTTTAAAAGTGGAGATTCCAATATCCTATAACTTATTGATTTTATCCTCATGAAAAGCATTAGAATATTAATATACCAACATCACTTACCATAATAGAAAGGTGAGTAGGATAATTTTGATGGTCGCATAATTTAAAGGCTGCTTATAAAAGTAAATTGATGAGGATGAACCGGTGAATAATTATATAAAAAAATGGTACGATTTAATTTTAAATTGTAGTTTTGATAACACATATAAAATGGCATGGTCAAAAGCGTTAGTGGAGTTGTCCATTAATCTACAATAGAAGAAACTATAGTTTTTGATTTCCGTGATATTGCAGAACTTTGTTTAAAGTATTACTGGAATCAAACGATTTATTTTGATTTAGTGCAAAGTCCAAACATAATGAAACCACCTGAGGTAATTTCCGAGGAAGATATCTCAAGATTAGGACATCGAAATAATCAGTTACTGCAACGTATGCAAAAAAACTCAAAAGAATATGACTAACTACAAATCGCAATTGATAATGATTATGTTAAAAAGTTTTGGATTTCATTTAAAGGATAGGTTTTTGTAAGAAGGTAGAAAAGCTCTATAATAATTTAGAGAGTAATAAATACTCTTATAAAATAAAGAACATTATTCCATTAACATATATAGAAAGCAAAGGATTTCAAGGGACTCTCTAAAGAGTCTCTTTCTTTATTTATGGAATGGTGACGATATTTTCAGCAACTTTGAATGTTTTATAGGTAAGAAATTGGTTATTGTATTTAAATTTTAAGTACATTAAAATCTAATTAATGGTAATATTGTTATAATGTTACTTATAAATAAAGCGTTTAGTACAGTTGACTCACTAAGCATTTAGTTTACGAAATAAATAAAAAAGTTGGGAGAAAAAATGATGTGGTAAATTTTGTGAGAATGAAGGATTATTATTCTAATTATATTGATAGTATTAATCAATTTATAGGATTAGAAATTGATATTGTATATCTTGCCGATAAAGATGATATTGATATTGTGTTTAAAAGCTTAACAAAAGAGATTCTTGAAACTAATCAAAAAAAATTTAATAATCTATCACAAAAGATAAAAAGTGTATTATTGGATTTTTATGAAAGGTTTGAGAATCTACCTTACCAAGCTACTTATAAGCAAATATTTGTGGAAGAGCTAGCTTATAGTTTAATAGATAAAAACCATAATTCATTGATAAACTTTATAGAAACTCTTAAAGAACTTTGTATTAAGACTTATGAACTTGAAGATACTAAGATGGGGTTTATTATAGTTAGAGAGGATAATATAAATGTACAGAAAGTATTGGAGAAATTAAACATTAGCTATACCCCGTACAAACAAAGTTTGCAATATTTTATTACTGAAAAACAAGCGTTAAAACTAATTGATTCTCAGTCTGTATGTTTAGTTTTAAATAAAAAATATCAAGTAATTGGAGTGGCTCGTAAGAAGAAGGAGCAATCCAGTATAAAAAATATTATGATGAACAGATTTAGAGTTTTTGAGGAAAGTGAAATTAAATATTCTTCTCATGATTATTATTTAGGTTCTCAAATTAAATTTAAAAAAACAGAATTTTCAAGTGAAGAGCAAAGTATAAGAAGCGCCATAGAAGAAATAATTCATAAAGTTGCAAGTGAATACAAAATTGACTTAGATAAAGGAACGATAGATTTAGAAGATGTTTTAGATAAAATAGATGTAGAAAAATTAGATGAAGAAGAAATTGTGAAGATAAGGGAATATATGGATTTACATACTTCCTTGCAATATAAATTGATAAAAAATTTAAATGCCACTGCTAATCATTATGAAACACATAATACTTTTCTATCAGGTATAGTAAAACAACTAAAACAGGGGCATAGAAATCATATTGGAGATTTACACTTTGTTTATTTCGAAAAAAAGCAAATTTTTTGGAGTGCTTCTTATGAAAATCTGATTATTTATTCAAATGGACGTTGGAAACTAAGAAACTATTTCCTTTTAAGTAATATTATTTCACACTTTGTCATGAGACAAACCGAGATTCAAAAATATGAGGAAGATTTTAATTTAAATTATACTTTGGAAGAAATTAACAATCTTATTCCTAAAATTCTTGATTTGTATGACTCAATAAAGTCCCTATCTAATAAAAATATTGGTTCATTGATTTGCATTTTGAATGAAAAGAATATAACAAATGATGAACTATATTTCAGAATGTTACTTACAAAGAAGCTGACTTTCGACAAATTCAATGTATTAATTAAAAATGAAGATGCTACGAAAATTAACATACTTGATTGTGATAATTTCTTATTTGAACTCATTTGCTCGATAGATGGGGGACTAATAATAGATAAATATTTAAATATTCACTCTGCAGGTGAAATGTTTAGTAGTGAAAATGTTAATAATAAGAAGAATTATCGAGGAGCAAGAACTTTAGCTGCACTTGGTGCATCAAGATATGGACTTGCAGTAAAGATTTCTGAAGATGGTGATATTTTGGTATTTGAAAACGAAAATGAAGTTGCAAGGATATAGATATTTATATAAAGTCAAACCTATATATATCTATTATCCTTTGATTTTCCCTGTTTTTTTATAGATTCAAATAACAACAATACTTCTTTTCCGATTCCCTCAAAAAATGACTAATAATTGAAAGCTAAAATAATCTATGTTCTTGATTGGTCTTATTTACTAGATTTTTGTCAATAAAGATTTTATTATATGGTAAAGGCTTAGTCTAATTTTATAAACTGTAGAAAATTACTTTCTCTATTTAAATTGCAATAGTCATTTCAACCATCTATACTTAAATTAGTCATTCGGTCCAAGTTGGAAAAGTGACCGTTATACATGAGCGTGAACAAATAGTGATATATAAGGTAGCTCAGCTGGATAGAGCAACGCCGCCCTTCTAAGGACTCGGTCGGGAGTTCGAAGGATTATTTTAGAAATAGGTATTGATGAAAGAGTCGAGGATAAATTCTCGGCTTTTTGTTATAGGAAAAAAGAAGACACAGCATGACTGGGATATGAATCTTCCCCCGTAGAGCCATTATGCGTGTGGAAAAGGTGAGGGGGGGGGGATTTCCCAAGATATTAACGCTCTCATCTATGGGTTAGGTACATCGTAGGTATAGGAACACGTCACAATAGACCCGATTCGAACAGATAATACTGCATTGTGAAAAGAAAAGCTCCACTTTTATTCTTACTTATTTATAAATTTTATTGCTCTGCAAAGGCAATTTTTATAGGACATTTACTATTAAAATAGCAGTGCGAAAAGCAGAAACTAAAATGCTAAACAGTGCTAAAGACAGTTCGGTGATATCAAGAGGGAGAGGCGGATTAACAAAAGAGGTGTGGACGCATCTCTTTCATAAACCTTTTTCCTTAAGGTAGTTATCAACGACACTCTTAATAACTTGCTCAAGATAGTTGCCATCTTGTGTCGTTTCTTTGCTTCTCCATTACAAGTACGTGATTCCAATTGGAGAGAAAAATCGTAAAAGTCGGTAACTCATTATTGGGCATCATAATTCCATCTATATTACTAGAAGAATTAGGATTGTCTCATAAGGGCAGTGTAAAAATTGCCTACAAAAAAGTTAAAGACACTATCAATAATAGGAATATATGAGTTAAAAACCTTGGCTTTTAATTAATAAAATTCTGATTTTATAATGAGAAAAAGTGTCTCCTATAATTAGAAAAAATGTAGTAATGAAAAATGTTAGGAAATAACAGGAAAAATAAGATGACATTTCTTTTAAGTTAAAATATAATGCATTTAGAACGGTTAAAGGAGGAGATTGCAAAATGGGAGGGAATAAGGGTTATACCATTCAAAGTTTAATTGATTTTGCAAGAAGTAAAGAAGGTTATTGTTTATCGGATACATATTATAATATTCATCACAAATACCTATGGAAATGTAAAGAAGGTCATAAATGGGAAGCGCCATACTCCCGAATTAAAAGCGGTGGATGGTGTCCTGTTTGCAATGTGAAAAATAGAGCAGACAAAAAAAGAAAATATACTATCGAAGACATGCGTCTTTTAGCAAAAAACCTTGGTGGAAGTTGTTTGTCCGAGGAGTTTGTTTCCGTCACTAAAAAACTTCTTTGGAAATGTGCCAGAGGTCATGAATGGGATGCAATTCCCTCCCCTATGATACATAGGGGAGTTTGGTGTCCATCTTGTGCAAGGGAACGAGCTGCAAACCCAGAACTAACTGTTATAAATGATAATAAAGTAGTTTCTGCAAACTCTAGACGATTAACCATTGAACATGCTAGGAAGTTAGCGGAAGAGAAAAAAGGTAGATGTCTCTCTGACAAATACATAAATGCAAGAATGAAATTAACATGGAAGTGTGAGGAAGGGCATACTTGGGAGGCACCATATGATTCCATCCGAAGTGGAAGGTGGTGCAGAGTATGTGCTCGAATTGAACCTAACACTATTGAAAAAGCACAGCAACTTGCAGCAAAAAAAAATGGTAGATGCCTATCTAGGGAATATAGAAATACTAGTGAAAAATTAACCTGGATGTGTGCAGAAGGTCATAAATGGGAAGCAAGTTACTCTAATGTGTACAGCGGTAAGTGGTGTAAAGTATGTGCCAGAAACGAGCCGAAAACCATTAAAGATGCCCATCAGTTAGCTAAGAGTCGATTAGGAAAATGTCTCTCGAGTGAATATGTAAATGCTCATGAGAAACTAACATGGGAATGTTCTGGTGGGCATGTATTTGAAATGAATTATAATAACGCCCAACAAGGGAAATGGTGTGGTTATTGCCATCGGAAATTAAACGAACAAAAAAGTAGGTATATTTTGGAAAGTTTCTTCGATAAAAAATTTCCTGCCAGAAGAGATGTATTAGGTAATGGCTATGAGCTAGACGGTTATAACGAGGATTTAAAACTAGCATTTGAGTATCAAGGGATTCAACATAGTAAGGAACATCCATTCTTTCATCAAAAAAAAGGTGCTTTTGAGGAACAATTAAATAGAGATTTAGAAAAAAGAAGATTAAGTAAAGAAAAAGGAATACTATTAGTAGAAATTCCATTTAACTTAATCAATGATGAAGAAAAAATAGAATTTCTTTATAAATTCATAGTCGAAAACGGTTATAAAGTAAAACAGAAACAGCATGTTCTAGAAAAAATGAGTCAATTCTATTTAATTAATTCCTTTTATGAAGAGTTACGAAGGATAGCAAAAGAAAGAAACGGTGAATTGCTTTCCAAGTATTACAATGGGGCTACGGAAAAATTGAATTGGTTATGTGAAAATGAACATGAATTTTTGTCAACACCAGCTAGTGTAAAAAGTGGTAAATGGTGCCCTGAATGCAAGAAAGAAAAAATTGGTGATGCTAAACGAAAGTATTCAATTGAAGATATGAGGAAAATCGCAGAAGCAAATGGAGGCAAGTGTTTATCTTCTGAATTTAAAAGTAGCTTAAAACACCTAACATGGCAATGTGCGGAAGGTCATGTTTGGAATACTACGTTTAGCATTATTAAAGGCGGTGGGTGGTGTCCAGATTGCTCAGGAAATGTCCTGAAAACTATTGAGGAAGCTAAACAGTTAGCAATTAGTAAGGGTGGCGAGTGTTTGTCTTTGGAATACCTAGGAGTATTCAAGAAGCTTACGTGGAAGTGTGGTTGTGGTCATATCTGGGATACTAGTTATCATCAAGTGGATAGAGGTTCATGGTGCCCTGAATGTGCAAAAGTGAGTAGAGCAAATTTCTTTAGAAAGTATTCCATAGAGGATATGCAATTGTTGGCAGCTGAAAAAAATGGGGAATGTCTTTCTCGTGTTTATGAAAGTTATAATAAAAAACTTTTATGGAAATGTGAAAATGGGCATCGATTTGAAAAGAGTCTGTCAAATTTCAAGAAAGGTCAATGGTGTCCGACATGTAAGAAAGTAAAATAATGATATAACCTTTACTATATAAACAAAAAGTATAATTCTTGTAAGTGTAGCAACCCACTTTGGGTATGGCTCGGGCTTATCTTTTAGTTGCTGTTACAAAGAAGAGAAACCTACCCAAAATAAATGAAAGGGTAGGTTTCTTGATGAAGAATAAGATTCCTTCCATTTAGAATAATGATTTAGTTCTTCCATAAAGGGTTCAATCATTTCATCGAACTTCATTAATTAAAACTTCACGGCGTAATAACTGGAACTTTAAATGGGATGAAGTCAGAGAAGGCAAAACACGCTGTTGAGTGGTATCAAGAAGGGTAAGTCTGTGAGAGATATGATATAGCTAGACATTATCAATTGGAACTGGAAATTCTATAGATTGTGGGAACGAGGGATTACGTAAATGAGTAAAAAATATATTGGAAGACGAAAGGGGAAATAAATTGCTATATGGGAAGGATTTCACATGAGGTATTTGTTCAAGAAGTTTTTGAATTGGAAGGTGACAATTACACAGTTCAAAGTGAATATATAAATGACAAAACTAAAGTAATGATTAAACATAATGTCTGCGACAAAGTCTACCCTGTCAGGCGCTCAAAATTTATTAAAGGACAGAGATGTAAGAAGTGTTCGCGTGTTAAAAAAACACACGACGAATTTATTCAAGAGGTGAAAGATTTAATCGGCAATGAATATATAGTTCTTGGTAATTATGTAAATGAAAAAACAAAAGTGTTGATAAAACATAATGTATGTAACACCGAAAGGGAATATCGACCTTGGGCATTCCTTAACCAAAGAAAAAAAGGCGCTTCATGTAAGAATTGTTATTGTACTGCCGATAAACCGTCACGTAAATTAACTCATGAAAAATTTGTCCAACAGGTCAAGGATGTTATTGGTGATGAATACACAGTGATAGGAACATTTATAGATAGGAAAACAGAAGTATTAATAAGGCACAATGTATGTAATTTTGAAAGAAGATATCATCCTAGGGGATTCCTTGAACAAAGAAAAAAAGGTGCAACATGTACTAATTGTTTTTTAACTGGAGAAAATAAACCATCCAATAGCGTAAAATTGACCCACGAAGAATTTGTTAAAAGGGTTAAATTTATAGTTGGAGATGAGTATACGATTCTCGATACCTATAAAAACATGGAAACAAGATTGTCTATAAGACACAATTTATGCAGAAAGGTAATTCAATTAAACCCTCATAGTTTCCTTGAATCAAAAAAAAGCGGACATAGGTGTAAACAATGCACTAAAAATGAACCAAGACTAAATTTAAGAACAACCCACGACGATTATGTTCGAGCTGTTTATGAGTTGGTTGGAGAAGAGTATACCGTCGTTGGAACATATATCAAGTCCGATGAAAAATTAGTCGTGAGGCATAACGAATGTGGAAATATGTATGAAGTTCAGCCTAATAACTTTTTAAGTGGCAAGCGCTGTCGACCTTGTAGATTAATTGAGAATGCAGAGAGAAAAAGGAAAACACATCAAGAATTTGAGGCAGAAGTAAAAGAACGTCATGGCGAACGATATTCGGTTATTGGGAAGTATGTTAAGAATAAAGATAAGATTGAAATGAAATGCAATATTTGTCTGGACCATTTTCAAACTCTGCCTTCAACTGTTCTCACTAGCGATGGTGGTTGTATGAAATGTGCGAGAAAAAAACGTGCAGACATATTAAGGAAAGATATAGATGTATTCAAGGAAGAGGTTAAAGCTATTGTTGGAGAAGAATACACTGTCATAGGCGAATACCAAACAACAAGAAAGCCAATTGAAATGAGACATAATATATGTGGTAGTTTGTGGAGTGTTTCACCTGCTCAGTTCTTAAACAAGGGTACAAGATGTATTGTGTGTGGTGAAAGTCATGGGGAGAGCAAGGTTAGAAAATGGCTTGGAGAAAACAATTTCTATTTTAAGTCTCAATACAGTTTCGATAATTTAATAGGTATTGGTAACGGTCAACTGCGTTTCGACTTTGCCATTATTGATGAAAATGAGAACCTGTTAATGTTAATTGAATATGACGGTGAGTATCATTTTGAAAAACAATACGAAGGTGACAATCACGAAAAAATAGTATTACATGACCAAATGAAGAATGAATACTGCAAAATTAAAGGAATTAAATTATTGAGGATTCCATTTTGGGAATTTGAAAATGTTGAGTCAATACTGAAGAATCAATTATCAAGACTTTTAGTTTAATTGTTGTCCTATTAATCAAAACCTTATTCTATATGTATGTCATTAATGATTAGAGTGGAAGAAGTATGAACACTCCTTTAGCTTTAACAGGGGGCTAATTTCCACATTTTAAGCACAAGTGTTCTATGGGAAAGTGCATAGTAGGTAAAGACACACACCATGGAATTTTACAAGCCGATTCCCTAATAAAATATCGATTTTATTAATGAAGATATCGAGATTATTAAGCAATGTTGTTTGTTACGAAGTGCAAACTGTGTTATCCTCAGAGAACATTAAGAGAGACACAGAGCGTTCTTGTGTGTGGGTTTGCCATATTAATCACGGATATTATTAGAATTTTCTTAAAACATTGATAGAATAGCTAGTGACCTGGTACAGACACACATCTATAAAGAGGAATTGAAACAATCAATGATTAAGCAAGATAACATAAATACACCAGCTGCAAAAGATTCAGTATTGCAAGCAATTGAAAAAGGAATAGATTCATTATGTGAGACGCAACAAATTGCTTTACCTTTATAAATTATTAAAAATACAATCGAGCGGGATGATGTGGATATCACTTGATGAAGAAAAGCATAAAAAAGAATAGTTTGTAAATTTAATTATGTGAAAATGGAGAATGTAACTAGTAATTATAATAGGCTATGTTAAAGGGAACGGTTGATTTAAAAATGCACAAAAAATGAGCTGGAAAATGTATCTCCAAGCTCATTGTATTTTGATGTCCGTTTTTTAATAAAGCACCTTTAGCTTAAGTATACTTCTTCACAATAGAATCGAACTGTGCATTAAAATTCTGAACTGACTATTTCATTTCCACATTTCTTGCATCGAATTGATACAATTTTATCTTCATTTTCACCGATTCCGTCACCATTAACAACTGCTATATCTCCTGATTCTTTTGAAAAATAATTTCCTAATTCTCCAAGACTTCCGCATTCTGAACAAGTAATAGTAAAACTAATTTTCTCCCTCTTTGCGTCTAAAATCCCTGTTGCGATTCCCTTTAAAATTGGTATAACATACGATTTCATCATTTCACCCCTACATCGTTTTTTAGTGTCAAATACGCATTATTCGTTTTTCTTGTTCAACTAAACTGCCCCATTAGTTTAAGTATAACTTTTCACAAGCAATACCGCCTTACGAAAAATCAACCCTTACCTTTAATATAGCTTTATAATATTACACAAAATGAACGGGGCTGTCTAATAAGTCCTTATTCCAGTGAATTTCGCAAAAAAAAGAGGCGGAAATGTTGTTAAATCAACGTTTCTGCCTTTTACTATTTATTCAATTTCGGTGTAATTACACCTTTTGGGACAGCCCCGTTCGTAAATTAATCCTCAAATAACTCATCCATTAATTCATCAATTTCTTTCTTCAACTTTTTTGTTACTTGTTTATCAATTGTAATTGATTCTCCATTAAATAAAAGAACGTCTCCAACCTTCACTCCTTTAGGAAGACTAGTTTTTGATATATCTTTCATTTCTTCATCAAATTCTATGACTGCAATCTCTCCTTCGAAGCGGTCAATAATACCTTTTCTCATTATTTCACCGTCTTTACAGTAAGTTTAGTACCAGTCGAGGTAAAGATAATATTCCCTTGTTTATCTGTACGGTATACTTTAGAATTCACCTTTTTTAAACGATTAAGAACAGAAGAGGTAGGGTGACCGTATCCATTTTTACCTACGCTAATAATAGAATAATTTGGTTTAGACTTATTTAAGAAAGCAGTAGTAGTAGCTTCTTTAGCTCCGTGATGAGCTACCTTTAGCACATCTATATTTGGAATCACTTTCTTAGAAAGCATATCCTTTTCTGCCTTCTCTTCTGCATCACCCATAAATAAGAATGATTTTTTATTATGTTTTAAGAGTAGAACCGCACTCCAATTGTTTAGGTCACTTTTACTATATGTTTTAACAGGTGCAATAAAGTTCAGTGAAATGTTTTTTGATTGAGTAGCAATTTCCACGCCCTTTTTAGCAGGTGTTATTTTTAACCCTTTTTTCTTTACAGCTGCTAAAAAATTCTTATAGGCTTGTGTAGTATGACTTACTTTAGGTGCATAAACTTTTTTTACTTTCATCTTTTCAATTACATAGGTTAGTCCACCGATATGGTCAGCATCTGGGTGAGTGGATACGACGGCATTTAAAGTTTTCACTTTTTGCTTTTTAAGATAGGCGACAACTTCATCACCTTTACCCTTACCTCCACCATCAATTAGTATATTTTCATTTGGTGTTTGAATAAGAATTGAATCACCTTGTCCGATGTTAAGATAATGTACTTTTACATTACTGGATGCTTCCGATGATTTCACTCCAGTAAATAGTGAAAAAATAAGTGCTAGTATAACCAAAATATTAATTTTTTTCATTTTAATTACCTCCCTTTTGAATTTACCATTGATTAACTGTTTAGTAAATCGATTATAGTATTTTAGAAGTCTTTTAAATTTGTATATTTAGTGAAAAAGTCTCACTTTCCCATTTGATTATAATAGAGAATGGTAAAATATAGATAAAAATAGGAAGATGTGATACTGATGGATTACATATTACAATGGGTCAATGGAGATACGAAGGAGACAATGCGTGAACAAGTATTTCGAGATATGAATAAGATTTTGGATAAGGTTAAATATTTCGAAGAAATAGAACGCAAAAGAGATAAGAATTTCTCAACAATTGTATTATTAGATAATTTAGGAGTAGTATGGGATGCTGAGTTCTTAGACTTTTTTTTGCATGAATTTAATTATGAGGAAAGCTGGATTACTTATCGGGCAATTTTTAAAGTTGAAATAAGAATTAGGAAAAAAATCAATTAGGCTTTTATTTGCTGGATTGGGGTGTTCTGCTCCCTCAAAATGTTAAATATCCTATACCGTGTGAAAAATCTTATAAATGTGTCTAATGACATATTTTTCTCGTGTGCTTTTATGTGGATTTTAATATTTAAATTTGAATATTTGCATTCCACAAAAAGGGTATAATAATAAAATATAACTATTATATAAGAGTTATATAAATTACTTTAATAACGTATAAGTGAATTTGATTATTTTCTTTAATCCGTTTAACATATAAAAATCCAAGGAGAAAAATAAATTAAAGCAAAAAATGAAATTTAATAATCTTTGTCTTGTAGGTGTCATTCTCTATATAGGTAATTCTCTATTATATCAAGTAACTGACAACCAACTTGCGGCAAAATCTTTCACTTATCAATTTCAACACTGAATGGAAACTAAAAGGAATATTGTTTGTGAAAATATAACTCTTTAATAGGACTAAGAGGAATTATAGGGGGAAATAAGTGGAGATAGGTGTAGATTTAAATAAAATTGTAGTAAACCTTGTTGAAAAAAATGTTGATAAAATAACAAAAGGATTGGGAAAAATGGGTGCTGACCAATTAAAAAAGTTGAAAATTAAAACAGGGTTAGCATTTGAAAATTATCTTTCCGCGGCAACAAAGAAATATAGTTATACCAAAACTATATTTTATAGAGACAAAAACGTACCCTTATATGATTTTTATATTAATATGAATTTGAAATATAAGAATACAGTTATTGATACAAGTGATGTAAATAACATAATAAACAAAAATAATTTCGTCACAATTTATGGAAGTGGTGGAATCGGGAAGTCTACCTTAATTAAGCATTTCTTTATAAACAGTATTATTAATACTAATTATATTCCCATATTTGTAGAATTAAAAATGTTAAATGACAAAGAAATTTCATTAGTTGAATGCATTTATTTATCTTTAAGTAATTTGAAATTCGATTTAGAAATGAGTTACCTTGAAAAATCATTAAATAGCGGTAGATATTTAATATTGTTAGATGGTTTTGATGAAGTATTAGATAGTAAGCGAGAAAAACTCATACAGGAAATTGTTGCTTTAACAGATTCGTATGATGATAATCATTTTATACTATCCTCACGAAGGAGTGATACCTTATTTAATGGTTGGAATAATTCAATTAATTTTGATTTAGTCCCTCTTGATAAAGAAAAAGCAATTACTCTAATAGAGAAATTGAATTATCCATCTGAGATTAAAGGGAAATTTTTATACGAATTGGAGCATAATCTATTTGACCTACACAAATCATTTTGTTCAAATCCTCTTTTGTTAAACTTAATGTTTCTAACTTATGAAGAATTTGCTGATGTTCCAGAAAAAGTACATTTATTTTATGCAAATGCTTTTACTGTTTTATATTCTAAACATGACGCAACAAAATCATTCAAAAGGCAACATAAAACAAATAAAGATATAGGTTACGATGAGTTTGTTAAGATATTATATGCGTTATCAGCATTAAGCTATATGGATTCAACTACAACCTTTAATTATTCTACATTAGAAAAATATATCAATTACTCTAAAAGAATTACAAAAATAAATAACTTTGAGACGGAAGACTTTATAGCGGATATCGTAGAATCTGTATGTCTTTTTTATCTAGAGGGGCTAAAATATAATTTTCAGCATAGGACTTTTCAGGAATTTTTTACAGCAAAATTTATATTGAATCTTCCAGATAAAGAAATGTATGGAATACTCTCTAGGTTAATTGAAAAGCGATTTGATTCACTTGAAACTGACAATGTCTTAAATTTAATTGTAGAAATGGAAAAAGAAAAGTTCGAAAAGGTATTTTTAATACCTAAACTGAAAGAAATAGTCAATAGCCTTCAGGGACAAAATGAAGATATAACCCATTTTAATTTTCTTTCAACTAACTTCAATTCTTATCAGATAGATAGGAGTATTTTGGGCGTTAATGAATATTATCAAGAGTTAGGAGATTGTATATCGTTTACCACAGTTAAAAGTGGTAGCCGCAAATATTATATACAATTTATATACTATATTGTAATGAAATATAAAAACATTTATCCGTGTATTGAAAAACCTGTACATAATTTTGATTATAGAAGAATTGATATAATTAAAAAGTATGGATGTTTAAATAATTTTACTGGAGAAATTATTGTTGAATTTAATAAAGTACCTGATAATGTAGAGTTGATGAGGGACCTAATGGAACATTCTCAAATTTATATTATGCACTACAAATTTGTAGAAAAGCTATTGAAAACACTTGAGAAGAAACATGAAGAAAAAGATAATATTCTGGGTGAGTTATTTGGAATTGAAGTATAAAAGGTATTATTCTGTTGGCTTATGTTAACTTATATCTTCTATTTAGATGTAAGTTAACATAACAAAGATGCTAAAAATGGGTTGCTAATCATACCTAATCATGTTGCTTAATTTGATAAGGGATATAACCATTTTGATGCTGATGGACAACATTTTATTTCAAAATGAATAGGTAAAATTTAATCAGGAGATTACCCAGTAATTAAATTTGAAAGAAGTTTCATTGCGTAGTGGGGGATTGAAGGGGAGTTGAAATAGTGGGATGGGGAATTATGACCAATTATGCTTCACGCTCTGAGTCTTTTTGGATAAAAGAAACATACCAGTATCTAATTGATGCTGGAAAGACAAAGAATGGTGAAGATATAATAAAGAAGTATAAATGTTTATTCTCTAACCTGGATTGTTTTGTAATCAGTCATGGAGATGAAGACCACATTGGATTAGCAAATACTATAATCGAAGAATTAGAACCAGATTTTGTAATATTATCACCACTCGTATATATAGTAGAGAAACTTCGCTTTACGTTTAATGATGTTAATTTGAGATTTCCAATGTTATTTGAAGGAAGTTATAGATGGATTGAAACAAATGAAGATAATATTTTCCGAGTTTATAGCGTAAAAGCCCCAGCAAACATTTTGTATCCGTGGGATATGGACTTTAAGGGAAAAGGGATTTTCGAATTTGAGACATTTCCAACCAAGTCAGCAAATAAGACTACAATATTAATAAACGACTTTATTTCTAAAATTAGTTCATATACCCCTTCGACTTCCTCTTGGTTAAAAGCTATTAATACTCATAAGCTAATCAAGGATTTACGTACTGGGAAGCTATTGGATAGAAAAAAATACAAGTTAAGTAAATCTGATTATTCAGAAATGTGGGATGAAATTGAAAGTGCAATTATAAGAAAGTTAAAAAATGAAATGAGTCTAATTTGCCGAGTTGGTTCAACTTTTTTTACAGGGGATGCAACAAGAAACCAATTGAGGGATATTGAAGATACATTAATTAATCAAAGTGAATTACTAGATTATAGGATTGCTTTGAAAATTAATCACCATGGAAGTGTAAATCCTAAGTATAAATACTTTGACTTTTATAAAAAAATGAAACCAAAGCAGCTTCTGTTAAAAAGAGATTTTCAAATTCAAGGCAGTAAAACTTTAAAACCAAATTTTATTGCATATGTAAACGATTTAAAATCAATTGTACCTAAGAATGGATTTATTGATTCAAAAAAAGCTGAAGATAAGAACAGAGCATACCAAAAATTTAATACTTTTTAGTTATTTATCTGCAAATTGTTTGATATGAGATTTGTATAAAAAATGAAAATTAGCCAGTGAGTTAAATAAAAGCTCACTGGTTTTCTGTAAAACCACAGACTTAGAGCAATTTTTCGGTCACTAACCCGGTCACTAATAAACAGGTAAATACTGTATTAGGAGTAATTTTTTAGGATTAATTGGTAAAAGCTAAAGATGTTTTTAAGTTGAAAACGTATTTTTAACACTTACTTTTAGTGAAAATGAAGAAAAATTGGAGGTACGATATATTTGAAGGAATATATTGAATATCAATATAAAAATTTACCACTTACACCAAAAGTTTGTAAACATCTAATTTTAGAATTATTTATTGGAAGATTAGAAATGAGGCAGACGATTCAAAATGAGGTTACAAAGACTCATTTAGACAGAGGCGGAAAGGATACCATTGCAGGGGATAAGTCAAGAATTATAAAAAAAGCCTTGGAAATACTAAAAAAAGAAGGATTAGCAGATAACCCTTCTTATGGATATTGGGTAATTTCTGATAGTAGTTTTAAAGTTAGTGAAGAAACTGATGTTACTGTCCCTATTCGTGATAATATTAAAAATCATCATACAGAAAGTAGTGAAGAGACAAAAGACGACTATGAAGCAGATATAGTGTTGGGAGAAGGTACTAGTGCTGTCTACTTATACTATTTACCGAGTTATCAATTAAATCGGCAAAAGGATACGTGGGCATGTAAAATTGGAAAAACCGATAGAGACCCTTTACAAAGGATACTTTCGCAAGCTTCTACAGCATTGCCAGAAAAACCCAAAATAGCAGTAATTATAAAAACAAATAATTCACTTGTTTTGGAGCAAGCTGTTCATAATATACTTACTTATAGAAACAAAAAGATTGGGACAGCACTTGGTAAGGAATGGTTTGATACTAACCCTGATGAGTTTCTTAAAATTGTACAATTCATAGAACAATCAACATTACTTTTTTAAACAATGCCTAAAAGCTTAACGTACTTCACCCAGTAACAGCCCTTCAAAAGTTTGGGAATGTTCTAAGAATAGGTTTGATGCATAAGAGGTAACTTAATATTAGAACTACCGCTACATACAACAAAGCCATCCTCTTCCATGCTTATGTAATTTGAGCGATAGAGACCCTCAATGATACCTGCATAATTAAAATTCACCTATTGGGGTATAGCATCGCGCCTTACTTATTCTATAGCCGACGAATTAATAATAACGATATTATTAAGTTGCTAGAGGTAGTACAATTAAAAGAGTATCGGTAAAACTACGTATTCTCCTGTAAAAGTAATCATCATCCCGACAAACGTAGAAGTGATGATTGCCTATTGAACTGCTGAAATTCCTGTATTGGATTTCAGCCTTCTCAATAACTATAGATTTTTGAAAAGTGAGGAATGATTAACCTGACTTTCACAATAGAATGCATCTGAATAGACTTTTAAAACTAATTATGGTATATTTTTCTTCAACAGAATAGGTGCGAATATAGAATAGTAAAACGTTGATATAACAGGGCTTTTCATGATGATGATGCAAATGGGTATGAAACCGTCCCAAAAGAAAATTAATCAAATGATGAGTGCTATGAATAAACAACAAACCAAATAAATAGCATGAAAATCGCTATGCACTAATTTTTAATCGATTGATTATGGCTATTATAGGATGAGCAAATCATAAAATGCATTACAGAGTAATCTTTCATCATAAATTTTTGTTTGCTTTATCTTTCATCACGATCCGAAACCTCTTTCTCTGACGAAATCTACCAGAGAAGGGGGTTTTTTGCGTGAAGAAGAATCAGTTATAAGAGCCAGGACTGGAAAAAATTGATATTTAAGTATACAGAAAGGAAAGAGGAGATAGAAGGGACCCATTCAAATGGCCATTAAATGAAAAATAGGTTGCCCCAAGATAAAAGGGGGCAACCTCAGACTGTAGACAAACTCGATGAAAATCGACTTTGCCTACAGTCTTTTTTATTTTAAAATAAAAGTATTAAAACTTGAGGTGATAAAGATGCT
>NZ_JBIWCZ010000011.1:0-99806 GCF_044761765.1 Peribacillus sp. NPDC097284
GAAATGTTTGACTTGCTCATTTTGCTTTTTTATAGTGTGTGCTCACTCAAAATTTACGTTGGCGCTTTGTTTTGTTCAGTTTTCAAAGAGCAATTATTCAATCGCCCTGAAGCGACTTTAACAATATATCAAATATATTGTTTGTTGTCAACAACTTTTTATTAACTCGCTGTCGACTTAATTAGTATATCTATTATCGCTACTAATTGCAAGTGTTATTTTAAAATAAAATAAAATGACCAATAGGTTCACCTTGAATCGTCACCCTTTTATAAGGAGGCTTACTAATTAATCTAGTAAGCTACCCATAAATTATAGGATTTCCTCTATATATATTTCCCTATTGGATCCCAAATCAATTATATCACCATTATCATATAAACGAACCAGTGGCCTAGTTTGTGAATTAGCATTTATGAACATGATCTCAGCTATGGAACCATCATTTAATTTGACTTTGGTCCCAACCGCAAAACTGGAGAAGTAAGCTAAAAGCGCTTGAACGACCGTAATGTCAAATTGGCCAAAACTATCATGGAGAATCATTTCCACTACTTTGAACGACGGCTGTTTCTTTCTATAGACTCTTTCGGATGTCATTGCATGAAAAACATCCGCCACTGCTATTATTTTCGAGAATAGATGCATGGTTTTCGCTCTCATCTTGTGAGGATACCCGCTCCCATCCACCCTCCCGTGATGCTCTAGTACTGCTAGCTTCACGCTATCCGTAATGATTGAACTATCTTTAATCATTTGATAACTGAAAATGGGGTGATTCTGGACCTCTTCATTCTCTTCCAAAGACAAGCTTGTGGCTTTATTGAAAATGCTGGGGGGGAGTTTGGCCATCCCACAGTCAGCCAAGCACCCACCAAGAGCTACTTGGTAGATATCAGCTAACTCACATTTCATTTTAAACGCGATGAGTGCTCCTATTAAGCCAGTTGATATAGCATGGTGATAGATATAATCTTCTTTATTGCTGTAATGATGAAGCTTCAGGATAGCACTCGGTTCTTCCAATGCTTTAACCACTAGAGGGATAAGAGGCGACCGAATGATGGACACTTCGACTTTACTACCTGCCTGCCAATTTTTAAAAAGCTGCTTATAGGTTTGGACAGTTTTTAAATAGTGGGTGATGAAGTCGGAGGAATCTTCTGTATCGTCTAGTTCCTTATCAATGATTTCCTTCGGGATAAATCTTTCTCCGTCAATCAACATCTTTTCAACACTAACTTCTTGTATTAAGAAGACTTTCAAGACTTCTATCAATTCAGAAGTCAATATCGTTTTCTTATTCATGATAGGGTGGCCCATGTATCCCTTAATATCTTTTGAAAGTATGCAACCTTCTACTAAAAAGTCGGTTTTCACCAGCAAAACTGTTCACCTCTGTAACAGTTATTTAACACAGACTATTTTACTAGAAAATTATGGAGATATCCATCTTTTTTATGATAAATTACCTATTAATCATTCAATGATTCAAAAAATAAGTTAGGTATTTATAACCACATTGGTGTATGTACAACAAAAAAAGGCCCAGCTAAATTAGCCTGGGTCCCCTTTGCTACACCTTTTTATTCTTCCGTATCTGTATCTGTATCTACATCTATTTCAGTTTCATCGTTCACTGCAGTTTCACCAGCGTCTTGAACTGACTCCTCAACAGGAGCATCTTCATCGATGCCTTCTACTGGTTCAAGAAGTTCTTCTTCTTCCTCTTCACGTCCAACGATAGCCACAGTCGAAACATATTCATTTTCCGAAGACTCAAGACGGATGAGCTTAACACCCTGTGTATTACGACCTGTCTTAGAAATTCCTTCAACTTCCATTCGGATCAATACACCGGCAGCTGTAATCAGCATCAAGTCTTCTTCTTCCCCTGTAACGGTTTTCACGGCAACAAGCTCACCGTTTTTCTCTGTGACATTACAAGTTTTGATACCTTTACCACCACGGCTTTGGATACGGTATTCCTCAGCGTTTGTCCGCTTTCCATAACCATTTTTCGTAACAATCAGTACTTCTTCATCTTCTTCCAAAATCTCCATGCCGATTACTTCATCGGAGGCTCTTAAGGAAATTCCTTTTACCCCAGCAGCTGTACGTCCCATTGTACGGACATCGGTTTCTGGGAAACGAATCATCATTCCCGCTTTAGTACCGATGATAATTTGCTTTTCGCCATTCGTGAGTCGAACCGAAATCAGTTCATCATCTTCACGGAGACCTACAGCTATCAATCCATTATTTCGGATATTAGCGAAGGATGACAACGGTGTACGCTTAGATATACCGTGTCTTGTTGTGAAGAACAAGTACCAATCATTAGTGAATTCCCTCACTGGAATGATTGCATTGACCCATTCTCCTTTATCAACTTCTAACAGATTGATAAGAGGGAGCCCTTTTGCTGTCCGTCCATATTCAGGTATTTCATATCCTTTAGAACGATAGACTTTCCCTTTATTGGTGAAGAATAATAATGTATCGTGAGTCGATGTCGTTAACAGATGATCGACAAAGTCGTCAGCATTTGTACCCATACCTTGTATGCCTCGCCCTCCACGTTTTTGACTACGATACGTAGTGGCAGGTAACCGTTTGATATATCCATTATGCGTTAGGGTCACGATAATATTTTCTTCAGGGATTAAATCCTCATCTTCCAGACTTTCAAAACCTACTAATGTAATTTCAGTTCTCCTCTTATCATTGAAACGCTCTTTTATTTCTAGAAGCTCTTCACGAATGATTTCAAGAACCTTCTCTTCATTGGCCAAGACCGCTTTGAATTCTGCGATCAATGCCATCAAGGCTTGATACTCTTCTTCAATTTTTTCTCGTTCCAAACCAGTTAAGCGTTGTAAACGCATATCCAAAATAGCTTGGGCTTGCTTTTCTGAAAGCGAGAATTGAGTCATTAACCCTTCTCTAGCTATTTCAGTAGTCTGTGAACCACGTATTAATGCAATGACTGCATCCAAATTATCAAGTGCTACTCGTAATCCCTCTAGTATATGGGCCCGAGCTTCCGCTTTACGCAGTTCAAATTCCGTTCTACGACGAATGACAATCTTTTGATGTTCCAAGTAATGATACAGGCATTCCTTCAAGTTCAAGACCTTAGGCTGCCCGTTTACCAAAGCAAGCAGGTTAATTCCAAAAGTCGTTTGCATGGCAGTATGTTTGTATAAATTATTTAGGAGGACATTCGCATTTACGTCTTTCCTAAGCTCCATGACAATTCTCATACCGTTACGATCCGACTCATCCCGTAGATCGGTTATGCCTTCAATCCTCTTATCCCGAGCAAGCTCGGCAATTTTTTCTATCAATCTTGCCTTGTTCACTTGATAAGGGATTTCCTTAACGATAATGACTTGTTTACCATTGGCTTTCTCTTCGATTTCAACTCTAGCACGTTGAATGATTGAACCTTTTCCTGTTTCATAGGCTTTCCTGATACCACTCCGGCCTAATATAAGCCCTGCAGTCGGGAAATCGGGTCCAGGAATGTGTTCCATCAACTCTGGAATCGTAATTTCTGGATTTTTACTTAATGCCAATACGCCATCAATTACCTCACCTAATTGGTGAGGAGGGATATTGGTTGCCATTCCGACAGCTATCCCTGAAGAACCATTCACTAATAAGTTTGGGAAACGAGCCGGCATAACAGCAGGCTCTCTTTCCGAACCATCATAGTTATCTTGGAAGCTAACTGTATCTTTGTTTAAATCACGAAGCAATTCCATCGATATTTTCGACATCCTTGCTTCCGTATACCTCATTGCAGCCGCTTGGTCACCATCGACAGATCCGAAGTTCCCATGACCGTCGACAAGCATATAACGATAGTTAAAGGGCTGCGCCATCCGGACCATCGTTTCATACACAGCAGAATCACCATGAGGATGATACTTACCGATTACTTCACCTACAATACGGGCTGATTTTTTAAATGGTTTATCCGACGTCATCCCAAGATCATTCATTGCATAAAGAATTCTCCGGTGCACCGGTTTCAAGCCATCCCTTACATCAGGCAAAGCCCGAGCTACAATAACACTCATGGCATAATCTAAAAAGGACGTCCGCATTTCCTTGCTTATATTTATCTCTTGCACACCTGATCTTTCTATTTCTGACATGGAGCCAACCTCCTTTATAAAGCTTATACTTTCATTTTTGGATCGGGTCGTGAACTATGTAAAGAACAGGATATAAGATCATCCTGTTAAACAAATTAAATATCTAGATTTTTTACATAAATCGCGTTTTCTTCAATGAAATTTCGACGTGGTTCAACCTTATCCCCCATGAGCATCTCGAACGTTTCATCCGCTTCAACAGCATCTTTTAAACTAACCTGAAGCAACGTTCTCGTGTCAGGGCTCATGGTCGTATCCCATAGTTGTTCTGGATTCATTTCCCCCAGCCCTTTATAGCGCTGTAGGTTAGGCTTCGGTGTGCTTGGAAGGCTTGCCATTATTGTTTCAAGCTCCCGGTCATTATAGGCATAATCCACCTTTTTCCCCTGTTGAATCTTGAAAAGAGGTGGCTGGGCGATATAGATATAACCATATTCGATGATTTTTCTCATATAGCGGTAGAAGAATGTCAGCATCAACGTTCTAATATGGGCACCATCTACATCCGCATCGGTCATGATGACAATTTTATGATATCTTGCCTTTTCAATATTGAATTCATCGCCAATACCCGTTCCAAGTGCAGTAATAATCGTACCAATCTCCTCATTATGAAGAATTCGATCCAATCGCGCTTTTTCAACGTTTAAAATTTTACCACGTAGTGGCAAAATAGCTTGGAAGTGGCGGTCACGGCCTTGTTTGGCAGATCCTCCGGCAGAGTTTCCTTCCACGATGTACAATTCGCTGATACTAGGATCCTTGGACGAACAATCCGCCAGTTTACCCGGTAGATTGGAGACTTCCAATGCACTTTTTCTTCTTGTTAACTCACGTGCTTTCTTGGCAGCCATTCTTGCCCTTGCAGCCATAAGCCCTTTATCTATGATTTTTCTGGCGACTGCAGGGTTTTCGTATAAGAAGGAATCCAACCTTTCGGAAAGAATGGAATCCGTTACAGTCCTGACTTCAGAGTTCCCCAGTTTTGTTTTCGTTTGCCCTTCGAATTGGGGCTCAGGGTGCTTAATCGATATGATTGCGGTTAATCCTTCACGCACATCTTCACCAGAGAAATTATTATCCGCTTCCTTCAAAAGTCCGTTTTTCCTAGCGTAATCATTGATTACGCGGGTCAACGCAGTCTTGAAACCTGATTCATGCGTACCGCCTTCATAGGTATGAATATTATTGGCAAAAGAAAAAAGGTTACTAATATAGCTATCATTGTATTGAAGAGCTAACTCGATAGAAATGCCATCTTTTTCGCCTTCCATGAAAATGGGTTCTTCATGGAGTACTTCTTTAGAACGGTTCAAATGCTCTACATATGACTTAATTCCACCTTCATAGTGGAATTCCTTGATTTTTTCCTCTTCTTCACGCTTATCTTCAATGATCAGCTTCAATCCTTTATTTAGGAAAGCGAGCTCTCGGATACGAGTTGCCAGCGTATCAAAATCATATTCTATGGATTCCGTGAATATTTCCTTATCCGGAACAAAGTGGACCGTTGTACCCGTATGGTCAGTTTCTCCGATAACCTTTAGGTCCTCTTTAGGTACACCACGATTAAATTGTTGATAGTGTATTTTTCCGTCACGATGAACAAATACTTCTAACACTGTCGATAGGGCATTTACGACTGAGGCACCTACACCATGCAGACCTCCGGAAACCTTATAGCCTCCGCCGCCGAACTTCCCGCCAGCATGAAGTACAGTCATGATTACTTCTACTGCAGGACGACCCATTTTTTCATGTATACCCACTGGTATACCACGACCATTATCGACAACAGTAATACTGTTGTCCTTTTCAATTGTCACTTTTATTTCATCACAAAAACCTGCTAGCGCTTCATCAATACTATTATCGACAATTTCCCAAACAAGATGGTGAAGTCCTTTTGCAGATGTGGTACCGATATACATGCCGGGACGCTTACGTACTGCTTCTAAGCCTTCTAAAACCTGTATCTGATTCTCATCGTATGCCTGAGCTTGTACTTCTTTTTGTTCCATTGTCATACGTATCCACCTACACTTTTCTTTTGGCATTTATCACTTTAAAGGATAACAATAATCTATAGAGCATTTATTCATCGATTAAGGAAGGTGACTGCAGCGAGCGTTTTTTCAGGGTGACCGAGGCAAGCGGTGAATAATAGACCTGCTTTTCTGTCACTACAATCGATTTAATCGAGTTTTTTGTTAAATGAGAGATCACATCTACCCTTTTCTCCAAGAATTCATCGATTATGGGAGAGGAGTGAAGCATCTTTTTATCTAAAATAGCTATGATATCATCCGTTTTCACAAGAATATCCTCACCAATATGGAGATACATGCTTTCACCTCGTTATTTAAGCTTTTTTATATTGCCTTGACTCACATAAAAGGTGGACGCTTCTCTGAGGGTTTGATGATCGATTCCATCGATAGAAGGTGTCGTCACAAACGTCTGCACTTTTCCTTGTATCGTATTTAGTAAATGAGTTTGACGATAATCGTCAAGTTCCGATAACACATCATCCAATAGTAAAATCGGATACTCACCGATTTCCTCATGAATCAATTCAATTTCAGCAAGTTTCAAAGATAACGCAGTCGTACGCTGCTGTCCCTGGGAACCATAGGTCTGGACATCACGGTCATTTACATAAAAAGTCAAATCATCCCGGTGAGGTCCTATCAAGGTTACGCCCCGCTCAATTTCTCTTGCCTTTATTTTATCAAATTTTTCTGTGTATACTTCTATTATTTTCGTCAAATTCATGGATTCTGATACATCAAGCGACGGCTTATATTGGATTTTCAATACTTCTAGATTCCTGGAGATCCCTGAATGAATCGGCTCTGCCCATTGCTGAAGCTTAGAAAGAAAGTGAAACCTTCTTTCGACAATTTTCGCTGCATACTGAATAATCTGGTCAGTTAATACATCAAGCATCGCCTCGTCCTTTTGTTTACGGGTCTGCAGAAGCTTTAAGTAATGATTTCTTTGTTGAAGTATTTTATGATATTGGCTCATATCATGAAGGTATACAGGAGAAACCTGGCCAATTTCCATATCTATAAAACGGCGTCTGACTTGAGGACTTCCCTTTACGAGATTCAAGTCCTCAGGAGCAAACATGACCACATTCATATTGCCGACATACTGACTTAATTTTCTCTGTTCAATATGGTTGCACTTCGCCTTTTTACCCTTTTTCGAAATGGTCAGCTCAAGTGGGATTGATGTATTTCTCTTTCTTACTCTGCCTTCTATTTTAGCATACTCTTCATCCCAGCGAATAAGTTCTTTGTCATTTGAGGTACGGTGGGATTTTGCCATTGCTAATACGAAAATGGATTCCATTACATTTGTTTTTCCTTGGGCATTTTCCCCAAGGATTACATTGACCTTATTTTCAAAGGTAAGGTCTAATTCGGTATAGTTGCGGTAGTTTTTCAAACTTATTTTTTCAATGTACATAATCCGCTCTTCCCTTATGTTTTAGCTTGTTATTGTGAAGGTGCCGAATTCAGGGATTTCGATTTTATCACCTGACCGTAACTTTCTGCCTCGTCTCACATCTAATTCGCCGTTGATGAAAACCTCATATTCGCTTAAAAACCATTTTGACATGCCGCCGCTTTGAATTAAATCAGCCAACTTCAAGAATTGTCCTAGCGTAATATATTCCGTGCTTATTTTTATTGAGTTCATTAGGTGCCTCACTCATTTCTAAGTAGTCTTTAATATTTTATTTTACTAAATAAATTGGATTAAGACAAAGTATAGCTTTTACTTATCCTTTATTTAACAGATTGTACCTTCTTTGCATAGGTTGCAGTCTTGGTTAATCCTTGTCTCCCCATACATTTGGGCTAAAAAATTAAAGACCCGGTAGCAGGTCTTTAATTTTGTGAAATATTATTTTAGTAAGTTCTTACTGGCAGGATTAATTGGAGCATTGATTCATCATGTAACGGTCGGATGACAAATGGACGCATAGCACCAGTAAAGTTTATTTTGATATCGGATCCTTCTAATGCCTTTAATGCATCCATGACAAATTTTGCACTGAAGGATATTTTCAAGTCTTCCCCTTCGATGGCTTCAGCTTGTACTTCCTCGCTCACTTTACCTATTTCTGGTGTATTGGAAGACACTTCGATGATGCGACCCTCTATGGTTGTAAGTTTAACCACATTATTTCTTCCCTCTCGAGCTAATAAAGATGCCCGATCAATCGCTTGCAGGAAGTCTTTTGTATGGACTGTCACATCCGTTTTGCTATCGGTTGGAATCAATCGGGAAGTGTCCGGGTAGTTTCCTTCAAGTAGACGTGAGAAGAACAATAGGTTTTCTGCTTTGAATAAGACTTGGTTATCCGTGATGACGATTTCTATAAGTTCATTCGTATCATCCAGAATCTTACTTAACTCGCTTAGGCTTTTCCCTGGAATGACGACACTATAAGCTCCGTTAATCTTGTTCTCAATTTTAGCTGTCCTCATGGCCAATCTATGGCTATCTGTTGCAATACAGGTTAATTCGTCATCCTGAACCTTCAAGTTTACACCTGTTAAGATAGGTCGTGTTTCTGAGGTGGACACTGCAAACCCGGTTTGACGAATCAGTGTTTTTAAAAGATCCGTTGGAAGTTTGAAGATATTTTCTTCTTCAATGATCGGTAAATGAGGATATTCTTCTGGATCTAATCCATTTAAGTTAAATTCAGCTTTACCAGACCGGATGATCGTTTGAAAATTATTTTGGACCTCGATTTCTACTGTATCCATCGGTAGTTTTTTGACGATTTCACTGAAAAAGCGTGCATTAAGGACAATTCCACCGCTGCTTTTAACTTCGACGATTTCATCACCATCTACTTCAGCTGGAATAAATGACTGTATGGAAATATCCGAGTCACTTCCTGTTAAGGTAACTCCTTCTGTTGTCACACTTATTTTTATCCCCGTTAAAATAGGAATCGTCGTTCTCGATGTGATAGCTTTCATTACTTCTTGGACACTATGAACTAATCGATCTCTTTGAATTACGAATCTCATGTTCCATCCTCCAATTTTAATTGCCTAAATGGCATATTTATTAATAATTTTATTTAAAAAAGATAGTAGTAATAGTAGTAGGGCTTGTGGATATGTGGATAACCCGGTTGAAGCTAAGATAAAACAGTCTATCCACATGTGGACAGACTGTGTGTAAGTAGTCATCAGTTATACACATTATCCAGAATCTATTATACCTTCAATTGATCCTGGATTTCCTTGACCTGACGTTGCAGCTGGGTATCCGTTTGCATAAGTTTCGAGATTTTTTCATGGGCATGGATGACGGTCGTATGGTCTCGCCCTCCGAATTCATCGCCTATTTTAGGGAGCGAAAAGTCGGTCATTTCCCGGGAGAGGTACATAGCAATCTGTCTTGGAAAAGCTACCGATTTAGTCCTCTTTTTCGCTTTGAAGTCCTCAAGTTTTACGCTGTAATGCTCACCGACCGTTTTTTGAATTTCCAAGATCGTGATTATTTTAGGTTTTGAGCTTGGAATGATGTCTTTCAAAGCCTCAGCAGCTAAATCAGCATTAATATCTTTATTGATCAGCGAAGAATAGGCGACAACACGAATAAGTGCACCTTCAAGCTCCCTGATGTTCGAATCGATTTGGTTGGCTATATAAAGCATTACTTCATTCGGAATATCGAGCCCTTCCGCCTTGGCCTTTTTACGTAAAATGGCAATCCTCGTTTCTAAGTCAGGTGGCGTAATATCCGTAATCAAGCCCCATTCAAAGCGGGAACGGAGACGATCTTCAAGTGTTGGAATCTCTTTGGGTGGACGATCACTCGAGATGACGATCTGTTTACTTTCTTCATGCAAGGCATTGAATGTATGGAAAAACTCTTCTTGAGTTTGTTCTTTTCCTGCTAGGAATTGAATATCATCAATTAATAAAACATCTACCGTACGATATCTATCACGAAATTCCCCGGCCTTATTATCCCGGATCGAATTGATGAATTCATTCGTGAATTTTTCAGAGGATAGATAAACGACTTTTGCCTTTGGATTATGCTCAAGTACGTAATGACCAATGGCATGCATTAAATGAGTCTTACCAAGCCCTACTCCTCCATATATAAACAACGGGTTATAGGCTTTGGCGGGTGCTTCTGCGACAGCGAGAGACGCAGCATGGGCAAAACGATTGCCGGAGCCAATGACAAACGTATCGAAGGTATTTTTCGAGTTAAGCATATGCTGTGGAAATGGATTGTTTTCCTTATCCTGTTTTTTTATCTTTTTAGGCTGAACGGGAGCGGAAAAGTCATCATCTTCCTGATTGGGCGGAATAATGAACTTCGCTTCCAATTCTTCGCCGGTCAGTTCGAATAAAACATCAGAAATAAGGTGAGAATAACGTTCCTCAAGCCAATCCCTAGCAAATTCATTGGGAGCGGTGACTGTTAAGATGTCACCTTGAAGTAAATAAGCTTTAGTTGATTTAAGCCAAGTTTCAAAGCTTGGTTTACTGATCTTTTTCTCAATTTTTCCGAGTGCCTGATTCCAGAGGCTATCGATGTTATCCAAACTTATCCCTCCTTTGCAAAATATTTTTCTATAAGTATTAAAAGGTCTAGGCACAAATAAACTCATCGATCGCTGTCTTAAAAAAATTTGGACAGCAAAAGTTCGGTGAGCTGTATAAGGGATGTTGGATGTCACTAAAAGGTGAGGTCCCTGGAACGATATCGCGCATTGTACAACCTTTGTATAAATAACATCTTGTAATAAGATGCAGGTCCGTATGTTTATTCATCAACAGGCATGTCTTGAAATATATAAATAAGAAGATAATAGGTTTTTCGACAATATCCACTGTTTGTGGACAGATTAATATTCACAGGTCGAATAAACTATCCACAAGTTATGCACAGTCTGTGGATAACCGTTATCTGTTGATAAAGTTATTCAGAGTGAAAACACAAATATAATATCAGAAATTTGGACGTCTTGCAATGGCTTAGTGAACTTTATCCACAACTCAAAGGGCCTGTGGGAAAAACTTTTCCACAGGCTTCTTTTTTGTGTAAAACTATACGAAATGGGCTGTGGATAGAAAAAAACATGTCGAATTTTATCCACAGATGGAGTGATGGCGTCGAATTCCTCTAAATTATTTTATTGATGGATGGATTTAAAACAGGTTGTATACTGATTCCCCATCACTGCATTTATGCCATTCAGGTGTCCCTAGTTCCTCTATAAAACGAAAGCGGAAGTTCACAAATGTTTTTGTCGATTTGTTATATGCATGGTAAAGTAGTATGAAGAGGGATCAATTAGGTTAAAATTCATGAAATGTACCCTCTGACCAAAAATTTCTATATCAGTTATAGGCAAAATCATTTACAATAGGCTAGGTAGTAAAAAACCCACTGGACATTAAGCAAAAAGTAAATATTTTTCTAGATGTAGTTGACAAGTAGAAAGCAACATCTATATAATTGTAAGGACTGTCTTTAACTGTTATTCCTCAGGGAGGTGTCATATAATGAAAAGAACTTATCAACCGAATAATCGCAAACATAGTAAAGTTCACGGTTTCCGTGCACGTATGAGCACGAAAAACGGACGTAACGTAATCGCTGCACGTCGCCGTAAAGGAAGAAAAGTACTATCTGCATAGACCACTGAAAAGTCTCAGTGGTTTTTTTTCGCTAAATAAAGGATTTACTGAGACTCAATTCATTCTAATGAAGGTGTAAAGATGAAAAAAAAGTTAAGGATAAAGAAAGAGGACGAATTCCAACTCGTTTTTAAAAAGGGAGAATCCTCTGCCAATCGACAATTCGTTATCTATGTCCTTCAAAAGCCCGAGCAGGAATATTTCCGCATAGGCCTCTCTGTCAGTAAGAAGATTGGGAATGCCGTTGTTCGGAATCAAATCAAAAGATACATACGGCAAGCATTTTTAGAATTGAAAGAGGATATAGAAGAGGGAAAAGACTATATTGTGATTGCTAGAAAACCAGCGGCAGAAATGGACTTTTCTCAAGTGAAAAGCAGTTTGATCCATGTCCTGAAGCGTTCTAAATCGCTAAATTTCAAAAAAATAAAATAAACCCTTAAAAACTCCTTTTTCGACATAGTTATTAATTATGCTTTGAAAAAATAGAATTTCATCGTTAAAAGTTGATAAGTGGGTGACTTTTCCTTGTAGTTCACTTGTGAACGGGTTACATTTATTCAAAAAGATTGATTGAAGTTAGGAGGAAAAAACGGTTGAAGAAACGAATATTACTCATCATTGGATTAGCTTCGATAATGATGTTGCTATCAGGATGTACGGAGATTAAAGAACCGATAACGGCAGATAGTGAAGGGTTCTGGAATTCATATATTGTCTATCCGTTATCATCCCTCATTATTTATATTTCTGAATTATTTGGCGGAAGCTACGGTTTGGGAATCATTGCGGTTACCTTAATCATACGCTTGATATTACTTCCACTTATGATTAAACAGGTGAAAAGTTCAAAAGCAATGCAAGCCATTCAACCAGAAATGAAAGAACTTCAAGCAAAATACAGCTCAAAAGACGCTGCCACACAACAAAAACTACAAAAAGAAACAATGGCGTTATTTTCAAAATATAATGTGAATCCATTGGCAGGATGTTTACCGATAGTGGTTCAAATGCCAATTTTGATTGGTTTTTATCATGCAATCAGCCGTACGCATGAGATTTCCCTGCATAGTTTTCTCTGGTTCGATTTAGGTTCTCCGGATCCTTATTATATCTTGCCGATCATAGCGGGTATTACAACTTTCATTCAGCAAAAGTTGTCAATGGCGGGAATGAACTCAAATCCGCAAATGGCGGCACAAATGACAATGATGCTTTACATCATGCCAGTCATGATTGTTATTTTTGCAATTAATTTTCCAGCTGCTCTTTCACTTTACTGGGTAGTGGGTAACCTTTTCGGCATCGTTCAAACATATTTCATCAAAGGTCCAGATCTTAGAAAAGCAGCTGCGGAAAACGCGGAGGGAGCAAAGAAAAAGTGAAAAAGATAACTGCTACAGGACAATCTGTCGAAGAAGCAGTCAATTCAGCTTTAGCTCAACTTAACAGCACAAGAGATCGCGTGGAAATTGAAATTGAGGATGAAGGAAAAAAAGGATTTTTGGGTTTGTTTGGGGCCAGGCAAGCAATCGTCCACGTGACATTGCCTGCTGATCCCGTTGAAGAATCCCTAAAGTTCCTGCAGGATATCACTCAAAAAATGGGAGTTAAGTCGGAAATCAGGGTTCAACGCCAGGGGAAGAACGTAACGTTCCATTTGTCAGGTGAAAAAATTGCCTTATTAATTGGTAAACGGGGTCAAACGTTAAATTCCCTTCAGTATTTAACACAATTGGTAGCCAATCGCTATTCGAAGCAGTTTTTGAATGTGATTGTAGATGCAGAGGATTATCGCAACCGTCGAACGGATACTTTAATCCAATTAGCTGAAAGAATGGCCAATAAATCCCTGAAAACTGGTAAAATTGTTGCATTGGAGCCGATGCCGTCATATGAACGGAAGGTAATACATAAGGCTCTGCTTCATTATCCGAAAATCAAGACGACTTCCAATGGTAGAGAACCATATCGCCATTTGGTCATCACTCCGGTTAAATAAACCTTCTGCTAATTAAGCGGAGGTTTTTTTTTTGCTTTATATAGAGGCGAACCGAAAGGAATGTCGACATTATCAAATGCTCCTTTAACTAAATCCTGATCACATATTATCCTTTCATTCCTCCCCTTCAATTTCTAAGGCTGACTCTTAAAAAAGGGACATGGAAAGAAAGTCAGGCTTTATTTGTTATTCACATGTGGATAAGTTAAAATGAAGGGTACAGAAATATAAGGTTTAAGGCATGTGGATAACTCTTGAAAGGAAGGAGTATCTACTTTTTTTCATGATTATACTGTGTTATTGTTGTAATTTAGGGATTCAAGATTTTTGTTTATCAAATAAATTAGAGAAACATTAATATACAAGAGGTGAAAGCATGGAATTCGATACAATCACCGCCATTTCAACTCCTTTAGGGGAAGGGGCAATTGCCATCGTAAGAATCAGCGGTGATGAGGCCATAGAAATAGCCGATAGAATATTTAAAGGACCAAGCGGTAAAAGTTTACGGAAAGTGGATTCACATACCATTCATTACGGGCACTTGGTTGTACCTAAAACTGGAGAAGTCATAGAAGAGGTTATGGTTTCTGTCATGAAAGGTCCTAAAACGTTTACGAGAGAAGATGTCGTTGAAATAAATTGTCATGGTGGAATCGTTTCGGTTAATCGGGTTTTACAGCTTATCCTCTCACAGGGAGCACGCTTAGCAGAGCCTGGTGAATTCACGAAACGAGCTTTTTTGAATGGGAGAATCGATCTCTCTCAGGCAGAAGCTGTCATGGATTTAATCCGAGCTAAAACGGATAAAGCGATGAATGTTGCGTTGGGTCAAATGGAAGGGCGGCTTTCGAAATTAATTCAAAAGCTGCGACACGAAATATTACAGACTCTCGCACAGGTCGAGGTGAATATAGATTACCCAGAATATGATGATGTTGAAGAAATGACACATCGATTGTTTTTGGAAAAGGGCAGTTATGTCAAGGCAGAGATTGAAAAACTTCTCAGGACGGCCCAGCAAGGAAAAATTTTGCGGGATGGCTTGGCGACGGTTATCATCGGGCGTCCGAATGTCGGAAAATCGTCTTTGCTAAACAGCTTAGTGCATGAAAATAAGGCAATCGTTACCGATGTCCCAGGGACAACTCGAGACGTTATTGAGGAGTATGTCAATGTGCGTGGGGTGCCGCTAAAACTTGTCGACACAGCTGGTATTCGTGAAACGGAAGATATCGTTGAGCGGATTGGTGTGGAACGCTCCCGGGCGGTATTAAAAGATGCGGACCTGATTTTACTCGTTTTAAATTACTCCGATGACTTTACGCCGGAAGATGAAAAGCTGTTCCAAGCAGTCGAAGGAATGGATGTCATCGTCATTATCAATAAAACGGACCTGCCACAGAAAATCAATATGGAGCAGGTTAAGGAAAAGGCAGCCGCACACAAAATAGTCACTACATCTTTACTGGAAGATGAAGGTGTCGATGAATTGGAAGAAGCGATTGCTTCTTTATTCTTCGAGGGCTCTTTGGAAGCGGGGGACATTACCTATGTTTCCAACGCCCGTCATATTGCGCTGCTCGGACAGGCCTTGCAATCGATCGAGGATTCCATGGAAGCAATCGAGATGGGAACGCCGATTGACTTAGTTCAGATCGATTTCACAAAGGCATGGGAATTACTTGGGGAAGTTATTGGTGAAAGTGTCCAGGATAATTTAATCAATCAATTGTTTTCACAATTTTGTCTAGGAAAGTAAGAGTAGAGGGAGGAAAATGATATGCAATATGAAGCAGGAAACTATGATGCCATCGTAGTTGGGGCAGGCCATGCAGGTAGTGAAGCGGGTCTTGCATCTGCTAGAGTCGGTGCCAAAACATTGATGATCACCATCAACTTAGATATGGTTGCCTTTATGCCATGCAACCCTTCTGTTGGAGGACCGGCAAAAGGGATTGTGGTCCGGGAAATTGATGCCTTAGGCGGCGAAATGGGTAAAAATATCGATAAAACGCACATTCAGATGAGAATGTTAAATACAGCGAAAGGTCCGGCCGTTCGTGCTTTACGTGCACAAGCAGATAAGTTTCTTTATCAGCAAGAAATGAAAAAGACGATAGAAGATGAGCCGAATTTAACGTTAATTCAAGGAATGGTTGAGGAATTGATTGTTGAAGATGGCGTTTGTAAAGGTGTCATCACAAAAACGGGTGCCATTTACCGTGCGAAAACTGTCGTTATTACGACTGGGACCTATTTACGGGGCGAAATCATTTTAGGGGAACTAAAATATTCAAGTGGTCCTAATAATCAGCAACCATCCATCAGGCTTTCCGAGCATTTGGAAGAGTTGGGCTTTGATTTGGTCCGGTTCAAAACGGGAACGCCTCCGCGCGTCAATAGTTCTTCTATTGATTACAGTAAAACGGAAATACAGCCGGGTGATGAAGTTCCACGTGCTTTTTCCTTTGAAACGACAAAATACATCACCGACCAATTGCCATGTTGGTTAACGTATACAAATGAAGGAACTCACCAGCTCATTGATGCGAATCTACACCGTTCCCCAATGTATTCTGGGATGATTAAAGGGACTGGCCCTCGTTACTGTCCATCGATAGAAGACAAAGTTGTACGCTTTAATGACAAGCCACGCCATCAGATATTCTTGGAACCGGAAGGGCGCAATACCAAAGAAGTATATGTACAAGGATTGTCTACGAGCCTTCCCGAGGATGTCCAAATTAGGATCCTTCAGACCATACCAGGTCTTGAAAAGGCTGAGATGATGCGTGCAGGATATGCGATTGAATATGATGCGATCGTGCCGACACAACTTTGGCCAACATTGGAAACGAAAAAAGTGAAAAACCTGTATACAGCAGGTCAAATCAATGGGACATCAGGTTATGAAGAAGCGGCGGGCCAAGGATTAATGGCTGGTATTAACGCTGGCTTGAAAGCATTGGGAAAAGAAGAACTGATTCTAAGCCGGTCAGATGCATATATTGGCGTTTTAATCGATGATCTTGTGACAAAAGGTACGAATGAGCCTTATCGCCTGCTGACTTCTCGTGCAGAATACCGCTTACTGTTACGTCATGATAATGCAGACTTACGCCTGACCGAAATCGGTTTTAAAATTGGAATGATCAAAGAAGAGCGATATAATCGTTTCCTTATAAAGAGAGAGGCCGTGGAGGCAGAACGAGAACGGTTGAAATCCACCTTCATTAAACCTACTCAAGAGGTGCAGGAGATTATCATCGCAAGTGGTGGGAGCGAACTAAAAGATGGGATTCGCGCTTCGGATTTATTGAAGCGGACAGAAATGGATTATTCCCACATTCAAAAGCTTGCTCCAAGTGATGTCGACCTAAGTGATGAAGTGAAGGAACAAGTCGAAATCCAGGTCAAGTATGAAGGATATATTGAAAAATCCTTACAGCAGGTTGACCGCCTCAAGAAAATGGAGAATAAAAAAATCCCAGAAAACATCGATTACGATGCAATCAATGGATTGGCTACGGAAGCTCGCCAAAAATTAAAACAGGTACACCCTCTATCCGTTGCCCAAGCTTCACGGATTTCAGGTGTGAACCCTGCTGATGTCTCTATTTTGCTAGTTTATTTAGAACAAGGAAAGATCGCTAGAATTTCTAAGTAAACGGAAATACCCGAAAAGGATTGAAGTAATCATGAATATTGAGCAATTCCAACAAGCACTGCAGGAGAAAGGCATTGAACTTTCTCCACGCCAGCTTGAGCAATTTGATATGTACTATCATTTATTGGTGGAATGGAACGAAAAGATGAACCTAACGGCCATAACCGATAAAGAAGAAGTCTATTTAAAGCATTTTTATGATTCGATCAGCGCAGCTTTTTACTTCGATTTCAACAAGCCTCATCGTATTTGCGATGTGGGTGCCGGAGCTGGTTTCCCGAGTATCCCTTTGAAGATCTGTTTCCCGGATATTCATGTATCAATCGTTGATTCTTTGAATAAGCGCATCTCTTTTTTAAACCATCTTGCTGACTCTTTACAATTGTCAGGCGTATCGTTTTATCATGACCGTGCCGAAACATTTGCTCAGAAACCGGAACATCGTGAAACCTATGATGTTGTTATGGCAAGAGCGGTGGCAAGAATGTCTGTTTTGAGCGAGCTATGTTTACCCCTTGTTAAAACGGATGGGACATTCATTGCGATGAAAGCGGCCAGTGCCCATGATGAGATGGATACAGGAAAAAAGGCAATCTTCACATTAGGTGGGAAAATTGAGGAAATCCACCCGTTCATATTGCCAGAAGAGAATAGTGAGCGAAATATCATTACGGTGAAAAAAGTGAAGAAGACTCCAAAAAAATATCCAAGAAAACCAGGTACACCGAATAAACAACCTATAGAATGACCGGTACGTGAATAGTCTGTTTATCACGATTCATACACGACTAGCACTTTACGATCCTTTCCTTTACTATAAATAATATAATTTCCATTTTATTTAATGTAAGCTGTCCCAGTGAACCAGTTTGGTGGGAAAAAGTTGGGGACTCTTAAATCGGCGGGGAAATAATCTTAGACAGGCGTCTACTATTAATAATAGCAAGACATTTAGGCTATGGAAATGCATTGGTGACGCCAGTCGACATGGTTATACAGCAATGGTCGATATGTATTTTCATGTCGGGAAATGTATGGAGGACTTGTTCTTTCCATAGAGAATATGTTATTTGGGAGTTTTAAAAGGTGGTGTAGGAAGATGAAGCATCCTTTTTCGCGTTTCTTAAGGTTTGGCGAAAAAGAAGAACAGCAACTTGAGATGGAGGCACCAAGCAATAATAATGAAGAAATAAGGAAAATTTCCATTTCTGATATTGTGCCAAATCGATTTCAACCAAGGACTGTATTTAACGACGATAAAATCTCGGAACTAGCTCAGACGATTCATACACATGGTATCATTCAACCGATTGTAGTTAGGGCATATGGTCAAGGGAAGTATGAAATCATTGCAGGTGAGCGTCGTTTTCGTGCTATGCAAAAGCTTGGTTGGGAGTTGGCACCAGCCATAATTAAAGATTTCACGGATACAGAAACGGCTTCAGTAGCGTTGATAGAGAATCTTCAGCGTGAAGAATTGACACCGATTGAAGAAGCGTTAGCATATGGGAAATTAATTGAGCTCCATAACTTAACGCAGGAAGCACTCGCTCAAAGATTGGGAATTGGCCAATCGACGGTTGCCAATAAACTTCGGTTGTTAAAATTGCCACAGGAAGTCCAAGAAGCACTGCTTCAAAAACAGATTACGGAACGTCATGCCCGTTCGCTGATTCCGTTGAAAAACCCGGAAAATCAAGTCAAGCTGCTTCAAGAAGTCATTGAAAGAGGTTTAAACGTCAAGCAGACGGAAGAGCTGGTTGTCAAGCTTCTTACTGGTACAAAGGATCATTCAAAGCCAAAGCCGAAACGCAAGGCATTTAGTAGGGACATGAGGATTGCGGTTAACACGATTCGCCAATCGCTGACCATGGTAACGGATAATGGCATAAACCTTGATGCAGAAGAAGAGGAATTCGAGGAATATTATCAGTTTACGATAAAAATCCCAAAGAAAAAGTCTTAATCTGGTATCATCCCCCGCTTGGTAGTCATCGATTACCAAGCTTTTTTCTTGTGATTCGCAGTGAAAAAAACGAAATATTCATCTCCAAAAACTGCATTTTTTGACTAATTTAAAAGAATACCGAATTTTTCGTCGAATTTAAGAATTCGAGTTCCTTCATCATTATTCATGATAAAATAGAAGAAATATAGTACGTTTAAGATAGATGAGATTGTTGAAAGCAGGTGAATTCGTGGGGAAGATTCTTGCCATTGCCAATCAAAAGGGCGGTGTTGGAAAAACGACAACTTCGGTCAGCCTCAGTGCTTGCCTTGCATATATAGGAAAGAAAGTCTTGTTGGTCGATATAGACCCTCAGGGTAATGCGACTAGCGGCACTGGTATTGATAAAGCAGATGTGGAACAGTGTATTTATGATGTATTGGTAGATGATGTCGAAGCCAGTACCGTAATCTTGGAAACAAAGGTTGAAAACTTATATGCCATACCTGCCACAATCCAATTAGCGGGTGCGGAAATTGAGTTGGTACCTACCATCTCCAGGGAAATTCGATTGAAGCGTGCATTAGAAGAGGTGCAAAGTCAGTTCGATTATATCGTCATCGATTGTCCACCTTCACTGGGCTTGCTCACACTGAATGCCTTGACGGCAGCCGATGCCGTTTTGATTCCCGTACAATGTGAATATTACGCATTGGAGGGATTGAGCCAGCTGTTGAATACGGTCCGTCTCGTGCAGAAGCATTTAAATCATGATTTAAAGATCGAAGGTGTTTTGCTGACGATGTTGGACGCCAGAACGAATCTAGGTCTTCAAGTGATTGAGGAAGTGAAAAAATACTTTCAGGATAAGGTATATCAAACTATCATTCCCCGAAATGTTCGTCTGAGTGAAGCACCGAGTCATGGGGAACCGATTATCATTTACGATCCGAAATCACGCGGTGCGGAGGTCTATCTACAATTGGCAAAGGAAGTGGTCTCAAATGGCTAAAGGACTTGGAAAGGGACTCGACGCACTCTTTCCTAATGTGGAAGTCAGCAAGGATGAAACTGTTCAGGAAATAAAATTGAGGGAATTAAGGCCCAATCCCCATCAGCCGCGAAAAAACTTCCGCCCCGAAGCGATTGAAGAACTTAAGCAGTCAATTTTGGAGCATGGGATCCTTCAACCGATTATTGCCCGGAAAAGTATTAGAGGATTTGAAATTGTAGCTGGAGAAAGACGATGCCGTGCGGCTAAGGAAGCCGGTTTAAAAACGGTTCCTGTCGTTGTCAGGGAGTTAAATGAACAGCAGATGATGGAACTGGCGATATTGGAAAACCTACAGAGGGAAGATTTGAATCCGATTGAGGAAGCGGCAGCTTATCAAACGTTGCTCGAAAAGTTAAATTTCACTCAAGAGCAATTAGCACACCGTCTCGGAAAAAGCCGGCCTCACATAGCTAACTATGTCCGCTTGCTCTCTTTGCCTGAAGAGATCAGGAACTATATATCAGAGGGCACGATCTCCATGGGGCATGGGCGTGCATTGCTAGGATTAAAGAAAAAAGAGCTGCTTAAGTCTGTCATAGATAAAATCCTCAAAGAAACGATGAACGTTCGGCAGCTGGAGAATTATATCCATCAGTTGAATGATACTGTTTCACGTGAAACGAAGAATGCCAAACAACCAAAAAAAGATATATTCATCAAACAAAGAGAGTCCATACTACGGGAGAAACTTGGGACCAGCGTGACCATAAAACAAAGCAAGAAAAAAGGGAAGATAGAAATAGAATTCTTTTCAAAAGAAGATTTAGATAGAATACTAGACTTAATCGACCAAGAAAACATCTCCTCATAGGAACCATGGACTCTAATGTTTCTTGTCCCACTATGTATGCATAAAAAATAAAGGAAGGGATGTCCCTTCCTTTATTTTTTATAAGTATCATTATTAAAGTGTTTTTTCCTTTTTGAATGACCAGGTAAATGGGGTGATGGATGGCTTGGCAGGATAATGTCGTTGTGCTTCATGAATGCCCTCGGCTATAGTTTTGGCCATTTTTAAAACCAGGTTAAGCCGTGTGTTCTGTAGGACCATGAATTCCATGAACCCACTGACATTCACGATGCCTGTAATATGGGCATGCCCAACGGCTGGTAGGTCTTTATTGACACCCGCACCAGGTTTCACTGGTCCTTTACCGAGTTGGACAATCCCCACGCTCTTTAGTTTACCTAAGCAGGCATCTATGCCAACGATAAATGCATTCACATGGACTTTTTTGATTTCATCTAACTTTTCCTGCAGGTTCATCGCATGTATAGGGTTATCGAGTGTCCCATACACATGGAATGAAGAAGCACCTAGTTCGGATTTTTCTTGAAGTAGGGTACCTACAAGTGGACCGAGGGAATCACCAGTAGAACGATCTGTGCCAATGCAGACAAAAACGATAGGCTGAAGCTTTCCTGAAGGCAAGAGATTGAGTAATTCCTGGGAAATTTGATTGGTTGCGTCCGCATCTTCATGCAGGATACGACTTAATCTAGTTTTGTTATTAAATAGATTAGAATTAAGATTCATCGGCTCCACTCCTTTACTTTGTTTTGTGTTAACAGTATACGGTTGAAAAGGAAAAAATATACGGGATATAGGTTAAATTGAGGGGGGAATTAATTATTAAGAACAGCTAATTGGCTGAAGGGCAAATGTGAATCTGTCCTTTCCTCTACCTCGTTGCTAGTTGCATAGCGATTTATAGTAAAAAGATTTATGTTTTGAAATGGAAAAAAATTTCTAATTTCTTTACTATATACCCATGTTATTTTTATACAGAAACCTTTAATTTAATGATATTACAAACAAAACTTCTCCTATACTGGATTACATCCTCGGCCGTAGGGTAGAAAGAATAAGTTCAACAGGAAAAACGGTGGGCCCTTTAGTAATTTGCAAAAGATAGAGTAGGAGGAAAGCATGGAAAACGCTACATATAGTAAAATTACAGAAGAAATTTTGGATGAAAAAGTATGGCTGATGTTAGGTGAGGGGATTATTAAAATCTTCCTTGTTCTCCTCTTATCGCGTATTATTATAAGAATAGGAAAGACGGTACTAAATAAATTTTTTCTGGTCCGAACCAGAACCCCCCTCCGTGTCTCGGAGCGGAGAGAAACGACGCTCATTAAGTTACTCGAGAACGTCATTACATATGTTGTGAATTTCATATCCTTGATTATGATCCTTGAAATTTGCGGACTCGATGTGAAGGCTTTACTTGCTGGGGCTGGAATTATTGGACTCGCAGTAGGGTTTGGAGCCCAAAGTTTGGTCAAGGATATTATTACAGGATTCTTCGTCATTTTCGAGGATCATTTCTCTGTCGGTGATTATATTAAAATCAATACTTTTGAGGGTGAAGTCCTTGAAATTGGGCTACGCACAACCAAGATTAAGAGTAGTAAAGGGGAATTGCATCTCATACCGAATGGGAGCATCACGCAAGTAACAAACTACTCCATATTGAACAGTAAGGCTGTGGTGGATGTGACGATCCCTCATGACGGATCCGTTGAACTTGCTGAAAAGGTATTAATCCGACACTTAGGTGGTTTAGCGAAAAAATATGATGATTTAGTCAGAAACCCTGAGTTACTGGGAATCGAGACAATTACTCCAGAAGAAATCGTATTGCGTGTGACGGCTGAAACAAAGCCAATGCGCCATTCTGAAATGAGTAGGATATTGAGGAAAGAAATCAGTACTGCCCTTGAAGAAAGTGGAATCCAATCTACTTACAAAGGCAGTGAGTCATAAAAGCTGGGGGGCCACATGTTTATGGAAGAAAAAGAATTTGCATTGAATGATGTTGTCGAAATGAAAAAGCCACACCCATGTGGAATCAATAAGTGGAAAATCATCCGATTGGGCATGGATATCCGGATTAAATGTGAAGGTTGTGGACACAGCGTAATGTTGCCCCGGCGTGAGTTTTCCAAGAAAATGAAAAAAGTTTTACTAAAGCATGAGGAGTGATCATGCTTTTTCCATGTATAGATGGCATTTCTGTCTCTCAATGATTTACTTGTCTTTTCAGGAAGTGAAATCTATAATTGGGAAAGGTTTAGGTATTGGGTGTATCTTTAGTAATGATTTATCTAGTAACACTATGAACGAATTATCTTGAAGGAGTGAAATATAAATGGCTTTAACAGCTGGTATAGTCGGTTTGCCTAACGTAGGTAAATCCACTTTGTTTAATGCAATTACTCAGGCAGGTGCGGAATCGGCGAATTACCCTTTCTGTACAATCGACCCAAACGTCGGAATTGTAGAAGTACCCGATTATCGTCTGCAAAAATTGACTGAACTGGTCCAACCGAAAAAAACCGTGCCAACAGCATTTGAGTTTACAGATATTGCTGGGATTGTAAAGGGAGCGAGTAAAGGGGAAGGTCTAGGCAATAAATTCCTATCCCATATCCGCCAAGTAGATGCGATTTGTCAGGTTGTTCGTTGCTTCGCTGATGATAACATCACTCACGTTTCAGGAAAAGTAAATCCGATTGATGATATCGAAGTCATCAATCTTGAATTGATTCTTGCTGACCTTGAATCTGTGGACAAGCGCATCGATCGTGTTGGAAAGATGGCTAAACAAAAAGATAAGGGTGCCGTGGCCGAACATGAGATTCTTGTTGCATTGAAAGAAGCTTTAGAAGCTGAAAAGCCTGCCCGCTCAGTCGAATTCACTGAGGAACAGTTGAAAATCGTGAAAGGCATGCACCTCCTAACAGCGAAACCAATGCTTTACGTGGCAAATGTAAGTGAGGATGAAGTGGCAAATGCGACTGATAATGAGTTCGTGCAACAAGTCCGGGAATACGCCGCGACGGAAAATGCAGAAGTTATCGTAATTTGCGCCAAAATCGAAGAGGAAATAGCCGAGCTTGAAGGTGAAGAAAAGGAAATGTTCTTATCTGAGCTAGGCATCGAAGAGTCAGGTCTTGATAAATTGATCCGTGCTTCATACAATCTATTAGGGCTGGCCACTTACTTTACGGCTGGAGTGCAGGAAGTGCGTGCCTGGACGTTCCGTAAAGGTATGAAGGCTCCTCAATGTGCGGGTGTCATCCATACAGACTTCGAACGTGGCTTCATTCGTGCCGAAGTCGTCGCTTATGATGATTTGCTAGAAGCAGGTAGCCATAGTGCAGCAAAAGAAGCAGGAAAAGTACGACTAGAAGGTAAAGAATATATAGTGAACGACGGAGACGTTGTCCACTTCCGCTTTAACGTATAATATAAAAGGACTCCGCAGATTCATTCTGCGGAGTCTCTTTATACTATAGGAAGATACATTCGACACTCGTTGCAAACCTAGTTTAACTATGCTATAATTTATTCTTGTGAGTAATTATAAAAAATTGCTCCTTGCCCAAATGGGCCGCTTAGACCAAAAGGAGGTGACAGTGATGAGAAAATACGAAATTATGTATATCATCCGTCCAAACATTGAGGAAGAAGCTAAAAAAGCTTTAGTTGAACGTTTCAACACAATCCTTACTGATAATGGTGCGGAAGTAGAAGCAAAAGAATGGGGTAAACGCCGTCTTGCATACGAAATCAATGATTTCCGTGATGGTTACTACATGCTTCTTAAAGTTAACGCTGAAAGTGCTGCGATCCAAGAATTCGATCGTCTTGCTAAAATCAGTGAAGACATTATCCGTCATATGGCTACTAGAGAAGACGTTTAATTCAATATTTAATATAAATTCTAATCTAGCTTCTTGTAAGCAAGGTTGAAAACTAGGGGTTGATTCTGATGATGAATCGCGTAGTTTTGGTAGGACGCTTAACTAAAGATCCTGAATTACGATATACACCTAATGGAGTTGCAGTGGCTACCTTTACTTTAGCAGTGAATCGTACTTTTACGAATGCACAAGGTGAACGTGAAGCGGACTTCATTAATTGTGTAGTTTGGCGTAAACCGGCAGAAAATGTGGCTAACTTCTTGAAAAAAGGTAGTTTAGCTGGCGTGGATGGACGTGTCCAAACGCGTAATTATGAAGGACAAGACGGCAAACGCGTGTATGTGACGGAGATTCTGGCTGAGAGTGTTCAGTTCCTTGAACCACGAAGCAGTTCAGCGGGTGAAAGAAATGATGGCGGTTCTTACGGTGGCGGTCAAAAAAGCTATAACAACAATAATGGCGGCAATGATCAAAATTCGTATGGACAAAATCCTAATCAGAATCAACGGAGTAACAACAACTACACTCGTGTAGACGATGATCCATTTGCAAATGACGGTAAAACCATCGACATTTCAGATGACGATCTTCCGTTTTAAACAGCTGTTTAAAACGAAAATCCTAAAGCAGGGAGGGAAATTATTATGGCAATGGGTGGACGTAAAGGACGCGGTAAGCGTAAAAAGGTTTGTTATTTCACATCAAACGGTATCACTAAAATTGATTACAAAGATACAGACCTTCTTAAAAAATTCGTCTCAGAACGCGGTAAAATCTTACCACGTCGTGTGACTGGCACTAGCGCTAAATATCAACGTAAATTAACGATTGCTATTAAACGCTCACGTACTATGGCATTACTTCCATACGTATCAGGTGAATAATAACAACGGAGCGCATTGAGGAGAAATCCTTGATGTGCTTTTTTGTATATTTGCCCAAATGGTCCTTTTTCATTTAAAAAAACGATGCGAGCCCCAACTTCCTTCATCTTCGTTCTACAGTTTCTACGTGATTTGCTCCGTTTTAGCTAGTTATTGTATTTAAAATTCGTGATCGGCCTGTTTTGCAAAAAAATTTTAACTAACAATGCAGAGAACTCCTATTTTTAAAGCTGATTTATCTGAAAAAAAGAATGGGAAGTTTGAAATATCCTGGGCTTAACGGATACAATATGTAGAGAAAGATACTTCATGATTTTATGATAGGGGGGATTCGGTTGAATAGTGGTAGAAAAATCGCTGAGGGCGGTGCTCTTTTAGCGTTATATTGTATATTATTACTCATTACAATATATATTCCTTTGTTGGGATTTATAACTTTTTTCTTTTTGCCGATTCCTTTCATTCTGGTGACCAGTAAGCAAAAGCTTTCGTGGTCAGTTGGATTTTTGTTTGTTGGATCGTTATTAACCATTTTAATCGGTAGCGTCTTATCCTTGCCAATGACCTTGCTAATGGGGGCGACGGGCATTGTGATTGGTTCCTTCCTGAAAAGGGATAAACCGATGACCCCTATGTTCATCAGTGCTGTCCTTACGTTCCTAGGTGGGATATTAGTGACCTATGCTGCCACAGTAGTGTTATTTGGAGTGAATTACATAGAAGAAACCATGACGGTAATGGAGGAATCCATTGATTCTTCTGCGAAAATCATGGAATCATTTGGTCAGGCCCCAACTGAAAAGATAATCCAAGGCATGCACGACTCAATAAGTACCTTGACTACGCTGATTCCGAGCTTGCTCGTGATTACATCTATCATCATGGTATTATTGATATTCTTAGCGGCCCACCCCACACTTAAAAGGTTCAGTGATAAATCCCTGAATTGGCCTCGTTTCCAAGATCTTCGCCTTCCAAAAAGCCTTTTATGGTATTATTTAATTACAATGCTTTTGGCTCTTTTTGTGAATATGGACAACAAAGATTTTGTATATATGGCGATAACGAACCTATTTTTCATTCTTCAATTTTTCATCATGATTCAAGGCTACTCACTCATATTTTATTTCAGCGATGTCAAGGGCTGGGCTAAGGCTATACCCGTTTTGATAGTGGTTGCCTCATTGTTGCTGCCGATATTCGCAATCCTCATCCGTTTTTTAGGTATAATAGATTTAGGATTCCCTTTTCGGGAGACGATCAAGAAAAAGGAATAGTCTGTTAAACAGATGCTTTTAGGAGCTGAAAATATGCCATCTTATTTAAAGGATTATTCGGTTAAGGCCCTGCTATACGGGTTGCTCGTTGCAGGATTGATATTTTTGGGCGTACTGGCTTACTATAATTGGGTTATTGCACTAATTGGATTGTTGATTCAAGCCGGTTTGTTTTATTTAATATTGAAAATGGAAAAAAGAAAACAAATTAAGACTGAAGAGTACATCACGACGTTATCCTACCGGTTAAAAAAGGTGGGAGAGGAAGCCTTATTGGAAATGCCGATCGGAATCATGCTCTTTAATGATGATTTTTATATTGAGTGGACCAATCCATTCCTCGCCTCATGCTTTAGTGAAGACTCACTGGCAGGAAGGTCTCTTTATGATATGGCGGATTCACTTGTCCCGCTCATTAAGCAGGAGATTGAAACAGAGACCATTACGCTTTATGACCGGAAATTCAAAGTGGTCCATAAACGCGAGGAACGCCTTCTTTACTTTTTCGATGTAACGGAGCAAGTGGAAATCGAAAAACAATATGAAGAAGAGAGAACGGCCATTGCGATTATTTTGCTGGATAATTACGATGATTTGACGCAGGGAATGGAAGACCAACGTAAAAGTAGTATAAATAGCTTGGTTACCTCGTTGCTGGATAAGTGGGCAAGGGATAATGGGGTATTTTTCAAGAGGGTTTCTTCTGAACGGTTTATTGCGGTCTTTAATGAACATATCCTGCAGCAGCTGGAAAATGATAAATTTTCAATCCTGGATGAAATCAGGGAAACGACCGCTAAACAGAATGTCCCTTTGACGCTTAGCATTGGAGTGGGATCTGCTGTTTCCTCCCTTCCAGAGCTGGGGACGCTTGCTCAATCTAGCCTCGATCTGGCCCTGGGCCGCGGTGGGGACCAAGTAGCGATTAAACAGGCAAGCGGGAAAGTGAAATTCTATGGCGGTAAAACCAACCCTATGGAAAAGCGTACGAGGGTGCGTGCACGCGTCATTTCTCATGCCTTAAAGGATATCGTCCTAGATAGCGATAAAGTCATTGTCATGGGCCATAAAAATCCCGATATGGATGCCATAGGTTCTGCTATAGGCATTTTGAAAGTGGCACAGATGAATGAACGTGAAGGGTATATAGTAATCAATACAAACGAGCTAGACAGTAGCGTCTTGCGTTTGATGGAAGAAATCAAAAATAAAGAGGATTTATATGGGCGATTTATAAGCCCTGACGATGCACTCGAGATGGTCACGGACGAGACGCTACTCGTCGTCGTCGATACCCACAAGCCTACAATGGTGATAGAAGAAAGATTATTGAATCGGATTGATAAGGTGGTCGTCATTGATCACCATCGTCGTGGCGAGGAATTCATCAAAAACTCCCTGCTTGTCTATATGGAGCCCTATGCATCTTCGACAGCTGAGCTGGTGACGGAGCTACTTGAATATCAGCCAAAACGCAGTAAAATTGATATGCTGGAGTCGACGGCGCTACTTGCTGGGATCATTGTCGATACGAAAAGTTTCACTTTAAGAACCGGTTCACGTACCTTCGATGCAGCTTCTTATTTAAGGGCCCACGGAGCGGACACGGTACTGGTACAGAAATTCCTTAGGGAAGATGTGGACACGTATATCAAGCGATCCAATTTAATTAAAGAAGTTGCGTTTTATAAAAAGGGTCTTGCGATTGCTTCCGCAAAATCCGAACAGACCCATAATCAGGTCCTGATCGCCCAGGCCGCTGATACGCTTCTGATGATGGATGGTGTTACCGCTTCCTTCGTTGTGGCTAAACGGTCTGAGGATACAGTTGGCATAAGTGCCCGTTCCCTAGGTGATGTCAACGTACAGGTTATCATGGAAACATTGAATGGCGGCGGTCATTTAACGAATGCCGCCACACAGATGGTCTGCTCCATTGAAGAAGCGGAGAGCCAGTTGAAAGCAGCAATTGATGAATATTTAGAAGGAGGACGAAAAGAATGAAAGTTATATTTTTAAAAGACGTTAAAGGTAAAGGGAAAAAAGGGGAAGTCAAAAACGTTGCGGATGGGTATGCCCATAACTTCCTGATTAAGCAAGGATTGGCAATCGAGGCGAATAACTCCAATGTAAAAACATTGGAAGCTCAGAAAAACAAAGAAGATTCCCTGGCTGCCGAAGAACTTCAGCATGCAAAAGACTTGCAGGTGGAAATTGAAAAATTGACTGTCGAATTATCCGCTAAAGCCGGTGAAGGCGGGCGTTTATTCGGTTCTATTACGACGAAGCAAATAGCTTCAGAACTTCAGAAAAAGCATGGTATTAAAATCGATAAACGTAAAATGGAGCTTGCCGAAGGAATTCGCTCATTGGGGCATACGAAGGTTCCTGTGAAGCTACATCCAGAGGTTACAGCGACTTTAACTGTGCAAGTGAAAGAAATTAACTAATTTTAGTGGTTTCATATCTGAAAAAAATTGATAGAATAGAGAGAGACGAAAAAAATGTGATTGGGCTATGTTGTCCTGTCACTTTTTTTCTTTTTCAACTAAATCTACGAATTAATTAATGAAAATATATCCTCTTAGATTGGGAGGTTTTAAGATATGATAGAGCAATTTCAGGATAGAATTCCCCCTCAAAACATAGAAGCGGAACAAGCGGTGCTAGGAGCCATCTTCTTGGAGCCATCTTCGCTGACCGTTACTTCGGAATTGTTGATTCCAGAGGATTTTTATAGAAGTTCGCATCAAAAAATCTTTAACGTCATGATCAAGTTGAATGACGAAGGTAAAGCCGTTGACTTGATTACGGTAACGGAAGAACTTTCCGCCACGAAGAATCTTGAAGAAGTGGGCGGAGTGTCTTATTTAAGCGAACTGGCTGGATCGGTCCCTACTGCAGCCAATATCGAATATTATGCCCGAATCGTGGAAGAAAAGTCATTGCTCCGTCGTTTGATCAGGACAGCAACGAACATCGCCCAGGAAGGCTATAGCCGTGAGGATGAAGTCGAGGAGCTGCTCGGGGAAGCGGAAAAGACGATCATGGAAGTGGCACAGCGTAAAAACGCCGGCTCATTTCAAAATATTAAGGACGTTTTGGTTCGAACCTATGATAACATCGAGATCCTGACCAACCGCAAAGGGGATGTAACTGGAATCCCGACGGGTTTTGCTGAACTGGACAGAATGACGGCGGGATTCCAGCGGAATGACCTCATCATTGTTGGAGCCCGTCCTTCTGTTGGTAAAACGGCTTTCGCTTTGAACATTGCCCAAAATGTCGCAACCAAAACGGATGAAAACGTCGCGATTTTCAGTCTGGAGATGGGTTCCGAACAGCTCGTCATGCGTATGCTTTGTGCCGAAGGAAATATCAATGCTCAAAATTTAAGGACTGGTGCCTTAACAGATGAAGACTGGCGCAAGCTGACTATGGCAATGGGAAGTTTGTCGAATGCCGGTATCTATATTGATGACACCCCAGGAGTCCGTATTGGGGAAATCCGCTCTAAAAGCCGTCGTTTGAAGCAGGAACATGGTCTTGGGATGATATTGATCGACTATCTACAATTGATTCAAGGAGATGGTCGTTCAGGCGATAACCGACAGCAGGAAGTATCGGAAATTTCCCGTTCACTGAAGGCCCTGGCCCGTGAACTTCAAGTGCCTGTCATTGCCCTTTCCCAATTATCCCGTGGAGTGGAACAACGGCAGGATAAACGTCCGATGATGTCGGATATTAGGGAATCAGGAAGTATAGAGCAGGATGCCGACATCGTAGCATTCCTGTACCGTGATGATTATTATGATAAAGAGTCCGAGAATAAAAATATCATTGAGATTATCATTGCAAAACAAAGGAATGGCCCAGTTGGCACGGTTTCACTGGCATTCGTCAAAGAGTACAATAAATTCGTGAACCTCGAACGGCGATTCGATGATGATTCGATGTCTCCAGGAGCCTAATTGACTTTCTATATTTGGAACAAAGCCCACTATCTCTGGTGGGCTTTTTTTACAATAAGGTGAAAGTTTAAAGGAGTTTGGGCAAAGAATAAGGAGAACCGCCAGGGGAGAAAGTGAATCCTTGCTAAAGTTGCACGGATTCCTTATTTGGGGATGAAAAAGTGTATAAGTAAAGTATGAAAGTCACTTAATAACGAACAAATTTATTATTAATTTATGTAATGTTCGTATTTTATGTTGACTTCCCTTTGGGATTATTGATAAAATAGGTTTGTTTGATAAGAACCGGTTAAGAATCGGTATTACGTGAACCTTTGGAGGTGCTTTTTTCAGATGTCATCAGTTGTAGTAGTTGGTACACAATGGGGAGACGAAGGTAAAGGTAAGATAACGGACTTTTTATCCCAGAATGCAGAAGCCATAGCTCGTTACCAAGGTGGTAATAATGCAGGACATACGATTAAATTTAACGGAGTAACATATAAACTGCATTTAATTCCTTCTGGAATTTTTTATAGTGATAAGATTTGTGTCATCGGGAACGGAATGGTAGTCGATCCGAAAGCACTTGTAGAAGAGCTTGCTTATTTACATAGTCATGGTGTAAGCACGGATAATCTTCGCATCTCGAACCGTGCTCATGTCATCCTTCCTTACCATATTAAATTGGATGAAGTGGAAGAAGATCGCAAGGGTGCAAATAAAATTGGAACGACGAAAAAAGGAATCGGCCCTGCTTACATGGATAAAGCCGCTCGTAATGGTATCCGTATGGCAGATCTTTTGGACCGTGAAATTTTCGAGGAAAAACTGAATCAAAATCTTGTGGAGAAAAACCGCATGTTTGAACGTTTTTACGAAACGGAAGGTTTTAAAATCGAGGATATTCTTGAAGAATATTATGAGTACGGACAACAAGTGCAAAAGTATGTTTGTGATACTTCCGTTGTATTGAATGATGCACTTGATGAAGGGAAACGCGTCTTGTTTGAAGGGGCTCAAGGAGTCATGCTTGATATCGATCAAGGAACATATCCTTTCGTTACTTCCTCGAATCCAGTCGCAGGTGGCGTAACAATTGGTTCAGGTGTTGGACCAACGAAAATCAACCATGTTGTCGGTGTGTGTAAAGCTTATACAAGCCGTGTTGGCGATGGTCCTTTCCCGACAGAACTACAAGACGAAATTGGCAATCAAATCCGTGAAGTTGGACGTGAGTACGGAACAACTACGGGTAGACCACGTCGTGTCGGTTGGTTTGATGCCGTAGTCGTTCGCCATGCCCGTCGTGTAAGTGGAATAACTGATTTATCGTTAAATTCCATTGACGTGCTTTCAGGACTTGAAACGGTGAAAATTTGTGTAGCTTATGATTTTAAAGGTGAAATCATTCATGAAGTGCCGGCTACTTTGAAAGCAATCGGAGAATGTAAGCCCGTTTATGAAGAGCTACCAGGTTGGTCAGAAGACATCACAGGATGCAAATCATTGGATGAATTACCTGCTAACGCCCGTCACTATGTGGAGCGCGTATCTCAATTAGTAGGCATTCCGTTGACTACATTCTCCGTCGGTCCTGACCGCAATCAAACAAACATCGTAAGAAGCCCTTGGCGTTTAGCATAAGAGGTATAAAGAAGTCGACTAAGTGCGGCTTCTTTTTTTACTTAGTTGGTAAAAAAAGACCTGTTTAATTGGAGTTAGATATATATAAAAATATATGAATTTAAATTTATTTTAAAATACTATTGCACAAACCATAAATACTATGATAATATAAAAAGCGTCGTCACAGTAGAACAACGTTAAGCGACATTGCAAGACATACGGATTACATTCATTAGTACGAGCCATTAGCTCAGTTGGTAGAGCATCTGACTTTTAATCAGAGGGTCGAAGGTTCGAATCCTTCATGGCTCACCATTTTTATCGGCCCATTGGTCAAGCGGTTAAGACACCGCCCTTTCACGGCGGTAACACGGGTTCGAATCCCGTATGGGTCACTTTTCTTCTTAATTATATGTTTGATGGTCCCGTGGTGTAGCGGTTAACATGCCTGCCTGTCACGCAGGAGATCGCGGGTTCGATTCCCGTCGGGACCGCCATTTTATTTTTTACATGATTCTTTCATAATGAAAAATGGAATATTTGGCTCAGTAGCTCAGTCGGTAGAGCAAAGGACTGAAAATCCTTGTGTCGGCGGTTCGATTCCGTCCTGAGCCATTCTTTTGTAAAGTGCCCTAGGGCGCTTTTTTTGTTTGCTTTAAAATTAAACTGTCTTAGCCCTTTAAAGGAAATCTCTTTGATGGCACTTCTGTTAAGTGTTTGTTATTAGATTGTAACAATGTTAATGCCACCCTTAGTAACCATCGACTCGTCACCCCAACCAGGACCTACTTTCCACGTGGAAACCATACCTTCGCTGCTCTTTTGCAAAAAGAGCGATTTGGCACTTGTTGTCACTATTTATACATTTATATTACAATACGAAGTCTATTTCTTGATTTTTTTTTCATTATGGTAAAGTTATGAGTGGAAAAAAAGAAATTAATCATGTGTATATAAATTTTGAAAACAAGGTAATTTATCTTAATTTTTTGATTAGTTTCTTAAGGGGCCCACGGGCCGTTAAGGGGGACAATAAATGTTCAGCTCAAAAGGCAAAGGAAGTTTCCTGTTGATGGTTTCCATCATCTTATTGCTTGCAGGGAATCGTGCTACGGCTGCGGAAATTCAAAAAATCTCCTCCATTCAGCATGTATATGTTGATGACGAGTTCATTGGCAGCGTGAGTGATGAATCCGAAATAGAAAAAATGATACTAGCTAAAATAGTCGAAGCAGAGGCGGATTATCCCGAATACACATTCGATAAGGAAGCACAGATGACATATGTGCAAGAGAATGTATTTAATGCAGAAATAGATGATGAAGAAACCTTAAAGGTACTCGAGGAAGAGTTTGCTGTAAAAGCGGAGGCTTATGAAATCGCCATTGATAATCAAGTAGTTGCTTACGTTCCCTCCAAGGAGGATGCACAGGAGGTTTTAAAAGAGATTCACCTATTATATATAGATGAGGGTGAATTGGCCGAATATGAAGAGAGTCAGGAAGCTGGAGTTTTAAATCAGCCCATGGCTCTATACGAGCAAGGAAGCAGGATACTGTCCATTGAATACTCAAAGCCGATCTCCTGGAAGGAAACGATTATGGAACCGGATAAGCTCATGACTGTGAAGGATGCCATTTCCTTGATAGAAAAAGGAAAGATGGAAAAAGTCATCTATGAGGCAACTGGAGATGAAGAACTTGAGGAGATTGCCGATCAGTATGATATGTCCCTAGGACAGCTTTTACAGCTTAATTCAGAACTAGAAGAGGGCAAGAGGCTTCATAAAGGGCAAAAGGTCCGTGTGACGGAGGTAGCTCCTTTTGTGAATGTGCTGGTAGAAAGAGAAGTATTGAAAGAAACTGAAATTCCTTTCGAGAGAAAAGTAATAAAGGATAAGAACCTATTGAAGGAAGAATCTGTCGTTGAGCAAGAAGGACAGGAAGGCGTTCAGGCATTCACGTATAAACTCACTGAAACAAACGGTGAGCTCTTAAGTGAAACGATCGTGAAAAAGGAAATTACCGCGGCAACACAAAATGAGATAACTAGAAAAGGCACGAAAATCATTCCTTCAGAAGGGAGCGGAACCTTTGCATGGCCTGCTGATGGGGGCTATATTTCAAGCAAACAAGGACATCGTTGGGGCAAGCTTCATAAGGGAATAGATATTGCTAGGCCAACCACCAGAACTATTACGGCAGCTGATCATGGCACTGTTGAGTTTGCCGGTAACGCCGGGGGTTATGGTAATAAGGTGACCATCAACCATAACAATGGGTACAAGACGGATTATGCTCACTTAGAATCAATAGACATCGAAGCAGGACAGAAGATTGAAAAAGGAATGCCTATTGGTAGAATGGGCTCGACAGGCAACTCCACTGGCGTTCACCTTCATTTTGAAATCTATAAAAATGGTGTTCTCGCAAACCCGTTAGATTATATAAGCCAATAGAAGTCTTCGAGACATTTTTCGAAGACTTCTTCTGCTATCTTCATAGATGAGAATAATAGGTAAAAGATGATTTAATGCCTGTAAAATGATAAAGTAGAAGAGGTACAATGTGCTCGATTTAGGTGTTTTGACCGTTTTTTAGGGAATATATAGTGTGAGGATTTGCATTACTAGTACGAAGGTCAGTATGAACATCAGGACAATACGAATAAACGTCCCGGATAAGGACATGTTTTTTATAGAGTAAAGTTATGCTTTAAAAGGAGATAGGTAGATGGATAAGAAAATTCTAGTAGTGGACGATGAAAAGCCGATTGCAGATATTTTACAATTCAATTTAAAAAAGGAAGGGTACGATGTTTCCTGTGCATATGATGGCAATGAAGCTCTAAAAATGGTGGAAGAGCTTCAACCTGATTTGATTTTACTCGATATCATGCTTCCACAGCGTGATGGGATGGAAGTTTGCAGAGAAGTAAGAAAGAAATATGAAACGCCAATCATCATGTTAACAGCAAAAGATTCGGAAATCGATAAAGTCTTAGGATTAGAGCTTGGTGCGGACGATTATGTGACGAAGCCGTTTAGTACCCGGGAAATAATTGCTCGGGTAAAGGCAAACTTAAGACGTCAACAAGCCGTTCCGGTGCCAGATCAAGAAAATGAGCCAAAAGAAATTACAATAGGCAATCTTACCATCCATCCTGATGCATATGTCGTGTCTAAGCGTGGAGAGACGATCGAGTTAACGCACCGAGAATTCGAGCTGCTTCATTATTTAGCTAAACATATTGGCCAGGTCATGACAAGGGAGCACTTATTGCAAACTGTGTGGGGATATGATTACTTTGGCGATGTCCGAACTGTCGATGTAACCGTTAGACGCCTCCGTGAAAAGATTGAGGATAACCCAAGTCACCCAGGTTGGATCGTAACTAGACGAGGGGTCGGTTATTACCTGCGTAACCCTGAACAGGAGTAATATCTATGAAAAAGGTTGGTTTTTTTCGTTCAATTCATTTTAAATTCGTCCTGATTTATGTGTTGCTTATTTTCGTAGCCATGCAAATAATTGGGGTGTATTTTGTCGGGGAATTGGAAGAAAATCTCGTCGGGAATTTCACAAAGTCGATCAAGGGCCATGTTAACCTGCTTACCTATAGCATTGGGGAAGAAATGGAGAAATCGAGGGGGGAGGAAGACCCTACCCTCGAAGAAGCCATTAATACGGTATTGAAAGATCGCGACAACTCAACGAATGATATTTCGGAAGTGCGCGTTATCGATACCCGCAGCAGGCGGGTGATTGGGACGTCCGATCCCGGTAACCAAGAGATTGTAGGAAAGAAAACGACACTGCCGATCATCAAGAACACGTTGACTTATGGTGGCGAGGATCATGAAATATATAGAGATCCGAATACTGGCAGGCGTGTATGGGTCCTTTCAACACCCATTGAAGCGAATGGTACGGTGATAGGAGCGGTCTATGTCATTGCGGAGATGGAGAATGTCTTCGAACAAATGGATGAAATCAACGCCATTTTCATGACTGGCACGGCCATCGCTCTGGCCATAACAGCCATTTTGGGGATTCTGCTTGCGCGGACCATCACACGGCCAATGTCTGATATGAGGAAACAGGCGTTGGTGATGGCCAAAGGGAATTTCTCACGAAAGGTAAAAGTATATGGCGATGACGAAATAGGGCAGCTAGCCGTTACCTTCAATAACTTGACTAAGAAACTTCAAGAGTCGCAATCGAGTACGGAAGGGGAGAGACGGAAGCTTTCATCTGTTCTCACCAACATGACGGATGGCGTTATATCGACGGATAGGCGTGGCCGGGTGAATTTGATAAATGAACCTGCCGCACAGCTTTTGAATGTCTCACGTGAAGCCGTCATGAACCAACCAATCATCGAATTGTTGGGACTTGAGGAAGAATATAAATTCGAAGATTTACTGGAAGAAAGGGAGTCCATCATCCTTGATTACAGCAAAAAGGGTCAACCGTTTATTTTAAGAGGGAATTTTTCCGTCATCCAAAAGGAAACGGGCTTCGTTAATGGTTTGATTACAGTGCTCCATGATATTACGGAGCAGGAAAAGATAGAAGGGGAGCGAAGAGAGTTTGTCGCTAATGTATCCCATGAGTTGCGTACGCCGCTCACGACGATGAGAAGCTATCTCGAGGCATTGGCTGAAGGTGCCTGGAAAGATGAAGAGATTGCCCCTGCCTTTTTAAGTGTCACACAAAATGAAACGGAGCGGATGATCAGGCTTGTAAATGACCTGTTACAGCTTTCAAAAATGGACAGTAAAGATTACCGGCTTAAAACCGGATGGGTGAATCTGAATAAGTTCTATGACCATATTATCGATCGTTTTGAAATGACGAAAAATGACGATATTACTTTTAAAAGAGACATACCAAAGGACGCGTATTTTGTCGACATTGATGAAGACAAGATCACCCAGGTTCTTTATAATATCATCTCGAATTCCTTGAAGTATTCTCCTGAAGGAGGTCAAGTGACATTCCGTATCAGGCCAAAGGAAAACTTTATCGTGATTAGCGTAACCGATCAAGGTGTCGGTATCCCTAAGAAAGTGATCGATAAGATTTTTGACCGATTTTACCGAGTGGATAAAGCGCGGGCAAGGAATCTTGGAGGGACTGGACTTGGGCTGGCGATTGCAAAGGAAATGGTCGTTGCCCATGGAGGAAAAATTTGGGCGGAAAGTGTGGATGGAAAAGGAACTACAGTGTTCTTTACACTTCCTTACGAACAGGAAGAAGAGGATGATTGGGCATGAATTTTGAACGTGCGAAAAGTATCATACTGATTATTTTAGTTGGGACAAGCGTTTTCTTGACATGGAGTATTTGGACGTACGAGCCTGAATATAAAAAAATCGATGAATCCGATCTGATTAAAATCAAGAGTGATGAACAAATTGTCAGTGATGTCATAAAACCCGTCAGTGTTCTTTTTCATCGTAACGGACAGCATTTCCAGACAATCGATCCCGAAAAAATCGAAAGAATGGAGAAAGAGTTTTCCCAATGGACGTTTAGTGATATAAAGCAGATGTCATTGAAGATGATTCAAAGGGACTTCGATGATTTCGTCCATGAGGATAGATCAATCGAGATCAACTTTTCCGATGATGTACCGATGTCTTTATATAAAACGGTACTGGATGTAAAGGACGAAGATATGGCGAGCTTTACCTTTGACCGGATCGTGATCAAGCAGAAGGATATCAGCGGTGACCAATCAGCCGTTTATTTCGTTTCTTATGAACATGAACAAATCCATCAAGGAATGGTCCCTACTAAGGACCTTAGAAAGTTCAGTGAGAAGTTCTATAATAAAAGTTATCCTACCTATACAGCTCATACGTTACATGATAAAAGGACGATTTTTGTTCCGGAAAAGCCCGTGGAAGTCAACCGATATCAATATTATATAGATTATCTGGACGTTAAGAATCTGAAAGATGCCTTATTCAGTAATCCTAAATATGTTCGTCAAGAAACGGTAACCCGAGGCGAGGAATACTCCGACGGAACAAGACTGTTGTCAGTCAACAATGAAAATTATATTCTCTCGTATATAAACCCTGCCCAAAAGAGTAAAGTGTTCGGCAGTTCTAGTGAGCTGTTGGAAAAAAGCATTGATTTCATCAATGATCATGCCGGGTGGGAAGGTAGTAATTACCGATTTGATTATATGTCGGAAAATGAGCAGCGTGTGGTATTCCGTTTATTTATAGATGGTTATCCAGCTTTCAACGAATATGGAATGACTGAAATCGAGCAGATTTGGGGGAAGGAAGATATTTATAGTTATCAACGTCCCTACTTCTCATTGGCTTCCGTCTTGCCATCAGAAGGATCTGTAGTGACCTTGCCTACAGGAAATGAAGTGTTGAACCAGCTGGAAGAGAACGGGAACATCGATCTCGATAGTGTGCAAGATATTTCAATAGGTTATAAGTTAAACAAATCGTTGGACTCTAAACTCGTTACTCTCGTTACACTGGAACCAACTTGGTATTACCGTTCCGGTGAAAAGTGGTTGATTGCGCCTGTTGACGAAAATGCAGGAGGCGATAACGATGGATTGGAATAATACAAAATCCATATTCATAATGGTATTTTTCATATTGAATATATTTTTACTGTATCAGTTTCTTGAGAAAATCAATGATAACCAATATGAATTCATTGCAGAGTCTTCCTATGAGGAAGTTCTAAAAGAAGACGAGATCAAAACCATTCCGCTCTCGAAGCAAAAGGTAAAGGATCAATTCTTAATTGCAAAAAGTAAAACATTTGATAAGAAAGAACTAAAGAATCTAAACAACCAGAAAGTAAATATTATAGATGGGAATAAGCTGGTCGGTTCATTAAAAACGCCCATCAGTTTAGGCAAAGAAATTCATCCCGCGGATGTTACCATATTCCTGAAGGATCACATTTTATACGGAAGTGAATATGGGTTTTGGAGCTATGATAAGGATAATCAAACCATCATTTGCTATCAGGTTTCCGACAATAAGATGTTTTTTAACAACAGTAAAGGAAAGGTCACTTTGTATCTGAATAAGGAAGCCGAAGTGACCTCCTATGAGCAGACATATTTAGTGGGAATTGAAAAGTTCAATAAACCGAAAGAGCTGTATTCCGACCTGGATGCTGTTTATGCCTTATATAGTCATGGTGATATCGTATCAAAAGACGAAGTTACGGACGTAAAGCTTGGATTTTATAATTCGTTGCAAACCACATCGTTCTCACATCTTCTTGTACCGACATGGTGGGTAGTCGTGAACGATGAAACGGATTTATTCGTAAATGCGTTCGATGGCGAAGTGATTGAGTTAAATACAGAAGAAAAAATACTGGAGTGAGTATAGATGACTATGCATTTTAGTGTACTCGCAAGTGGGAGTACGGGAAATGCCTTGTTCGTGGAGACGGAGGACCAATCTTTCCTTGTCGATGCGGGATTGAGTGGGAAAGCCTTGGAAGGATTATTTCGGGATATCGGCCGAGATATGTCCAAGCTTTCTGGAATCCTGGTTACGCATGAACATAGCGACCACATTAAAGGTCTGGGAGTCGTCGCTAGAAAACATAAGCTCCCCATATATGCGAATACAAAGACATGGCAAGCAATGGAGCGTTCCATCGGGGAGATTTCTCCTGAACAGAAATTCGCCTTTGAAATGGAACAAGTCAAAACCTTTGGAAGCCTTGATATTGAATCGTTTGGTGTATCTCATGATGCTGCCGAGCCGATGTTTTATGTGTTCCATCAGGGAGGAAAAAAACTTGTGGTCATAACCGACACAGGTTATGTCAGCGATCGGATGAAAGGCATCATCACGAATGCTGATGCCTATGTGTTTGAGAGCAACCATGATGTGTCCATGCTTCGGATGGGTCGATATCCATGGAGCATCAAGCGCCGGATTTTAAGCGATGTTGGACATGTATGCAATGAAGATGCTGCTCTTGCCATGAGTGAAGTGGCAGGGGACAAGACGAAACGGATATACTTGGCCCATTTAAGTATGGATAATAATATGAAAGACCTTGCAAGAATGTCAGTGGAGCAAACCTTAAAAACGAAAGGGATTATTGTTGGCGAGCAGTTTTCGCTCTACGATACGGATCCCAAAAGACCAACAGAGCTTGTTACACTATAATGAGTAAAGGAATGAGTGCGGAAACCTGCTTCATTCCTTTTTTATTTTTAATGGGTTAGTTAGTAAGGGGATTAAAAAGGGTATTGGTTGGTTAGTACTGAATGAATAGAAAAATGATGATAAAAAAAGAGGCAGTAAGCTAAATATGGCATACATTTTTTTAGATATTTCTTGTTAATTGAGTATAATTAAGGGTGGATATCAAACACTAGTAATTGCTATAATTCATTCCTAAAAAGAGAGGATGGAGCGGTCTTGGAGAACGAAGAGAACCAAAATAAACAGAAAAAAGGAAGCCGTACAGGTTATTTTCTATCAGGCTTAGGAGGCGCCATCATTGGGGCTCTGCTGATTTTATTAGCATTCCCGGGCGGTGGGGTATTAAATGATGAAATAAACCCAAACCAGACGGAAAAATCAACGGATGGTGAAGAGGCCAAGCCAATTCAGCAGAAAGTTTCCGTAGAGGTCACAAGTGCTGTTACGGGTGCGGTTGATAAGGCAAGCGATGCAGTTGTTGGCATCTCCAATATTCAGGAAACTTCCTTCTGGGGCGGAAAAGGAAACGAAAGCAGTTCAGCCGAAGCGGGTACTGGATCTGGAGTCGTATATAAAAAGGATGGTGGCAAAGCCTATATTGTCACGAACAATCATGTTATCGAGAATGCTAATGAGTTAGAGGTCACGTTAAGTGATGGAACCAAGCTACCTGCCGAGCTACAAGGAAGTGACCCTTGGACGGATTTAGCTGTCGTGGTAGTGGAAGCGGATAAAGTTAAGACGGTAGCAGAGTTTGGCACAACCGAAAAATTAAAGCCAGGTGAACCCGTCATAGCGATCGGTAACCCATTAGGACTTCAATTCTCTGGATCCGTTACACAAGGAATCATCTCAGGAGTAGAGCGTACCATTGAAGTGGATATCGATGAGGACGGACAGGTAGACTGGAATGCAGAAGTTATCCAAACCGATGCGGCGATTAACCCAGGAAATAGTGGCGGGGCCCTCGTAAACATGTCCGGTCAGGTCATTGGGATCAATTCCATGAAGATTGCGGAAAATGCTGTAGAAGGCATTGGTCTATCCATCCCGATTGATTCAGCGATTCCTATTATCAGTGATATTGAGAAATATGGTGAAGTGAAACGTGCCTACTTAGGTGTCAATCTGGCATCAGTTGAGGAAATTTCACAGTATCATCAGCAGAATACATTAAAATTGCCAAACAAAGTAACCTCTGGTGTGGCTGTGACTGGCGTTCAAAGTAACTCACCAGCGGCAAAAGCAGGCCTAGAGGAATTTGATGTAATTGTTGGTATGGATAATGAAAAAATTCATGATATCGTTGAATTAAGGAAGTACCTGTACAATGAAAAGAAAATTGGTGACACTGTAAAAATCACTTATTACCGAGACGGAAAAAAGGAAACCGCAGAAATTAAGCTTTCAAGTGGAGAAATCTAAAAGCAATAAAGCAGGGGAGTTTTGCTTTCCCTGTTTTTTTGCTTGTGTTTTTATTATCGTTTGATACCATTACTTGTGGATATTTTGCCGAATATGATGAATACTAAATGAATTGTGGATAAGTGGCATCAATAGATTGGCCAATAAAAAATGAAAAGGAGAATGAGGAATGAACCTATATTGTTGTCAGGAACACGTTGATATGGCGCTCGATGAAGTTGTATATGAGTGTGAAACGTATCCGTTATTAACGCTGGTTTCAGAAGAAAATAAGTTATCAACAACCTGTGAATATTGTCGAAACGTGGCAATATATCTAGTAGGGAACTAATATTCCCATACAAGATGTGGATAGAAATTGTGGATATGTGGATAAGTTTTGTGGATAACCTGTTCGTAACCTATTTGGAAAGACTAAAATACTGGAAAAAGTCATAATGAAAAACCACCGGCACTTTCTTTTAGAAGGGCTGGTTTTTTGTTATTTAGGAAGCAAATATAGTCCAATATTCTTTATAGGGAAGTCTCTTAAATCTTAACTTTTGGATTTGGAAAGGATTTGCTTGTTTTGTTTATGGGTCTCTCTAAGGTATGATAATAGGAGGTACTTCCAACAATTGAACTAAAAACATATGGAAAGTCAGAGGATATATATGAAGATAACGATCATTACGGTTGGCAAGCTCAAAGAAAAATACTTAAAGCAAGGAATGGCCGAATATACAAAACGGCTAGGAGCCTATGCTAATATAGATTTTATAGAAGTGCCTGATGAAAAGGCACCAGAAAACTTGAGTGCAGCGGATATGGATATCGTCAAGCAAAGAGAAGGTGAACGGATCTTGGCGAAAATCAGCCAGGATACTTATGTGATTACGCTTGAAATCAATGGGAAGCAGCTCACTTCTGAGCAACTTGCGACCCATATTGACCAACTTGCCACTTATGGAAAAAGCAAACTTGCCTTTATTATTGGTGGTTCACTGGGGCTTAGTGCCGATGTGATTTCTAGAAGCGATTACGCCCTTTCTTTTTCTAAAATGACCTTTCCGCATCAACTCATGAAGTTAGTTTTGTTGGAACAGATCTATCGGGCGTTTCGGATAAATAGAAATGAGCCATACCATAAATAATCACCCAATCGATGATGGGTGGTAGCGTTAGCTAGGTAAAGAATTTAATCTTAACGTTATGAAAAGAGGGTAACCATATGAATAAAGAGTCCATTTATGGATTAACATTTGAACAATTGACAGCTTGGCTTTTGGAGCATGGCCATAAAAAATTCCGGGCAACCCAAGTCTGGGAATGGCTTTATCGGACGCGCGTTACGGATTTCTCTGAAATGACAGATGTTAATAAAGAGTGCATTCAACTGCTGGAAGAAAACTTTGTCATCCAGACTTTGACTGAACATGTTAAACAGGAGTCGGCGGATGGGACAATCAAGTTTCTATTCAAATTACTGGATGGTAACCTGATTGAAACGGTCATGATGCGCCATAAGTATGGGATATCCGTTTGTGTCACTACCCAAGTAGGCTGTAATATAGGCTGTAGTTTTTGCGCAAGCGGTTTATTAGCGAAGAGCCGTGACTTAACTGCTGGAGAAATAGTGGAACAGATCATGAATGTTCAACTCCATCTTGATCAGTTAGGACAAGGGGATATCGTCAGTCATGTAGTCGTAATGGGGATTGGCGAGCCTTTTGATAATTTCGATAATATGATCGACTTTTTGAAGGTCATCATGGACCATAAAGGGTTGGCTATTGCAGCAAGACGCATTACTGTTTCCACGAGTGGGCTGGCTAATAAAATCTATGAATTCACCGATACTCAATTACAGGTTAATTTGGCCATTTCTTTACATGCCCCGAATAATGAACTAAGAACGAGAATCATGAAAATAAATCGTGGCATTCCAATCGAAAAATTAATGAAGTCATTGGATTATTACTTGGAAAAAACGAATCGTAGAATTACGATTGAGTATATCCTATTGAGGGACGTCAACGATCATCGAGAAGAAGCCGAACAACTTGCCGAATTGCTTGATGACAAGAAACATCGTTTATATGTAAACTTGATTCCATATAACCCTGTAGATGAACACAGTCAATATCAAAGAAGCGAGAAGGAGTCAGTGCTAGCATTTTATGATACGCTGAAAAAACGAGGCGTGAATTGTAAAATCCGTCAGGAACATGGTACGGATATAGATGCTGCCTGTGGTCAGTTAAGAAGTAAACAAATCAAAAAAGCAGAGGCCAACTGAGAAAGGCCCCATGTATAGAAAAAACAGTATGTTTTTGCACACATACTGTTTTTTTATGCTGAAAGATGAACGGCCATGCTTCTAAAAACAAGAAAAATGGGGCTGTAAGGATACAGCCTCATTTAAATGAGAAGTTGATTATTTAGCGATTTCTTTTACAGAAGCGATTTCATATGTGACAATTTCGCTACCGATAATTGGTGATTCTTTTTTAGCTTCATCTGAAGAAGGTTCTGGACGTTTATGTGCAGCTTTAAACGCGTCACTGTTTCTCCATGCAGTAAAGCTGTCCATGTTTTCCCAGTACATATTCACGTTTAGTTCGTCGTAGTCCGTTAAGTTTTGTGTTAACAATACTTCAACTTTAACGAAGCCTTCTGTCGTATCTAGAGGGCCTGGTGCCGTAAAGCCTGGTGCCATTACTGCTCCCATTCCTTTTTTTACTTTGATTTTATTTGCTACGATTATCATCATTAATCTCTCCTTTTAAGGTTATTTAACTGATTCATTACATACATATTTTAGCACATTATTAAGCTTATAATCCATTTTGATTAATCAATAACTGTTGATAATGAATTCTATACTGGATTTGCTGTTTTGAGTATATATCGAACCATCTTATTATTTGTCTTTCAAAAAGTATTATACCCGGATGGCATGAAGGGAAGTCTTTTTAAGCGGGAATTGGTTTAGGAATTATAAGGTTTATTGATGCATATCGCGTATAATAGAATTTAGTATAAGGAAATAACAATTACGGAAACAATAAAGCAAGATACTAAACAATAAAAGAGGCTGTTATATGACGGAAATTAAGTTTATTGATTATAAATTAAGTGATGAAATAGTTCGGGCGTTGGAAAGCCTAGGCTATCAGCATCCAACGGAAGTGCAACGTGAAGTGATTCCTGTTGCTTTGCAAAAAAGGGACCTGGTCGTGAAGTCGCAAACGGGAAGCGGAAAAACGGCTGCATTCGGCATACCGCTCTGTGATATGGTCGATTGGCAGGAGAATAAGCCACAGGCGCTCATTTTAACACCAACGCGAGAGCTTGCCGTACAGATTAAGGAGGACATTACGAATATTGGTCGATTTAAACGGATTAAAGCAACTGCGGTATATGGGAAGTCTCCCTTTGCCCAGCAAAAAGCGGAGTTGAAGCAAAAGAGCCACGTGGTTGTGGGTACGCCTGGACGTGTCCTTGATCATATTGAAAGAGGTACATTCGCTTTAGACCGATTATCCCATTTGGTAATCGATGAAGCCGATGAAATGTTAAATATGGGATTCATCGAGCAAGTGGAAGCCATCATTAAAGTACTGCCGCAGGATCGTGTGACGATGCTGTTTTCCGCTACTTTACCAGATAGCATTAAAAAACTGTGCCATAAATATATGAAGGAACCTTTGGATATTGAAATAAAGGCAACCGGCTTAACGACTGAAAAAATCGAACATGCTGTTATTGAAGTCAAGGAAGATGACAAGTTTACCCTGCTTAGAGATGTTACGATTGTCGAAAATCCAGATAGCTGCATCATTTTCTGTCGCACAAAAGACAAGGTCGACCAAGTATGTGAGCAGTTAGTGGAATTAGAGTATCCATGCGATATGATTCATGGAGGGATGCTTCAGGAGGACCGCCTGGCAGTGATGGACGAGTTCAGAAGAGGTGAATTCCGCTATCTAGTCGCGACCGATGTAGCGGCACGTGGAATTGATATTGATAATATTACCCATGTCATCAATTATGACCTACCACTTGAAAAGGAAAGCTATGTCCATCGTACAGGTAGAACAGGACGTGCGGGTAAACAGGGGAAGGCAATCACATTTGTGACTCCATTCGAAGGTAAGTTCCTCACCGAGATTCAAAGCTATATCGGATTTACGATCCCTACCATGCCGGCTCCATCAAAAGAATATATCTTGGACATGAAGAATGATTTTGAAGCGAAGCTAAAGACACGGCCAAAAATTAAAAAAAGTAAAAGTGAACAGCTTAACAGACAAATTATGAAGCTGTATTTTAATGGCGGCAAGAAAAAGAAAATCAGGGCCGTAGATTTCGTGGGTACCATTGCAAAAATAGATGGAGTAAATGCAGAGGACATCGGCATTATAACCATTCAGGATAATGTTTCCTATGTAGAGATATTGAATGGAAAAGGTCCGCTGGTCTTGAAAGTGATGAAGAATACGAAAGTCAAAGGCAAGGTTTTGAAGGTTTCCGAGGCAAATAAACGATAAATGGCAGGAAGAATCGGAAAAGACGTACATATATCTTTTCTGATTCTTGTAAGGCCAGGTTCGCTCTAATACTAGTGAAACAACGGAAACATTCACCTTTCTTACGGAGTGGCACATCAGAAGCTACCCGGAGACTTCACTGGACATCCTATCCTTGGTTTTCCCGCGAAAAACATGTGCGAAGATACAAAGAACCTTATTACCGTGAGTTACATAGTGTTAGCAATTGATATAAAGGTCGTCCTAAGGGATGATCTTTTTTTGTGTGCAGTTTTAATTTATGGGAAAAAATCGTAGCGGGCTTTCTGGTTTAATAGGGGAATGGTTAAAATGGCTCATGAAAGTAAAGAAGTGGATATGACCTATATACTTTATGCCTGTTCAACTATAAAAATTATACCAAAATATTCATAAAATAGGTTGTTTTTGGGTTTGTGGTAGGTCGATTAGAGGTAAATAAAGATAAGTGGAAAAAGAATCCAATACATACTAGTCTAAATCATTGATCTGCATTAACTAATGGTTCTCGGTATTCTTTTTCCCTATCCAAAGATCTCGCTGGAAAGTGTGCGGTCTTTTACTTATTTATAGGGGGGAATTTTGATGGTGTCTAAGTTAAGGGGTATTTCGCTATTGTTTATTTGTATGCTGTTGTTATCTGCATGCAGCAGTTCTAGTGGATCTTCGGAAAAAAAGAGCGATAGCAAGAGTAAGAATAAGGATTTAGAGGTATCCATTGAGGATGCATCTTTTGTGCTACTTGGAAAAGATGATGGTGTGGCTGAAGAAGGTACAGAAAAAGGAGTCCTGGCTGTTAAATTTAAGTTGAGTAATAAATCAAAGGATGGCATTCGACTCTCAACAAGAGATGGATTTAAGTTATACGATGGCGATGAAGAGACAAATGCCATTTCAGATGCATATAACACCAACGTAGGGATTGAGTTTGAGTCTAGTGGCGATTTGGGTGCCGGCAAAACGAAAACGACCACAGGCTTTTTTGAAGTAGAAAAAGATAAAGAGTATGAAATAGGGATAAAAGCGGCTTCAGAAGACTATGAAAAGAAAATTGAAGAAGTGATCATTAAGGTGAATACGGCAGATTATGCTGAAAGTTTTGATGCCCTTCAAGACCCGGCGAAAGCGTTAGCTGCTTATATTGATTCGATATACCTGGATAAAGACAATAGTGATTATGAAAAACTAGTATCTGCTGATAAAGCGGTTATACAGGAAGAAGCGAAAAAGGTATTCAAAGAGAAAATTAAAAGGTACTTTGTGGGGAAATTGACTGATGAAGAAGTAGATAAACTTTATGCTGCTTATAAATCGGCTCAGTCACAAAAGGCCGAGTTTAAAACGGTCACATCTGCCAAGGCAAATGGAAAAGCCGTGGTGCTAATTGAATTCTCAACGGTTTCATTGCGAAACATATATGAAGACCTTTCAGAATACCAATATGAATATAGAGAAAAAACGAAAAAATACGATGAAAAAGGTACCAAAAAGTATTTAATATCTAAATTCGATAAAATCATAAATAACCAAGAAGTAGAAGAAGGCGAAGATTTAAAGATTCATATGATAGAAGAGGATGGAAAGTGGAACGTTAATTCATCACAAGATGGTCAAGAAAGATTAACGAATATTTTTGCTGCAGGATCAAAATATTAAAGGAGCAGTGAGATATGTCGAAAAAAGCTTGGATTATAAGTGGGGTCTCCGCTGTTGCCTTAATTGCCGTGGTCTTGGTCACCATGCTTTTCGTTCAACAAAACAATAAACCCAAAAAAGTAGTGGCATCCTTTACAGAAGCAGTTGAAAAGAAAGATACGGACCAACTTAAGGAGTTACTCGATCCTGATAAAAAGGGAACGGTGGTAAATAATGCATCCATTAAGGCATTTGCTACGTACTTAAACAAAAATGACTCGAGTTTTGATGCCATCAAGGACGGATTGGATGAACAAGTAGAAGATAAGGATTTTTCGGCAACCAACCAGCAAGTCAGCTTGGTGGAGTCGGGGAAAAAATGGGGCATTTTCAAGGAATACAAAATGAGAGTCAAAACCGGATTCATTAAAGTGACGGGACAAAATGATGAAGATCAACTATCCCTTTCTGTAGATGACTTGAAGGAATCCGTAAAAGAGAGTAAGAAGGGCACGTATGGTCCATTTTTGCCTGGGACGTATAACACGGTCACTACAGTAAAGAACAAACTGGGTACTTTCATGAAAAAGGATAAGATAGATGTCTGGGGTGGATCTAAGGAAGTCACGCTTGTAGTGGATCCTGATTCCTTGGCTAGAAATGATAAAGATGTACAAAAATCGGTCATGTCCGCTGTCGATGTTTTCAATCATGACTGGGCCGTATTTGAAACCAGCAGTTTTGATACCAAGAAGCTTACCAATGTTTCAGATGACATTAAAGATGATACCTCCATTGTTGCGGAAAAATTTGAACAGGTCAAAAATTATGTCGATGAAGTACATTCACAATATTTAGGGGCCGTCATTAATCTGGATGATTTGGATATCAGTTACTTTGATAATCAGTGGAGAGCGGAAGCGGTAGCTGTAGTGTCCTATAACAGCAAAATGAAACTCAAAAACAAAAAGAAAATGGATGACCTTTCTTATAAAGCGGTGCGTGACTTTTCCATGATTTATAATGCCGATAAGAAGAAATGGATTATTGAAGAAATTAAGGAGTATGAGGCTGACGGAACGGAAGAGGATTGGGAGAATAAAAAGGAAATGAAAATTAAAGATCCAAAACTGCTCAAATGGAATCGCAAAGACAGTAGCAAGGGCTTGTAAGAGTGTGCAAAGCGGGAATAAAGAAAAAGGGTTTCTTCCATGGGGAGAAATCCTTTTTCTTTGGTTCCAAAGGAAATGGCTTTATAGAATTAAGATCCTTTCTTGCTAAAGTCACAAATTTTATTATTCAAAAAATAAATAAATCGATTCTAGAATATAATAATCGACATGAAACCTTTATAATTGGAGGTTTTTTATAAAAGGAAAAAATACTTCCATTGATAATGATTATCAATGATGATAAATTTAAAGTACGATTACTGTATAGTCCGTATCATGCTTATAGGGAAGTCCTTTTAGTCCCTTCTTTGGCGGATAGGGTTTTCCAGTAAAGTACAGGGGAACATCCCAATCTTGTACCCCTTAAGGATCTATTCACACAAAGTCTCACAACAGCATTGTTAGAGTTAGAGCAACACGAAGGAGGAAAAAAAGTGAATAAGAATAGAACGGACTTTCTGATGCTTGACACAGGAAGTTACTTTGGAAAGGCAAGGGTGAATGACCCGCAATATCAGGATGACTTTACCTTTGTTGATACATATGAACTGCCCAATATAGACTTAAAACCTTATAAATGCTTGGTCGTTCAAGGGTTAATCGATCAGAAATTCTTATTTAGACATAAAGAAGTCATTCGTGAGTTTTTGGATGATAAGAAGATTGTCGTTTTCAGTGGGAATTTGTTTTTGGACTGGTTACCTGGAGGTTCTTCCTTCATCCCTAAAACCATTCATAGTTACAAGGATTATGAGGTTTCAATCGATCATCGCCATCCAATCTTTGACGGGGTAGAGGAAGATGATATGACTTATAATAAAGGAGTTTCGGGATTTTTCGCAAGGGGGCACCATCCAATTCCCGAAGGAGCGGAAGTTCTGTTGACCTTACCTGGCGGAGAACCTATCACGTATATTGACAGGAATAGTACAAAGGGCACTATTTTGGTTCATGCAGGTAGTGACCTATTTGGTGCGATGAATGCGAGTGGAACGAAAAAGCGCATTGGTCCACAACTCATACAATGGGTACGGGATGAGTATTCAACGCTTCAGGAGAGAGGTGAAATGGGATGAGAAAAATTGCAGTCATCGATGGAGGCAGTTCGCAACATAATCGGACATATACCGAACCGAAATACAGAAAATACATTGAGAAACTTATTTATCTTCCCGATTTAGAAAAAACGTCTATAGATGAATTTGATGTAATCCTTCTTCCTTCCCAGTTGCATATGGGCCTACTCATGAAATCCATGAAGAAAATTATGGATTTTGCTGATGAGGGAGGGATCATCGTTTCCTTTGGACCACAGTTAAATGAATGGCTACCAGGCCATAATTGGGAATTCAGAGAAACGAACTTTTGGTGGTGGCTTGATAAGGATGCCAAAAGTGGTTTAGTGTTGCAACGTCCCGATCATGATTTATTCAGTCGCTATCTTACACTTGCCGATGCGACATGGCACCAACACGGGGTGTATTGGCCTCCGGCAGGGACAGATATCCTGGTTTCAACGGAAGATGGCGGAGCTGTCCTATACATCGACAAGGTTAGTACAAAAGGTACTTGGGTAATCATGACACTTGACCCCGACTATCATTACGGCTCATACTTCATGCCTGCGACCGAGAAATTCCTAGATGGATTTTTCCCTTGGCTTGCGGAAGGCGAAGTGTAAGAAGCAAAAAGATTATCATGAGTAATGGCTATGGAGAACAGCATCTCCGTAGCCATTTTTTTATAAAAAAACATGGAAGGAGTAGCGGATACATCTCTAGGTCGTCATTTGTCTTAAGCTTTTAAAGAACTCTTGTCCTATAACTTTTGTGATTCCTGTTTATCGATGAAATTAGGGTGGTATTAAAGAATAAGATACTTATTTAGCATACATACATCATGAAATGGACTATACATCGACTTTTATCGACAAGGTACTGGAGGGAAAGACAAGGATGAAAAAAGATAATGAACAAAGCAAGAACCAACAGTTGGAACAATATAGAGTGGATGATAACGGGAAAAAGATGACAACCAATCAAGGTTTGCGGGTTTCCGAAGATGAGCATTCTTTGAAGGCGGGTGACCGGGGTCCGACGTTGATGGAGGACTTTCATTTCCGTGAAAAAATGACTCATTTTGACCATGAGCGTATTCCTGAGCGAATTGTACATGCACGTGGATCAGGCGCACATGGTTATTTCCAGGTGTATGAGCCAATGGGCGAATTTACAAAGGCAAAATTTCTCCAAGACCCTTCTGTTAAGACCCCGGTATTTGTCCGTTACTCGACAGTAGCGGGTTCACGCGGCTCAGCAGATTCCGTCCGGGATGTCCGTGGATTTTCAACGAAGTTCTACACAGAAGAGGGGAACTATGACCTGGTTGGGAATAATATCCCGGTATTTTTCATACAGGATGCGATTAAATTCCCGGATTTGATCCATGCTGTTAAACCAGAACCCCATAATGAAATACCTCAAGCTGCAAGCGCCCATGATACATTTTGGGATTTTGTTGCGAACAATGAAGAAACAGCCCACATGGTAATGTGGCATTTGTCGGATAGAGCCATTCCTAGAAGCTTTCGCATGATGGAAGGATTCGGTGTCCATACTTTCCGTTTTGTGAATGCAGAAGGCGTCTCCCATTTCGTCAAGTTCCATTGGAAGCCTGTTCTTGGTGTGAAATCCCTTGTCTGGGATGAGGCACAGAAAATTGCCGGGAAAAATTCAGATTTCCACCGTCAAGACTTGTGGGAAGCGATTGAAGCAGGAAATTACCCCGAGTTCGAATTTGGCGTGCAAATGATTAAGGAAGAAGACGAGTTCAACTTCGACTTCGATATCCTGGATCCTACGAAACTATGGCCAGAAGAACAGATACCAGTGAAAATTATCGGAAAAATGGTATTGAATCAGAATACGGATAACTTCTTCGCCGAGACGGAGCAAATCGCTTTCCATCCCGGACATGTCGTTCCTGGTATTGATTTCTCCAATGATCCGTTACTTCAAGGACGATTATTCTCGTATACAGATACCCAACTATCACGATTGGGTGGTCCGAATTTCCACGAGCTCCCAATTAACCGTTCAGTAGCGCCGGTTAACAATAATCAACGTGATGGCATGCATCGTATGGCCATCAACCAGGGGAAAGTCAGCTATCATAAAAATGGACTTGCCAATAACTCTCCTGAACCGGCTTCAGAAGCGGAAGGTGGATATGCTCATTATCAAGAGAAGGTGGATGGCCGGAAAGTGCGTCAGCGTAGTGAAAGCTTTAAAGATCATTACAGCCAAGCGAAACTATTCTGGAATAGTATGACGGACGTGGAAAAAGAACATATAATCGAAGCTTTCCATTTTGAAGTGGGTAAAGTGAAAAGTAAAGATCTCCAACAACAAATTGTTGAGATGTTCAGCAATGTGGACTTGAAATTGGCTGAAAAAATTGCGCAAGGAGTCGGTGTAAACCCTCCTACCAATAAAAATGAATCAGAAGTGGAATTGACTTCACCGGCTTTAAGTCAGGAGCAAAATAAGATCATTACGCCTGCAACGCGTAAAGTGGCTGTATTGGCTGCCGATGGATTTAAGGGCTCTGAAATGGACCAAGTCATGGACGCATTTAAAACAGCTGGAATCATGGCTGAAATCATCAGTACGAATCGCGGAATGATTACGAGTGAAGAAGGGCAACAACTAGAGGTGAGTCAAAGCTTCCTGACTGCAGACTCGGTTTTATATGATGCCGTTTATGTGGCGGGTGGCAAGAAAAGCATTGAGCAATTGAAAGCTGTAAAAGATGCCATCTATTTTGTTGACGAAGCTTATAACCATTTCAAAGCGATTGGGGCAGGGACAGAAGCAGCCGATATTCTGATCCAGGCAGGAATACCAGCAGGTGATCCTATTGCAGGAGTTGTCACGATTACTGCAGATGCAGAGGGTAAATCCGCTGCTAGTTTCATTGAGGCGATTGCCCAACATCGACATTGGTCACGTGCACTATAAGAATACTCCACATGCAAAAGCCCAGACTGTATAGAGTCTGGGCTTTTCGCGTGTGGTTAAAGCGATTAAACCGCCTTTTCCTCAAAGATTGAAGCAATTCCAATAATGACATTTGTTGCTTTCACCATATTATCGACGGAGATGAATTCATATTTTCCATGGAAGTTTTCGCCGCCTGTAAAGATATTAGGGGTAGGCAGTCCCATATAAGAGAGCTGAGACCCATCTGTCCCTCCACGGATTGGAGAGATTTTTGGTTCAATCCCGAGCCTTTCCATGGCTTCGTATGCGATATCGACGATTTCTTTGACCGGTTCTATTTTTTCTTTCATATTGTAGTATTGGTCAGTCAATTCCAGTTTGACTTGTTCATGTCCATACTTATCACTTAACTCGGCGACAATTTGCTTGATGAAGTTTTTACGATCATTAAATTTTTGCTTATCGAAATCCCGGATGATATAGGATAGTTTAGTTTCTTCTACGTCTCCATGGAATGAGCTAAGATGATAAAAGCCTTCATATCCTTCTGTGTATTCCGGTGCTTCGTTAACAGGCAGTTTGCTATGTAGCTCCATGGCTATTTTAGCGGAGTTGACCATTTTTCCCTTGGCTGTGCCCGGGTGGATGTTCGTGCCCTTTATGGTAATCTTGGCAGACGCAGCATTAAAGCTTTCATATTCGAGTTCACCAAGCGGGCCACCGTCCACTGTGTAAGCAAATTGGGCATTGAAGGCTTCCACGTCAAATTTATGGGGACCTCTTCCAATTTCCTCATCGGGAGTGAAGGCCACGCGGATTTTTCCATGCTTGATTTCTGGATGTTGAAGTAAATAGTCCATAGCCGTCATGATCTCAGCGATGCCTGCTTTATTATCCGCCCCAAGAAGGGTTGTTCCATCCGTCGTGATTAATGTGTGTCCTTTGTAGTCATGAAGGGAGGGAAAGTCATCAGGTGATAGAATGACATTCAATGTTCTATGTAATAGGAGGTCACTACCATCATAGGCTTCAATGATCTGAGGTTTCACATCTTTCCCTGTGAAATCCGTTGCCGTATCCACATGGGCCAGGAAGCCGATTGTCGGAACCTGCTTTTCTGAATTGGCAGGCAAAGTTGCCATGACATAACCATTTTCATCAATGGTGACATCGGACATTCCGATAGCTTGTAACTCCTCCACCAACTGTTGGGCTAAATGCAGTTGCCCATCTGTGGAAGGACAACTGGAAACATCCTCGTTTGATTGTGTATCCACCTTCACATAAGATGTAAACCTCTCAATGATTTTATCTTTCATGATTCATCCAACTCCTTTTCCTTTATCTTACCATGGTTGCTGTGGATGGAGAAATCTTCGTGCATGCTTGAAATGGTGTAATGGGGGTTTCTTTGTCCATGAGAAACAACAGCAAAAACAGTAGGATCATGATGAACCTTACTGTTTTTGCTGTAGGAGGCAAATCACTTATTGATTGAGTGCCCAAACGGATACGCTTTTTCCATGAACGGGAAACGTTGCATACCCATCTTCCTCTATCGTAATGTGATCATCTCTATGGAAGGTTAGGTCGGTCCAGATTTCACCGGCGCGGTGCTCGCCAACAAACATCCTTTTCTCACTGTTTTGATCGCTGTTGGAGACGACGACGGCACATCCCGAGCCTTCTAGCTCTTCTACGCCTAGGCGAACCCAACCGATTGTATGGGGATCATCGAAATAATCCTTTTGCTCACCATAGGCTTTTTCATACCTTGCATGCAGGAGCCGGTCGATAATGTCTTTTTTACCTGGAACCGGGGAAGGACCGCCAATTCCATAGTAATCTCCATAAAAGACACAAGGGTAACCACAAAGTCTAAGCAGGATTAGGGCATATGCCGAGGGTTTGAACCAATCCTTAACCCATGATTCAAGTGATTCATGGGGCTGAGAGTCATGATTATCGACAAAAGTGACGGCCTGTGCCGGATTAGTTTGAACGAGGGTATGATCAAAGATGGTTGAGAGATCGAAGTCAGATCCTGCTTTTGAGGCTTCGTGAAATTTATAATGCAAGGAAACATCGAATAGGTTGAGGTCATGATTCGTTTGGTCTAAAAAAGTTTGACAGGCATTTACGTCTGCCTTCCAGAATTCACCCACCATAAAGAAATGTTCCTTTGTGTAAGGGATGAGTTCTTGTAAAAATTCATTGATGAATTCATAATCAATGTGCTTTACAGCATCTAAACGAAAACCATCGCATTTCAATGTGTCGACCATCCATTTTCCCCAGGTGATCATCTCCTGCCGAATTTCTGGAAGACTGTAGTCAATGTTGGCAAACATCAGGTAATCGTAGTTCCCAAATTCATTAATGACATGCTTACTCCAATGCTTATTTTCGCCTGTTATTCGGTAAACGCCCATTTTGTCATGTTTGGCGTCATAGTCTGTTCCATTAAAATGAGTATGGTCCCATTTAAAAGAGGAGTACTGATTATTACGTCCGGGAAAATCGAATGTTGTCCATCCCTCTATTTCAAATGGTTCCGATATGTCTTCCATCCTGTTCTCTGGATTGACTTCGATGACTTCGAACTTTTCAGTGCCATCAGCCCCAGCTTTATGGTTCATGACCAGGTCGATATATACGCATAGCCCGTAGTTATGACAGGCGGCAATCGCCTGATGCAATTCTTCCTTTGTCCCGTATTTAGTACGCACGGTGCCTTTTTGGTCGAATTCACCCAAATCGTACCCGTCATATATACCATACCCGTTATCTTCTAGGGATTGGCCCTTTGTAACAGGTGGAAGCCATATACAGTCAATTCCTGTATCCTTCAATTTCAGGGCCGCGTATTTCAATCTTTCCCAGTGCTTTCCATCCGCTTCTAAATGCCACTCGAAAAATTGCATCATCGTATGATTTCTTTTCATTCTTTCCCCCCTGACACCGACACGTTTGACAAGATACATATAGAACGATCGGAAAAGTGATAATGGAAATCTTTACCCTTTATAGAAAAATAATAAACAACTGAAAATGTTTAGATGAAAATAAAATTCTCCCTCCTATTATTTTACTACCTTGTAATAAAAATGGATATAGTGTTTCGGCTTGAAAAAAAATAAGGCGAAGTTATAGAGATTGGGCTTCTCCCTATTGTCGTATGTTTGCAACTTGGAAAAAGGCATCCCAAACTCGGGATACCTGATTGTGATGAAGTTATAAACGATTATCCCTTTCTTCCTCTGCGTCTAAAGGAGTGAGCAAAGGCTATCGCACCGAATAGTAATAAAAGGAGGGCAGATGATAGAATGATGGTTTCCTTGGAATAGCTACTGTTAATTCCACCACGTGAATCAAAATCTCGATTCATACCACGAGGCTGCATGGCCATACCATTTTCATCATTTCCCATGTTAGGAGCGGCACCGCACAGTTCATAAATGATTCATATATCCCACCCAATCGAGTGAGAAACCGACGAGTTTGTTGAAAACAGCGAAAGAAAAAGATCATCGATATGCATCCTAGGACAGGATTTAGAAAGGTAATCACATTTTACTCAGTGTAAATTTTAAAGGATGGTAGATTGTGTTACACTTTTTAGTTATTTATACCTACTAATTGCTAAGATAATAGGACTTGCCGTTCATATAAAATGATGATAAGCTAATGTGGAAACGGTTACAGATAACACATTGAGGTGAATGTATTGGCGACTATTCGGGATGTTGCGAAGGAAGCGGGATTTTCCGTAGCGACGGTTTCTAGAGTGATAAATGACAGCGGGTACGCACATGAAGATACAAGAAAAGCCGTCATGTTAGCTGTGGAAAAATTGAATTATAAGCCGAATGAGGTGGCTAGATCCCTCTATAAACGTAAATCTAAATTGGTAGGCCTTATTTTACCTGACATTACGAACCCCTTCTTTCCTGAGATGGCAAGGGGAGTAGAAGATTATCTCCAACAATATGGGTATCGGTTAATCTTTGGCAATAGTGATGAGAAGAGAAGTAAGGAAATGGAATATATAGATACTTTTTTGCAAAACAATGTAGTGGGAATGATTGCTTCTACAAGTGAGATAGGAAATGAAAGTTTTAGCAACCTGGAAATCCCCGTCGTCTTGCTGGACCGGACGGTAGAGGGACTGCCCGCGGTTTATTCCGACCAAAGGGCGGGTGGCCAACTGGCGGCCCGAATATTGATAGATAGAGGAAGTAAGGACATCGTTTTAATCAGGGGTCCTGTTGAAATAAAACCTGTGTATGACCGGTATGTAGCGGCAATGGAAGAGTTAAGGCTTGCAAAGGTGAAGTTCCATGTTGTGGACTCGCCGCTTACCATTCAAGGTGGTCAGGTCTGTGCGCAAGAATTATTTGAAAAATATCCACATGTAGATGGAGTCATTGCTTGTAATGATATAGTGGCAGCAGCGATTTTACAGGAGATCTTAAAAAGAGAAAAACGCATCCCTGATGACATCCAATTGATTGGGTACGATGATATTGCCTTCACAGCATTATTACACCCGCCTCTGTCGACTATTCGGCAGCCAGCTTATGAGATGGGAAAACAGGCAGCAGAGTTATTGATTAAAAGAATCAATCAGGAAGTAATAGAAGAGACACATAGAAAGCTTCCAGTTACATTTGTTGAAAGACTAACTACGAGAAAGAAGGCGGAGTCATGATAAAAATAGCAGTAGTCGGAAGTTCCTCGATGGACTTAGTCGTTACATCGCCTAAGCGTCCAATCGCAGGCGAAACGGTCCTTGGGGATTCTTTTGTAACAGTTCCAGGTGGAAAAGGAGCCAATCAAGCCGTTGCAGCAGCCCGTTTGGGTGCTGAAGTAACGATGGTCGGTTGTGTAGGAGATGATTTTTACGGAGAAATTATCCTCGAAAATTTAAAAAATAACGGCGTTTTTACCAATTTTGTGGAACCGGTTGCAGGTGAAGCTTCCGGAACTGCCCATATAACGCTTTCAGAGGGAGATAATAGCATTATAGTTGTTAAAGGTGCTAATGATTCCATCACCCCCGATTATGTCAAAAAGGCAATGAAAATTATAGAAGGGAGCGATATCGTCCTGGTTCAACAAGAAATACCGGAGGAAACTGTGGAGTTTCTTGCTGAATTATGTGAAAAGCTCCAGAAAAAATTACTGTTGAACCCTGCACCTGCACGTGAGATTAGTGAGCTTGTTATTCAGCGCTCATCCTTTATCACCCCGAATGAGCACGAATTCGACATTCTTTTCAAGGGAAGGGATCGGAGTGAAGTTTTGGCCGAATATCCTAATAAATTGTTTATCACAGAAGGGAAAGACGGAGTACGCTATTTCGATGGGGAACAAGAGAGAGTGGTTCCAAGTTTCGTGGTCGAGGCAGTCGATACAACAGGGGCCGGGGATACGTTTAATGCCGCCTTTGCTGTGGCTGTTGCAGAAGGGAAAGGTTTCGAAGAGTGTTTGCTCTTTGCTAACCGAGCAGCCTCTATTTCAGTAACGAAGTTTGGCGCACAGGGCGGTATGCCGACAAGGGAAGAAGTCGAAGGGAGCTTTAATTCATGAAGCGTCATGGAATCATCAATAGTTCAATCGCCAAGGTACTAGTCGATCTTGGACATACAGATTATATCGTCATTGGAGATGCAGGCCTGCCAGTTCCTGAGGGAGTGCTCAAAATAGATGTAGCATTAACACCGGGAACACCTTCTTTTCAAGATGTCGTTCGTGCCGTTCACGACGATATGGTTATTGAAAAGGTAATTGCGGCTAATGAAATCATAGAAAAAAATCCAGAACAGCATCTTTTCATGAAACAAGAATTCGGAGAATCGATTGATTATATTTCCCACGAGGAATTCAAAGTATTGACGCGTAAAGCAAAGGCAGTCATCCGTACAGGAGAAACGACGCCGTATTCCAATTGCATTTTGCAGTCTGGCGTATTCTTTTAACGAAATGAGGTGAAAAGTATGCAAATTGAAATGAGTAATATCTATAAGGCATTTGGCCAGAACAAGGTATTAGAGGGCGTACAGTTTTCTTTAGAGGCAGGGGAAGTCCACGCACTTATGGGGGAAAACGGAGCCGGAAAGTCAACCTTGATGAATATTTTGACCGGACTTCATAAACATGACCAGGGAACAATCATGATCAATGGCAAAGAGGTTTCCTTCAAGGACTCGAAGGAAGCGGAAAAAGCAGGATTGGCCTTTATCCGACAAGAGTTGAATATCTGGCCAGAAATGACGGTATTAGAAAACCTATTCATCGGTAAGGAAATGGTCAATGCTTTCGGTGTGTTGAAAAACAAACAAATGAAGGCTAAAGCCAATGAGATTTTTAAGACGCTTAATATTTCGCTTCCTTTTGATAAAGAAGCCGGTCTTTGCTCAGTTGGCGAACAGCAGATGATAGAGATTGCTAAAGCGCTGATGACGGATGCTGAGGTCATCATCATGGATGAACCAACCGCCGCCTTGACCGATCGGGAAATTGAGAAGTTGTTTGAAGTGATGAAAGGCCTAATAAAAAAAGGAGTATCACTTGTTTATATTTCTCATCGGATGGAAGAGATTTTTGCCATTTGTGACCGGATCACAGTCATGCGTGACGGTAAAACAGTGGATACCAAAAGAATCATAGATACCAATTTTGATGAAGTGGTCCAGAAGATGGTCGGTCGTGAGCTAGAGGACCGTTTCCCTCATCGTGAGGCATCCCCTGGAGAAGTGGTACTTGAAGTGAATGCACTCACTAAAAAAGGACTCTTTGAAGATATTCATTTTGCTGTCCGTCAAGGTGAAATTGTGGGTGTAGCCGGGTTAATGGGAGCAGGAAGAACGGAAATCATGCGTGCCATTTTCGGAATTGATCAAATAGGTAGTGGAGAGTTAAAGATAGAGGGTAAAAAGGTAGCCATACGTAAACCTACAGATGCAGTACGGCATGGTTTAGCCTTCATCACGGAAAATCGTAAAGAAGAAGGGTTGATCCTGGACTTTTCTATCCGCGAAAATATCGGCCTTCCAAACCTAAAGAGCTTTGCCCCTAACGGAATTGTAAAGACAGCTGATGAGAAAAAATTTGCGGAGATGATGGTCAAGCGTCTTCACGTGAAAACATCGTCTACAGAAGCGATTATTGGCAACTTATCTGGAGGAAATCAACAAAAAGTGGTCATTGCCAAATGGATTGGAACTTCTCCTAAAGTGTTGATCATGGATGAGCCGACAAGGGGAATCGATGTCGGAGCGAAACGTGAAATATATGAATTGATGAATGAATTAACAGAACGAGGCATCGCCATCATTATGGTTTCGTCAGAACTTCCTGAAATTGTGGGAATGAGTGACAGAGTTCTTGTTGTACACGAAGGTAAAATTGCCGGGGAATTGATGAAGAAGGAAGCAACACAAGAAAAAATTATGGCATTGGCAACAGGAGGAAACTAGGATGAAACTTGAGGCTGCAGGGAAAACTGGAATCTGGCAGAAATTTGGTCCATTACTTGCTTTGATTCTTTTATTTATCGTAATAACCGTTTTAAACCCATCATTCATGGAACCGAGTAACATCTTGAATCTATTGCGTCAAACCTCCATTAATGCATTGATTGCGTTTGGGATGACCTTCATTATTTTGACTGGCGGAATTGATCTGTCGGTCGGCTCCATTCTAGCACTATCCAGTGCACTTATGGCTGGCATGATGGTTTCAGGATTGGACCCTATTTTAGCTATATTAGTAGGCGTTTTATTAGGTACCATAATGGGTGTGATTAATGGGATTCTTATCTCGAAAGGAAAAATGGCGCCTTTCATTGTCACATTGGCAACGATGACCATTTTCCGTGGATTAACGCTTGTGTATACAGATGGTAAGCCGATTACGGGTATTGGTGACTCTTTGATGTTCCAATTGTTTGGTAGGGGATATTTCTTTGGAATTCCTGTTCCAGCGGTTGTGATGATCATCGCTTTCATCATTCTCTGGTTCTTGCTCCATAAAACATCATTTGGACGTAAGACGTATGCAATAGGTGGAAATGAGAAGGCTTCACGTATCTCTGGAATTAAAGTGGACCGGGTCAAGGTAGCTATTTATGGGCTTGCAGGCACAATGGCAGCGCTTGCCGGTGCCATTCTAACATCTCGTTTGAATTCAGCACAGCCGACTGCCGGTCAATCCTACGAAATGGATGCCATTGCTGCCGTTGTATTAGGCGGGACAAGCCTATCAGGAGGAAAGGGCCGGATGTTCGGTACGCTAGTCGGTGTCTTGATTATCGGTACATTGAACAACGGAATGAATTTACTTGGTGTGTCCTCTTTCTACCAGCAAGTCGTAAAGGGCGCAGTTATATTGGTTGCTGTTTTACTTGATCGTAAAAAATCATAAGTAGAGGTGTATCAAAATGAAAAAGGTTCTTTCGTTATTCATGGTTCTGTCTTTAGTGGTATTAGCAGCATGTTCAATGGAATCGGGATTCAATGATAATAAAAAAGAAGTAAAAGAGTCCATGAAAGACGTGAAGGTTGGAGTCAGCATATCTACATTAAATAATCCTTTCTTCGTTGCGTTGAAAGATGGGATTGAAAAAGAAGCGAAGGCAAAAGGCATGAAAGTGTCAGTGGTCGATGCACAAGATGATACAGCGAAACAAATAAGCGGGATTGAAGATTTGATTCTTCAAAACGTCGATATACTACTCGTCAACCCTACGGATTCGGCTGCGATTTCATCAGCGGTTCAATCGGCTAATGAAGCGGGCATTCCCGTCATAACAATTGACCGTTCTTCCGAGGAAGGCGACATTGAAACGTTCATTGCTTCAGATAATGTAGCCGGCGGAGAGACAGCGGCTGAATATCTTGTTAAACAACTTGGAGAACAGGCAAAAGTTGTGGAATTAGAAGGGGTTTCTGGAGCATCTGCAACGCGTGAGCGGGGGAAAGGGTTCCATAACATCGCAGATGAGCAATTAGATGTTCTGACAAGCCAAACGGCTGAATTTGACCGTACAAAAGGGCTTAACGTTATGGAAAACATCCTGCAAGGGAAAAAAGACATCCAAGCGGTCTTTGCTCATAATGATGAAATGGCATTAGGAGCAGTAGAGGCAATCAAAGCGGCCGGAAAAGACGTCATTGTCGTTGGTTTTGATGGAAACGAGGATGCTCTAAAAGCGGTTGAAAACGGTGAATTACAAGCAACCGTTGCTCAACAACCGGTCCTTATCGGTGAAGAAGCAGTTCATGCGGCTGAAAAAGTCCTGAAAGGCGAAAAAGTGGATAGTACGATTTCTGTTCCATTGAAGCTAGTGACTAAGGAATAAAAGTGTATGTAATAAAGGAGAGTGCCGGTATTTTGTCCGGCACTCTCCTTTGTTGTGGGATGTTACAATGAAGAGGAGGCGGTCCATTTGGACCGCCTCCTTCACTAGCTCTTAGAGTATTCCCTGAGTCATCATAGCGTCTGCTACTTTAAGGAATCCTGCAATGTTGGCACCGACAACTAAGTTGCCTGGAACACCATATGCTTCAGCTGCTTCTATACTATTTTTGTAAATATTTTTCATGATGCCATGCAGTTTTTCGTCGACTTCTTCAAACGTCCAAGGCATTCTGGCACTATTTTGTGCCATTTCAAGGGCTGAAACAGCTACGCCACCTGCATTGGCAGCTTTAGCTGGACCAAAGAGGACACCATTGTTAAGGAATACGTCAATCGCTTCAAGGGTAGAAGGCATGTTAGCACCTTCGCCGACCGCTTTTACATTGTTTTTGATCAGCAGTTTTGCTGCATCTTCATCAATTTCATTCTGTGTTGCACAAGGAAGGGCGATGTCGCATGGGATAGACCAAATTCCGTAACTGCCTTCAGTGTATTCCGCTTCAGGATGAACACTAACATAATCACATAGGCGTTTCCGTTCTACTTCTTTTAGTCGCTTAATCGTATCTAGGTTTAGACCGTTTTTATCATAAATGTATCCATTGGAATCACTGCAAGCGACTACTCTGGCACCTAATTGTGTTGCTTTTTCAATCGCATAGATGGAAACATTACCAGATCCCGAGATGACAACAGTACTGCCGTTGAATTGTAGTCCTTTATCTTTTAGCATTTCTTCAACGAAGTAAACCGTTCCATAGCCGGTTGCTTCTGTACGTGCTAGACTGCCTCCGTAACTAATGCCTTTACCGGTTAAAACGCCGGCATGGTAGCTTCCCTGCATTTTCTTATACTGACCGAACAGATACCCGATCTCTCTGGCTCCCACTCCGATATCCCCAGCCGGTACGTCGGTGTCTGGTCCTATATGTAATCCAAGTTCTGACATGAAGCTTTGGCAGAAACGCATGATTTCACCATCTGATTTTCCTTTTGGATCAAAGTCGGCGCCACCTTTACCTCCGCCGATCGGTTGACCTGTTAAAGAGTTTTTAAAGATTTGTTCAAATCCTAGAAACTTGATGATGCTTGCATTTACCGTTGGATGGAAACGTAGGCCGCCTTTATAGGGTCCGATTGCGTTATTGAATTGTACGCGGAAACCTCGATTCACGTGTACATTACCTAGGTCATCGACCCAAGGGACACGGAAGGTGATCATTCTCTCTGGTTCAACGATCCGCTCTAGTATCCCGTTTTTCATATAATCCGGATGTTGTGCAAATACCGGTACCAACGAAAGGAAGATTTCCTTTACAGCTTGTTGGAATTCACTTTCGTGGGGATTGCGTTCTTTCACTTTTGCATATACGTCGCTTACGTATTCTTTTGCAACTTGCAATTCATCTTGCTGGATTTCTTGGGATGTTATCATCTTCATTTAGCTCCCTTTTTTTTGTTATTTAGTAAAATAATTATAAGTAGTATTATCGATGGGTTCTTATGTGATAGTTTCATGATATAATTTAAATTCTAAAAGAACAATCTGAATATTAGATAAATTACATGCTGTTTTGATATGAAAGAAGGAACCAACATTGGAATTAAGACAAATCGAGTACTTCATTGAAGTGGCAAAACGAGAACATATGACTGAAGCAGCCGTGGCGTTGCATGTGGCCCAATCTGCGGTTAGTCGTCAAATATATAATTTAGAAGAAGAACTGGGTGTGCAGTTATTTATCCGTGAAGGACGGAAAATCAAGCTGACCCCCATAGGAAATACCTTTCTCATACATATGCAGAAGGCAGTCGACATGATTGAACGGGCAAAACGGGAGATGGCTGAAAGCTTGGATCCGGAAAAGGGAACGATTCGGATCGGTTTTCCGAGTAGTTTAGCTTCCTATATATTGCCAAAGGTCATTTCTGACTTCAGGGAAATATACCCGCAAGCTAAATTCACATTAAAACAAGGATCCTATCGCTACTTAATAGATTCTGTAATAAAAGGAAATATCAATATGGCCTTGATAGGTCCGTTACCACCGAATGAAAAGAAAATTCATGGAGAAACGTTATTTATTGAACAGCTAGTTGCCCTTCTATCGGAAAATCATCCATTGGCAAAGAGGAAGTCCATCAAGTTAAATGAATTACAGGGAAACCCATTCATTGTCTACCCTAAGGGATATGTTCTGCGGGAACTGGTCATGAAGGCGTGTAAGCTCAACGGCTTTGAGCCGGAGGTTGCCTTCGAAGGGAAAGACACCGATGCTATTAAAGGGTTGGTGGCAGCCGGGCTTGGCGTCACGCTGATACCCGAAATTTCTTTGATTGATAGCCTGCCTCGCTTCACGGTGAGATTGCCTTTAGAGGAACCTTCCGTAACACGTGCAGTTGGTGTTATCATTCCTACTGAAAGAGAATTAATGCCAACGGAAAAGTTATTTTATAAATTTCTTAGAGAAACCTTTGCTACCCTTGAAGGCTTTCAATAGTAGGAAAGGTAAGGACATAAACCTAAAAAAGGAGAATCCGCTGTAAAGTGGTTCTCTTTTTTGTTAGGAAAGAAAAAATCGTCTATTATAGTGAAATAACTAAGGAATCGGAGGAGTGAAGGGATTGATTATATGGATAATTTAACCATAAACCTTGTGCCAAATAGTCATGAAGATAATAAGTGGAAGCGAAATGGTTAGCGCTAAATGAAGAAATCATTCCTTTTTGTAAGCGTTTTTATTTTATTAGAATATAAATCCTGTTTACATTGTCAGAATATTCGTGTTACTATACGAACAAGCTCAATTAATGAAGGAGAAAATCAATTGTCTAACCTCTATCTTACGATGGATAGTTTGGGGTATATTCTACCTTTTATATAGGCTTAGCGTAGTCAGTTTTTTATTTGATATTTAATATTAGAATATTTAAAAAATAGGAGTGGAATCCAGTGAGCAGAAAAGAATACATCACAGAACGAATGTATAAGGCTTCAACGGGAATCGCTAATGCTGTATTGGTAACATTAGGGATCGGTTTATTGTTTGAATCAATAGGAGGGTATTTAGACTGGGAAGTCTTCCTTGCAATCGGCGGGGCTACTAAGGTCTTGTTGGCACCAGCTTTAGGAGCTGGAATAGCATACCAACTCGGGGGTAATTCGTTGGTCATCTTTAGTGCGATGGCTTCAAGTGCGGTCGGTGGAGCTGCAATTAACCGAACGGCAGAGGGGGCTTTTACGATTGTCACCGGTCAGCCGATCAGTGCTGTTCTGGCTGCATTGATTGCCACGTATGTCGGTAAACGTTTGATAGGGAAAACCAAGTTGGATATCATGGCCATCCCGTTGGCTGCTGTCCTTGTCGGAGGGGTGTCAGGTTATGGACTTGCGCTTGTTACGACACCGTTACTGACTTGGTTAAGCGGTCAAATTACCGCCGCTGTTTCCGGTTCTCCTTTAATTGGTTCCATGGTCATTGCGTTAGTCTTTAGCATTTTATTGATGACACCGGCTTCTTCCGCTGCTTTAGCAATTGCGCTCCAGTTGGATCCCGTTTCTAGTGCGGCAGCGTTAATTGGGTGCACTGTTCAGTTTGTTGGCTTTACTGTTATGTCTTATAAAGATAATGATATGGGCGGTTTTCTAGCCCAGATGGTCGTGACTCCAAAGGTTCAATTTCCCAACTTAATAAAGAATCCGTTATACGTCATTCCGCCATTCGTGGCAGCTATTGTCTGTGCTCCAATTGCCACGATGGTCTTTGATTTTCAAGTGTCTTATGAGCTTGGAGGAATGGGGCTAAGCTCCTTAATCGCTCCGATTGCCGTACTGACGGGTCAAGGGTTGTATACGTTTCTTATCTATGTGGCAGTAGGGATGGTGCTGCCCGCCTTAATTACCATCGTTTTACACCGGGCCTTGAAAGTGATGGGGAAAGCCCATGCCGGGGACCTTCACTTGAAAATCTCATGAATCGATAGAGTTTTAGAAACCAGCTTGGTCAGGGAACCAAGCTGGTTTTTATTTATGTGGGGATTAGGGTAAAATGGGGAGGAAAGCAATACCAAAGATAGGATGATATATTTGATAAAAGAAATAGATGTAAAAGTTAAAACTAAATTCGTAAGTAAAATCGCAAAAGGCTATCCTCTGATTGCCAAGGAGGCGATTGGCAACCTCAATGACCTTCAGGAAGAAGGATGCTTGTTGCGATTGGTCGACGAAAACAATCGCTTTCTTGCCAAGGGCTATTATGGAAGACAGAATAAAGGCTATGGATGGGTGTTGACGCACAAAGAGGGCGAAAACATTGACCAGGAGTTTTTTAATCAAAAAATCCAGGCTGCTTATGACTATCGAAAGCCTTTCTTCAAAGATAACGAAACGACGGCATTCCGCTTCTTCAATGGTGAGGGAGATGGAGTTGGTGGGATAATCATTGATCACTACGAGGGCAACTATGTCATCAACTGGTATAGCAAGGGAATCTATTCATTTAAAGACTATATTATTAAAGCCTTGCAGAATACGGTCAATGTCAAATCCATCTATCAGAAGAAACGCTTTGATACAAAGGGACAATATGTAGAGGAAGATGACTTTGTCATGGGTGTGCAGCCGGAATTTCCACTTATCGTCAAGGAAAATGGTGTTCAATTTGCGGTTTACCTGAACGATGGAGCAATGGTAGGCGTTTTCCTCGATCAACGTGATGTTAGAAGGACCATCAGGGATAAGTATGCAAAAGGGAAAACTGTCTTGAATATGTTCTCTTACACCGGTGCCTTCTCTGTATTTGCAGCTTTAGGCGGTGCCATTAAAACGACAAGTGTGGACTTGGCTAACCGCAGTTTGCCTAAAACGATTGAACAATTTAACGTGAATGGAATTGATCCAGAAGCGCAGAACATCGTCGTAATGGATGTATTTAATTACTTTAAGTATGCGATGAAGAAAGCTCTGAAATTTGATATAGTCATCCTGGATCCGCCGAGTTTTGCCAAATCAAAGAAGTTTACCTTTAGTGCTGGTAAAGACTATACGAACTTATTGAAAGATGCTATTGCCATTACAGAGGACAATGGAGTGATTATTGCATCTACGAACTGTAGCACCTTTGATATGAAAAAATTCAAAAGCTTCATTGACGCGGCATTTAGAGAAATGAATGGAAAATATGAATTGATGGAAGAGTTCACGCTCCCCACCGATTTTAGAACAAATTCGAACTTCAAAGAGGGCAATTATTTAAAAGTGGCATTTATCAAGAAAATCAAAGGATGAAATCCCTATGTAGGTATGCAACGGTCTGGAATAAGACTGTGCATACCTTTTTTATGTATCGAATAGGAATGAAATTAGTCGTATATAGTCGGTTCATCATACTTTCTGTTTATCAATGAAGGATAAGCATATTTTGGCCGAATGCTAGAAGCGATGAAGAATTGAGCTGTATAGTAGGTAAGCATGATCAGGGGACCGGCAAAGGTAATATCTTCGACGAATTTATTCCAGGATAAAATGGAGTCTGAAATGACAAACAGCAAACCACCGATAATGGCGGCTGCCTTCCCAGTCATGAATGCGGTCCAGCCCATGATGGAAATCACGGTTATATAGCAAATGACGGGAATGATCAAACTGCTCTCCCCCTTCTCAGTCAAAGAAAGAACTATTTCCCGGCCAATCCAAGTGGAATAGACCCCAATGGGAAGAATGCTTGCCATGCGCAGCCATGAAAAATTCCACTGGTTCAAGAATGCGGCAATATAGAAGATGTGTCCAATCAAGAAAGCCGTTAGGCCAATAACAAACCAGATTAATAAGCCGTCACCTAGCATGCAAAAGAATAGACCAAGTAATACAAGTTGTTGATAGCGGGTCATACGATCCATATTTTTGGTGTAGGCATAAAACAGGATCAATATCATGGGGATAATCTTGAATAGAATCTTTATAGCTAACGGTTCTTCAGGTATGAAAAATATATAGAGTAAGCCCATGATAAGAATTCCAGCAGGCAGCCACTTATTCAATATTCTACCCCTCCTCGCGTTCTTTCTCCTTTAATTCGATTTAAGGAAGGGAAAATCCTTTTCTGCTGAAAACTTGTTAGAAGACAATTAAGGAATAAAAAAATAGACTCCAAATCTCTTGGAGTCTATTTCATACGAAGCTTATATAGTAGGATCCTCTTTTACAAAGGCCTGTTTTACCCAGTTCTTACCCTCGACAAGCCGTGTGACAAGCATAGCGCACACGGTATTCCCTGTTGAGTTTAGAAGTGTAGCGGGTGCATCGATAATGGTAGAGATGACAGCAATAATTGGTAAGACTTCGATAGGGAAGCCAAACACGCTTAGAATCAACATTTCCCCAATCATGCCACCTCCAGGAATGGCGCCCATGACCGCACCGACTAAAAAGGCCACGGCAAGGATGCTTAGAATGCTGGAAATACTCGTCATATCTTTGCCGAATAGGGTGAAAAGGAAAACAATCTTCAAGACACCACCAAATACAGAACCATCTTTATGTGTGTTGGCCCCAAGTGGGATGATTGTTTCGGCAATATCCTTTGGTACACCCATTTTTCGGACGTATTCCAAGTTGACTGGAATCGAAGCCGCACTCGAGCAGGTAGCGATGGCTGTAATGGAAGGCGTGAATGCGTTTTTCCAGAACAATTTAATACCCTCTTTGCCACCAGCAAGAAAGGCATATAGAGTGAAGAACCCAAAATAATAGATCACGGTCAAAATGAGATAAAGAACGAATGTACGTGCATAACCTTCTAAAATTTGTGGTCCAAGCTGACCGATGATGGAAGCGAAGTAAGCGCCTAGACCAATCGGTGCATAATACATGACAATTTTAACGACTTTCATCATCACAGCCGTACCAGCTGATAAAAACACAGTAATCGGTTTGGCTTTTTCGCCGACTAATGCGGTGGAAAGTCCAATTAAAACAGAGAAGACAATTAACTGTAGCATATTGCTTCTTGAGAACAGTTCGGGAAAGTCGGAGACCGTAACCGTTTGAACGAGCTGGCTAAGTAATGAAACCTCTTCAACAGGCTCCTGTGAACCACCATTTTCCATTAGTTCTTTAATCGCAGTGGTATCTGTGCCTTCCAATGGATTGATGATAGTTGTCCCAACGAAGCCAATTACGGCAGCCAGCGCAGCTGTTGCTAAGAAAACGAAGACGATGCTGCCCATGATTTTCCCTAGACGATTCATCCCATTCATATTGGCGATGGCCGAAGAGATACTGAAAAATACCAGTGGCACAATTATTGTGAACATTAAATTTAGAAATAAGTCCCCCAGCGGCTGGATGATGGAGGTCTTCTCTCCAAATATCAGACCAGCTATACCGCCAATAATAATTGCCGTCAGCAATATTAAAGAGGATCGATAGTTTTTAAAGAAGCTTTTCATGAAATATTCCTTCCTTTCAGGATGTGGCTAACAATAATTACACGCTCAATTATCAACTTTAGAGCGTAGTTTGACAATAATTAATTAAAGGAAGTTTAGTTAAAAGAATAATCAGATAAAAATAGTGCGGTGAGTTAGCAGTTTGCATTTGAGAAATCTCTCATGTGTTATGCAACAATGAATATCAGAATCTTTGGAAAAATCGGTAGGACTAGGGGGCAATTTGGTTGACCATGACGGATTAGAAAAGGTGAATTCGATAAAATTACTGAAATAAGAGACATGTTCAATTGGCCAACGAGGTGGATATGCCTGTTACCAAGTACCGTGGATGTTGGGGCAGTTGAAAGTTTAGTGGGATTCCAGTCTTTAAGAACCAGCCCTTGCAGGATGTAGAAGGCTTGATGAGGTTACTAGGTGGAAAAGGGGGTACCCGTCGATTAGCGTAATGAGGAATATAAATAATAGGGAGCGATATGTTAGAATAATCGGCTTATTTAGGAAGGGTTAGCTATATCCTTTTTTCGAAAATTAGGCTATCATGGAATGAATTTGGAAGGGTTAGTTTTTACTTATAAAGCAAGCATTTCCTATATAGGAAGTAATGGAGAGGATACGATGGAAAGTCAGTTTCAGACGAATGAAATTATAGATGTTTGTTTGCTTGCAGGGAAAATCATGCTCCAAAACGGCGCGGAAACCTCCAGGGTGGAAGATACGATGGTTAGGATAGCGGCCGCTTTTGGTTGTGATGAATCGCATAGCTTTTCAACGCCGACAGGAATTATCTTCTCCTTGGATGGGGAACACCCCGCCTCTAAGCTAATCAGGGTTTCCCAAAGGTCCACTGATTTACACAAGGTGACGTTAGTGAACAGCATTTCCCGTAGCATATCAAGTCGGGAAATGACGCCACGGCAAGCTTATTCCCGTCTGAAGGAAATAGAAAAGGAAGGCATGGGGTATTCCGTGTGGGTACAGATTTTTGCAGCCTTCATATCAAGTGGTTGTTTTTTAATTATGTTCCAAGGACAGTGGAGTGATTTTATCTGGTCGTGTATCGCCGGAGGGTTAGGGTTTTCTTGCCTGCTGTATTTGCATTGGTTATTGGAGGTCCGTTTTTTTGCCGAGTTTATCGCTTCGTTAGTTGTGGGCATGGCCGCTATGTTATTTGTGCAATTCGGTTTGGGTAGTCAATTGGATAAGATTATTATTGGAGCCGTGATGCCACTTGTGCCGGGATTATTAATTACGAATGCAGCAAGGGATTTAATTGCAGGGCATTTAGTTTCAGGGCTGTCCAAAGGAGCAGATGCAGGTTTGACCGCCTTGGCCATTGGTACTGGGATTGCGGTTGCCTTTGTTTTCCTATGATGTTGGGGAGGTAGAAAAATGATTGCACAGTTAATTACAAGTTTTATTGCCTCTGCTGCATTTGGAGTCATTTTCAATGTGCCAAAAAAATCGTTGATTCAATGTGGTACGGTTGGAATGGTAGGTTGGTTTCTCTATTATTATCTGGTCGAAAATGAGATAAATAGCATTGCTGCTACATTGGCAGCGGCATTCCTCGTAGCAGTTATCAGCCAATATTTTGCGAAGAGGTATAAAACACCGATTACAATCTTTAATGTGTCAGGGATTATCCCACTCGTGCCTGGGGGACTATCCTATGATGCGATGAAGCATTTTGTGGAAAATGATTTCAATATGGCCGTCCAACTGGCAGCAAAAGCATTTATGCTAGCGGGAGCGATTGCCATGGGTTTGATTTTTGCTGAGGTTATGAATCAGTTAGTGAATAAATACAATAAAAGAAAATTAAAGAGGCTAAACAAGATATAGAAATAGCTGGAATGTTACCAAATCGAAAAGAGGGGGAAGATGATCCCCTCTTTTTCAATTTGGGTTAAATTGAATCCTTCATCCCCGTATTAGCCTTGACTAATATTTCATCATATTTCTTGGCATCCGCTTTTTTACTGGACAACAAGGTTCCTACGATTGCAGCGATAAAGCCAATCGGGATGGAGATGATTCCTGGATTTTCAAGAGGAAAGAGCGGATTCCCTACAAAGATGGCATTCCCATCCGGAGACCAGACATTCGGGCTTAAGAACACGAGCAACAGGGAGCTGATTAGGCCGACAAGCATGCCTGTGACTGCTCCGGCTGTGTTGAAGCGTTTCCAGAATACCGTAAAGAGAATGATGGGAAGATTGGCGCTAGCGGCAACGGCAAAGGCAAGGGATACAAGGAAGGCAACATTCATATTTTGGGCAAATAGAGCAAGGATGATGGAAAGGATGGACACCCCGATGGATGCCCAACGAGCGGCCACGACTTGTTCTTTATCAGTGGCTTCACCTTTACGAATGATATGACCATAAAAGTCATGGGCAAAGGCGGAGGCGGCAGATAGAACAAGACCGGCCACAACCGCTAAGATGGTAGCAAAAGCAACGGCTGATACAAAGGCGAAAAGGAAATCCCCGCCTAGGGCTTCAGCAAGCAAGGGAGCAGCCATATTGCCAGCAGAATTCGCTCCAACGATTTTGTCATATCCTACGAAGGCTGCTGCCCCGAATCCAAGGAATATGGTCATGATATAGAAAATTCCAATGATCCATGTAGCATAGACCACGGACTTTCGCGCAGTGATGGCATCTTTCACTGTAAAGAATCGAATGAGTATATGCGGAAGTCCAGCCGTTCCTAGCACGAGGGCCAGATTGAGTGATAAAGTGTCCAATGGATCTTTAAACTTGTTTCCTGGGTTCAGGAAATCACCTCCGAGAGGAGTGGCTGTTTTCATCTGCCGGAACATCTCCAACACACTGAAGTCGAATTTTGCCAGTACGATAATGGAGATGATGAATGTCCCGGCCATCAATAAAACGGCTTTGACGATTTGCACCCAGCTAGTTGCGGTCATCCCACCAAATACGACGTATACGGTCATTAAAACCCCAACAATGATAACGGAGTATAAGTAATCGATTCCAAGTAATAATTTTATGAGGGCGCCTGCACCGACAAGTTGGGCAATCATATAAAAGGTAGAAATGGAAATCGTATTTAAAGCAGCCACGCCGCGTACCTTCTTTTCATTGAAGCGTGCAGCAATCATGTCGGCAAGAGTGTATTTCCCAAGATTACGAAGGGGCTCGGCTACAATATAGAGTACGACGAGGTAAGCGACTAGAAAACCGATGCTATAGAAGAAACCATCGAATCCAGAGAGTGCGACCATCCCCGCAATTCCCAGAAATGAAGCGGCGGACATATAGTCCCCGGCTATTGCCCAGCCATTTTGCCAACCGGTTAGACTGCTATCCGCCGTATAGAAGTCAGCTGTCGTTTTGGTGCGGCGTGAGGCAAAGAAGGTTATGACCAAGGTTAGACCGACTATGAGAAGAAATAAGACAAAAGCAAGTACATTCATGCCCTCTTCACCCCCTTCCTTTCGCTTCTTTTAAAATATGTTCGACAAGCTTGTCGAAAGTTGCAGCCTTTTTGGAGTAAAGCACACATAGGGTCCATGTCATGATGAATTGTGCGAAGGCAAGCACCCAGGCCCAACTGATAGCGCCGAAAGCATTTGAATTCAGGACTGTAGAATAGGAAGTGAGAATGGGTAAGGAGAAATAAAAGACCATGAAAAAGATGGAAAGTGGAACGATGAACTTACGTTTTTTTCTAAGGAGATCTTGAAATGATGGTGATTGGACAATTTCGGTGTAATTTGTGGAAGCGCTTACTTTTTGATCTTCAGCCATTGATTCATTTGATGGCAATGTGGTTCCCCCTTTATAAATCAAGATAATTTACCTAGTGGAGCCCGATAACACTCTCAGTATATATTTATTGGAATATTTTGTAAATTTAATTTTAAAAAAATCCCCTTTTTTTGTTCGACATAGAATTTAGTAAAGCGAAGAAAAGAAATCTTCGTTCATTTTTTGTTACATATAAAGGCAGCCATCATTAAGGAAAAGTTAAGCTTCTTTCGTAATACTGATTTCATCATACATCTTTAAAAAAGCAGGCTGATGTTGTCAGGTTTTCTTTTATATATATAAAGGGGTAGGATTACAATATATTTACAGGAGAATTTTGTCGGGAGGGAGACTTTTGATGAAGGTATTAGTGGTAGAGGATAATGCTTCATTATTAGAGTCAATGAGGCAAATTTTAGAGGATGAATATGAAGTGGATACAGCTGATAACGGGGAAGATGGGCTTTTTTTGGCCCAGCAACGTATATACGATATCATTCTTTTGGATGTAATGCTTCCGGGTATGGATGGATTCGAGATCATCCGCCAAATGAGGAACGCCAAAATTGATACGAGTGTTTTATTTTTAACCGCAAAAGATTCCCTGGAGGATCGGGTAAAGGGCCTGGAACTTGGAGGGGATGATTACTTGGTCAAGCCATTTCAGGCAGCCGAGCTTAAGGCAAGAATACGGGCTCTTCTGCGTAGGAGTGGAATTCTTTCGCTTGAGCAAGGTTGGAAGTACCGAGGAATTCAATTGTTGGAGAAGGAAAAGGGTATTTTGGTAGAGGGTGAGGCGGTAAGACTAACGCTGAAGCAATATGAATTGCTCGAATACCTCATTCAAAACAAAGGAAAAATCCTTACCCGTGAACAGATTTTTGACCGCATCTGGGGGTTTGACTCCGATACGACGATCGCAATCGTTGAAGTGTTTGTGCACCATTTAAGAAAGAAATTGGAACCCTTTCAATACCATAAGGACATACAGACTATCCGAGGAATTGGCTATATGTTAAAACAACCTTAAGGGGGGGTTAGCATGTTTCAAAAAACGAGGCTTCAGTTGACATTATTGAATTCAATCGTCTTCATAGTTCTTATTGCGATATTAAGCAGAACAATTTATTTCTATACGGAAAATCAGATTTATAAAGAAGTGAATGACTCCTTACGTGAGCAAAGGATTGGGGGAATGCCGGGGGGAATTCGTCCCCCAGGTGAATTTCAGTTAGGCCCAGGTCCGAGTGTGATCGTTTGGGGTCCGAATGAAACAATCATTGAGCCAAGGTTAAACGAAAACAGTTTCTTCAAGGTCAATGAACCAGAGTTTTTCCCGAAAACGTTTGATGAGATTGAAGAAATTTCTGTCGATGGTGCTACATACCGGGCGGTTTCCACACAGGTAGAAACAGAATACGGAAAAATGACGTGGCAATTCATTCGGAATGTAGATTCGGAAAAAGCTATGCTCAATCGCTTATTGCTCATATTGCTCATGGGTGGAGGCATCGGAAGCCTTTTGGCCATTGGAGCTGGGTACCTTTTAGCGGGGAGGGCCCTCATCCCGATAAAAAAATCATGGGAGCAACAGCAGCAGTTCGTTTCCGATGCTTCCCATGAAATCAGGACACCTCTTGCTGTCATTCAATCGAAAGCTGATTTGTTGTTTCAATCACCTTCCGCGACAATCGAGGAAAAAGCGGTTGATATATCGATCATTTCCAAAGAAGTGCGACGTTTGAATAAGTTAGTTACAAACCTTTTAACCTTGACACGAACGGATTCCAATCAAGTGGAGGTTACAAAAGGAAAGTTTTTCTTAGATGAAGTCATTAGCGAAGTTGTTGAACAGTATATTGATATAGCTTCTTTTCAGAATAAAACAATGGTTAGCTTAGTACCGGAGCAGGTTGAGTTTTTTGGTGACAAAGAAAGAATTCATCAATTATTGGTGATATTAGTGGATAATGCATTGAAGTTTACGGAAAAAGGCGGGAAGATTTCGATAACCTGCGTCAAGAGCGCTTCGTCCATCATTCTATCTGTAGAAGATGATGGGAAGGGGATTCCTCAAGAGGAACTATCGAAAATCTTTGATCGATTTTATCAAGTGGAACAATCCCGTTCCTTAAACGAAGGGTCAGGGCTTGGTCTCTCTATTGCCAAGTGGATTGTCCAAATGCATCAAGGGATTATTAAAGTGACGAGTGAAGAGAGAAAACGCACGCGTTTCGAAATTACCTTTCCCAAAAAACCAAAGATATAAATAAAAAGATAGGCTCTAATTTCCCCTTTTATCTTAAGGGAAAGTTAAGGGTCTTTTTTAACCCTAAGTTTTTTTTGATCGTTGCTGTTTCGTTAGATGTGGATATAGAGAAACCAGTTGGGGAAACTTTTAATAAAATGGGTTTGTCAGTTACCAAATATTGTATTGTTCTTATAGAAAAAAATTAATTGCACTACAAAAAATATTAGTATAGTATATAAAATTGAAGAGGTACGGACAAGGTATTTTGGCTAAAAGAGAAAACGCTTGCATAATTCTTTTAAGGTACCAGTTAAAATAAATTAAATTCACCTAAGTGGAGGCCGCATAATGAAATTTCTTATAGCAATTTTAGGGCTGATCGTCGTTTTTGGACTTGCTGTATTAGTGAGCAGTGACCGTAAGAAAATCAAAGTTAAACCAATCATCATAATGATCCTGATTCAGCTTATCTTGACGTATATATTATTAAATACGAAGTTTGGTCTTGTCATCATCAATGCTATTGCTGACGCATTTGGAATGCTTTTGAAATGGGCCAATGAAGGGGTAACATTCGTCTTCGGCGGAATCGTCAATGAAGGCGCATCACCGTTCTTTTTAAATGTTCTTCTTCCGATTGTCTTTATATCCGCCTTAATTGGTATTTTACAGTATTTAAGAATCCTTCCATTCATTATGAAGTGGATTGGTTTACTAATCAGTAAAATAAATGGGATGGGTAAGCTTGAATCCTATAATGCGGTTGCTTCGGCTATCGTTGGTCAATCAGAAGTATTCATTACTTTGAAGAAACAGCTGGGTGCCATACCGCCTTCACGTATGTACACGCTTTGTGCATCGGCCATGTCCACTGTATCCATGTCGATTGTAGGAGCTTACATGACTATGGTTGAGCCAAGGTATGTGGTGACAGCCATTGTTATTAACATGTTTGGTGGATTTATTATCGCTTCTATCATCAATCCATATACAGTTTCCGAGGAAGAAGATATTCTCGCTGTTGAAGAAGGGGCAGAAAAGCAATCCTTCTTCGAGATGCTCGGAGAATATATCATGGATGGATTCAAAGTGGCGATAACTGTTGCTGCCATGTTAATTGGTTTTGTCGCATTAATCGCTGGTATAAACAGCTTATTCGACTTGATTCTAGGTATTAGCTTCCAAGAAATCCTAGGATATATCTTTGCTCCATTTGCCTTCATCATGGGTGTTCCGGCATCTGAAATTGTATCTGCTGGTGGAATCATGGCCACTAAATTAGTGACGAATGAATTCGTTGCCATGTTGAGCTTAGCGGATGCTGGATTCAGTGAGAGAACTTTAGGTATTGTATCGGTGTTCTTGGTATCTTTTGCAAACTTCTCATCAATCGGGATTATCGCTGGTGCAGTTAAAGGACTAAATGAAAAGCAAGGGAACGTTGTGGCACGATTTGGCTTGAAGTTACTTTATGGTGCGACGCTTGTCAGCATTCTATCAGCCATCATTGTAAGTGTCATCCTTTAATGGATTCCATGGCAATAATTAATTAATGATCATGTAAGGCACTTAGGTTGATTCCTAAGTGCCTCTTTTTATAGAATGGCATGAAATGAAAGAGTTAGTTTGTTGTTTGGGTCTGTAATAATATAACAAAGTAAATAGTAGGAAAGGGTGCCATGTGTGACAGTGAATGATAGAGAGATCGCGACCTTTGCAGGGGGATGCTTTTGGTGTATGGTAGCTCCCTTTGATGAAATGGATGGAATGATTGAAGTGACTTCGGGTTATACGGGCGGGAAGGTTCCCAACCCCCGTTACAAGCAGGTGATTTCAGGTCAGACCGATCATGTAGAAGCGGTTCAGCTTGTGTTTGATCCTCGCCTCATTTCTTATAAAGATTTACTTCGGATATTCTGGCAGCAGATTGACCCTACCGATGTTGGTGGACAATTTTCTGATAGGGGTAATCAATATAAATCTGCGATATTTTATCATAATGATCGTCAACGATTAGAAGCCGAGGAGTCTAAGAAAGAATTAATGGAGAATAATCTGTTCGATGACCCCATCGTAACGGATATTTTACCGGCCATGGAGTTTCATCCTGCCGAGGAATATCACCAGGGTTTCCATAAAAAGAATCAATTTAGGTACGCCTTGTATCGTAAGGGTTCAGGCCGCGATGCTTTCTTAAAAGAAAACTGGCCTAAGGATCAATCCCACCTTAAGGAAATCTTGACTGAGAGGCAATTTTTCGTTACACAGGAAAATGGGACAGAGCCACCTTTTGACAATGAGTACTGGGATCATTTTAAAGAAGGCATCTATGTGGATGTCGTTTCTGGAGAGCCCCTATTCAGCTCCAGGAATAAGTATGATAGTGGATGTGGATGGCCAAGCTTTACAAAGCCGATCATGTCTACCAGTGTTCATGAAAAGATTGACGTAAGCTATCGATCTACCCGTACTGAGGTGCGGAGCAGGGAAGGCGATTCCCATCTAGGACATGTGTTTTCGGATGGTCCTGCCCCCAAGGGAACTCGTTATTGCATCAATTCGGCTGCACTTCGGTTCATCCCTAGAAATGAAATGGAAGAGGAAGGATACGGCGACCTATTATTGCTATTTCAAATGAAGTGATGTTGTTGAGGGATGGAAGATGCAAGATAATTCATAAGCATATGAAAAGGACCAAACTCCATTATGGAATTTGGTCCTTATCATTAGTTTTTATAATTTAAATGAACTCTTCAAGCTAACGATTTGATTGAAGACGAGCTGATCGGATGACGTAAGTTTAGGATCGACATTGTAATAGCCATGTCTGAAAAACTGGAATTTATCCTGTGGCTTGACGTCTTTCATATTAGGCTCAACAAATCCTTGTAAGACTTCTATGGAATCAGGGTTAACCCGCTCTAAAAATGATTTTTCTTCTTCTTCATTTTGCTCATTATCCAAGATTAAAGGTTGGAAGTTACGGAATTCTGCTGAAATAGCTTGTGTAGCTTCGACCCAGTGAAGTGTCCCTTTCACCTTACGGCCGGTGAAACCAGATCCGCTCTTTGTTTCAACATCATATGTGCAATGAAGCTCAATGACATTTCCAGCCTCATCTTTTATCACGTCTTCGCATTTAATGAAATAAGCGTGTTTCAAACGGACTTCATTACCCGGGAAAAGACGGAAGTACTTTTTCGGTGGATTCTCCATGAAATCATCTTGCTCGATGTATATTTCACGTGAAAATGGAATTTGTCGAGTACCCATCTCAGGTACTTCGGGATTGATTTCAGCTTCAAGCATTTCAACTTCACCTTCTGGATAGTTGGTGATGACGACTTTAAGTGGCTTTAAAACACCCATGGTACGTGGAGCCTTCAGCTTCAAATCCTCACGGACAAAGTGATCAAGCATTTGGGAATCGACGACACCACTCGTTTTAGCAACACCTATTTCCTGGCAGAAAGCACGAATCGCTTCCGGTGTATATCCCCGTCTCCGTAAACCGGAGATGGTAGGCATACGTGGATCATCCCAGCCGTCGACAAATTTCTCATCGACAAGCTGTTTCAATTTACGCTTGCTCATCACCGTATTCGTCAGGTTTAAACGGCCAAATTCATATTGTTGTGGTTTGCTTTCCATTTCACAATTATCAACGATCCAGTCATAAAGCGGACGTTGATCTTCAAACTCCAACGTACAGATGGAATGAGTGACGCCTTCAATGGCATCCTCAATTGGGTGAGCAAATGCATACATCGGATAGATGCACCATTTATCTCCTGTATTGTGGTGTTCCGTATGGGAAATACGGTAAATAACAGGATCCCGCAGGTTAATATTTGGCGAGCTCATATCGATTTTTGCACGCAATACCTTTTGGCCATTCTCAAATTCGCCGTTACGCATCTTTTCAAATAGCTCAAGGTTTTCCTCAACCGTTCTATTGCGGTAAGGGCTATCTTTTCCAGGTTCCGTTAATGTTCCACGATATTCACGGATTTGGTCTGCATTTAGGTCATCCACATAGGCTAGACCTTTAGTGATTAGCAATACAGCCTTTTGATACATCTTATCAAAGTAATCGGAAGCAAAGAAAAGGTTATCCCAGTCATAACCAAGCCATTTGACATCTTCCTTGATGGAATTGACATACTCAATATCTTCCTTCAATGGATTCGTGTCATCGAAACGCAGGTTCGTTTTCCCATTGAATTCATCAGCCACACCAAAATTCAGTATGATGGATTTTGCGTGCCCGATGTGTAAGTAACCATTTGGCTCAGGAGGGAAACGGGTGACGATATGCTTATGTTTTCCGGACTCTAGATCATCGTTTATAATATTTTTAATAAAATTTGAAGAGTTATGTTCCAACAGAATTCGACCTCTTTCATTTATATACTTCTTTTAATTTTACCTGTATATATACCATAAATACAGACATTTTTCCATGTTCGAGCCGGAATGGGGGGAGTGAGGATATATTCTGAAACAATTCATCTAGTATTTAGTTTGCACATTTGGGAAGAATATATCCCTGAAACTTTGGTGGCAACTGATAAATCTATATATCTAGTATTGTTCAGAAAAGAAGCAATGCAGAGTTCTCTGCATTGCTTCGGATGATGTCATTTAAAATACAGTCGTTTGTAAAAATTCCTTCGTCCGTTCTTCTTTTGGATTGGAGAAAAATTCCGTAGGTGGGCCGCTTTCTATCACACGTCCGTTGTGCATGAAGACAATCCAGTCTCCTACTTCACGGGCAAAGCTCATCTCATGGGTCACGACGACCATTGTCATGCCTTCAATGGCCAGTTCCTTCATTGTCGCTAATACTTCACCGACAAGTTCCGGGTCGAGAGCGGAAGTGGGTTCGTCAAAGAGTAGGATATCCGGTTTCATGGCTAGTGCCCGAGCTATGGCAACCCGTTGTTTTTGCCCACCCGATAGTTTGCTTGGGTAGACATCCGCTTTATCCGAGAGTCCCACTTTAACCAATAACTCTTTTGCTTCCTTAATGGCTTGGGCCTTAGGGACCTTCTTGACGTGAGTAGGTGCTTCTATAATATTCTCAAGCACTGTCATATGTGGGAAAAGGTAAAAATGCTGAAAAACCATGCCCACTTTTTCCCGAATCTTATTAATATCATGTTTTCCAGGCTGAATCTCTGTTCCCTCGATCAGGATCTGTCCACTGTCCTTTTTCTCTAAATAGTTCAAGCAACGGAGCAATGTACTTTTACCAGAGCCACTAGGGCCTATCAGGCAGACTACATCGCTATCCAGCACCTTCATATCGATATCCTTAAGCACATGAAGATCTCCATATGATTTATTCAAGTTTCTTATGCGAATCATTTCTTTTTGTTCCATGTTCATTTCCCCCTATCGATCGCTAATGGACAGTTTCTTTTCGAATGCATTGACGGCTATGGTTAAGATTGCTACAAGTATCAAGTAATAGACGGCTACAATCAGAAGGTAAGTCATTTCATCAAAGTTATTAGATCCTAACGTAGTGGCAACGTTAAAGAGCTCATTCATTGAGATGAATGCGGCTAATGAGGAATCCTTAAGGCCGATGATGAATTGATTGCCTAGTGGTGGCAGTGCACGGCGGAAAGCCTGTGGCAGGATGATTCTTCTTAATGTGAGAGACTTGCTCATTCCTAGCGAGCGACCAGCTTCCACCTGTCCTTTGTCGATGGATTGAATCGTTCCACGAAGTATTTCCGAAATATAAGCACCGTTATGGAAGGCGAGTGCAAGAGATGCTGCCCAAAAATCAGGAAGCAGGAAGATGTTACTAATACCAAAGTAAAGGATGAATATTTGTACGATCAATGGTGTACCCCGGACTAGGAATACATAAGCATCTGAAATCCATGCGAGGATCTTAATATTAGAAATTTTTAAGAGTGCAAAAAGTAATCCGATGACGGTCCCCACTAAAATGGATACGACAGTAAGCTCCAAGGTGAGGAGCATGGCTCGGATGAACACATCCGAAGAGCTAAATAATGTATCAAAGAAATGTGAAAAACTTGGCAATGGAACAACTCCCTTTCTATCTATCTTTATTCAGGTTTGGTCGTGATATCTTCACCAAAGTACTTTTTGCTGATTTCAGCAAGCGTTCCGTCTTCACGGAGATTGTCGAGTGCTGCATTGACACGTGCGAGCAACTCAGGGTTATCTTGTGGCAGTACAATCGCCTGCTCACTCCGTTCAATCAATTGTCGTCCTTCAATTTCAAAGCCTTCTTTCACGGCTTCTTTTCCGGTGACAAAATCCGTTATGACAGCATCATGACGCCCCCCGCTCAACGCTTTAAGGGCCGTGATGTCGCTATCATAGGTTTTTACATTGGTTGTATATTCTTCAGCGGTGTTTGCGTATGTAGAACCTTTAGACGCGGCTACCTCTTTTCCTTTTAAATCCTCGATTGTCTCGATATCACTATCAGGGCGCACAAAGATTTGAGGACCAGAGTAGTAATAGGGAGTAGAGAAGGAAACGTGTTTACTACGCTGTTCATTGATGGTATGACTGGCAACAGCTGCATCTGCCCGACCAGTCTTGACCCCTTCAACAATTCCTTTGAATTTTATTCGCTTAGGAACTGCTTCAAGTCCTAATTCTTTGGCAATGGCCGTTCCCACCTCGACATCAAATCCAGTTACAGTCATGTCATCATTGACATAGCTGAATGGTTTGAATTCACCTGAGGAAGCGAAGATAAACTGATCCTCATTAATCAGCTTACTACCATCTTCAAGCTGATCCTTCTCAGCACAGCCGGACATGAGACCAAGAATGACCAATAATGCAAGAATGAATTTTACTGATAATTTCATGATTATTTCTAATCCCCCTTTTAGGTACTGATAAAGTGTTTTATACCCAACATGTCTTCTGTCATAACCTCCAATTTTGGGAAGAACGTCCCAAAATGTCCAAATATCAAAAAAAATCGTCCTTAATCAGGCCGACTCTTCTCTTTTAATCTCTTTTACTATGCAATTCTTAAAGGTTCTGGGACTTTGCATTTACTTCTTCTACATTTCCCGTTATGTTCAAGTCACTGGATAGCTGGGCGTCTATCAAGTCATTGAAAATCCAATCGAAAAAAATCCCCCTTATTAAAACGGTACGCAAGTGGAAACCGCCGAAGAAATAATAAAAAAACCGGTATACGGGGATGTATTACCTTCCAATCCGGAGTGGGTGTTGAAATCAGTGCAGGTTTCAGACAAGGATTATCGTGCTTATTAATCGGGGAGTAATGGACTGACTTTAACATTGCTGACGAAATAAAGTATAATAGAGCCAAAAAGACGAAGGGCAGTTGGGATAATGGTGAACAACTTTGTGCAAGAGCAATTACAGGCATACCGTGAAAAAAATGAAGATAGAGGACGTTTGATAATAAAATGTCCGGATCAACCAGGCATAGTCGCAACGGTAACGGCTTTTTTAAAAGAATATGAAGCGAATATTGTTGAATTGAGTCAGTATTCCATGAATCCAAATGGCGGGACTTTTTTTACTAGAATTGAATTTGATTGCCCCAACTTAAAAGCGAAATCAGGAGACATGGAAAAAGATTTTCAAGAAATTTCAGAAAAGTTTTCCATGCAATGGACGTTCAATTACGTTAGTGATTTAAAGAGGACGGCGATTTTCGTTTCGAAAGAACCACATTGTCTACTTGAGTTGTTATGGGAGTGGCAAAGCGGCAATCTACTGGCAGATATAGCGATGGTCATCAGTAATCATGAAGATACTAGGGAAATTGTCGAATCCATGAATATTCCTTTTTATTATATTCCGGCAAATAAAGAGATTCGTAAAGAAGTGGAAGCGCAGCAGCTTAAATTGCTGGAGGACTTTAAGATTGATTTAATCGTATTGGCTCGATATATGCAGATTTTGACACCCGATTTCGTGGCAGCCCATCCGAATAAAATCATCAACATCCATCATTCATTCCTACCTGCATTCATAGGGGCTCGACCTTATGAACGCGCATATACCCGCGGTGTTAAGTTGATAGGGGCAACATCCCACTATGTGACAAATGATTTAGATGAAGGTCCCATCATCGAGCAGGACATAGAACGTGTCGATCACCGTGACTCTGCAGAAGAGATGAAGAAAATTGGTCGTTCTGCAGAACGCAGGGTACTTGCTCATGCTGTGAAGTGGCATTTGGAAGACCGCGTTCTTGTTCATGAAAACAAAACAGTCGTCTTTTAAAAACAAAAACCCTCTATTGGCAAGTAGCCTTGCCAATAGAGGGTTTTACTTTGGAAACCGGCAACTTAGTAAGTATATTCCACTCTTACTGTAGCGGTAATGTTCAATTCACCAGGTTGGATGGGGGTAGTGGCTGCTTTGGTGTAGGAACTGGTTTGGAAAAGAACAGGAGGAGTCGTTTCCGACATTTCTTCAACGAGAGTGGGAATGGGGTTCAAGGTAACTCCTATCGTTCTCGCCATGGAGAGTGCTTTTTCATAAGCATTCTTTAAAGCTAGTGAAAGGGCTTGATTGTAATAGACCTCTGGAGTGGACAAGGAAAAACGGATATTGGAGATGGAATTGGCCCCATTGCTGACAGCCGTGTCAATTATGATGCCAATGGCCTCAATCTCAGTTGTTTGGACTTGGATTATATAATGGACCTTATAATTTTTAAACTGTTCTTTTCCACCAACATAATCATATTGCGGGTCAATCCTATATTCACTCGTTTTCAATTGATCTTCGGAAATGCCAATGGACTTCAGTCCAGCAATGACTCGTGCAATGCTTTGTGAATTGGCTTGTTGAGCCTTCCGGGGGTCCTCATCCTCTGTTATGACCCCCAGGGTAATGGTCGCCTGATCAGGGGCAGCCTGAAGCGTCTCAGAGCCGGACACCTTTAAAGCGTGAGGGTTATCAAGATAATTTCGATTGGGGGTGCTAAATTCCTGATTCATAAGACACCAACCTTTTATAAAAGTGAGTTTATCCTATTGTACGGGACCGTAAGGGAAAACATGCTCCCTTTTGTTGAAGGATTGATCGAAAGAATAAGGATATAAAAAAACACTCGGTTTCAAACCGAGTGCATGTTATTTATGAATGACCTGGACCCTGCCAACTTGGCCGTCTGTCAACCGTACTTTTATTCCATGTGGGTGACTGCTAGAGTTTGTTAAGATGTCCTTTACTGTACCACTTGTTAGTTTTCCGCTTCGTTGATCTGCTTTCAGTACAATGTCTACAGAGGTTCCTGGAGTGATATCTTTTCGGTTTTTACCGTTCATTTTACTTCAATCCCTTTTAGAGGTATTTGCAAGTTACTGCAGTCCCTTCAGTATAAGGAAAACAGTTGTTATAGTCGAGAATAATAGGGCAATGTACGCTAGGTATCCGTTATTACCGAATTTTCTTGAGGGGCTCGACTGCAGGACCTTCCATAACTTCTCCAGTAATAGAGTAACGTGAGCCATGGCACGGACAATCCCAAGTCCTATCCCCACTGTTCCACGCGACTTCACATCCCATATGGGTACATGTCGAGTCCACGATGAATAGTTGACCTTCTTTATCTCGGTAACACCCGGCCTTATCCCCATTCACTTTGACAATGGCCCCTTCATCCAATCCTAGGTCGTCTGGCTTTTTATGAAGGATGGAAAGCTTGCCCTGAATCATATGCTTCGCGACATCCGCATTATCTTTCACCATGTTTTTCATTCCATCTAATCTGGCGGGATCATACAAGTCCGCATATCGGTTATCCTTTTGTAAAATGCGGTCAGTCAAGATTTTTGCGGCAATGGTTCCATTTGTCATGCCCCATTTTGCATAACCGGTTGCAATGAGCACCCGGGGATGATTGGGGGTTGCCGGGCCAACGAATGGCAGGTCATCAGGCGTCACGATATCCTGAGCCGACCAACGGTAAGGGATGTCCTCCACTTTGAAATAGTGGGAGCCAAAATCCTGTAAAGCCTCATAATGGTTTATTGTTGATATACCTTGCCCGGTTTTATGCCCTTCTCCGCCTACAAGAATCAGCTTTTCACCATTGTCGTTTTCCGTATAGCGAAGGGAACGGGAAGGGCTATCCGCGCTATAAAACATGCCTCCCGGATATTCCTGTTTCATCCTAATGCCAAGGACATAGGATCTTTTTACATGGACCCGTGCAAAGTATAAACCCATCTCATCATTAAAAGGAAAATGAGAAGCGACGATGACATGGTTGCATTTAATTTTATGACCATCCTCAGTCAGAACGGTCGGATTCTCTCCATCTTCAATCTTCATGGCTGTCGTATGTTCAAAGATTTTCCCGCCACCATCCAGAATGGGGGAGGTAAGTCCCAGTAAATATTTCAATGGATGGAACTGTGCCTGGTCCTTCATGATTACCGCGGCTTTGCATGGAATGGAGAAGGGTATAGTGTCGGTATAATCACCGGGAATACCGAGTTTACGATAGGCCCTCAATTCTTTTTGAATCTTACTAACATATTCTTCAGTATTTGCATACACATAAGCATCTTGTTTAGATAAATTACATTCTATAGAATGTTCCTCGACCAATTCCTTGATTAAATTCATTGCTTCAGTATTTGCTTCATAGTATAGTTTTGCCTTTTCCTCGCCATGCGCTGCAATTAGCTTGTCATAAACCAGTCCATGCTGGGCGGTAATCTTGGCTGTTGTATGTCCTGTGGTTCCGTTTAGGATCTCGCTCGCCTCAATGAGTGTGACTTGAACTCCTTGCTTGGCTAATAGATAAGCGGAAGTTATGCCTGTGATCCCGCCCCCAACAATCAAGACATCTGTTTTAATATCTTCTTCTACCTTGGGGAATGAAGGAAAAGTCAATGTACTTCTCCAGAAGGGTTCAGGATACTGTGGGAGTTCTGTATTTTTTTCAGTCATTTTTAAATTCCTCCAGACGTTTAGGAATGGTTTCCGTTTATTACCATTCCCTTTCACCTAGCTTTTTATCCTCTTTTTGGTAGATGGATGTTATAAAAAGGAAATGGTTTGCATTGTATACAAAAATGTATACATGTAAACAAAATAAGATAGTTTGTAAACAATATAGTAAACATGTTTACAAACACGTATACATGGCTATATACAAGGTGTGTACACACTTGTTACTAATGTATACAAAATGAATACATATTTTAGGAAAAGGTATATCTATCGAATCATTGACTATTATGGTATTTTTTTCTATTCTTATTAAAGTACACTGTCTGGCATTTTTTTAAAAAAAGGGGATGTTTTAAGATGAGTTCTAGAATCGCAGCAGTAGATGTAGGTAATGATGCTATCAAAGCTATTTTTGGAAAACTAGAGTCTGAACTATATATACCGAATGTCATTGCAAAAGATATTGAGGACCGGCCGGTCATCGGGATAGAGGAACTGGATGAGAATAACCCATTGGATGGAATTCATATAAGAGTTCACTCACCAGCACTTCAAGATAATAATGCTATTTACCGTGTTGGGAATTTAGCGACAAAAAGTGATAACCCTACAGAATTGGATTTAGGCAGCAGTAAATCGGAAGAAGACCAAACGTTGATCATGCTTTTTGCGGCACTGGCATTGGATGCGGCTAAACAGGGGAACAATGATCGCTTCAAAAAGGTTAATAATGTCGTCGAAGCGAACTATACGTTGGGTACGGGCCTTCCGCTCCGTGAAGTGAAGGAAGGGAAAGATGTCGGATATCGCTCGAAATTAGTGGGTTCGGTTCACCAAGTGGAATTTTTAATCACGCCTAAATATCAGGGATTGAAAGTGAATATTAAATTTGATGAAGTGAAGGTCTATCCTGAAGGGTTTGCAGCTTATATCAATCTAGTAATGGACAATGATTTGAACATCATTAACCGTGAGCTGATCGACAAAAGAATTCTTATTCAAGATATCGGCGGACTTTCGACAGATATCGCGGTCATTAAGAACCGTAAAGTGGATGATGATAAAGCACAAGGGTTTAACCTTGGTGTGGCTGAAGCACTCGAATCAATTCGTGAGGAAATCAGGAAGAAACATGGTGTCGAATTGGACAGCAGACGTGACGTGGTGGAGATTATCACGAAAAAAAACGACCGGAACCATATAATGGTCCGTGGAAGTCGGACAAGTGTGCATGATATTGTCGACCGCATTTTAGGGGAGCTTGCAAAAAAACAATATCGTCATCTTCGCAACGTTTGGAAAAAGAATTCACAGACGGAGATTTGCTACTTCGTAGGTGGGGGTTCAATTGTACTGAAGGATTACTTGAAAACACTCAATCAAAACTTTGATGGGTACAATATCGACTTTTTTGAAGATGAAAGAGAAAGCGTTTGGATGATGGCCAACGCCTATTACAAGCTGATTTCCGACTTTAAACGCCGGAATTCAAAGGAAGAGCAACAATCTCAACATAAGAAGAAAGAACAACGTACAGGTTCAGTTAAATAGGTGAGAAAATGAAAAAAACAGCTTCTTCTGAAATCAAAAGAGGACAGGCCATCACTTTTCGTATCCCTTCAGATGTATCCGATTATACGTTAAGGCAGCTGCAGAAATTAAAGGAAACGGAAAGAAGAAATTTTTCCAGTAAAATTGCTGAGTATGTTCTTGATGGCGTTGGGCAATCCTCTCATCAGGAACGGGAGATGGTTGCCTTGCCCATGCCGAATAAGCTTAGTAAATCTCAGCGTGACTGGCTAAAGCATTCCCACTCAGAAGCAATGCTTGGAACGATTTTGTACCATCTTTTATCCGATCCTTTACGGGCTACGGCCTTGTTGGCCTCACTAAACAGCAATGGAATCAATGAGGATGTCTATGTAAAGGAAGAGGAAGAATTGGTGGAGAGGAGTTTGGAAGAAGAACCGAAGGAATTACCCGAAATGGATCTGGATGATTTTGATTGGAGTTTCGATGAGACTTCAGAACAGTCAGAGCAACCGGAACCAGAAGAGGAAAATCTGGATGATCTTCTTGGCGACTTTCTTGATCAAATGAATCAGTAAAAGAGGAAGGGTATCTGACAACATGTTGGATATCCTTTTTTTTGATAGGATTCGAAGGGGGTTAAAGGCGAGGATAAGACATGAAAAGAGGAACCGTGATGTCACGGTTCCTCTCTTTTATGCTAAGAAAATGAGTTGGTAAAGAAAAAGAACGGCAAAGATGTATACTAACGGATGGACTTCTTTGAATTTCCCTCTTGCGATTTTTAGTATTGGATATGAGATGAATCCAAGTGCTATACCATTGGCGATACTTGAAGTAAGAGGCATCGTAACAATGACCAAAAAGGCTGGGAAAGATTCGTCGAAATGGGTCCATTCAATCTCATTGATGCTTTTGATCATCATGCTACCAACTATGATCAAGCTAGGTGCAGTGATGGCCGCAATATCTGATACTGCCCCGATAAGTGGGCTGAAGAAAGCAGTGACCAAGAAAAGAATGGCTACGACAAGAGCGGTTAACCCTGTTTTACCACCTGAACCTACACCGGCCGAGGACTCCACGGAGGCGGCAGTAGGGCTTGTACCGAACATGGCTCCGATTGTTGTCCCAACGGAATCCGCGAAGAAAGCACTTCCTGCTTTCTCCAACTTTCCGTCTTTCAATAACCCTGCTTGGCGCACAATCCCGATTAGGGCTCCGGTGGTGTCGAATAGCATAACGAGAAGGATGGAAAACACTACACCATATAGGCCGTAGTTTACAACATCCGCAAAAGAAGTGATTGGATTAGCAACAATGATGCCCTCGGGTAACGATGGCACCGAAACAAAATGTTCAATTTTAAGTTGTCCAGTAAATAGGGCAATGATCGCTGTAATGATCATCCCGATGAAAATGGAACCCTGAATCTTACGGACCATTAAAATGATGGTTATTACCAAACCGATTAAGGTAAGTGCCACTCCTGGGTCTCTGAAGCTCCCTAGGGTCACCAGGTTCGATTCATGACTCGTTACGACCCCAGATAAACGAAGCCCGATAAAGGTGATGAATAGACCAATCCCGGCGCTGATAGCATGTTTCAGATTATTGGGGATCGCTTCAATCAGTTTAGACCGGAAAGAAGTAAGCGATAATATGACGAAGATAATCCCTGTAACAAAGACTGCCGAAAAGGCAACCGTGTACGAGATATCATGCGTGCCTAGGACAGAGTACGCGAAATAGGCATTCAATCCCATCGCAGGAGCAATGACAATCGGATAATTGGCTAGAAAAGCCATGAAAAGAGTACCGACTAAGGTAGCGATGATGGTTGCTGTAAAAGCCTGTTCAAAGGGAACACCAGCATCAGAAAGAATTTTGGGGTTTACAACGATGATATAAGCTAATGTTAAAAAGGTTGTAAGCCCTGCAAGGACTTCTGTCTTAATATTCGTTTTCCGTTCTTTTAATTTAAACATGCGGCCACTCCTTCTTTTTATATACAAAAACTCCTTGTACGGACATTTACAAGGAGGAGACGCCCACCTTTTTCCAGGCAAGTAGCTCAAATAGTATAGTTAGTCAGAAATTTAAAATCTTATAAATTATATTAGAAAAACATCTAAAGCACAATACCATGAAAAATTTTCTCTCAAAAATAGATAATGATATACTAACAAAGAACTTGGAGTAAAGGAAATTGCCTTAGTGTAGAATCAATAATAGACAATGGATGTAATGATGATTTAAATAAGATATCACAAATATAGAGAGTAGGCCGATACATGACAAATTTCATCGAGCTTGGCATAAGCCCAGAAATTAACACGATATTGAAGCAAACTGGCATAACCAGCCCAACCCCGATACAGGAAAAATCGATACCTGACATAATGGCGGGACGGGATGTCATCGCGAAAGCACAGACAGGAACAGGGAAGACATTGGCATTTTTGCTTCCAATATTAGAAAAAGTCGACCCAAAAGCTTCCCACGTTCAATCATTAATCGTCACACCGACTAGGGAGTTAGCGTTACAGATAACGGCTGAGCTGAAAAAGTTCGCCAATGAGATCGAGGAATTGCAAGTGCTAGCCGTGTATGGTGGACAAGATGTGGAGCAGCAAATGAAAAAGCTGACACGGAATATTTCTGTCGTGGTAGCTACACCGGGCCGATTATTAGACCATTTACGAAGGGGAACCATTGATTTATCCCAAACCGAAACGCTTGTTTTGGATGAAGCGGACCAAATGCTCCATATTGGATTTTTACCGGAAGTGGAAGAAATCATGGGACAATTGCCAGAGACAAGACAAACGCTGCTCTTTTCCGCGACGATGCCAGAACAAGTCCATCAGTTGGCGAAGCGTTATATGGATAGACCATTGACAGCTGCTGTTAAAGCTGAGCAAGTGACGGTCGAGCAGATCCGTCAACTTGTCATTGAAACGACGGATAGGGCCAAACAGTCCTCACTGATCAGCATCATAAAGGAAGAACAGCCATATCTGGCGATTGTTTTTTGCCGGACAAAGCGCCGTGTTTCTGTTTTGAACGATGCTTTAAAGGCGGCTGGTTTCAACTCGGATGAACTTCATGGAGATCTGTCGCAGGCAAAACGAGAGCGTGTCATGAAAAACTTCCGGGATGCGAAGCTTCAATATTTAGTGGCCACGGATGTTGCTGCGCGTGGGCTGGATGTTGAAGGCGTGACACATGTTTTTAACTACGATGTTCCTGAAGATGCCGAAAGCTATATCCATAGGATAGGACGTACAGGAAGGGCCGGTGAGCATGGATTAGCCGTAACCTTTATTGCTACGAAGGATCTTCAGCTTTTGAGTGATATTGAAAAAGGTATTTCCATGAAAATTGAACGGAGAAAGATCGAAGGGGTTAAGATGTTCCAGCCGGGCGAAGTCGAGAATAAACGGAAGCGTCATGACCGCGACTTATCTGAAGGGGAAGCACGTCATCCACGTTCGGGTGGTGGACGCCGTCATAGAGAAAGAATCGATACGCGAGGTCCGAACCGAGGAAGTCACCGCTCCGCTAATCAGGCCGACAATCGTGAGTTGAGTCTAGAGAATACACGTGAGGGCTTTGCAAACCGAGGTCCTAAACGCGAGAACACACGAGGAGATCAAAGGGATGAAAGTCGGGGACGTAGTCGCGACAATGCCCGAGGAGAACGACAAGGAGGGAGTCAAGGCAGAAGGGGGAATACCCATAGTCCGAATGGGAACCGTCGCAATGATTCAGGAGGTTCACCTAGCAGGGGCAGAAACCGATAAAGGGGGAAGGAGAATTGGACAAACCATGGTTGGCAGAATATCCAGTTTCCTTAGAACTTGCAAAGAATTTGATAAAGCATCAGTTTCCCGATGTTGGCTTGGAAAAGGTGAGGCAAATCGGGGAAGGGTTTGACAATACGGTCATTCAGTTGAATGAGGAGTATGTATTCAGATTTCCCCGAAGACCCATTGCTGTTACCTTAATTCAAGTGGAAAACAAGCTTTTGCCTTCATTGGCCGGAAATCTTCCGCTAGCCATTCCTGAACCGGTCTTTTTTGGAGAGCCGAGCAGTAGTTATCCATATCCCTTTACTGGCTACAAAATGGTGAAGGGACACTTACCTGTGAAGGAAACCATGGAAAGTAAGATTTCCTCGGCAATAAAGTTTGCCCACTTCCTGAAAGTGCTTCACGGGTTTCCTGTGCCAACGGCGAAACAATTGGGTGTACAGCCTGATGGAATGCGGAGACTTGATGTTTCTTTCCGGCAGGACAGCCTTGATGAGCAACTCTTAGCATTAGTGGGACTAGGTTATTCTGAACAGGCCCATGCCGTTTCGACGTATTTGAAAGACCTGGATGCATCGTATGAAGGGACATGCGACACCCTTGTCCATGGTGATATTCATGTCCGGAACGTCTTGCTCGATGCCCAAGGTGTACTAATGGGCATCATTGACTGGGGGGACGTTCATATCGGGCATCCAGCTATCGATTTTTCTTTTTTATACAGCTACTTTCCAAAAGAGGCGAGACGGTCCTTTTTTGAAATCTATGGTGAAATTGAAACCGAAGTCAAAAACCTGGCAAGATTTAGGGCGATTTACATGCTCGTCAGGCTGCTTGTGTATGGAATCGATCGAGGTGACAAAGAACTGATCTCCCTCACGCGCACAGGTTTGTCGTTGGCTATGGAAGATTGATTCTACTGATTTTTACTGATCTAGGAGGTTCGCATGAACGGAAACTATTTACATACAATTACATGGATAGGGGAATTGCTTGAGGATGGAAACATTCCCTATCAATTTACGGGACCCTCCGCTTTATTTATACAAGGGGTTGAAATAAAGGGTACTATAAATGTCACGGTCGACGTGCAGTGGGATGTTTTTGATGAAACATTTGCCCTTTTCATAGATCATGCTCCTTCACAGCCTGAAAAGAATCCTGAAACAGCCTTTTTCCAGGTTGAAAAGGATGGAATACTGATTACGGTCCGCTGTTTATTCAATAGGACAATTAAAACGGATCCTTACCGATTACTCATACCAGTAGGGGAAACCGAGCTTTGGTGCCAATCCCTATACAGCTACCTTTACAATGCTGAAATGCAGAGTAATCGTGATGAAATCCATGCGTATCTATTATCGGCACAAAAGGGCTTTACAGCTGAAAATGAACAGGCATGGAATCAAAATAATTATCTAGCCCTTGTGAACCGTTACGGGAAACCGGATGAATTGGCAGGGAAGATCAAGCACAACCCGCGATGGAGATTGCATCCATTTTATAAATATATGGGAGACATAGTGGGTCGGAAAGTCACACATTTAATGGGATCGAATGGGGTCAAGGCAGTCGCCATGGCGATGTTGGGAGCTGACGTTAAGGTCGTGGATTTCTCTCGGGAAAATGCTGCTTTCGCGAACGAACTGGCTGAATCAGCCGATGTCAGCATTGAATATATTGTCTCGGATGTGCTGTCCTTGCCGCCCGAACATGCATTAGGAGACCGGGACTTGGTCTTGATGGAACTGGGTGTCCTTCACTACCTCATAGATCTGCAGCCATTATTCGAAACGGTAAAAAGGATGTTGAAGCCGGGGGGACGATTCGTGCTGCATGAGTTCCATCCAATTTCGACGAAACTCATAACCTCTTCTGGCAAAAAACATAAGGTGACAGGCAATTATTTTGCTCCTGCCATTGAAAATAACGAGGTGGCTTTCTCCAAACATATGCCTGATGAAGATAAACAAAGCCTTTCGAAAGTGGTCCAACGCAAATGGACCATGGGTGAACTCATAACGGCAGTCGGAGAATCCGGTTTGATCATCAAAGTCCTTGAAGAAGAACCAAACCACAAAATCCATGACATTGGGATACCTAAAACGTATACGTTAGTAGCTGAACGTAGTGGGGGCATGCATTAATCATTGAGCATGACCACTCCCGTTCAAAAATAAAGAGGGTGCCCACAACGTATGCGGCACCCTCTTTGACCGTTCATTTAGTTGTTGTTCGACCATTCTTCGACGTCCCATACTTTCGTGACCCAATCTTCGTAGAAATCGGGTTCATGGCAGACAATCAGAACCGTTCCTTTATATTCTTTCAATGCACGTTTCAATTCTTCCTTGGCCACCACGTCTAAATGGTTTGTTGGTTCATCGAACAGAAGCCAGTTGCTTTCTGTAAGCATCAACTTACACAAGCGGACCTTGGACTGTTCCCCACCACTTAAATGGGCCATCGGACGAGTGATATGTTCATTTTTTAAGCCAACCCGCGCGAGGATAGCCCGTACTTGAGGTTGATCGAGATGAGGGAATGCGTTCCACACTTCATCGATCGGTGTCGTGTTGCCTGCTTGTACCTCTTGTTCAAAATAAGAAGGGAAGAGGAAATCACCAAGTGATCTTTTCCCGCTTAGTGGCTCGATTTTACCAAGAATCGTTTTTAACAGTGTGGATTTCCCCACTCCGTTACATCCCACAATGGCAATTTTCTCCCCACGCTCTATGTTCATTGAAAGTTTTGGAAGTAATGGACGGTCATAGCCGATTTCAATATCTTCCCCTTCAAATACATATCGGCTGCTCGCACGTGACTCTTTGAAATCGAAAGTCGGTTTCATCGCCGTTTCCGGACGGTCGATACGTTCTATGCGATTCAATTGCTTCTCCCGACTTTTTGCCCGGCCAGAAGTTGAATAACGGGCTTTATTTTTTGCGATGAAGTCTTCCTGCTTTTTAATGAAGTCCCGCTGTTTTTCGTATGCATTAATATGTTGGTTCTTATTCAGTTCAGCAAGTTCAAGGAATTTTTCGTATGTCGCCGTATAACGGGTCAATTTCGAGAATTCTAGATGGAAGATGACATCAACTACGCCGTTCATGAACTCGGTATCATGTGAAATCAATAGGAATGCGTTAGGATATTCCTTTAAGTAGCTGCTCAACCAACGGATATGCTCCACATCCAAGTAGTTTGTCGGCTCATCCAACAGTAGTACTTGGGGTTGTTCCAATAGTAGTTTCGCCAGCAATACTTTTGTCCGCTGTCCACCACTCAGAGCAGAAACGTCACGCTCAAGGCCAATCGCATCCAAGCCCAACCCACGTGCCGCATCTTCGATTTTCATATCTAAATTATAAAAATCCCCAGCTTCGAGTTTATCTTGGATTTCCCCCATTTGTTCCAAAAGTTCTTCAAGTTCCTCTGGTGTCGCTGAACCCATTTTCTCGGTCACTTCATTCAAAGCTTTTTCCTGCTCGAATAAAGGTAAGTAGGCATCTCTTAACACATCGCGTATCGTTTTGCCTTTAGTCAGGACGGTGTGCTGGTCAAGGTAGCCATATTCAACACCAGGTGTCCAATCAACTCGGCCTTCATCGTGAATCAGTTGCCCGGTAATAATGTTCATCATTGTTGATTTACCTACGCCGTTAGCGCCGACGAGGCCTACATGTTCCCCAGCCATCAATCGGAACGTAACATCTCTGAATAATGTCCGATCACCAAAGCTGTGTGCCAAATTATCTATAGAAAGTAAGCTCATTTATGTTGAACCTCCCAATTATTTTGAAAAAATCTCTACGTTTCATCATACTAAAATCTGTACTAGATTGCTATCTAATCTAGTAATTTACATATTGTGCATGAATAAGGTGGGGTTCACCGATAAATGGTTCACCAACTAGACGGTCTGCCTAAGTCACTTCGACATTAGTTGTTAGTCCCTAGTCCTTTATCGCCCTGACTAAAAATATATGAGATAATGAGAGAATCAGTTTAAAAGGGAAAGGATGTATTTTTATGAGTAAAACAGTCGTACTGGCCGAGAAACCATCGGTCGGAAGAGATATAGCAAAAGTGCTGAATTGCGAAAAAAAAGGCAACGGTTATTTGGAAGGAAGTCAGTATATCGTCACCTGGGCGCTTGGTCATTTAGTTACCCATGCAGATCCGGAAACGTATGACGAAAAATACAAAACATGGCGGCTCGAAGACCTCCCTATGTTGCCTCCATCCTTGAAATTGGTCGTAATCAAGCAATCCGGAAAGCAGTTTCAAGCGGTAAAAACGCAATTGAACCGCAGTGATGTCAAGGACGTCATCATCGCAACCGATGCAGGACGGGAAGGGGAGCTCGTTGCACGTTGGATTCTGGAAAAAGCGAATGTTAAAAAACCAATCAAGCGGCTCTGGATATCATCGGTAACTGATAAGGCGATTAAGGATGGATTTAACAAGCTGAAGGATGGGAAAGAGTACGAGAATCTATTTGCCTCTGCAGTTGCTCGGGCCGAGGCGGATTGGTTTGTCGGTATGAATGCTACAAGGGCACTGACAACGAAGCATAATGCCCAGTTATCGTGCGGAAGGGTTCAAACGCCTACACTAGCGATGATAGCTGCCAAGGAAAAGGAAATCAAACAATTTCAGCCGAGGAAATTTTATGGCGTTACGGCAACGGCAGAATCTCAACTACGCCTTGTCTGGCAAGACGTCCATTCGAAAGATATACGCACATTCGAAAAGGCAAAGGCAGACAAAGTCCTTGCTGATGTGAAAAACAAAAAGGCTGAAGTGGTGGAAGTGAAAAAAGCCCATAAGAAGAATTTTGCACCCCAGTTATATGACCTAACTGAGCTACAAAGGGATGCCAATAAGAAATTCGGTTATTCGGCGAAAGAGACACTTTCCATCATGCAACGTTTATATGAAGGACATAAAGTCCTGACCTATCCAAGAACGGACTCGCGTTTCTTAACCTCGGATTTGGTCGAGACGCTGAAAGAAAGATTACAGGCAGTCAGCATCAAGCCATATGCCCAATATGCATCGAGAATCTTGCGTAGCCCGATCAAGGCTAATAAATCATTCGTGGATGACAGCAAGGTTAGTGATCATCATGCCATCATACCTACTGAGCAAACGCCACTACCGGGTAAATTGAGTGACAAGGAATCGAAAATTTACGACCTTGTCGTCAAACGGTTCCTTGCGGTTCTGATGCCACCATTTGAATATGAGCAAACGACCGTTACCGCAAAAGTGGGCAGTGAAACATTCGTCGCTAAAGGAAAAGTCATCTTGAAATCAGGTTGGAAGGAAGTCTATGATCATCAGTTCGAGGAAGAAGAGGCAAGTGATGGCCTTACAGAGCAATTGCTTCCGACACTCGAGAATGGTGACATCTTAGACATCACGGCAGTGAAACAAACAGAGGGAGAAACAAGACCACCGGAGCCATTCAATGAGGGCACCTTGTTATCTGCAATGGAAAATCCCGCTCGTTTCATGGCTGGGGAAAGCAAGGAACTCATTAAGACGTTGGGGGAAACCGGGGGAATCGGCACCGTTGCGACCCGGGCCGATGTTATTGAAAAATTGTTCAATAGTTTCCTGATTGAAAAACGTGGAAAAGGTCTTCATGTTACCTCAAAAGGTAAACAGCTCCTTGAGTTGGCTCCCGAAGATCTACGTTCGCCAGCGTTGACCGCACAATGGGAACAGAAGCTAACCGCCATTGCTAACGGAACGCTTGATAAGCGTACATTCATTGGGGATATGCGCACCTATGCGAAAAATATCGTTCACGAAATCAAGACGAGTGATCAAAAATTCAAGCATGATAACATTTCCGGCACAAAATGCCCGGATTGCGGCAAGTTGATGCTTGAAGTAAACAGTAAAAAAGGGAAAATGCTCGTTTGCCAAGACCGAGAATGCGGGCATAAAAAAGGTGTTTCACGTGTAACAAATGCAAGATGCCCACAATGCCATAAGAAAATGGAAATGAGAGGGCAAGGAGAAGCACAGACGTTCACATGTAAATGTGGCTTTCATGAAAAGCTTTCTTCATATAACAAACGAAAAGGTCAAAACAAGAATAAGAAAGTGTCTAAAAATGAAGTCTCGAATTATATGAAAAAGCAAAACAAAGAGGAGCCAATCAATACAGCATTAGCGGATGCATTGGCGAAACTGAAATTCGATAAATAATAGGAAAAGTCCAGTATCGGAATGATGCTTCAAGAGAAACCAGGGAGAGTATGGCTAATTTTGATGCTGGACTTGTTTCGATGCAGCTTATGCTAATAGCGAAATCTAAGGGATACGACACACTTACAATGGGTGGGTATAATAAACAACAATTCATTGAAAGATTCGATGTGCCTGAACGTTATGTTCCGATTGTCTTAATTGCAATAGGGAAGGCAGCTTCACCTTCTTTCCAAACTACAAGATTGTCGTTAGATGAAGTAGCGAAGTTCATCTAAATATGAAAAAGGGGCTGTCCCAAAAGTCAGGAAAATGACTTTTAGGGCAACCCTTTTTTTATGAAATTTATGCACAAAAAAATCGCCCTTTTTAGTAAAA
>NZ_JBIWCZ010000012.1:0-91503 GCF_044761765.1 Peribacillus sp. NPDC097284
GTAAATTATTATAAAAATAGAAAAACAGGTGGAGAAAAACAACTCGTTTTTCTCCACCTGTTTTATTTTAGGGACTTATTAGACAGCCCCTTTTTCATTTTTCAATCTGTGATTCAGCGGCATCTGCTTGACTGTTAGTCTTTGTCGGTCCCAGGTTCATGTGGGATTTTAAAAGCAGCTTAATGTTTTCAACGGAGGTTTCATTCAATTGATAGTAGTAGGTTCCGTTAATGGTCGAATCGGTACCCTCAAGCTTGACCGTTTCGAGGTTAAGGCCATTATCCGTCGTCACATATTTGATGAAGCCTCTAATTTGTGAAAATTGAAGGTTCGTTGTCATGTTGTCGCCTACAGCTTCCATTACATCGGTATACTTTGATATTGCTCCAACCGTAGTTGCTTTGGAGATGATGGCTTTCAAGACTTCCTGTTGACGTTCACCACGTTGGATATCACTATCCTTCTTACGTGTCCGGGCAAAGGCCAATGCTTCTTCACCATCGACTGTCTGTAATCCTTCTTTTAAATGAATGGCATTCTTTTTGTCATGAGAATCCATTTCATGCATTTCATAAGGCACATCGACTTCGATGCCATCTAAAGAATCGACAACATCAATGAAGGCGTTAAAGTTCATTCTGACATAATAATCAACGGGGATATCAAACAATTCTTCCACTGTGTCCATCGTAGCTTTTGGCCCACCTGCTGCATGTGCCGCATTGATTTTCGTGGTCACGCCTTTTTCTGGGACGTACACATATGAATCACGTGGGATGCTCAAAAGCTTAATAGATTTTTGATCTTTATTGAATGTAGCCAAAATCAGGGCATCCGATCGTGAATTCCCTTGGTAGTCCCGTTCATCGCTGTCATCGATTCCAATGAACAGGATCGAGAAATTATCTTCGAGCGGGTCTATCGCTTCATCCCGCTTTGCTGAAGCCTCAACGGGGTCGTAGGAACCATTGAATACGTTCTGTGCTTTCACATATAAAGTTGCGGCATACGTAGTGGCACCTAAAGCGAGAACCAACAGGGGGACTAGAACTAGCCAAAGTCTTTTACGTCTTTTTCTCTTCGTTTTTTTAATTTTATAAACACGTCTAGTAGTAGACATCTTTTCTTCTCCTTTTAAATAGCAGATATAACCCGCTATTCTTCGAATCCTTCAATATATATCGTCAAGTATTACAGTTAATTTTACATGGATTTCATGAATTCGTAAAATAAATATTTCTTTTTCAAGTGAAAAATAGTAAAAAAAGGAAACGACATGTCCTACAGGAGTTCCTCTTCCAGATACAGAATTTCGCCTTCGGCTATAAGTCCCTGGCCATTCGTCAGCTCAGTCATCCAATTTATATACGCCTGCTTCTGTCCTTCCTCCACATAAACAAGGAGAATGACTTGATCAAGATATTGGATATCTTTCATTTGATAAATAGAGGAGCGTAGTGCATTTTCCACTTTTCCGAGCCATGTATATTCGACGCTCGTGGACATCACACGCATTAGTTTCCGTATGACTACACCTGTTGTATTGATTCCTTCTGAAGTGGCTTTGCTATAAGCGCGGATGAGACCGCCTGCGCCGAGCTTGATGCCTCCGAAATAGCGCGTAACCACGACGGCTGTATCTTTCAGGTCTTTCTTCTTAAGGACTTCGAGGATGGGTACGCCTGCCGTTCCGCTTGGTTCGCCGTCATCGAGGGCTTTTTGGATTTGATTTTGTTCGCCAATCATATAAGCTGAACAATTATGAGTTGCATCTTTGTGTCTTTTCTTTACTTCCTGAATAAAGGCCTGTGCTGCTTCTTCTGTTTCGACTCGGGCGACATGGGAAATGAACCGGGATTTTTCAATGACGATTTCGTGTTCCCCTCGTCCTTTTACCGTTAAATAATGAGGGAGCATGACTTTTCCACCTTCGTTCTTTCTATATAATCGATTAATTATAAATCTTAGCTTGAATTGTGGCAACGAAGTTTGACGTAAATTAAACATGTGTAAAGAAACTTTAATATAAGAAAAATTTGTACGTGTTATAATTAATTTTATTGACTGTAAATCTTTCGTAGTTGTATTTTTATGCTTAAAAGAATATCTTTATGGCTAAATCAATGCGTTTTGGACTATATTCCTGACTCTTCCTGATAGATTTCATGCATATAAGGAATTATGCCATTTTAGTAATTTTCTGTTTCGTATAATAATTAAGGTTGTAGAATATTCAATTTTGTTTGATTAGGATAAGTTGTATGGGATAATGAGATTTCTTATCTATACAAGTGGGCCGTTCATCCTCAATTCTGTATCAGCCCAGTGAGCTCGAAGTATGCTAAATATGTATATTTTGTGTAAATCCATTATTGAAAGTAACGTATTTTTCTTCTTTTTTTGGTACAATATGTTCATGAAGGTTTCTTCTTAAATGTTACCTGCTGTAATATAAACATTCATGAATTAGGAAAAAGAATATTTTTCCGTATACATAGTCTAAATGACAACAACATGGTTAAAGTGTGTTGATTTAAGTGGAGGGATCTTGATGTCCATACACAAGGTTGATGCTAAAGCATTGGACAAGATCTTAGAAACAATGGTAAGCACGGTTAGTGAAAGCAGGAATGAAGTCTTTGATATTGAAGAGCAATGCCGCAAAGATTTCGAATCACTGACAAAAGAGCTTGAAGATGTGAAAGTAAGAGTTGCGATAATGATAAATGACAGCGATTCACTGGATTCTAAAGCAAGATTTGCTCGAAAGAGGCTTTCTGAAGTCAGTATGCACTTCAACCATTTTTCTGAGGAACAGGTGCGCGATGCGTATGAAAGGGCTCATAAGTTGCAAGTCGATTTACAAATGAACAGGCAGCTTGAAAAAGAGCTTCGTAATAGACGGGATGAACTTGAACTCAGAATAAAAGGATTGCAACACACGATTGATAAAGCCGCACATCTTGTCTCGCAAATCTCTGTTGTACAGAATTATTTAACCCAGGACTTGAAATTTGTAGGGGAAGCCCTTCAAGAAGCTAAGCGTAAGCAAGACTTCGGCTTGAAGATCATCGAAGCCCAGGAGCAGGAGCGGAAAAAGCTTTCACGGGAAATTCATGACGGTCCGGCACAAATGCTCGCCAACGTCATGATGCGTTCGGATTTAATTGAACGTGTCCAACGGGAGAGAGGTCCTGATGAAGCACTTGTGGAAATCCGCAGCTTAAAAGTCATGGTGCGTAATGCATTATATGAGGTGCGCAGAATCATTTATGATCTTCGTCCTATGGCGCTTGATGATTTAGGACTAGTTCCTACCCTCAGAAAATATCTACAAACAACCGAAGACTATAATATCAATAGCGGCGTGCGTCTGAATTTTGTCAATATGGGCCAAGTCATAAGGCTTCCCTCCGATATGGAAGTCGCTTTGTTCCGTCTGGTTCAAGAGGCCGTGCAGAATTCATTAAAACATGCTCAGCCAAAACATATTAGTGTCAAACTATCCATTTCCAAAGAGCTAGTGACCGTCGTCATTAAAGATGATGGAAAAGGGTTCGATGCGGCCATCCAAAAAGAGGGTTCTTTCGGCTTAGTCGGAATGAGGGAAAGAGTCGAGCTTCTCGAAGGAAGCATGACGATAGACTCGCAGCCGGGGGCAGGAACGTTGGTATTGATCCAAGTCCCTTATCAATTAAAATAAACATCCAAATGCAGAGGCATTTAAATAGAAATTAGGAGGAAGAAGCCGTTGAAGACAAGTATCATCATTATCGATGACCATCAGCTTTTCCGCGAAGGCGTTAAGCGTATTTTAGATTTTGAATCATCCTTTGACGTTGTCGCCGAGGGCGATGACGGAAGCGAGGCTATGGACCTCGTAGAAGAGTACAAGCCAGATGTTGTTATCATGGATATCAACATGCCGAATATGAACGGGGTAGAAGCAACGAAGATGCTTGTACAACGTTATCCTGATACAAAGGTCATCATTTTATCGATTCATGATGATGAAAACTATGTACAGCATGCATTGAAAACAGGAGCACAAGGCTATCTGTTAAAAGAAATGGACGCAGATGCATTGATCGATGCGGTTCGTGTTGTTGCTGAAGGCGGTTCATACCTTCACCCGAAAGTGACGCACAATCTGGTCAAGGAATATCGCCGTTTGGCCGCTGAAGAAGGCGCTGATCGCGATTCCCTATATGCTGTGGAAATCAGAAGACCTCTTCACCTGTTGACTCGACGCGAGTGTGAAGTCCTTCAACTTCTAGCTGACGGAAAAAGTAACCGTGCCATCGGTGAAACGCTTTATATCAGTGAGAAAACCGTCAAGAACCACGTAAGTAACATTCTTCAGAAAATGAATGTAAATGACCGTACGCAGGCTGTTGTCATGGCTATCAAAAACGGCTGGGTCGAAGTGAAATAAATAAATTCATGATTTTGTCCGGTTCTTCCGTTACGCAACGCGTAGGGAGGGCCGGCTTTTTTGTTTGACTTATCAGGATAATCATAGGAGAAAGGAAAGCTATTTAATGCAAATAAAGGCTTTTTCCTATAGAATGTTGAATAAGTACAGAGAGTAAATATGGTTAAGGATGGTACTATACTATGAAAACGGCAGTCGTAACAGACAGCACAGCATATATACCTAAGGAAGTACGTGAACGATTACATATACATATGATGCCGCTTAATGTAATTTTCTCGAATGAGGCATACCGGGAAGAAGTGGATATTACCGCAGATGAATTTTATGAAGAAGTTAAAAAGCAAGAAAAATTGCCGACCACTTCACAGCCCCCAATTGGTTTGTTTGTCGAGAAGTTTGAAGAACTGAAGGAGAATTACGATGATGTCATTTCAATTCATCTATCGAGTGGGATAAGCGGGACGTACCAAGGGGCCATTGCAGCCGGTGACATGGTTGAAGGGATTCGCGTCCATGCCTTTGACTCCGAAATCAGTTGCATGGTCCAAGGGCTTTATGTTCTTGAAGCAGCTCAGATGGCCCTTGATGGCAAATCTGCAGACGAAATCTTGGCGAGGCTCCGGGAAATGAAGCAGTCCGTCCGGGCCTATTTCATGGCAGATGATTTATCCCATCTGCAACGTGGCGGACGACTTAGTAGTGCTCAAGCGTTGATCGGAAGTTTACTTCAAGTGAAGCCTCTTCTTCACTTTGTTGACAAGGTCATCGTACCGTTTGAAAAAATCCGCACGAGAAAGAAAGCGATGAAACGGATTGCGGATTTACTTGGTGAAGACGCGGCAAGCGGGCTCCCGTATAGAGCGGTCATCATCCATGCCAAGCGGGAAGAGGAAGCGACGGAATGGAAAACGGAACTTGAAGCGCGATTCCCGAATGTGGAGTTCAGCCTTGGCTATTTCGGCCCTGTCATCGGGACGCATCTGGGTGAAGGCGCAATGGGAATGGGCTGGTATAAAATCTAAAGGATGAACGTCTTTCCAGAGGAGAGGCGTTTTTTTTGTGATTAAAAAAGGATTCACTTATAGAATGCGAGAATTCTAATCAAGAGCCATCAGTTTACAAGAAAGAAGGTAGGAATGTGAATACTCTCTCCTTTTCAAAAGAACTTCAAAAGCACCTCGCTGGACGGTTGCTGTTGGCAGCGGAAATCCCTTTCCCAAAAGAAATCCTGACTGAACATATTACAAAAGGCCATGTTTCAGAACTAAATGGCGTACGGCGCGAGAATGGGCGCTTCACATGCATCCGCTGTGGGAACAAGGATCCTTCCTTGTTTTATACGTTTCCATGTAAAGTGTGCCATCAAGATTGTACGTACTGCCGGTCCTGCATCATGATGGGGCGGGTCAGCGAATGTAGCAAATTATACAGCTGGAGTGATCCTCCACTCGCGTTCCCTATTCCGGATCAGGTTATGGGCTGGGAGGGAACACTTTCGGCAGGCCAGCAAACGGCCTCGGACTGTGTCGTTCAAGCCATCCAAAAGAACGGGGAATTCCTCGTATGGGCCGTGTGCGGTGCCGGGAAGACGGAAGTTCTGTTTGCAGGAATCGAGGCAGGCTTGCTAGCTGGGAAGCGGATTTGTATCGCGACACCCCGTACCGATGTCGTACTAGAACTAGCTCCCCGTTTAAAACGGGCTTTCCCGACAATCGAAGTATCCGCCCTCTATGGGGGGAGCGAAGATCGACATAAACCATCCCCCCTTACCGTTTCCACTACCCATCAGCTTTTTCGCTTTTCCGAAGCCTTCGATGTCATCATCATTGATGAAGTCGATGCGTTTCCGTACTCCATGGATAAATCGCTATATTATGCAGTCCAGAAATCCAAAAAACCTACTTCTACCACCATCTACTTAACGGCGACACCCTCCAAACCAATGCAACAAGCTTACCAAAACGGAAAACTGCAAGCGGTGACCATTCCGGCACGCTATCACCGGCAACCCATTCCTGTACCTGAAATGAAGTGGGGTGGCAATTGGCAAAAGCAGTTCCTCCAAAAAAGGATTCCTCCTGTGATCAAGAAGTGGGTAAGCGACCGCCTACAGAAAAAGACGCCTCTATTATTATTTTTCCCGAGCATACAAGTGATGGAGCAGGTGCTTCCTCTGTTTCAAGATCTGGACCCGAAAGTGGAAGCCGTTCATTCAAAGCATCCGGAGCGAAAAGAAAGGGTGCAGGCTCTGAGAGATGGCGAAGTGCCAGGGTTGATGACGACGACCATCTTGGAGCGCGGCGTCACGATCGAACGTCTGGAGGTGGCGGTGATTGGAGCCGAACATGAGGTGTTTTCCGAGAGTGCCCTCGTCCAGATTGCCGGACGTGTGGGCAGAAGCTCTGCTTATCCGAGGGGCACGATCACGTTTTTTCATTATGGTAAAAGCCGGGCGATGCTAGAGAGCATTCACCATATTGAAAGGATGAACCTGGAGGCTAGGAAAAGGGGGTTACTGGATGCGTAGATGTTTGTTTTGTGATGAAGAGATGAAGGACGTCCTGACATGGAGGAGTTTATTGCTGAAAGTTGAAGTGAAAGTGATCTGCGAGGAATGTGAATCAAGGCTTGAGGTGATAAGTGGCGAGACCTGTTCGATGTGCTCTAGGGAGCTGGATGAGAAGTTTCGGGTGGGGGACCGATGTTTAGATTGTGTGAGATGGGAAAAAGATGAAAAGTGGAAAGGGCATTTAACGCAGAATATCTCGCTATTTCATTATAATGAACACCTGAAAGATATCATTGCGAAGTATAAGTACCGAGGAGATTACGCATTGGCTGAAGCCTTCGTACCCTTTTTAAAAGAAAGAATGAAGGACCTGAGATTTGATATCGTGACGGTAATTCCGCTTAGCGAGGAGCGGTTGAGGGAGCGCGGGTTCAATCAGGCACAAGCCTTAACAGATCTATTGGGTCTTGAAACAATGGAGATCCTTACACGCCTTCATACCGAAAAGCAATCGAAAAAGTCACGTGAGGAGCGGATATCATTGCCACAGGTCTTTCAAGTTATCGAGCTGGACGCGATACAGAACAAATCGATTGTAATTGTGGATGACATTTACACGACCGGATCAACACTAAGGCATGCAGCCAAAGCCTTGAAACTTGCTGGCGCGGGAGATATTTTCTCCATCACGCTAGCTAGGTAAAAGTGAGTATTTTTACAAACTTCCTAAAGTATCGCTTTTTCTATTCGATATATACAGTATAAGAATATAGTCGAGGGGGACACCCGAAATGGATTTATTCAACTGTCCGAACTGTAACTCAATATTTGTTAAAACGAAATTCCGCGATGTTTGCGATGCTTGCTATAAAGAAGAAGAAGCACAATTTGATAAGGTATATGATTACATTCGGAAGAAAAGTAATCGTACAGCGTCCATGGTACAGGTGGTGGATGCCACAGGTGTCGAGGAAGAACTGATTATTAAATTTGTGAAAACGGGAAAGCTGAGAATTGCTCAATTTCCGAACCTAGGCATTCCCTGTGAAAAGTGCGGGGCAGTCATCCGGAGCGGCAGATTATGTGATGCGTGCAGCCAGTCCATTCGTGCAGGTCTAGAAACGTATGAAAATGAAGAAAAGCGTCGCCTTGAGATGGAAGAGCGAGATAAAAAAATTACATATTTTATGAAAGATCTATAAAGTGTAAATCTTAGCTTCTTGGCTGAAATTTTGTTAGAATATTCTGTATTGAGAACGGAATTCGACAAAGGATGTCGAAGGAAAGATTCCTGGAAATCATCAAATAAATCTATTCCTTGTCGATAATACTAGTATGGATAATAAACACAGCCGTGAGTCTTGCTCATCGTCTGTTAAAGGAATCATAAATATGTGGATGTTGATAAGAATAGATAAAAAAAATCGACCGAAGGAGAGGATCTGGAATATGAAAATCAATAACGTCGGTGTAACGGGTGTGAATCCCTATAATACTCAAATCAATAAAGTGGGGAATGTCAAAGATTCCAAGGTCAACTCCTCAGACAAAGTGGAAATATCTTCAGCCGCAAAAGAGATGCAGCAATTATCACCCATTCCAGCTGCTAGACAGGCGAAGGTGGATGAACTGAAAGTCCAAGTGGAAAACGGAACATATAAAATCAATGCAGAGGCAACAGCCAAGGGTTTAATCGATTTCTACCGAAAATAACCCTTAATCAAACGTTTGATTAAAATGGACGGAACCGCATTCCGTCCATCATCTATGAGCAGAGGAGGCAGCGACATGTCTGCACGACAGATCATCGACTCGCTTGAAAAATTGGTTGCCCTTCATAAGAGCTTCAACCAATTAGCGCAAAGAAAAACAAACATCTTGAAAGCCGGCAACACGGAGGCTATCTCCGCCCTGCTGATTGATGAACAAAAGCATATTAAAGCAATCAGCCAAACGGATCAAGAAAGAGAAGCCGCTGTGGAAAGATTTCTTACGGCAAATGGCGCAGCGAATCAGGAGGCTTCCATTTCCACTGTAACGAAATTCACAGATCCGCTTGAAACGGTTGAGCTTGAACACTTAAAAACGAAACTGATTGAAGAGGTAGCTCAGTTGAAAGAGCAAAATAGCTTAAATCAGCAGCTAATCTATCAATCTCTTCAATTCATAAATGTCTCCCTGAATATGCTACGGCCGCAAAACCAGAATATGAACTATGGCAAGACGGCCAAGAAGGCTACAAAAAGTGGCTTAGGCATGTTTGATTCGAAAGCGTAAGCAACAAAACAGGAAACAGTAAATAGATGGAGGTTTGAATATATGATTTCAAGCTTTATGGGGCTCGAAACAGCAAAGCGTGGAATGTCTACCTCGCAAGGCGCCTTGTATACGACGGGAAATAACGTGTCCAATGCCAACACGGTAGGCTATTCAAGGCAGCGGGTCAACCTGCAACAAACATCAGGTTTTCCTACCGTCGGGATGAATAGCCCACTTGTAGCGGGTCAAATCGGAACGGGTGTAGCGGCAGAAACGGTGCAACGAATCCGCGACAGCTTTTTGGATGCGCAATACAGAACACAAAGTAATAAAATCGGTTATTATGGCGCCATGAGCGAATCGCTATCGAAAATGGAAGGCATCATGAACGAACCAACGGACAGCGGCTTGGCCGCCACGATGGAGAAGTTCTGGAATTCAATCCAAGGATTAACGGCCAACGCCGAAAATTCTGGTGCCCGTGAAGTCGTGGCATCCACAGGCGTGATGGTCGCTGATACATTGAATTACTACTACAACTCGTTAACAAGCGTGAAAACGGACATTGGTAATCAAATCAATGTCAAAGCGAACGAAATCAACACGATTATCGACAGCATTGATCAACTGAACCAACAAATCAGTAAAGTCGAGCCGCATGGCTATATTCCGAATGACCTTTACGATAAACGGGACGTGCTCGTCGACAACCTATCGCAGCTTGTCAGCATCAACGTAAAAAACGTCATACCAAGTGATTATGGCAAAGCAAGCGATGTTGCGACAGGTTTATACAACATCGAGTTAATGAATGAAGATGGCTCAGCGTATGTACCGCCTATCAATCTAGTCAGCGTGAACAAGACGGGCATGCTCGGAACGGCCAAAGTAGCAGTGAGCTATGATGATACGTCAGGTGCGGTAAACGGAGTCAAGTTTGGTTCGAAAACGATCACGGACTTCAATTTTTCTGGAGAACTAGCTGGGTTGATTGAAAGCTTTGGATATGAAAAGAGCGATGGCACCACGGGGGGCTCTTATCCTGATATGTTGCAAAAGCTCGATAACATGACGAAGGCCTTTGTAAATGAATTTAATGCGATTCATCAAGAAGGGTTTGCTTTAGGTTCGAATGCAAAATCAGGGCTCAACTTTTTTGAAATCAGCGTTAATGGGAGTGCTGCTCAAAGTATCAAGATGAGTAGTGATATTTTAAAAGATTCTTCATTAATTGCCGCTGGGAAAACAAGTGGGGCATCTGGCGATAATGAAAATGCGAAGCTATTGGCTGATTTGAAAAAGAAAGCTTTTAGTGACTATTCGACAAAAGACCAAAATTCTAAGGATTTAACAGGGAGCTTTGACACCTATTATTCCGGAATTATTGGAAATTTGGGTGTTGATTCTCAAAGTGCCCAAAAGAACCTTTCTAACTCATCAGTGCTGGCAGCATCAGTTGATCAAAATAGAGCATCTGTTAGTTCTGTATCCTTGGATGAAGAAATGACTGACATGATCAAATTCCAGCAGGCCTATAATGCATCAGCAAGAATGGTGACGATGGTCGACGAGATGCTCGATAAAATCATTAACGGAATGGGAACTGTAGGCCGATAATAGGAGTGAATATAGATGCGCGTAACGCAATCGATGCTTACCAATAATATGTTAACCAACCTAAGTAGCAGCTATGAGAAATTGGGCAAGCTGCAGGAACAAGTCTCATCGCAAAAGAAATTCTCGAAGCCTTCTGATGATCCGGTCGCAGCGATGATGGGGATGGGATACCGGACCAACCTCAATCAAATCCAGCAGTATAAGAGTAATATCTCCGAAGCGGAAAATTGGATTGATAGTACGGATGATGCGATTACTGAAGCTGTTTCAGCTTTACAAAGGATTCGGGAGCTAACGGTACAAGGTAGTAATGGAACGTATGAAGAAAATCAGAAGAGTAATATTGCAGAAGAAGTCAAGCAATTGAAAGAACATCTTGTGAGTATCGGTGATACACAAATTGGTGGTAAGTATATTTTTAATGGACAGAATACGAATGTGAAGCCTTCTGATAGTTTAGATGCTACAACAGGGAAAATCACATACGGTTCGGAACCTATTAACCTTGAAGTGTTTTCTGGAATTTCTATTCAAATCAATACAGATGGATCCAAGGTTTTTGGAGATGCTCTTGCCAAGGATGGTAGTATTCAAAAAACAATTGATGCGCTCGAAGGCAATGGTGATGTTGGTGCGATGTTGGCAGAACTTGATAAAACGATTGATAGCTTCTTAGCTACGCAGGCCCAAGTGGGTGCTAGACAGAATCGGATTGACTTAATGACCGACCGCTTAGGCCAGCAGGAAGTCTTTGCAACGGAAATCCTTTCGAAGAATGAAGATGTTGATATCGAAAAAGCCATCATGAATTTAACGACACAAGAAAGTGTTCATAGTGCTTCATTAAGTATCGGCGCAAAAATCATGCAACCAAGTTTACTAGATTTTCTTCGCTAAGCTATTCGTAACCGGATAGCTTTTTTCTATAAAGAGAGGAGTGATGAAGATGCAAATGCCACAAATTCGCATGCAGTCTACATCGATGCAAACCGGATTGAATATAGAACAACCGGTACAGCAATTAGAACAAAAAGCAGCGGATCTATCCATTGAACAACCAAAAGCGATTTTAGAGATTCAAACAACTCCTGGTAAGCTAACTATTGATCAGTCAAAGGCTAGAGAAGATATGGATTTAAAAAGCCTATCCAAGCGAGTGGAGGAATTTGCTCAGCAAGGGTACCAAGATTGGCTGGCCGGTATGGCAAGAAGATCACAACAGGGAACGGAATTGAGGCATATTGAAAACGGAGGTAACGCAATTGCTTCTCAGGCGAAACAGAACGGCAAAGGCCCAGAGAAGCAATTCAATCTTGGATGGATTCCTTCACATTTCAGTGTGAAGCTTGATTATCAACCGGCCCGAGTAGATATTGAGGTAACTCCGCAAAAACCAAACATTGATGTTCAAATTAATAGACCAACCCATGAATATAGGGCAGGTAAAACGGAAGTGGACGTTCTACAAAAAAATTCACTGGATATAGATTTCATAAATTTATTTCCAGATGAGATAGTGGAGTGAAGATATATATGATTAGATCAACAAAATTTCATGGTGAAATAGAAATAGCAGAGGAAGATATTTATAGATTTGAAAGCGGGATACCTGGGTTTCTAGAGGAAACGGAGTTTAGTTTATTGCCATTAGTAGAAACGCCATTTTTCGTTCTTCAATCTATTAAAACAAAAGAAGTGGCATTCATTGTTACAAACCCTTTTAATACTTTTCGTGATTATGAAGTGAAACTGCCGGATGAAGTACTTTCTACTTTAGAGATAGAAACAGAAAAAGAAGTCATAACGCTTGTTATTTTAACCATTCATGATCCCTTCAATCAAACAACGGCCAACCTTCAAGCTCCTATCATTTTAAATACTCATAAAAAGACTGGAAAGCAGTTTATCATGAATGGTAGCGGCTATATGAATAAGCATTTGCTAATTGAACCTCTAGAAGTAGAACAGGGGGAATACTAATGCTTGTATTAACGAGGAAACCAAATGAATCGATCGTAATAGGAAATGATATTGAAATTACAGTGCTAGCAATAGAAGGAGAACAGATCAAACTTGGTATCAATGCACCAAAAAATGTGGATATTCACCGAAAAGAAGTCTACCTGTCCATTCAGCAAGAAAATAATGAAGCCACAAAAACAGAAACCAATATTCTGGAAAAAATAAATGAATATTTTAAGAAAAAACCTTAAAAACTGCTTAATATGTTTCTTAGACTGTCGATATTATATATACAACGATAGATAGTGAAATAGGCGGCCGACTTATTCACTGCTTATCGTAAAAAACCACATGGACGTGGGAACCGAAAACTCAAGGAGGAAACAAAAATGATTATCAATCACAATATCGCAGCACTTAACACACATCGTCAGTTATCAAGTGCCTCAGGTGCACAATCTAAATCAATGGAGAAACTAGCTTCAGGACTTCGCATTAACCGTGCAGGTGATGATGCAGCTGGACTAGCAATCTCTGAAAAAATGCGTGGTCAGATTCGTGGATTAGACCAAGCTTCACGTAACTCTCAAGATGGTATTTCTATGATTCAAACAGCTGAAGGTGCTTTGAATGAAACTCACGATATTCTTCAACGGATGCGTGAACTTGCAGTTCAAGCTTCCAATGATACAAACACTTCAGATGATAGAGCAGAGATTCAGAAGGAAGTTAATCAACTAACCTCAGAAGTAACAAGAATAGGTAATAATACAGAGTTTAATACTAAAAAGGTAATTAATGGAGATATGACTGGTGGTGGTGCTGGTGCTACTCAAGAATCCCAAACATTAACTTTTGATAGTAGTGAGTTTACAGCCGGTGCTGCTCATAGTAATGTAGAATTAAAAATTGGAGGAGAAAATTATACTCTGGCATTTAGTGAAAGTACCGCTGCAGGATTAGCTCCAACAATTGATAGCGGTGCTAAAACAATTACTGTAGGTATTCAAGATGCTGTAGGTCAAATTGGAACTGATGTTGCTGGTGCCCTTAACTTGCTTAAAGGCTCTGACCCAAATAATTCATTAAATCAATTTGATATTACTTCAACAGGTACTACAATAACAATTGCTGCTAAGTCTACTGGAACTTTTGCTGGAGAAGCAGGAAAAGATTCAATAAAGTTAACATCAGGCGTACTGGCAGAAAAACTAGCTAGTAATGGTACTGGTGCAAATGGTAATGGAGGTACAGCTAACCTTCAAATTGGTGCTAATGCTGACCAACAAATTTCTATTTCAATTTCTGATATGAGAGCACTTGAAAATCTAAAAATTTCTAGTACAAGTGCTAACGGTAGCCATGGAGTAGTATCTGGGGCTAGCTTTACTTCAACGGGCTTAACCGATGACTCTGGGTCTACGGAATACGCTTTAGATGTGTCTACTGCTGCCAAAGCTACTAAAGCCATCACTGTAATGGATAACGCAATAAAAACTGTTTCACAGGAACGTTCTAAGTTAGGCGCATACCAAAACCGCTTAGAACACACAATCAACAACTTGAATACATCTTCTGAAAACCTAACTGCTGCAGAATCACGGGTTCGTGACGTAGACATGGCGAAAGAAATGATGAACCAAACTAAGAACTCTATTCTTTCTCAAGCAGCACAAGCTATGTTGGCTCAAGCTAACCAACAACCACAAGGCGTACTTCAATTACTTCGTTAATCTTCGCCCCACGGCTTAGATTAGCTAAAAAAATAGAGACTCTAGGGAATTTTCCTAGGGTCTCTTTTTATGCACTCTCATTCTCTAATACAGGCTGTCTGTAAGGGGTTTTATTCTTCATAATACTAAATACTATGTTTACTAATCTTCTTTCTACATAAACCATGGCTTGTTTCTTCTTGCGCCCCTCTTTGATTTTACTTTGATAGTATTCATACATGATTGGGTTCATATTTTTTCTTATTTGTGTTAAGGCAAGGGAGTAAAAGGCTTTGTTAAGTTCTCTGTTACCTAATTTGTTTGAATGATTTCTTTGGCTCTCCCCCGAACTGTGTTCAAGTGGAGCAATTCCAGCCAATTTAGCTAGTTTATTTGCCTTAGGAAACCTATTGACATCTCCAATATTGGCTATGAAGGTAGCTGCCAGTACTGTATCAATTCCATTTATAGTCTTGAGCGGATATCCTGTTACTTCGATTAAGGTATCAAGGGTTATATCAAGACTACCAATCTGACTTTCTAGATGTTCGAGGGAATTTATGAAAGATATCACACTTTCATTTTGTTCCTTCTGATAATCTGTCTTATTCCAGCCGTTACTATCAACCGCTTCTAATATCTCTTTTGCCTTCTTTTTAGGTACTGATTTATTAAATTTTTTTAGTTCTTCCATCAGTTCCCGCTCTGTGACCGCTTCAAGTAAGTTTGGTGAAGGATATTTCTTGAAGAAACCTTTTGCCGTTTTACTTTCTAGATCCTTAAAAAATTCTTTATGCATGGGGTAATGATGAACAAGGATATTCTGAAGTGACATTTTGATATTGGCTGTCATTTGAACATAATTGTTTCTAGTATTGAGTGTTTGTTTGATGGCAAGATATACATCTTGAGGATTGGCAAAAGGGAGGTGTTTATATTCGAAAATAAGAGTTTTAGCAACCGCAAGAGCATCAAGCTCATCAGATTTATTATGATTAGTTCCAATGCTTCTTTGTTTCTTTGTATAAGAAGAATTAACTTCTTTTACTATGAAATCTGAGTCAAGTAGGTATCTGGCAAGGCTTCTACCATAAAAATTAACATCTTCTAAACCAAATACAATTTCTTTCCCGTCTGACTTCTTCTGCACTTGTTCAACGAATGCAGGGAAAGCAGAGAATGCATTCTTTAGGTTAAATGTCTTAATTTTATCTCCAAAACAGTCAGTTAATACTGCAACATGATTGTTTTTATGTAGGTCTATTCCTACAAATACGCATTTAGTTCTGTCTAGCTGGTTCATTCAAATGATTCCTCCTAAGTAATTTCTATTCATTGGGTTAATAAGAGAATGTGACAGCGTCAGTTATAGCGTTAGCCCGCCAATAAAGGAGACTCGCAATGATACGTTAGTCTAACACTCTCTTATCTACCAAACTAAAATTTGGATTACAAAATGGCTTTATGTTGACCTTGTGGTTACATCTCCATATTGATATGTACCTTTATAAAAATTTTCACGATCTAAAATTCGTTTTACTTGAACTTTGGTAAACTGTTTTCCCTTATTAGTTTTATGACCTTCTATATTGAGTTGACAGCTACTTTTTGGAGTGACCAGTCACTATTAGATGATAAGAAGCGGACCATAGTTTTTTAGTTAGGGTCTTTTCGTGCTTACTACTTAAATAAAAGCGTTGACTTCAAATAATTTTAAAACGAAACCTTTCTGATATTCGCTAAATTTACATAACCGAATCCAATCACTAAATATAAACTGGCAAATACCGATATAAAAAGTAAAGATATCTTATTGGGGGCAAAAGAGATGTTGGAGAGTCTATCGACGAATATTCTTTCCTCGCAGCTTAGAACAGCAATATCAGAAGGAATCAGTACGTATTATCAGAGGGAAATCAATACAGTAGCATATTCAGAACAAAGTGTAGAATCGAATGACAAGCCAACAAAAGAAAAGGTTCAGGAGGTAACTGAAAGTTTAAATACCTTTCTAAATCCAACACATACAGCAGTACGCTTTGAGTATCATGAAAAACTGGACGAGTATTATGTTAAGGTCGTTGATGACATAACGAATGAAACAATCAGAGAAATTCCTCCAAAAAAGCTTCTAGACTTTTATGCGGCAATGACGGAATTTGTTGGGATAATGGTCGACGAAAAAATATAAGCAGGTGATGAATGATGGTACGTGTCAGTGGATTAGCGAGTGGGATGGATATTGATGAGATAGTGAAAAGTATGATGCAGGCGGAACGAGTGCCTTTGGATAAACTAACGCAGAAGAAGCAATATTCTGAGTGGCAACGGGATGATTATCGTTCGGTAAATACAGCATTATCTGAATTGGATAAACTAATCTCAGATGGAGTTGGAAAACAATCTTCGTTTATTAAAAAGACGGTGTCTGTATCAAATCCAGATGCAATATCAGTGCGGAATATTAATTCAACAAGTGATTTTACTGGGAAGATAAGTGTAACGAACCTTGCCACGGCGGCGACTATGACGAGCAAACCAACAAAAGTGAAAAATACAGAAACAGGGTTACTGACGCAGATTGATTCAAAAGAGCCGTTATCTAAATATGGGTTGGTAAAGCATGAAATTTCGATATTAGCGATTAATAAAGATGGCGTTTTTGATTTGGATGAGAGTAAGGTGAAGAAACCTTATACACTTACCATCGAACCAACTGATACATTAGATAGTGTTATTAATAAAATTAATGCTAACTCAGGGGTAACAGTCTTCTTTGATCAGAACTCTCAGCAGTTTTCTATTACTGCTAAGAATACTGGTGATGTAGAGGGTGCAGCAGAGATTGAATTGGGTGGGGAATTTTTTACTGGTTTATTAGAAATGAGTAATAATAATTCAGAGGCAGGAGGCACAGCTGGAACCAACGCAACGGTAGAATACAATGGCTTAAAAATTACCCGACCATCGAACACCTTCCAAATCAATGGAGCGGAAATTACCGTAAAGAAACCAACAACGGAAGCTGTAACGTTCTCCTCCAAAGCTGACGTAGACACCATCTTAGACACGGTCACTCAGTTCGTGAACAAATACAACGAAATCATCAAAAACATTCAAGACAAAACTAGTGAATCGAAATATCGTTCCTACACTCCTCTTACTACAGAGCAAAAGAAAGCCATGACCGAAGATGAGGTGAAGCTTTGGGAAGAAAAAGCGAAGAGTGGGACGTTGAAAAATGACTCTACTCTAAAGAACCTTCTCACAACGATGAGGTCCTCTCTTTATACTTCAGTCAGTGGTATGACAGGGAATAACACGCTCAGTGGTTTGGGAATTACCACAACTAAGAATTACTTAGAAGGTGGTAAACTAACCATTGATGAGGATAAACTGCGTGCAGCCATTTCAGAAGATCCAAATGCGATTTATAAACTTTTCATGACTGAGGGTAGCAATACTGATAAAAGTTCACAAGGCCTGGCACGCCGTTTACGTGATGATATACAATCATCCATGAAGGTGATTACAGAAAAGGCTGGTAAGGCTGGCTATGTTAATAATAATTTTACCATCGGAAAAGCGGTCAATGGTCTGGACACAAGAATTTCAGCATTCGAGGCAAAATTAGTAAAACTTGAAACCCGTTACTATAATCAATTCACAGCCATGGAGAAAGCGATATCAAAAGCGAATAGTCAGAGCTCTAGTTTATCGCAATATTTTAGCTAAGTAAGAAAGGAAGAGTAAAAAGAAATGGCCATAAATAATCCATACCAATCTTATCAACAAAATTCAGTGAATACAGCGTCGCCGGGAGAGCTTACACTCATGCTTTATAACGGTTGCCTGAAGTTCATTCTACTTGGTAAAAAAGCCATTGAAGCGGGTAAAATCGAAGAAAAGAATACGAATATCTTAAAGGCCCAAAATATCGTTCATGAACTGATGGTGACCTTGAATATGGATGTTGCCGTATCGAAAGACTTGATGAGCCTCTATGATTATATGAATCGTCGTCTGATTGAAGCTAATTTGAAGAATGATATTGCGGCTCTAGAAGAAGTGGAGGGGCTTGTTACCGAGTTCCGTAACACATGGAAGGAAGCCATTCAATTGAACCGCCAAAAACAATTCGTCCAAAGTGGTCAAGTTTGATGGTGCTTCAAAACTTCCATGATGTCACCACTGAATTACTAACCGTCTTGCAGGACCAGACGATTGCTGAACGCGATGATCGAATTGAGCGAATCACAAAGTTGCTTGACCGTCGTGAAGCGTTTCTTTCCCATATCAAACCGCCTTTTTCGGATGAAGAGCTACAATTGGGTCGTCAATCGATGCTTCTAAATCAGCAGGTCGATCAATTGTTGTTGCTCCAAAAGCAAGAGATTCAGCGGGATATAAAGGAATTGAACCAGAAAAAGAAAACTTCAAATAAGTACACGAATCCTTATGAGAATCTTTCCACGGATGGTATGTTTTACGACAAAAAGAAATAAACCCTTACCCAAACCGTTTGAATTTCAAACGGTTTTTGTGTAAATTTTTTCTAAAATTTCTGTGAATTACGATGGCTAATTTTTTCTTTATTGGGCAGTGTTTGGTATAATAGAGCTAAGGTAGACATCAACCTTTTTCAAACCTTCCGACAATTGTTTCATAATTTCGACATATTTCATGATGTGTTTCTAAAGGAAACCGGAGGGGTATTGTAGAATCTAACTGTATAGTCTTAATTTAAGGAGGACTCACTTTATGAATTACAACGTACGCGGTGAAAACATTGAGGTAACTCCAGCAATTCGAGAATACGTCGAAAAGAAAATTGGCAAGTTAGAAAGATATTTTAACAATACGCCAGATGCAAATGTGCAAGTGAATTTGAAAGTGAACAATAATACGTCTAAGGTCGAAGTGACGATTCCGATGCAGAATTTGGTTCTTCGTGCTGAAGAAGAAAATGCGGACATGTATGCCGCAATTGATTTGATCAATGACAAGCTAGAACGCCAAATTCGTAAACATAAAACGAAGGTCAACCGAAAATTCCGCAACAACTTATCCAATACACCCGAAGCATTCGCTTTTGCTACGGAAGTCGATGAAGTGGCGGATGAATTCGAAGATGACAGCGATATTGAAGTGGTCCGTAACAAACGCTTCGATTTGAAGCCGATGGACAGTGAAGAAGCGATTCTGCAAATGAATATGCTTGGTCACAGTTTCTTCGTTTACACAAATGCGGATACGAATACAACCAACGTCGTGTATCGCCGGAAAGATGGACGATACGGATTAATAGAACCAAGTTAATTTAATCATGAAATGCATGGAAGCACCGTCCAGACTCTGGGCGGTGCTTTTTAGGCATGCTCCTTTTCTATTTATTTAACATCGGATTAGGTATAAAGTATTAGTTTTGTTTTCTGAAATTCGAAATACGTTAAAGATTTAATAGGTACATTCCTTTCATAATAAGTCCTCTCAAATGAAGTAGAGTGAATTTGAAGTTTCTTTAAAACGAACAAAATGTGTTCTTTTGAGAGAAAGATAGGTTTTTATACCCATTTCTATATTACCTTAATTTGGCATATAATCGACTTAATCGTTCTTTAAAACGAACAAGTGGTTAATAAGGTGCAGAGGGGATGGGATGTTGTTTCGGAAAAATTGCCATACATGCAATAGGTCTTCATTTAGTAGTTCGGAAATGGGGAATTGGTTTTGTCCTACCTGCGGCGAGGATTTGACCGTGCAAAAGGCCTTTGATGCACTGTCGGTGGAGCGAATTAATATGTCTCATCGCCTGAATGAAAAGAACAAGGTTTTTTATTATCTGAAAAAGCGAACGTGATTTTCGTTTCATGTAAATCCCTCCTTGATTTTTCCCCTATTGTTGTAATTTGTCGATAAATATTTCCTCATATTGGTTAATTGGCGACATAAACTAGCAACATATGTAGGGTGTATTCCCTATAATAAGATTGTAAACTATGTATTTAGTAATATTTATCGTGAAAAAGGCAAACTTATCGAAAGGTGAGGGCGCAAAGGCACAGGTCTAAGGCTGTAAGGAGCTACGATGGCTGGTCTGCCTGAAATACAAGGTAGTATTTTAGGAGGTTGATAAAATGATTACGACGGAAATGGATCAAGAGTGGATGACGTTGATTTTGGAGGCAAAAAGCTTAGGATTGACGAAAGAAGAGATCCGTGATTATCTTGCACGGGAGTCATCGAAGGGGAATTGCGAAAAATGAGAAAGATGTGGAAAGCATCCCTATAAACAGTATGGAGCATGGCTGTTTATAGGGATGCTTTCATTTGCGTAAATAGATTGATAGAGTGCTATGCTTCCTATCTATTTTTCTATTCGTTGTTCTTTTTCCATTTGTTAAACTCAATAAATTCTCGGAATTGTTGTTTTGAAACACCTGAATGCATGGCATCTTCAACGATTTTTATCCAGTCGTTATCCAGGATTTCCTTATTGGGAGCATCGTAAAGAAGGGCATCAACAGGAACATGAAGCACTGCAGAGATTTTTTCCAAAAATTGAATGGAAGGATTCGTTTGTAAGTTCCGTTCGAGCGAACTTAAGTAGGACTTGGCTACCCCGGCTTTCTCGGCTAGTTCAGTCATCGACATTTTCTTTTCTTCCCGCAGCTTTTTAACACGCTCACCGATCATCATTACCACCTCGAACTAGTTCTATTTATCCCACAGAATAAGCTTTGCTAACCCACTTACAGTGTCTTCTACTATCCAGGTTTACAAGCGAATGGCGTCAACTATCTATTAAACCCATTTATAGTAGTTGAGATATATAGCCTTTTTTAAAGACCATCTGTGCAAACGTGGGCCTACCCATATGTATTTTAAATCTTCCCTCTATTTTAACAGTTTTTGTCCTGTTTTATCCATTGTTTTTCTCAAGAAGTGATATCTGGCCCATAGTCCTGAAAGTGACATGAAGTTGTACCTCATGAATAGAAGTGGTAAAATTAAGACTAGATTATTATCGGCAGAAGGTGTGTTCCTTCTTACTTATATGAATGAACGATATTGAATGATCATTTTCCCAATAGAGGAGCGTTAATGAATGCTTAATATATTAAATAAAGTTTTTGATCCGAATAAGCGAGAACTTAAGCGGTTAGAAAAAGTGGCTGATCAGGTCGAAGCGCTGGCGGATGAGATGGCTTCGTTATCGGACGAGCAGCTGACTGCCAAAACGGAAGAATTCAAGAAACGTTATCAAAACGGGGAAACTGTGGATGATTTGCTCGTTGAGGCATTTGCTGTCGTACGTGAAGGAGCAAAGCGGGCGCTTGGCATGTATCCTTTCCGTGTTCAGATCATGGGTGGGGCGTCCCTTCATGATGGGAATATTTCCGAAATGAAAACAGGTGAAGGGAAAACGTTGACTTCAACCATGCCCGTTTATTTAAATGCGATTACTGGCAAAGGCGTCCATGTCGTGACCGTCAATGAATACCTCGCACAACGTGATGCGACTGATATGGGTGTGTTATATAATTTCCTCGGATTGTCTGTCGGGTTGAATCTGAACAGTCATTCTAAAGAAGAAAAACAAGAAGCATACAATGCGGATATCACGTATAGCACGAATAATGAGTTAGGTTTCGATTACTTGCGTGACAATATGGTGCTATATAAAGAACAAATGGTTCAACGGCCATTGCATTATGCGGTTATCGATGAAGTCGATTCCATCTTGATCGATGAAGCGAGGACGCCATTGATCATTTCCGGTGCGGCGCAAAAATCAGCCCAGCTTTATATCCAGGCGAATGCGTTTGTGCGTACCCTGAAAAAAGATACGGATTACACGTATGATGAGAAAACCAAAGGCGTGCAATTGACTGAAGAAGGTATGAACAGGGCTGAAAGAGCGTTCAATATTGATAATTTATTCGATATCACTCATGTGACATTGAACCATCATATCAATCAGGCATTGAAAGCACATGTTGCCATGCATTTGGATGTGGATTATGTGGTCCAAGACGGCGAGATTGTCATCGTTGACCAATTTACAGGCCGTTTAATGAAAGGTCGCCGTTATAGTGAAGGACTTCATCAGGCCATTGAAGCAAAAGAGGGACTAGAAATTCAAAATGAAAGCATGACCCTTGCGACGATTACTTTCCAGAACTATTTCAGGATGTATGAAAAACTTTCCGGTATGACGGGTACGGCCAAGACGGAAGAAGAAGAGTTCCGTAATATCTATAATATGAATGTTATTGCGATTCCAACGAACCGGGATATCGTCCGGGATGACCGTCCAGATCTCATTTATGCGTCAATGGACGGAAAATTCAAAGCGGTCGTGGAAGATATTGCAGAGCGTCATGTAAAAGGACAGCCCGTGCTGGTTGGTACGGTCGCCATTGAGACTTCGGAGATCATTTCCAACTACTTGACGAAAAAAGGCATTCCTCATAACGTGTTGAATGCGAAGAACCATGAGCGTGAAGCGGAAATCATCTTGAATGCAGGGAATAAGGGAGCGGTTACGATCGCCACAAACATGGCTGGCCGTGGTACGGATATCAAGCTAGGCGAAGGTGTCAAAGACGTGGGCGGGCTTGCCGTCATCGGGACGGAACGTCATGAAAGTCGCCGGATTGATAACCAGCTGCGTGGTCGTTCTGGTCGTCAGGGAGATCCAGGGGTCACTCAGTTCTATCTATCCATGGAAGATGAATTGATGCGTCGCTTTGGTTCGGATAATATGAAGAGTATGATGGCGCGCCTTGGCATGGATGATTCCCAACCCATTCAAAGCAAAATGGTGTCAAGAGCCGTTGAATCCGCTCAGAAACGGGTTGAAGGCAATAACTTCGATTCTCGTAAACAATTGCTGCAGTATGATGATGTTCTTCGTCAGCAACGTGAAATCATATACAAACAGCGTTTCGATGTAATGGAAAGCGAAAACTTGCGTGAAATCGTTGAAACGATGATCACGGCGTCCATTCAACGTAATGTTGCAGCTTTTGCGCCGATGGGCGATGAAGAAGGCTGGAACTTGCAAGGACTTGTCGATTACTTGAACGGCAATCTATTCCAAGAGGGTGAGATTACAATCGCCGATTTGGATGGGAAAGATGAATCGGAACTGGTTGAGTTCATTCTAGGAAAAGTAAAAGAAAGTTATGATCAAAAAGAAGCCGAGCTTTCAGAAGAGCAAATGCGCGAGTTTGAAAAAGTTATCGTGCTTCGGGCAGTGGACAGCAAGTGGATGGATCATATCGATGCGATGGAACAATTGCGTCAAGGGATTCACCTACGTGCATATGGTCAAATCGATCCGCTTCGTGAATACCAATCAGAAGGCTTCGCGATGTTTGAAAGCATGATTGCTTCGATGGAAGATGAGGTCACTAAGTACATTATGAAAGCTGAAATCCGCAATAACTTGGAGCGGAAGGAAGTCATAAAAGGACAAGCGGTCAATCCGAAAGAAGACGAAGGCGGTAAAGTGAAGAAGGCACCGGCTCGTAAATCGGAAGATGTCGGGCGAAATGCTTTATGTCCATGTGGCAGCGGAAAAAAATATAAGAATTGTCATGGCAACTTAGCCTGAAAATAGGTGTATAATGGAGAAGAGACGGATAAGTTAAATGAACTTACCGCCTCTTTTCATGTTCCGTTTATGAAACCGGACTGAATGCATATCGTTTTAAAAAGGCATATTTGCATAAAGCAAATCCCGATACGGGATTTTTTTAACATACTAATGAGGTGAATAGAAATGGAAATGGCAGAAATCAGAAACGAATTAGAAAGAACAGCGCAACGATTAACGGACTTTAGGGGGTCTCTTTGACTTAGATGAAAAAGAGGCACGCATTGCACAACTAGAAAATGAGATGACGCATCCTGACTTTTGGAATGATCAACAAAAGGCTCAAGGTGTCATCAATGAAACGAACGCATTGAAAGAACAAGTCGACCAATTGGCCGAGTTGAATGATTCGTATGAAAATCTCGATTTGACGTATGAACTGGTCAAAGAAGAGAATGATGAAGATCTTATGACAGAGTTAGTGGAAGAAATCACGATTCTTTCCCAAAAGATGAATGACTTTGAACTACAGCTTCTACTAAGTGAAGAGTATGATTCGAAAAATGCCATTCTGGAACTGCATCCTGGTGCAGGCGGAACAGAGTCCCAAGATTGGGGTTCCATGTTGCTACGCATGTACACTAGATGGGGCGAAAAAAGAGGATTCAAGGTGGAAACCCTTGATTACCTTCCAGGTGATGAAGCGGGAATCAAGAGTGTAACGCTCCTATTCAAAGGCCATAACGCATATGGCTATTTGAAAGCGGAAAAAGGCGTGCACCGTCTTGTCCGGATTTCTCCTTTCGATTCATCAGGCCGCCGTCATACTTCGTTCGTATCATGCGAAGTCATGCCGGAATTCGATGAAACGATTCATATAGATATCCGTACGGAAGATTTGAAAATCGATACGTACCGGGCAAGTGGCGCCGGCGGTCAGCATATTAACACGACTGACTCAGCTGTCCGGATTACCCATTTACCAACGAATACGGTCGTAACGTGTCAAAATGAGAGATCGCAAATCAAAAACAAGGCCCAAGCGATGAATATGCTGAAAGCCAAATTATATCAACTTGAGATCGAACAGCAACAAGCCGATTTGGATGAAATCCGCGGTGAACAGAAGGAAATTGGCTGGGGAAGCCAAATCCGCTCTTACGTCTTCCATCCTTATTCCATGGTAAAGGATCACCGTACAAGTGCGGAGACCGGGAACCTTGGAGCAGTGATGGATGGGGATATCGATATGTTCATCGATGCTTATTTACGTTCTAAATTATAAGAGGTATGAATCGAACCGGATCTTATTCGGTTCGATTTTTTTGTACAACATTTCAATTCATTAGTCCTTTACCACGTCATCTGGCTGTTATTTACAGGAAATGAACAGGGATGCTATACTACTTTCGGTTAAGACTAATTAAATAAGAAGGATTATGAGGAGACAACCAGAATGAGAAAGAGATATCGGGAGCCAAAGCACCCTTTGATACAAATTTTGATGGAATATGGTCTAGTGTTGATAGGGTCAGGCATCATCGCGATTGGGTTCAATGTATTTCTTCTACCGAACCAGGTCGCTTCAGGCGGGGTCAGCGGAATCAGCACGATTCTATATACCACGCTAGGTTGGGAACCAGCGTATGTTCAGTGGGCATTTAATATTCCTTTATTCATTGCCGGACTTATTGTACTTGGAAGGAATTTTGGTGCAAAAACGTTCATCGGAACGTTATTTTTACCGTTTGTCGTCTTCCTGACAAAGGATTGGGAACCATGGACGAACGATGCATTACTCGGGTCACTTTGTGGTGGTATCCTTGTCGGATTGGGATTGGGCATAGTCTTTCGCGGGAAGGCTTCCACTGGCGGAACGGATTTAGCGGCGCAAATCATTCATACGTATACCAATTTGTCATTGGGGACCTGTGTGGCAATCATTGATGGCCTCATCGTATTGAGCGCGGCCATTGTTTTTGATATTGAAAAAGGGCTTTATGCCTTGATCAGCTTATATGTCACAAGTAAGACCATCGACCTTATCCAAGTTGGATTCAACCGTTCCAAGATGGCATTAATTATCACGAATAATGAACCCGAAGTTAGGGATGCTATTATACATGAACTAGACCGCGGTGTTACACGGATTTCCGGGCATGGCGGCTATACGGACGATTCCCGTCCGATTTTAATGTGTGTCATCGATCAATCTGAATTCACCAAATTGAAACAATTGGTCAAAGTCGTTGACCCTAAAGCATTCGTGATCGTCATGGATGCCTCAGAAGTACTTGGAGAGGGTTTTAAACTCGATTGAGATTGGTATAATGTTTCTGTACTGGTAGACTTAAGAAGAAGGGGGCTTGTCCAATGAAAAAGAAATGGTTAGCTTTACTATTAGGTACATCTCTTGCGCTTACTGCTTGCGGGGGGAATGACGATAATAACGCAGATAAAGAACCGGCAACGGATACTAATGAAACGACCACTGCTGGTGCCGGTGATGCAGCCAAGATTTATGAAAATAAATGTTCAAGTTGTCATGCCGTGAATCTTGAAGGCGGCGTAGGCCCGAATTTGACGGAAGTCGGTTCGCGTTTGTCAAAAGATGAAATTGAGCAAATCATCTTGAAAGGCCAAGGTGGAATGCCAAAAGGCGTCATCATTGGTGATGATGCATCAAAAGTAGCCGAGTGGCTTTCCGAACATAAGTAACAATTCTACCGAAACGTCCTCCTTTAGGCTGGACGTTTCATCCATCCTCTTCATAAAATCCCCTATTATTTCCATTCGTTTTTCCGTATACTAGATAGATAGTCTTAGCACAATCATTGAAATGAAACTGTAATATTTTTATGCTTAATTTGACAAACTTTGATGTTATAATGTTCCTGTGCTTAAAACGAAATGATTCCTGTCGTTATTTAAAAAATGCTGTCGAAAAAAACGCTTTTAATAGATAAGTTAACAAGCAAATTAGGTGGTTTTAGAATGATAGAGATGATAGATGTCAAAAAGACCTATTCCAATGGCGTCATAGCCATTAATGGGTTAAATGTTAAAATACAACCAGGCGAGTTTGTTTATGTAGTGGGTCCAAGTGGTGCCGGAAAATCGACCTTCATCAAAATGATGTATCGGGAAGAAAAGCCGACAAGTGGAAATATCTTGGTTAATGGTGTCAGCCTACCAAAAATCCGCAATTCGAAAGTTCCTCTATTTCGCCGTAATATCGGGATGGTCTTCCAGGATTTTAAACTCCTTCAAACTTTCACAGTCTATGAAAATGTTGCCTTTGCAATGGAAGTCATCGAAAAAGAACCTGAAGTCATTAAAAAGAGAGTCATGGAAGTTCTCGATTTAGTAGGGATCAAGCATAAAGCTAGAATGCGTCCTGCAGAGTTATCAGGTGGAGAACAACAAAGGGTTGCGATTGCCCGTTCAATCGTCAATGACCCCAAGGTGGTTATTGCGGATGAACCTACAGGGAATCTGGATCCTGAAACATCATGGGAAATCATGAGCATATTTGAAGAAATAAACAAGCGCGGAACGACACTTATCATGGCTACGCACAATAAAGATATTGTTAATAACTTTAAACGTCGTGTAATTGCCATTGAAGGTGGAAAAATCGTTCGCGATGAACATAGAGGTGAATACGGATATGAAATTTAGAACACTCGTCCGTCACTTCCGTGAAAGCTTTAAAAACATTGGTCGTAATGGTTGGATGACGTTTGCATCAGTAAGTGCTGTAACAGTCACTCTAACATTGGTTGGCGTTTTTTTAGTGATTATGATGAATTTGAATCATATCGCGGGTAATGTCGAAAACGATGTCGAAATTCGTGCGCATATTGATAATGCAGCGAGTAAAGAGGATATACAAGCAATCAGTAAGCAGATAACGAGTATAGGTGGAATTGATAGTGTTGTCTTCTCCCCTAAGGATGAAGAGCTCACCAATTTAATTGATGATTTAGGCGATAATGGAGATGCCTTTAAACCATTTGAACAAGACAACCCTTTACGGGATGTTTATATCATTAAAACGAAAACACCTCAAGATGTGATCAAGGTAGCGAAAGAAATCGAAAGCATCAATTATATTCAAAGCGTTAAATATGGACAAGGTTATGTTGAAAACCTATTTAGTTTTGTCGAAATTGCTAGAAATATCGGGATTGTACTTATCGTAGGGTTGCTTTTCACAGCCATGTTCCTCATCTCGAATACGATTAAAATTACAATTGTGGCTAGGAAAAAAGAAATCGAGATCATGAGATTGGTAGGGGCAACAAACAACTTCATTCGTTGGCCATTCTTCTTAGAGGGACTCTGGCTAGGAATCCTTGGTTCTGTCGTGCCTATCGCCCTGATTTCAGTACTCTACTACAATCTGTTCAATTATATATCACCACAGATTACGTTTAAATTCGTAGACTTTTTACCAGCAAGTCCATTCATTTACCAAGTGTCGGCGATTCTTATCATCATGGGTGCCGTGATTGGAATATGGGGAAGCTTAATGTCCGTTAGAAAATTCTTAAAAGCATAAGCGAACAAACTTTACAATTCTTTTACACTCGAAATACGAATAAGAAATTCATTCAAAATAGAGAGACGTTGCATGGCACGAGTTGTAACGAGATTGAAAGGGGAAATGGAACATTGAAAAAGAATATTATCGCGGTGAACGCGACAATCATGATTGGCTTGGGGAGCATTTTGGCTGCTCCTTCAGCTTTTGCTGAATCCATTTCAGACTTAGAGCAAAAGAAGGCATCTATACAGGAAAAACGTTCGGGTGTTGAAGCGGACATTTCCACTACCTCAGAAAAAATCAATAACCTCCAGAATAAACAACTGACAGCTGAGGAGCAAATCGCTGCCATTGATGCGAAAATTGCAGAATCAGCAAAGAAAATTGATGCGAAAAATGCTGAAATCACTCAAACAAAAGAAGAAATTGAAGTATTGAAAGCAGAAATTATAGTGTTGCAAGAACGTATCGCTAAGCGTAACGACGTTCTGAAGGAACGTGCACTTTCCTTCCAGGAGTCCGGTGGAGATTTGAATTATGTGGAAGTATTGTTCGGATCATCTAGTTTTAGCGATTTAATTGACCGTGTAGGAGCTGTTGCAGCCATAGCAGAAGCCGATCGCGAGATTTTGAAACAGCATGAGCTGGATAAAAAAGAGCTTGAAGAAAAACAAAAGGCCGTAGAAACGAAGCTTGCTAGTTTAGAAGTGGCTAAAGCTCAACTTTTACAAATCCAAAATCAACAAAAACAGCAGAAAGAACAAAAAGCTGCGTTAGTTAAGAAATTAAAGAAACAAACGAAAAAAGAAGAAGAAAATAAAATGGGCTTAGAGGAAGAAAAGGCGAACCTTGCTGCTCAAGAAACAGCAATCAAGTCAGCCATCGACTTAGAGAAGAATCGTCTAGCTGAATTAGAAGCAGCTCGTAAAAAAGCAGCAGCTGAAGCGAAAAAACGTGCAGAACAAGAAGCGGCAGCACAAGCAGCGCAAGCAGCTCAAGCGAAAAAACAAGCTCCTTCCCATTCTAACTCTAGTTCTAATAGCAGTTCATCCTCTTCATCATCACAAGCTCCGGCTAGTGTAAGTTCTGCACCGGCTGTATCGTCAGGAACATTTACAAGACCAAGTGCAGGTTATGTATCTTCACAAATGGGCGAACGTTGGAATAAACAGCATGCCGGCATTGATATTGCTGCAAGCGGAACTGTGCCTGTTGTAGCGGCAGCAGACGGAGTCGTTAGCCGATCATATTTCTCCTCTTCATATGGTAATGTTGTTTTTGTTTCTCATAGAATTAATGGACAAACGTGGACAACGGTTTATGCACATTTAAGTTCAAGACAAGCTAGTGATGGTGCAGTCGTTGCCAAAGGTCAACAAATTGGGATCATGGGGAATACCGGACATTCCTATGGACAGCATTTACACTTTGAGCTTCACAAAGGGGAATGGAATTACAGCAAGTCCAATGCAGTCAATCCATTAAGCTACATACCTAACTAATACCCAATATATGAATCATAAAACAGACCAGGATCACATCCTGGTCTGTTTTATTTGCTCTGTTCAAAAGCATATTTACCTGAAACTACTCATATAGTGAAAAACATATCGAGGTAGAAAAGGGGATAAATATGGTCAAAAAATGGGTAATTCCTCTGGCAATCATGATGTCATTAGTTATTGGGGCAGCGGGGGGCATGTATTGGACAAGCACCCAGGATAAACACGAGATGAAACAGGAAAGCCAAGAGGGCATAAAAGATCAGGAGTGGGCAAAAGTGGAACAAGCTTATGGGTTGATCGTGAGCCAGTATGTTGAACAGGTAGACGGCTCAAAGCTCATCGAAGGTGCCATTCAAGGCATGCTGACAACATTGAAGGATCCATATTCAGTATATATGGACAAGGAGACCGCAAAGCAGTTCAATGAGACCTTGGATTCCTCATTTGAAGGAATCGGAACGGAAATCGGGATGGAGGACGGTAAGGTCATCATTGTCTCTCCCTACAAGGACTCCCCGGCTGAAAAGGCAGGATTAAAGCCGAAGGACCAAATCCTAAAGGTGAATGGGGAAAGTGTCGAAGGATTGGACCTCTATGAAACTCGGTTGAAGATCCGTGGGAAAAAGGGTTCTCCAGTCAAAATGGAAATAAAACGTGCCGGTGTATCCAATCCGATCGAATTCAATATGGTTCGTGCTGAAATTCCATTGGACACGGTTTTTTCTTCGACCAAGGAAGTAGCGGGTGAGGAAATCGGGTATGTGGAGTTGACCACATTCTCGGAAAATACCGCATCGGATTTTAAAAAGCAGTTGAAGGAACTTGAGAAGAAGGGAATCGAAGGGCTGGTGATCGATGTCCGGGGGAATCCGGGCGGTCTCCTTTCAAGTGTGGAGACGATTTTAGGCGAGTTTATTACGAAAGATAAACCATATTTGAAAATAGCCGAAAGAACGGGTGAGACGCAATCCTTTTTCACAGAACTGAAGAAAAAGAAGGACTACCCCATTGCCGTCCTGACGGATAAAGGCAGTGCCTCGGCCTCGGAGATCCTTGCCGGTGCCATGGAGGAGGCCGGAGGATACCCGCTGATTGGCGAGAAGACGTTCGGTAAAGGGACGGTTCAACAGGCAGTCCCAATGGGAGATGGCAGCAATATCAAGCTTACGCTGTACAAGTGGCTGACACCATCTGGTAACTGGATTCACAAAAAGGGAATCGAACCGACGATTGAAGTCAAGCAACCGGTGTACTTCAACGCCCATCAGTTAACCATCGAAAAGGTATTGAAACGGGACATGACAGACGACCAAATTCAGTATGCGCAAACGATCCTAAAAGGGATTGGTTTTGAAACAGGGCGTGAGGATGGGTACTACGATTGGAATACAGAGATTGCGGTCAAGGCTTTTCAGAAGCAGTATGGGATGAAAGCGACTGGTAATTTGGATGCCAAGACCGCTGCAAAGCTAGAAACTGTCATCTTGGAAAAAATTCAGGATGAAGATAATGATATTCAGCTACGGACGGCTTTGAATTATTTGGCGAAATAGAAGATGGAGGCAACGCCCATCGGGGTGTTGCCTTTTTACTTGGCAGGAAAGGGGATAATTTCATTTCATCTATTAGAGCGGATACAGTTTTTTCTACATCTTAATAGGCAGAAAGCTGACATATTTGATAGAATAGGAAGTAACTGACTAGAACGATTGATACATACTTTTAATCACTTATAGGGATGGTGGAGAGAAATTGACAACGGATTGGCTTATTGATTGCTTAATAGGATTGGGAAAACTCTTCCTTCATCCATTGCTTTACGTTTCCATTGCTTATTGTTTATTCATCGGCTATCTTCGGGTTAAACGGGAGCGCCGTGATTTCAATACGAAGATTTATAGGAAGACCATGGAGCTTCGGGCTTTGCTTCTACAAGGAATCGTCACTGGGGTGATTCTGTCACTCATCGCGCTGGTGTCTGGCCTTGTCATACCGATGGCGGCGGTGGTCATCATGGCGGCAGTCTCGGTCCTAGCCGTCTTGACCATGAAAAGGAGACTGGTATCACCTGTTTATACGTTGGGTGTCACGTTCTTTATCCTTTTCTTTCTAAATGGTAAGGATTTGCAACTTCCTATTTTCACGGATGCATTTGACCAACTGAATCAATCGGTTTATCCGACACTTGTGATATTGATTGGGCTTTTGTTGATGGCGGAAGGTTTTCTTATCGTTAAGAAAGGCAGTAAAAAGGCATCACCACAGTTAGAGGTTTCAAAGCGTGGACAGCCGATTGGCGTTTATGTTTCGCAACGTATTTGGCTGATTCCGATGTTCGTACTGATTCCTGGGGGAGAACTGCCCGTTCCTTTTGACTGGTATCCCGTATTCTCCATTGGTGAAGTGTTCGTTTCTCCAATCGTTCTGCCATTTTTGATTGGATTTAGGCAGAAGGTTCATGGATCGCTTCCGGAACAGGCAATAAAGGCCCAAGGTAAGCAGGTAGGGACACTTGGCATATTGATTACAGTCTTGGCGGTCGTCAGCTACTGGTATCCACTATTGGCAATCATAACAGCTGTTTTAGCGATCCTTGGTCGGGAATTCATCCATTATGCGCAAAAGAATTTGGACGAAAAGCAACCGTTTTACTTTTCGAAAAGCAAGCTTGGCGTCCAGATTCTAGGCGTTATCCCTGAATCACCGGCTGACAAGATGGGATTGGTCAAGGGTGAAATCATCTCAAAGATCAATGGGGTTGTCGTCAGGGAAGAAGAAGAGTTGTACCGGGCGCTGCAAAAGAATCGGGCCTATTGTAAGCTCGAGGTCATCGGCATTAATCAACAAATGCGCTTTGTGCAACGAGCCTTATTTGAAGGGGAACATTATGAATTGGGCATCCTTTTTGTGGATGATCAATTGAAAGAGAGTGGCCAAGCAGGATAGAAACGGCCGGATCTTTCTGAATAGTAACTGAAACCACTTAGATGATAGATCTAGGTGGTTTCTTATATGGGTAGACGAAATGAAAAGTGAAGGTGCGAATAGGGATATGACGATGAAGATGAAGAGTATGAAGAGTATTTTGATAGTATTATCATGCTTGTTCTTATATGGATGTCAACCAGGTGGGAAAGACGGGAGAAAGGAAAGTTCTGCCCCCGTTGACCTTATAGGGGAGTGGCATGGGGAAGAAATGAGTTTAGATGGAAAGCGTTATACAGGATTTTACGCGTTTGACATCGAGAAAAATGGGAGATTTTCTTTGTATGATGCTGAAGCGGGGAACCCGGGCATCCAAGGAGAGATTACACAATATGATGGGGAATCTCTGAAAATGAAGACAGGGGATGAAGCGGATTTTGATGTACCTGCAGAATGGGCAGGATTAAAGCATTCCGATACTCTGTTGTATGAAATAAAAGGGGAAAAATTATATATGAGTTACAAAGATAAACAGGTTAAGCATACGCTTGTTTTCTCTAAATCCAGTTATTGAACGATTTTTCACAATAAACCCCCAAAAGGCAGGTTGCTCTGCTCATTGGGGGTTTATTAATGAAACATTTTACGCTTCTCTTGCGGCTTCGATATCAATGGAAATGGTGATTTGATCCCCAATCAGTACCCCGCCCGTTTCCAGGGCAGCGTTATAGGTTAATCCATAGTCGCTGCGTTTCACCTTGCCTTTGCCACTGAATCCTGCTTTTTCCGTACCCCATGGATCTTTTCCTTGCCCTTCAAATGTCATAACGAATGTTTCTTCTCTTGTCACTCCATGAAGCGTGACATCACCGGTTACGGCATACTCATCGTCATCCGTTTTTTTGATGTCTGTAGCTTTAAATATCAGTTCCGGGTTCTTTTCAACGTCAAAGAAGTCAGCAGAACGCAGGTGGTTATCACGGTCTGTATTACGAGTGTCAATGCTGGACAAATCGACGGTGAAATCAATTTCCGCTGTTGTTAGGTCGGTTGGGTCTGCAGAAATGTTGGCGTCAAATTTATTGAAACTTCCTTTTACTTTTGCAATCATCATGTGTTTTACAGAAAACTCTATGGCGCTGTGTGTAGGGTCGACTATCCATTTTGTTTTAGCCATTTTGTATATTCCTCCACTTCATATATCTTTAATTTGAGATAATTTAACATATTGTAATTATATGAGCTGGGGGTTCCAGAGTCAAACGTTTTTTCCTTTATTTAGAAAATGAAAAAAACCTGTGCCGCATGTGTGCGGACACAGGTCTAAGAAAGAAACTCTTAGTTAGAACGTTCTTTTTCTTCGTGAATCGGGGCTTTACTTGGCCAGAAAGCATAGCGACCAAGCAGAGCGGTAATCGCCGGCACTAGGAATGGGCGAACGATGAATGTGTCCATCAGTACACCGAGTGCGGTAATGAGTCCGAATTGGACAAGCACTTGAATCGGCAACGTAGCGAGCACAGAGAATGTAGCTGCCAAGATGATGCCGGCTGAAGTGATGACGCCACTTGTTTCGGTTACACCTTCTCTTATGGCTTGCTTGATTGGCATCGTCTTCTTCTTGCGCCATATGCTGGATACCATAAAGATGTTGTAGTCTTCTCCTAAGGCGACAAGGAATACGAATGAATACAACGGAATCGTGCCTTCAATTGCATCCACACCCATGAAGTGGTGAAGGATGATCCAGCCTAAGCCCATAGCGGCAAAGAAGGAAAGGATAACCGTTCCCATTAAATAAGCCATGGCTGTTACGGAACGAAGGTAGGCTAACAGTAGCAATGAAATCAAGACGATGATGATTGGGAAAACCAAGAATTCATCTGCCTTGACCGTTTCGCGTTTATCGTGCTGCTCGGCTGTCTGGCCGCCAATCCATACTTTTTCATCAACGGATGAGATCTTCGCATCTTTCAGTTCTTTTTCCACGGAACTGCGTATATCTGAAATGGCGTCGATTGCTTTTGTATCGTATGGGTTGATATTGAATTTGACTTCATAGGATTGTAAATCCTTATTGGTCTCACTCCTTACAGGTTCTGAGACACTTCCGATCAGGCTCATATCCTTCAGGGAATCCGTTAAATCGATATCCTTGCCATCCGTATCGATGACGACTGTAGCTGGTGCAAGTTCACCAGGTGAGTAGGCATCGGAAATGACGGTATACCCTTCACGCGAGTTGATGTCTTCTGGGAAAGAAGAGAGGATATCATAGGAATATTTTATTTGTGATGAATAGCCAGCTAATAGGCCGAAAAGAATCAGACAAGTAAGGATGACGGTCCACGGCTTGGTTGTAACGATATTCCCAATCCATTTTCCAATGCGTCCGCCTTCTTTATGTATCTTGACGGGTTTGCCCTTTTTCTTCGCGCGTGCTTCTTCCATTTCGGGTGTACGTGGAACGATCGGGAAGAAAGAGGCCCGGCCGAAAACAGAAAGTAGTGCAGGTACGAGAGTTAAGGCAGCGATCATCATGATTAATATGGATAAGCTGAATGGTACGGCGAAACGATGATAAGCACCATATTGAGCCACGAGCAATGTTAATAGGGAGACGACGATCGTCAGACCGCTCATCGCAATGGCGCCTGAAGAATCTTTAAAGGCAGCCATCATGGCTTTTCGTTTGCTTTCGTGTCTTCTCAATTCACTACGGTAGTGGGAAATCAAGAATAAACAATAATCGGTTCCTGCCCCGAAAAGCAATACGGTCATAATCGAAATGGCCTGAGCATCGACTGTAATCCAGCCGTGGTCTGCCATGAATCCAAGGATTGGACTTGTGACAAGGTAAGCGAAACCGACCCCGATTAATGGAATGATCGCTAAAAGTGGTGAGCGATAAATAAGTAATAAGACGACAAGAACGAGTATAACCGTCGCCAGTAGTAATTGAATATCGGCACCGGCAAATAATCCAGTCGCATCTACGGAAATCCCGACAGGACCCGTTACACGAAGCGATAGATCTTCAGAGTCGATTTTAACCTTTGAAGGGTCCGTACCGACGCGTTCGGTTACTAACTTATTGATGCGTTCAATATTTTTTTCCAAAACGGCTGTCCCGGCACTTTCCTCAAAGAAGAGGGGCTGTACGAAAGTCGTACCATCTTCAGAAACAGAGCCCTTTAGTGCGGGCAGTGGAGCGTTGTGAAGAGGAGGTAAGAAGGATTGCTGTTTTAAGGGACTTTCTGTAAGCTCTTTGGAAAGGTTTTGAATTTCAGCTAAATCAGCATCAGTCAGTCCACCCTCCCGATGCCATGTAAGCAAGGCAGGTATCCCTGAGGAATTAGGGAATTCTTTTTTTATCAGTTCATCCGCTACGACAGAATCTGAGTCTGCAGGTAAATCAGTAGGAACATTTTCCGTTTTATCGTTCACTGCCGGTAACGTGAAGGTTAACAGCACTGTCGCAATAATCCAGATGGCGATGACAACCCAACGGCTGATTGTTCCGGTCATCATTTTGCTTAATCTTCCTAATATGTTCAATGAAGGCACCTCACTTTTAAAATTTTTATCATAATCCACTCTTAATTATAAAGGGGAAACATTCCTATTTGCAAAACTGGGTATGCGGTTTCTTGAATTTCTAAAAAAAGCTTTGGAAGGAAAATCCCTCCAAAGCTTTTTTGATTCATTAAAATAAATTGAAGTATTTCTTCAACCCATTAAAGATACCAGTGACAGCCGTGTCTTGATAGGCGCTCGTGGCAATGAGCTTTTCTTCTTCCAAATTGGAGATGAACCCTAATTCTAGTAATATCGCAGCTTGCTTGTTATCCCGGATGACTTGGAAGTTACCCGTTTTGGCACCGCGGTCCCTCAATTTTGTTTCTTTGATGATTTCCGCTTGTACGGTTTGTGCGAGCTCTTTTTCATTGACATTCGATGCTAGATAAAATGTTTCAATGCCGTTGGCTGAGCTGGGACCAGCATTATAGTGAATGCTGATAAAGACATCGGGTTTGTTGGCCTGGCTGATTTCCACTCGCTTACTTAAAGAGGGATACGTATCGCCTGTTCGTGTCATGACGACTTTTGCACCGGCCTCCTCCAATTTGGCTTTCAGCTTTTTAGCCGTGGAAAGAGTTAAATCCTTTTCCCGATTATTTTTCCCGGATGCCCCAGGGTCAGAGCCGCCATGCCCCGGATCAAGGACGATCACCTTGCCTTTAAATCCATCACTCGGTTTGGTCTTCGATAGATACGTGAGGGAGGCCCATCCTACCAAACCGGATTGTGTTTCGACCTTGCCCCAATCTCCTTGTGTTTCCGTCACTATGACACTATCACTTCTATCGACGGCCCCTAGTATTTTATTCGTTGCCGAAGGTCCATTGCGAATGTTCAACGAGTCGGAAATGACATAGTATTTGGTTGGCTTGGTTTTGACCGGTTCTTCTTTTTTAGGTGCTTCTACTTTAGGTGGTGTGGTTGTTACTGGTTTTGTTTCTTTCGGCTTGGTTTTTGCTAGATAGGTAAGGGAAGCCCAACCTGTTTTCCCGGAAGCCGTTTTGATTCTTCCCCATTTGTCTTTCTCTTCATAAAGCGTGACAGCCTCCCCTTTTTTTAGAGTGGTGACTTTGTCAGCTTTTGAGTTACCCGATTTCCTTACATATAGCTCGGCAGCTGTTACATAGTAAGTCGTTTCCTTAACGGCTGAAGGAGATGCAGTAGGTTTTTTCTTAGATAGATAGGTTAAGGAAGCCCATCCGGTCACGCCGGATGCCGTCTTCACGTTTGCCCAGTTCCCCGATTTTTTAATATAGGTAACGGCAGCGCCCTTATTGATCGTCGCCAGCTTCTTTGACGTGGTATTGGCAGACTTACGGACATACAATGAACTGGCTGTAACATAGTACTTGGTTGTGCTGACAGCTGCCGGTTTAGCGGTGGCTGTAGGCTTGGAACTAGATATGTATGTTTTAGAAACCCAACCGGTTTTCTTTTTGGAAGATACATAGATTTGTAGCCAATTGCCTTTGGTCGATTTAATTTCTACGGCGGTTCCTTTAGGTAAGGTTGCGAGAGACTTGCTGCTTGTATTATTTGATTTTCTTAATACTAACGAGGAAGCTGTCACATAACCTAACTCGTCCAAATACGTGGTGGACACCCAGCCCGTTAGTTTTCCATACTTGATTTTCGACCATCCGGATTTTTGTGAAGAGATGGTCACTTCTTTTCCTTTTTTAATTAGGCCCAGAGATTTTGCCGTTGTCTTAGGCTGTTCTCTTATATGGAGGGAACTAGCTGTAACTTTGGCCGTTTTGGAAGCGGCCTGAACTTGATCGGTGGCGTATGGATACGAGAAAATCGTCAAAAAAACCAAGGTTGCTGCAAATAAGGTGATTATTCTTCTTTTCATTAAAGCTCGCTCCTTTAAATTATGCTGAAATAATCGAATGGTTATGGTTCATCCAGAGGTTGGGTCAGACTTGGTAAGTGAATATAAGTGCACATATACTGCGGAGATGCCTTCATTGGAGTAATCTCCATGATTTTTATCGGTAGCATTGGCGATAGTGTGAAGGAGATTCATTAATAATAGTACAATATACTCACATCAATTAGTAGGTGTTTTTTGGAACTTTTTGTAGGTAATTAGAACGTAATTTACATTAATTGAAGAATTTTGAATTAATGTGAGTGAAGTTTGAGGAATTGGGGATGTTAGTTGGAGTGATGGATGATATTTACAAAGGAGGAAATTTAGTGTCTGATCAACCAAAAGAGACGAATAATGAATCGGAAGAAACCTTGACCAACCGACAAGGGCACCCCATAACGAATAATCAAAGCATCCGGACTGTTGGAAACAGGGGACCAAGTACATTAGAGAACTACGACTTCCTGGAAAAAATGAGTCACTTCGATAGAGAGCGGATTCCGGAGCGGGTGGTACATGCACGAGGTGCAGGTGCACATGGATATTTTGTTCCGACAGGCAAGGCGGGAGACGAGCCGGTTTCTAAATATACGAGAGCAAAGGTCTTTCAAGAAGCGGGTAAAAAAACACAGGTCTTCGTCAGGTTTTCTTCGGTCATTCATGGGGGAACCTCCCCTGAAACATTACGTGACCCTCGTGGATTTGCCGTTAAGTTTTATACGGAAGATGGAAACTGGGATTTAGTAGGGAACAACCTCAAAATATTCTTTATCCGCGACGCCATGAAATTTCCCGATTTGATCCATGCCTTCAAACCCGACCCTGTTACAAACATTCAGGATGGCAGAAGGATTTTCGATTTCTGCTCAAGTTCTCCGGAAACCTTCCATATGATCACCTTCTTATTTTCGCCTTGGGGCATTCCGGCTAGCTACCGCATGATGCAAGGTTCCGGGGTCAATACGTATAAGTGGGTGAATCAAGAGGGGGAAGCAGTCCTGGTCAAGTACCATTGGGAACCAAAGCAAGGGATTAAAAACTTGACGCAGAAAGAAGCGAATGAGATTCAGTCGACGAATTTCAATCATGCTACACAGGATTTATATGAAGCAATCGAAAGTGGGGATTACCCAGAATGGGATCTAAATGTACAGATCATGAGTGATGATGCCCATCCTGAACTGGATTTCGATCCATTGGATGATACGAAGATTTGGCCAAAGGACCAATTCCCATGGCTACATGTCGGCACGATGGTTTTGAATAAGAACCCGGAAGATTATTTCACTGAAGTCGAGCAGGTTGCTTTTGGAACGGGAGTCCTTGTAGACGGGTTGGATTTCTCGGATGATAAGATGCTCCAAGGCCGCACATTCTCGTATTCGGATACACAACGTCATCGCGTAGGGGCAAATTATCTGCAACTGCCGATCAATGCACCAAAAAAACGGACGGCGACCAATCAAACGGGCGGCCAAATGCAGTATGAAGTGGGTAGAGGAAACCAAAGTCCTCATATCAACTACGAACCATCGACTGTAGGAGGATTGAAAGAGGCTGAGCAGACGGGTAAAGAGTATACCCCTTTTGTAGAGGGCAAACTGGTCCGTGAAACGATAGATCGCCAAAGCAACACGAAACAAGCAGGTGAAACGTATCGTGAATTCGAGGATTGGGAAAGGGACGAATTGATCTCCAACCTAGTGGATGCACTCGCACCTGCCGATCCACGCATTCAAGAGAAGATGATTGCCCTTGCAGAAGAGGCCGATAAAGATTATGGCCGTCGTTTGAAAGAAGGATTAGCGGCAGCTTCCCAACATACCGAGTCTTCCAAACCAATGGGTGGTACGGACAATCCAGAGGAAGCGGTCGAAAAAGGTCATGACGCCGATCCATATTAATAGGATGCAAAAAGTGAACTCCCTTCCTTGAAGGGGGTTTCCCTTTTGTATACCGCTTGTTCGTTTTGCAGGAAATAGATTGGCAAAAAACCAAGGAATCATTTAAACTGTAACTACTCTATTTTTCTCTTACAAAGGAGATGAAAAAATGATTAAATTTCTTTCAGCCCTTCTATTACCCGGTCTTCTAGTCATGCTATTTTCAAGGGTCACCTATAACTATATTGTAGGTCTTATACTAACGGTTGCATTGATCGCCGCTTCCGCATATAAAGGTTATACACATACGAACTTATTAATAATCATTGATGCACTATCACTGACGGTGGGTTTCTGGTTATCAAAAAGAATGATGAAACGAACAGCCAAGAGCGCCTAATTTATAGAGGTGCTTTTTTTGTCTCGATTTCTATGAAAAGGACTCTTTGACCTGCTAGGTTATAAAATGCGAAACAGAATGTTTGTTCGCTTTTCGGTGGTTTGTTTTGGGGATATTGTGGTAGAATGTGTATATATAGTTCTTTAAACGGAATAAATAGAAGGAATAAATCATATCCCTTTTTTCATATAAAACTAATTCAGTAGGAGGCCATGCTTGGTGAAGGAAACGTTTGAGTTAGTCTCAAAATATTCTCCACAGGGAGATCAGCCAGCGGCGATAGAAAAGCTTGTTGCTGGCATAAAAGAAGGAAAGAGTATGCAGACGCTGCTTGGAGCGACAGGGACAGGGAAAACATTCACTGTCTCCAATGTCATCCAACAAATCAATAAGCCTACCCTTGTCATTGCCCATAACAAAACGTTGGCAGGGCAGCTTTACAGTGAGTTCAAAGAGTTTTTCCCCAATAATGCGGTTGAGTACTTTGTCAGCTATTACGATTACTATCAGCCAGAAGCCTATGTGCCTTCCACTGATACTTTCATAGAGAAAGATGCCAGTATCAATGATGAAATCGATAAACTCCGCCACTCGGCTACATCTTCTTTGTTCGAACGGGAAGATGTCATCATCATTGCCAGTGTATCCTGTATTTATGGGTTAGGTTCCCCGGAAGAATACAGGGAGATGGTGGTATCGCTGCGTACTGGTATGGAGATAGACAGAAATGCACTGCTCCATAAACTTGTAGATATTCAATATGAGAGAAATGATATTGCCTTTCAACGTGGAACGTTCAGGGTCCGCGGAGACGTAGTAGAAATCTTCCCGGCCTCAAAAGATGAACACTGCGTTCGGGTCGAGTTTTTCGGGGACGAGATTGACCGGATTCGGGAAGTCGATGCCCTGACCGGCGAGATCACTGGTGAACGGGAACATATCGCCATCTTTCCGGCATCCCATTTCGTCACACGTGAAGAGAAACTGAATGTGGCCATTCAAAATATTGAAACGGAACTTGAAGAACGATTGGTAGAACTTCGTGAAGATGAAAAGCTTCTTGAAGCACAGCGATTGGAGCAACGGACCCGTTACGATTTGGAAATGATGAGGGAGATGGGTTTCTGTTCGGGTATCGAGAACTATTCCCGTCATTTAACCCTACGCCCCGCAGGAGCCACACCTTACACCTTGATTGACTATTTTCCGGAAGACTTCCTATTGATTGTCGACGAGTCACATGTAACCCTTTCACAGATCCGCGGCATGTTCAATGGCGATCAGGCTCGGAAGCAGGTATTGGTGGACCATGGATTCCGCCTACCCTCTGCGAAAGATAACCGGCCACTCAGATTCGAGGAGTTTGAAAAGAAAGTCCATCAATCCATATTCGTTTCGGCAACTCCAGGACCATATGAATTGGAACATACGCCGGAAATGGTCGAGCAAATTATCCGACCTACTGGATTGCTTGATCCTACCATTGAAGTGCGACCGATTGAAGGGCAGATTGATGACCTGATAGGTGAAATCCAGGAACGGGCTAAACGGGATGAACGGGTTTTAATTACGACATTGACGAAAAAGATGTCCGAGGATTTAACGGATTACCTGAAGGATATAGGAATCAAGGTTCAGTACCTTCATTCTGAGATAAAGACGTTGGAAAGAATTGAAATCATCCGGGAATTGAGGATGGGGAAATATGATGTCCTTGTCGGGATCAATCTTTTGCGGGAAGGTCTGGATATCCCCGAAGTGTCCTTGGTGACCATTCTCGATGCTGATAAAGAAGGATTCCTCCGCTCGGAACGTTCACTCATCCAAACGATGGGCCGTGCCGCCAGGAATGCAAACGGGCACGTCATCATGTATGCTGACCGGATAACGAATTCGATGGAACTGGCCATCAGTGAAACGACGCGCCGACGGGAAATCCAGGAAAAATTCAACAAAAAGCATGGAATCACACCACAGACCATCCAAAAGGATATCAGGGATTCCATCCGGGCTACGCAAGTTGCTGAAGATGGGGAAGCGTATCAGGAAGATCCGGCTATCAAACTGTCTAAGCTTCCGAAAAAAGAGCGCGAAAAAGTGGTGGCAAGCATGGAAAAAGAAATGAAAGAAGCGGCAAAGGCACTGGATTTCGAACGGGCTGCCGAACTGCGTGATTTAATATTAGAGTTAAAAGCGGAAGGGTGACGAAACATGGCAATGGATAAAATTGTGATTAAGGGTGCAAGGACCAACAACCTCAAGAATATCGACGTCACGATACCGAGGGATAAGCTTGTGGTGCTAACGGGATTATCCGGTTCCGGGAAGTCGTCCTTGGCTTTTGATACGATATATGCGGAAGGACAAAGACGTTATGTCGAATCACTCTCGGCTTATGCCCGCCAATTCTTAGGGCAGGTGGATAAACCAGACGTGGATATGATTGAAGGGTTATCTCCTGCGATATCGATCGATCAGAAAACGACGAGCAAGAACCCTCGTTCCACTGTGGGAACCGTAACGGAAATTTATGATTATTTAAGATTGCTATATGCGAGGGTCGGCCGGCCGACTTGTCCGATCCATCATATCGAAATCAGTTCCCAGACGATTGAACAAATGGTTGACCGTATACTTGACTATCCGGAACGGACAAAGCTTCAAGTATTGGCACCACTCGTTTCAGGAAGAAAAGGAACACATGTGAAAGTGCTGGAAGAAGTGAAGAAACAAGGGTATGTCCGTGTGCGGATTGATGGGGAGATGTATGACCTCAGTGATGATATCACCCTTGAAAAGAATAAAAAGCATTCAATAGAAGTCATCATTGACCGGATCGTCATCAAAGAAGGAATCAGGGCAAGACTTGCAGATTCCTTGGAAAGCGCTTTGAAGCTTGGGGATGGCAAGGTCATTATAGATGTGATGGGCGAAGAAGAATTACTCTTCAGTGAGGATCATGCTTGCCCAATCTGTGGTTTTTCTGTTGGGGAGTTAGAACCGAGGATGTTTTCTTTTAATAGTCCATTCGGGGCCTGTCCGGATTGTGATGGTTTGGGTGCAAGGCTTGAAGTGGACCGTGATCTGGTCATCCCGAATAAAGAGTTAAGTCTTCGCCAGCATGCCATAGCGCCATGGGAGCCGACGAGTTCTCAATATTACCCGCAGCTCCTTGAAGCTGTAGCGACTCATTATGACATCGATATGGATATCCCGGTCAAAGACCTTCCGGAAGAGAAACTGGAGAAAATTTTACTGGGATCTGGTAAGGATAAGATCTATTTCCGCTATAAAAATGATTTTGGAAGAGTGCAGGAAGGCCATATTCCGTTTGAAGGGGTTTTACGAAATATCGAACGGCGTTTTAAGGATACGAACTCCGATTATATACGGGAGCAAATGCAGAAATACATGTCGGAGAATCCGTGTCCCACATGTAAGGGGCATCGATTGAAAAAAGAAAGCCTCGCTGTCCTCATTCAAGGTGTCCATATAAGCGAAACAACGGCTTTATCGGTTTCAGACTCCTTGCAGTTTTTCGATAACCTGGAGTTGACCGAAAAAGAAGCCGCGATTGCGAAGTTGATCTTACGGGAAATCCGCGAACGCCTTGGTTTCCTTGATAACGTCGGGTTGGATTATTTGACGTTAAGCCGGGCAGCAGGAACATTATCGGGTGGGGAAGCTCAGCGTATCCGGTTGGCTACCCAGATAGGTTCACGTCTGACGGGGGTGCTGTATATTTTAGATGAACCTTCCATCGGTCTGCATCAGCGTGATAATGACCGATTGATTGACACGCTAAAAAACATGCGTGAAATCGGCAATACGCTCATCGTGGTCGAGCATGATGAAGATACGATGCTTGCGGCAGATTATCTGATTGATGTGGGCCCGGGAGCAGGTGAACATGGTGGAGAAATCGTAGCTGCCGGCACCCCGGAAGAAGTCATGAATCATCCCCAATCATTAACGGGCCAATACCTTTCCGGAAAGAAGTTCATCCCTCTTCCGTTAGAACGCCGAAAAAACGACGGACGGTTCATTGAAATCAAAGGGGCTAAGCAAAATAACCTGAAAAACGTCAATGTTAAATTCCCACTTGGGGTGTTTACATCGGTCACTGGGGTTTCCGGTTCTGGTAAAAGTACGTTAGTGAATGAAATCCTTCATAAGTCTCTAGCGCAAAAACTGAACCGTGCCAAGGCTAGACCTGGGGAATACCGTGAAATTAAAGGGATTGAACATTTAGATAAAGTGATTGATATTGATCAATCGCCAATTGGCAGGACACCTCGTTCTAACCCGGCCACCTATACAGGCGTGTTCGATGATATTCGTGACGTTTTTGCATCAACGAATGAAGCGAAAATCCGTGGGTATAAAAAAGGACGTTTCAGCTTTAATGTGAAGGGCGGCCGTTGTGAAGCCTGCCGAGGTGACGGAATCATTAGGATCGAAATGCATTTCCTTCCTGATGTCTATGTTCCATGTGAAGTCTGCCATGGAAAAAGGTATAACCGTGAAACACTGGAAGTGAAATATAAAGGGAAAAACATTTCTGATATCCTTGATATGACTGTCGAGGAAGGTGTCAGCTTCTTCGAAAATATCCCGAAAATCAAACGGAAAATACAAACGCTATTTGATGTGGGGCTAGGGTATATCAAGCTTGGGCAACCGGCAACCACACTGTCAGGCGGTGAAGCCCAGCGGGTGAAGCTCGCTTCCGAATTGCATCGCCGCTCAACTGGCCGTTCATTTTATATCTTGGATGAACCGACTACCGGTCTGCACGTCCATGATATCGCCAGGTTGCTTGAAGTCTTACAGCGACTTGTGGACAATGGGGATACCGTTCTCGTTATCGAGCATAATCTTGATGTCATCAAGGCATCGGACCATATCATTGATTTGGGTCCTGAAGGCGGAGATAAAGGCGGGACCATCGTAACCTACGGAACACCAGAGGATATTTGTGAAGTGCCTGAATCTTATACAGGGAAATATTTAAAGCCTGTGTTGACCCGTGATAAAATCCGGATGGAAAAATGGATCGAAGAAAAGGAACAAGAGCATGAACATGTTTAAGAGCAAGCCAATTTCGGCTTGCTTTTTGTAGAAATATGGCAGGTTTCTTTTAATTAATCAGTTGATTAAAATCGATTGAACTCCATTATTTCCGGGGAAATGTGTTCTTTCCCTTTTCAGAAATTGTCGCCACTCTTTGTCGATAAATGGAATTGGGATAATTATGAAACTTTTTACCTGTCTGGGCGTATGTATGTGTAAGGTACTCTAAGAAAGTGGGGATGTCTATGCAAGCGGAAAAACAGAGAATATTAGAGATGGTACAAGAAGGAAAGCTGACAGCAGTAGAAGCATTGAATCTGTTGGAGGAATTAGAAAAGGCTAGTTTGGAAAGTGATGCAAAAGAGCAGAAGTTGCAAAATGAGCTATCCACGGTTGTTGTCAATCAGAAAAGTGACGACAGTGCCCAGGATACCTTCAAGAAGAATGTACAATCCTCTAAGGAAAAAATCTTAGGCTTCGTTGAAAGTGCATATAAAAAGATTAAAGAAACGGATTTGGATTTTAACTTTGGGAAATCCGTCGAGGTCAGTCATATTTTTCAACATGATTATGAGTACCTGGATGAAATCGATATCGATATCGCAAATGGGAAAGTGAAAATCGCAACATGGGACCAGCAGGATGTACGAGTGGAATGTCTTGCTAAAGTGTATCGGGTGGAAGATATAGAAAAGGCGAGGGAGACCTTCCTAGAGGAAGTTCACTTCGCAATCGACGCTGGGAAAATGAAGTTCAAGGTCCGTGAAAAGACGATGAAGGTCGATACGGTGTTGTATATCCCGAGCAAGGCCTATGAAGACATTCAGGTTAGGCTGTTTAACGGTGCAATCACTACAGAATCCCTGACGGCAGAGAAACTTAAGGCCAAAACAGCAAATGGTGTCATCCATATCCAACAAGGGAAAGGTGAAACGTGCGAACTTGAAACGGGTAACGGAACCATCACCATTTCAGATACGAATTATGATGAGCTCGAGGCAGAAACATTAAATGGGGCAATTAATGCCGATGGGCACTTCAAGAAAATGGATGTTCAGTCCTTTAACGGGGAAATCGTCTGCAAGAATCAAGCGCAGGATTGTGAAGCAATCCATGCCAAATCGATTACTGGGAAGGTCCAGCTGATTTTGCCTCCAGGAAAGGCGATTGAAGGAGAGTTGAAGTCTAACTTAGGAAGTTTTAACGTAAGCTTAGAGGGAATGACCATCGTCGAAGAAAAAAGTGATGTGGTTCAAAAAGTGCTTAAGTTTAAAACGACTAGTTTTGATGATTCGGTCCTCCATGTGTTCGCCGACACGAAAACGGCAGCCATCACGGTTTCTTAAAAGTAAAAAAAGTGTAAGCCCGCCAGTTAGACTGACGGGCTTTGTTTATGTTTGCTTGGTAATGAAGGCATCATAACCATCTTTGGCCAACTTTTTGACAAGGGTTTCAGCTTTTTTCTTATCCGTGAAGGCTCCGATTTGGACTTTATACAGAATGGTGGAGGAGCTCACGTTTTTAAGCTTATAATGGGCAAGGACGCTTTTGGCGATGGACTCCCCGCATGTTTTCCGAAAGGCTTCCGTTCTTAAAAGGGCGGCCTCCTGTTGATTGGTCATGAACCCACATTCGATTAAAAGGGCAGGGCATTTTGTTTCACGAAGAACCTGGAAGTTTGCCGTCTTCACTCCTCTGTTCTTCAATTGTGTGGCTTTTACCAAATCATGTTGGACCTTTTCGGCGAGGGAGAGCGATTCCTTCGGTTTAGAGGTATGAACATAAGTTTCAATCCCGTTTGCCTCATGCCGTTTCCCTGATCCAGCGGCATTCGCATGGATGGAGAGGTATAGGTCAGCTCCGAGGGCATGGGACTTCCGGATTCGTTCGCCAAGAGGGACGTCCCTTTCATCTTCGTGGGCGTAATGGACCGTGATGCCTTTTGTTTTTTCTAGATAGTGTTTGATGAAGGCAGCCGTCTCGCGATTGAACTCATATTCCTTCATGCCATCGGGAGATCGCTTGCCGGGGGTCGTATAACCATGGCCGGCATCAAGTACGATTTTCATGTGTTATCCCTTCCTTTCGAAATCCTGTATTCTTCATTATAATCAAATGGGAAAGGGGTAAAGTAGCTTCCGGATAGGAAAAAAGAATAAATTGATCATGCGTGGTTTGGTTATTTACAGAATAATGCTAAAATGAAAAAGTATCGCTAAAAATAAACATCGCTCCAAAAAAGGAGGAAAGATATATGGCAAAAGTCCGTACAAAGGATGTAGTTGAAGCATTCGATCTTGAACTTATCAGTGGTGAAGAAGGCATCAACCGTCCAATCGTTACAAGTGACCTTTCTCGACCAGGATTGGAAATAGCCGGTTTCTTCGACTACTATCCTGCAGATCGCGTACAACTCCTGGGAATGACGGAGATGTCGTTCTTCAACCGTCTGAATGAGGCCGATCGAATTCAAAGGATGGAAGAACTATGTAGAGACTATACACCGGGAATCATCATCACTCGTGGGCAGGAAGTGCCTATCGAGTTGATTGAAGCATCGGAACGCGAGTCCGTTCCTGTCATGCGGTCCTCCATGAAGACAACGAGGTTATTCAGCCGTCTGACGAACTTTCTCGAAAGTAAATTAGCTCCCACTACAGCGATTCATGGCGTGTTAGTGGATATCTATGGATTGGGTGTACTGATTACTGGAAAAAGCGGGGTCGGTAAGAGTGAGACGGCGCTCGAACTGGTTAAACGTGGACATCGTCTTGTAGCCGATGATTGCGTCGAAATCCGCCAGGAAGATCAGGATATGCTTGTCGGGAATGCTCCGGATTTAATTGAGCACCTTCTTGAAATCCGGGGACTGGGCATCATCAATGTCATGACGTTATTTGGGGCCGGAGCTGTTCGGAGCCACAAGAAAATTTCCATCGTCATCAATCTGGAACTTTGGGAAAAGAATAAGCAATATGACCGGGTCGGTCTGGATGAAGAGACAATGAAAATCATTGATACAGAGATTACGAAAATCACCGTTCCGGTTCGTCCAGGACGAAATTTAGCTGTCATCATTGAAGTGGCCGCCATGAATTACCGGTTAAAACGCATGGGTGTTAATGCGGCGGAACAATTTTCGGATCGTTTAAATAATGCTATTGCCGATTCGGACAACGATGAATTTTAAGTAAAGTTATCAGAAAAGAGGGGACAAAATGGAGCAAGGAATTCAACCACTAAATCCGATTGCGATTGAACTTGGTTCCATCCAGATACATTGGTATGGGCTGATTATCGGGTTTGGGGTACTACTGGGCCTTATCATTGCCTTAAGGGAATCAGAACGCCGAGGTCTGGACAAGGAACTATTTACGGATATGATCCTGTTTGCAGTGCCCATTGCGATTATATGTGCACGCATTTATTATGTTATCTTCCAATGGGATTATTATTCACAAAACCCCGGGGACATCATTAAAATATGGAATGGCGGAATTGCCATCCATGGGGCATTAATCGGTTCGGTCCTAACCGCCATCATCTTCGCAAAGGTAAAGAACGTATCATTTTGGAAGTTGGCGGATATCGCTGCTCCAAGTTTGTTGCTAGGTCAGGCCATTGGCCGTTGGGGCAATTTCATGAACCAAGAAGCGCACGGTGGGGAAGTAACCAGGGCCTTCTTGGAAAACTTACATCTTCCAGAGTTCATTATTAATCAAATGTACATAAATGGAACGTATTATCACCCGACCTTTTTATACGAATCGGTCTGGAACATAGTCGGAGTGGTCATCCTCCTATTATTGCGTAAAGTGAACTTGCGTAGGGGAGAGTTATTTTTAACATACGTTCTATGGTATTCAGTTGGTCGCTTTTTCATTGAAGGGCTGCGGACCGATAGTTTGATGCTGACGGATTCACTTCGGATTGCCCAAGTGATTTCCATTGTCTTGATCATTATTGCTGTTGCTTTCATTCTTTATAGAAGGTTCCGTGGTCATGCGGATAAACGATATTTAGATGCATAGAGAATATGTGTAAAGGGAGAGGGCATAGTGATAGTAGATTCCGTTAAGAGGGGAATTCTTTCTGGTTTAAATACTACTTGGACATTGGGGAAAATCATTTTTCCGATTACATTGATTGTGACGGTGCTTCAGTATACACCTGTATTACCATGGATGATTGACTTAATTGCGCCACTGATGAATTTAATCGGTCTCCCTGGTGATGCGGCCATCCCGCTTGTACTAGGGAACTTCTTGAATTTATATGCGGCAATTGCAGGAATCTTGACGCTCGATCTCACGGTAAAGGAAGTCTTCATCATTGCCGTGATGTTATCCTTTTCACACAATTTATTTATCGAATCGGGGGTAGCCATGAAAACGGGCGTCAAGCTGTGGGTCATTTTGCTGGTCCGGTTTGGTCTCGCCCTAGTGTCTGCCGTCATCATCAATCTCGTTTGGCAGGGTGGAACGGAAATGGCCCAAGGTTTTGCGGTTCCGGAGACAGTCGAGATTACCGGGACGGGTGCGATTCTATTACATGGGGTCATTCAGGCTCTATACGGAATTGGACAGCTGGCGCTCATCGTGATGCCCCTAATGGTCGTTGTTCAGATTATGAAAGACTTAAAATGGCTGGAGGCCTTCTCCAAGGCACTTGCTCCTTTTATGAAAGTCCTGGGGATGAAGCCAAATACATCAATGCCATTTGTGGCAGGGCTGACGCTTGGCCTTGCTTATGGAGCGGGTGTGATGATTCAGGCTGCCAAGGAAGACAATGTCTCGAAGAAGGATATGACCCTCGCGTTCATCTTTTTAGTAGCCTGCCATGCCGTTATAGAAGATACATTGATTTTTATACCACTGGGGATTCCCGTTTTGCCTTTATTACTAATCAGGCTGGTCACCGCCATTGTCCTGACGATGGTAGTCGCTTATATATGGAATCGATACAGCAGTGTACAGAGGAAGGATGCCGCATATGAACAGTAAAATAACTACACTATTATTTGACCTGGATGGAACGTTGATCAATACGAATGAATTAATCATCGCCTCCTTTACGGAAACGTTGAACCATTATTATCCCGGACAATTCAAGCGGGAGGACATTATCCCATTCATAGGTCCGACATTGGTCGATACGTTTACTTCGATAGACCCGGAACGCGCGGATGAAATGATCGCCCGCTATCGCGAACATAATTGGAAAAACCATGATATGCTGGTAACCCAATTTGATGGGGTTTTCGAGACGGTCCAAACGTTGAAGCAAAGTGGCTATAAGCTAGCTGTCGTGACGACGAAAAAAAGGGATATTGTCGAAAGAGGCTTACGCTTAAGCAAACTTGATCAATTCTTTGATGTCGTAGTCACTTTGGATGAAGTGAAACACGCAAAACCAGATCCGGAGCCGCTGTTAAAAGCATTAAAGCAGCTTGACTCAATTCCAGAAGAAGCGGTGATGATTGGCGACAGCCATCATGATATTCTTGGTGGAAAAAACACCGGAACGAGAACGGCCGGTGTTGCGTGGTCCATAAAGGGCCGGGAGTTCCTGGAAAGCTTTCATCCAGATTTTATGCTGGAGAACATGTCTGATTTATTGGATATAGTAGAGGCTGAGAAGTTTGAAGAGGTTAAGGGATGAGACGGACGACCCGCTTTCCAGTGAAAGGGGCCAATTCACTTTGGCATGTGTATAAAACGGTCCCGTTCTGGAAAGTCGTGAAGAATTTTATTGTGATTCAACTAGCAAGATATACACCGTTTTTAGGCATGAAAAATTGGTTGTACCGGACCTTTCTGCGAATGGAAGTGGGAAAGCATACCTCGTTCGCCTTGATGGTCATGCCGGATGTCATGTTTCCTGAAAAGATTTCAGTGGGGCGGAATACAGTCATCGGCTATAATACGACGATTCTTGCTCATGAATATTTGATCGACGAGTACCGGTTGGGAGAGGTGGTCATTGGGGACGAAGTACTGATTGGAGCCAATTCCACCATTCTTCCGGGACTGACAATCGGAAATGGGGCAATTGTTTCAGCTGGGACGCTTGTTCATAAGGATGTTCCAGAGGGAGCTTTCGTTGGTGGGAATCCGATGCAGCTGATTTATACCAAAGAAGAAATGCTGAAGCGTGAACAGCAAACTTCTTTATAAGAAAAAGGACTTGCTCAATGAGTAAGTCCTTTTAGCTGGGACAAATCCTTTTTTAGCTGGTCCATAACCTCTGCCAATGATATATTCTCTTCACTAGACGTGATTTCATATGTGTTTCTTACGATTTGAAAGAACTTTTCCTGCGCCCTTTTATCGGTCACGCGCCCGTCCTCCTACTCTCTTATAATGGAGAGAGGGCTGCAAAAAGGATGCAGCCCTCTCTTTTAATTGTCCACTTCCGATTTCAGTAAATCAGCAATCAATACATATCGCTCTGGTGCACTACCAATATATGAAAAAGGATAGCAGGTTGTTACCGTTAGCGTGGCTTTGGGCTTGGGTACGATCACGGTCCGGTCATCGGCATCAACAATACGGACCTTTCTTACCTTATACGTGAACGTGCCTGCTTCTGTCTTCGTGATCAGCAAGTCCCCCTTACCAACCTCACCTAGCTTCCGGAATACAGTGTCCCGATGGCCAGATAAAACGGAATTATCCTTTTCCCCAGGCAGGACAGAACCTGCATAATGGCCGACTCCCTTTTCAAGCTCATCCTCATCTGTTCCATGAAAAATCGGTAAGGTTGCTTCGAGCTTGGGGATATACAGTTCACCCACCAGGTCGCCCATTTCTGGCCTTTTTTCATATAGTTGATCAGGAACAGGGTCCTTTTTTTCTTGGTGTAGGGTCGCCGTCGACTCCACACTATCCGGCTTGTTCCATTTATAGAGGGCATAGCCTTTTAACAGCGTATAGGCATTCGTCGTCGTAAAATAAAACCCTACAATTATGAGGCAGGAAGCTACAAGGAGCAGCCACTTTTTCTTTTGCTTGGGATTCATCTTATTTTACGAGTGTCGCTTTTCTGATCAGCCTGTAGGCAAGGGCAATCATCACTAAGCCGATTAACGCACCAAAAAGATAGTTACCGGAAGTTTTGGGCATCAAAGCACCTTTTTCCGTTTTATGTGTAGGCTTTTCTTGTTTTACATCAGCCACTTTGGTTATGACCTTCGTTGTTTGCTTAAGGTCATTTCCTGTTTCTTTCACTAAATTGGAACCAATCATTTCCCCAGTCAATTTAAAATCAAGCAAGAGGTTGCCACTTAAGTCATAGATGGAGACTAGCAAGCTAGCATTCGTTAAATCCTCTAGCTGGAATAATGATTCAAGAGAAAGAGTGGAGGTAACGCCTTCATGAGTTAAGGAAAACTTGAATTGAATCTGCAACAAGTTTTGCAATTCATCATAAATTGAAAGCATTTCAGCCACTTGTTCAGCGGAAAGTTCATCGATTGTATCGAAGTATTCCAATTGTTCCATCTTATCGGCAATCGCCATTAAGCGTGATTCGAAGGAAGGGTCCTCGACGATGGGCAACAAATGGTTCATCAGGCGGTCGAGTTCTTCTTCTGTGAGATCGACTTCGGTAAATAGACCATCCATCAAATCAAGAAGATCCTCGTCGGCATAATCCATGTCTGATTCTAAATCCATATCAATGATATCTTGAATATCGTAAATGAAGTGAAACGAATCGAGAATGGTTTCCCCTTTTTCCATTTCGCCATATTCCACTAATAAGCTCGTAACCTCTTCTTCGGTCATTTCATATTCATCCAGGAGCTCCTGTAAAGATTCTGGAGTAACGATGGGACCACAAGTATCGCGTAGCTCTTCCAATGAATCGAAATCTTTCAAAGTTAAATCATAGTAGTCCAAGTACTCTTTTAACTCGTCTTCCGTCATTCTTATTTCAGCAAGATAGGCATTCAGCTCATCTTGATTGATTTTCATTGCGGCAAACCCCTTATCCCCGCCAAACCCGAACGTAAAAATGATGACACTTGCAACAATAAACGACAAAAATCTCTTCAAAATCATTTCCCCCTAAGAAGTTAAAATACACCTAAACCACTAAAAATTATAAATCCTCCATACCAAAAGATATATAACAATAATGAAAACCGAACAAAGATAGTAGAAAAGAACCGGGAAATAGGGTCTGACCCCTCCTGTTTTTTCCCAAAACCACGCCGCTGTAGGTGTCGGGTGCTTATAAGGAGTTTGGGAAATAGGGTCTGACCCTCTTTTTTCATTGACGGGAGGTGGGGTCAGGAGTACACTAGTAATAACTTCATCTTGTTACCATATTAGCGAACTAAAGCAATTTGATAGATAATTGCGATTATTTATAGGATTATGTTAGTTTTTTTGATAGTATTTTACATGTGACCCATAGTGGGTTTTAAGATTGGCATATAGGAAAGATATAAGTATACACATATTTAATTTATCAAGGCCCTGCATTTTAAAAGAGGGGGGTCGAATGGAAATACATACAGTACCCATTATTCCAAAAGGATGTGCAGTCGTGACTAAGCCATTTATGTTTGAGAAACCGTTAGGGATGAGAGATACATTACCGATGCTATACGAAACCAAAGTATCGGTTCGAAATAAGATGAGTGATGAGATCAAGAAGTGGGGGTATCAATTTATTGAAACACCTGCTTTGGAATATTACGAAACAATCGGGGAAGCTTCTGCCATTTTGGATCAGCAATTATTTAAACTGCTTGATGCCCAGGGACATACGCTTGTGCTTCGACCGGATATGACGGCTCCGATCGCCCGGGTGGCGGCATCGAAACTGCTTAAACAACAAATCCCACTTCGTCTAGCTTATTCAGCGAATGTGTATCGCGCCCAGCAACGTGAAGGCGGGAGACCGGCTGAGTTCGAGCAAATCGGGATTGAATGTATTGGGAACAAATCAATCAGTGCAGATGCGGAAATGATCGCGTTACTTACCGATGTCCTGAAGGCTGCCGGCCTCGAGGATTTCAAAATATCCATCGGGCATATCGGATTTTTACAGGAATTCTTCTTGAGCATATTAGGGACGGAAGAAAGAGCTTCGGTTTTACGAAAGTTGTTATATGAGAAGAACTATGTTGGTTTTCGTGAACATGTAAAATCGCTTCCGCTTTCTTCTATTGATAAACAAAGGCTTATCGAATTCATTTCCTTAAGAGGAAGTGAGGGCACTTTGTCAAAAGCAATGACGCTGCTTGAGAATGGAAAAGGACAGGATTCACTCGATGAACTGAGGGAACTGGCTGTACAGCTGAAGGAATTCGGTGTCGATCAGTATGTGAACCTTGATTTAACGCTAGTCAGTCATATGAGTTATTACACCGGAACGCTGTTCGAAGTGTATGCAGGTCAAGTTGGGTCGCCGATCGGGAATGGTGGACGTTATGACAACTTACTTGAAAAATTCGGATGGGATGCCTCTGCCACTGGTTTTGCAATTCGTGTCGATCGCCTTGCCGAAGCACTAGGCGAACCTAGTCAGCTAATTGCACCGGAATGCATTTTGTTCAGTCCGGAGCGCCGAGCGGAAGCCCTTGATTTTGCGAAATCGAAACGATTGGAAGGAAAGAGAATCACAATTCAAGATATTACGGTCGTACAAAATGTCGATGCGTTTACAAGAACTTTTTCTGATGTGCATATGTTTGTAGGGAATGGGGGGAATGGACAAGATGAGTAATAGCTTTTTAACAATCGCGATGCCTAAAGGCAGAATTTTTGAAGAAGCGGCGGAGCTATTAAGGAAGGCCGGCTTCCGTCTACCTCCTGAGTTTGATGATTCCCGTAAGTTAATCATCGAAGTGGAAGAGGAAAATCTTCGGTTCATTTTAGCAAAGCCGATGGATGTCGTAACCTATGTGGAGCATGGAGTTGCGGACATGGGGATTGCGGGCAAGGATGTAATGTTAGAGGAAGAACGCGATGTTTATGAGTTACTGGATTTGAAAATCAGTGCTTGCTACTTAGCAGTGGCCGGGCTACCTGGAACGAAAATCAGCTCGTTTGCCCCTAAAATTGCCAGTAAATACCCGAATGTGGCCTCGAGTTATTTTCGCCAGCAAGGTGAGCAGGTCGAAATCATCAAATTGAATGGTTCGATTGAATTAGCCCCATTAATTGGCTTGGCAGAGAGAATCGTGGATATCGTCTCAACAGGTCAAACATTGAAGGAAAATGGTTTGGTCGAATATGCGAAAATTGCCGATGTGACTTCAAGGTTGGTGGCGAATCCTGTCAGTTACCGTATTAAAGAGGCGCGAATAACGGAAATTGTCGATCGTTTAGCGGAAATCATAGAACAATAATACGTACGTTTATGAGGTGGAAACATGAAAATTACACGGTTTGCAGAAGGGATTTCCTTGAAGCGTTCAGTTGATGCTGGTACTGCCAATCAACGAAAAGCGGTACAGGATATCATTTATGCTGTGAGAAAAAATGGGGATGAAGCATTACATAATTTTACGGAACGTTTCGACGGCGTTCGTCTTGATGAGTTTCTAGTTACCGAACAGGAAATCGAACAGGCAACAGCGGATTTAACTGAGGAGCAGGTAGCGATCATTCAGGAAGCGGCCGATAATATCAGAATGTTTCACGAGAAACAAATTAGGAACTCCTGGATCACAACCGATGAGAATGGAACGATGCTGGGCCAGAAAATGACGCCCCTTGATGCGGTTGGGGTTTATGTTCCCGGTGGAACGGCTGCCTATCCATCATCCGTTCTGATGAATGTGATGCCTGCCAAAGCTGCGGGTGTGAAGCGAATCGTCATGGTATCTCCACCTGGGAAAGACGGGAAATTGACACCGGCCGTTTTAGCCGCTGCGAAAATTGCCGGTGTGACGGAGATTTACAAGGTCGGTGGGGCCCAAGCGATTGCGGCACTTGCTTATGGAACAGAAACGATTGTGCATGTCGATAAAATCGTCGGTCCCGGCAATATATATGTAGCATTGGCGAAACGGGAAGTATTCGGGGACGTGGCAATCGACATGATTGCAGGCCCTAGTGAAATTGCCGTCCTTGCAGATGATACGGCTGTTGCTTCGGAAGTGGCCGCGGATCTGTTATCACAGGCAGAACATGATGCTCGTGCCTGTAGTGTCCTTGTGACGACTTCAATGGTTCTTGCAACGGAAGTGGCTAAAGAAGTGGAGAAGCAGGTTGCATTACTTCCACGGCGGGAAATTGCAGAAGCTGCGATTAAGGATTACGGGCGGATTGTTGTCTGTGAGAATATGGACGAGGCCATTGGTGCCGTAAATGAGCTGGCACCAGAGCATTTGGAAATTGTGACTCGTGATGCTCTTGAAGTGATGGCGAAAATCCGCCACGCCGGGGCCATCTTTATCGGCCGTTTCAGTTCGGAACCGGTGGGGGATTATTTCGCAGGACCGAATCATGTCTTACCTACGAACGGGACGGCCCGTTTCTCTAGTCCATTAAATGTTGACGATTTCCAAAAGAAATCGAGCATCATCATGTACAGTGAAACGGCATTCCGACAAAACGCGGCGAAAATTGCAGCATTTGCCCGAATGGAAGGACTCGAAGCCCACGCACGCGCCATCGAATCCCGTGGTGTGCAGGAACTTGGGAAATAGGGTCTGACCCCTAAATAAATCATTGAAAGTATTGATATATAAGTGTTTTCAAAGAGTTTACGAACTTGGGAAATGGGGTCTGACCCCGATTTGAGGAGGATTAGTTATGGAGCGTTTTGCTAGTGTGGAGCGGAAGACGAATGAGACGGATATTAGTTTGAGGTTTGGTGTCGATGGGGAAGGGAATTCGTCGATTGAGACGGGTGTTCCGTTTATGACGCATATGCTTGATTTGTTCACGAAGCATGGGAAGTTCGATCTTACTGTGGATGCGAAGGGGGATACGGAGGTTGATGATCATCATACAACTGAAGATATCGGCATTTGCTTAGGGCAGACGTTATTGGAAGCCCTTGGGGACAAGCGTGGCATCAAACGTTATGGAAATGCTTTTGTACCGATGGACGAGGCTCTAGCCCAGGTTGTCATTGATTTAAGTAATCGGCCGCATCTTGAGTTCCGTGCAGAGTTCCCTTCGCAGAAGGTCGGGACATTCGATACGGAATTGGTGCATGAATTTCTTTGGAAGTTTGCGCTTGAAGCACGAATGAACCTACATGTCGTCGTTCATTATGGCCATAACACGCATCATATGATCGAGGCAATCTTTAAAGCGCTTGGGCGTGCATTGGATGAAGCTACGTCCATCGATCCGCGAGAAAAAGGGATTCCATCGACGAAAGGAATGTTGTAAATGATCGGGATCGTCGATTACGGAATGGGGAATTTATTTTCCGTCAGTAAGGGGCTCGAACGTTTGGAAGCTGATTCATTCATTTCCGACGACCCAGCCGAGCTGGCCAAAGCGACAGGTATCATCCTACCAGGCGTCGGTTCATTCAGAGATGCGATGAGTCTTTTGGAAAAACAGAAGCTTGATGAGTTCCTGAAACAATACGTCGCCGATGGTGGATTTTTACTTGGGATTTGCCTTGGCATGCAACTTCTATTTGATGAAAGTGAAGAGAATGGACCAGCAAAAGGCCTTTCTCTTATTCCAGGGAAAGTCGTTCGTTTTACCGGTGTTGATGCTAATGAACAAACATATAAAGTACCACATATGGGCTGGAATCACCTTGAATTCAAACAATCTTCGCCATTAATCGACGGTCTTGCAGAAGAGCATGTGTACTTCGTCCATTCTTATTATGCGGATACCGATGAATCGTATATGATCGCTTCAGCAACCTATGATGTGGAGGTACCGGCGATCGTGGGGAAAGGCAATGTGTTCGGCATGCAGTTTCATCCGGAGAAAAGCGGGCAGATGGGCATGTCTCTCTTGAAAAATTATTTGTCGTTAGTGGAAGGGAAGGAAAAAGCATGAGCAACTTTACGATTTACCCGGCGATTGATATGCGGGGAGGCAAATGCGTCCGCTTAATCCAGGGAGACTATAATCAGGAAACGGTCTATGGAGATTCTCCCTTTGGTATGGCCAAAAGCTTTGCGGACCAAGGAGCAGAGTGGATACATATGGTTGATTTGGATGGGGCCAAAGAAGGCGTGCGCATCAATGACTCATACGTGATTAAAGCGGCAAAAGAGTTGGGGGCGCGTGTCCAAATCGGCGGCGGGATTCGGACGGAGGAGGATATTGCCCATTATCTCGATAACGGTGTAGAGCGTGTCATTCTTGGCAGCACAGCCGTTTCCAATCCTGAATTCACAAAAGAAATGATTAGAAAATACGGGAAACACATCGCGATTGGAATAGATGCGAAGGATGGTAAAGTGGCCACGCATGGTTGGCTGCAAACCTCTGAAACACTGGCCATCGATCTTGGGAAAATTCTTGCTGATGCCGGTGCGGAAACGTTTATCGTGACAGATATCGCGACGGACGGGATGCTTTCGGGTCCTAATGTGAAGGGGATTGTCGCGATGGCTGAAGCAACCGGTAAGAATGTGATCGCATCAGGAGGCATCAGTTCGCTTGCTGACCTTATCAAACTCCAAGAACATGAAGCCCAAGGTGTTGCAGGGGCAATTATCGGCAAGGCCATTTATACGAACCGCTTCACGGTAAAAGAAGCGCTGGAAAAGGTGCGTGGTTAAATGCTGACAAAACGGATTATCCCCTGTTTGGATGTAAAGGATGGACGCGTCGTTAAGGGGATTCAGTTTGTTTCCTTAAGAGATGCGGGGGACCCTGTCGAACTTGCGGCCTTTTACGATCAAGAAGGAGCCGATGAACTGGTCTTCCTTGATATTTCTGCTTCGCATGAAGGACGGGAAACCATTGTCGACGTCGTTCAAAGTGTGGCAGGTAGCCTTGCCATCCCCTTTACGGTTGGCGGTGGCATTAACTCGCTAGCGGACATGAAGAAGATTCTACGAGCAGGCGCTGATAAAGTGTCTCTAAATACAGCCGCCGTCCTACGACCTGACTTAATCAATGAAGGTTCCGATTACTTTGGAGCGCAATGCATCGTCATTGCCATTGATGCACGATATGATGAAGCACTTGGTTCTTGGCGTGTGTATACCCATGGGGGCAGAAAACCGACAGAATGGGAAGTCATAGAGTGGGCAAAGGAAGCGGTCAGCCGTGGTGCCGGTGAAATCTTATTAACCAGCATGGATTGTGATGGCGAGAAGCAAGGGTTTAACATTGCATTAACGAAAGCGGTATCTGAAGCTGTTTCCGTTCCGGTCATTGCCTCGGGTGGTGCCGGGAATGCGGAGCATTTCCAGACTGCATTTGAAGAAGGAAAAGCGGACGCGGCATTGGCGGCTTCAATTTTCCATTATAAAGAAACATCAGTTAAAGAAGTCAAAACGTTTCTCAAACAACAAGGAGTGGTTGTACGATGAATTTCGATACTATTAAATATGATGAAAAAGGCCTTATTCCAGCGATTATCCAGGATGCTGGTACAGGAGAAGTGCTTACACTTGCTTACATGAACAAAGAATCCTTGAATCTTTCCATCGCAAAAGGGGAGACGGTATTCTATAGCCGTTCTCGCAATGAGTTATGGCATAAAGGGGAAACGAGCGGAAATACACAAAAAATAGTCGAAATGAAATATGACTGCGACCAGGATGCATTAGTCGTGAAGGTTGTACCTGCAGGGCCCGCATGCCACACTGGTGCAACTAGTTGCTTTGGCACAACGATTTATAAAGATGAAGAAGTGCAACAATCTGGACCAACGAACGTGAATTTCCTAACGGAATTGGAAGGGTTGATTGCAGAGCGAAAAGCAGAAATGCCTGAAGGATCTTATACGACCTACTTATTCGAAAAAGGCGTTGATAAAATCCTGAAAAAAGTGGGGGAAGAATCGGCTGAAGTCATCATAGCTGCCAAAAACCGCGATGCCGAAGAGCTTTCGATGGAAAGTGCCGATCTCCTTTATCACTTATTCGTCCTGCTACAAGAACAGGAATTACCTTTCCAGGCCGTTCTTGATGTATTAAAAGCTAGGCATTCCGTAAAAGACGAGCCAAAATCAAAGGCCTAAGCAGGTCTATTGCCCTCCTTCTTCGGAGGGTGTTTTTTTTTACAAAGGCCACCCGTCAAATCGAGAAAAAGGAAGTCGAATATCAATTTCCAGTTTCTTGAATCGTTCGGCAAAAATCCTTCCATATGGTATAATACTATAGTTAATCAACTTGTAGATGGAGGATTACATGAGTAAAGACTCTAATTATGGCCAACAGGCAAAAATTCTAACCTTTCACCCAACTGGTGAGTATTACTTCACCAAGGGTTTAAAAGCATATCATAGACATGAATTACCAAAGTCAAAAAAATACCTGGAACGTGCCTTGGAACTTGAACCCGCTGAACCGATGATTGCATGCCAATTGGCAATTACTTGTTCGGAAATCGGAGAATACAATTATTCCAATAACCTTCTAGAAAATATCTTGGATGTAATGGATCCCTTTATGTCGGAATGCCATTACTTCCTAGCCAATAATTATGCCCATTTAGGCATGTTCAAGGAAGCATACCGCCATGCGAGTGCTTACCTGGATAAAGAGGAAGACGGGGAATTCAGTGACGACGCTGAGGATCTTCTTGAACTTATCACCTTTGAGTCAGATGGTTCGGAGGAAAATCCCTTCAAGCATGATGGCCTGATTGCCAAACAGGAGAAAGCGCGTGAATATTTGGAAGCGGGCGACTTCCCTAGAGCGATTGAAGTGTTAAAAGAAACGATTGCCGAATATAAGGATTACTGGTCCGCTTACAATAACCTTGCGTTAGCCTACTTTTACCTTGGGCAGGAAGATGAGGCGTTCTCCACATTGGATGAGGTCCTGGAAAAAAGCCCAGGAAACCTGCATGCGCTATGCAATTTAGTCGTCTTTTATCATTATCAGCAGGAAGATGAGAAGGTGGATGAACTTGTTTCGATGCTCGAAAAGATCCGGCCGATGCTATCGGAACATCGCTTCAAGCTTGGTGCCACTTTTGCATTAATCGGAAACTATGCATCTGCATATAAATGGTTAAATGTGCTACAAAAGCAAGGTTTTGAAGGCGACGGAACGTTCTACTATTGGCTGACGATATCAGCTCATCATTTAGGACATGAACAGGCCGCCAGAAAAGCATGGAAAAAGGTCATTGAAATGAATCCAGAAAAAGAAGGCATGGAGCCATGGGGGGATATGAACGCTACCTCTGATGGGTTTGAAAATCACCTTCCTTCTATTATAAAACGGCTTGATAGTGAATTTATCGAAGAAAGATTGTTTGCTATTTTCCTATTAAAGCACTCCGTTCATAAACCGAAGCTTTTGAAAAACCAGGTTTTCGGCATGAAGCAGAATTTCACCGAATGGGAAAAGGATTATGCCGACATGGTGCAGGAACCTAATAAAGACCGCCAACTGACAGCGATTGGTTTTGCCGATCGGACGGCAGAATTGTTATATCAGCATTTTCACCCTATCCAATTAAATGAAGCAGGTCTTTATTTAATGTGGTTTTCTGTCTTCGTCGAGGCTACCCATGCGAATCAGAAGCTGAACAATCCAGCAGGTTGGGCGTCAGCTGTCGAATATGTATGGAATAAGCTGAAAAACGAAAAGATGAGTAAACAGGTCATCGCGGATAAATATTTCATATCGGTGTCCACTTTGTCGAAGTATGTAAAGCTTGTTCAAAACCTGTTAGGTTGAGCAAATATTTGGACGAAAAATTATTTGTTATATAGGATAATAGGTAGGGAACACTAACCGTAGTGAAAGTTCCATTTGTAATGGAATATGAAGGAGTGAGAATTATGTCTGAAAAAATTTATGACGTTGTGATTATCGGAGCGGGTCCTGCTGGGATGACTGCTGCTGTATATACATCACGTGCGAACCTTTCAACATTGATGCTAGAACGCGGAGTGCCAGGAGGCCAGATGGCCAATACGGAAGAAGTCGAAAACTACCCAGGATTCGACACCATTCTTGGGCCTGAGCTATCTACAAAAATGTTTGACCATGCTAAAAAATTCGGTGCGGAATACGCTTATGGAGATGTTAAGGAAATCATTGATGGGGAAGAGTACAAAACCATCAAAGCAGGCTCCAAGGAATTCAAAGCACGTTCGATCATCGTTTCTTCAGGTGCGGAATATAAGAAAATCGGCGTCCCGGGTGAAAAAGAGTTGGGTGGCCGCGGTGTTTCTTATTGTGCTGTCTGTGATGGGGCTTTCTTTAAAGAGAAAGAACTGTTCGTCATCGGTGGAGGAGACTCTGCTGTTGAAGAGGGCGTCTACTTGACTCGCTTCGCTTCTAAGGTGACGATCGTTCATAGACGTGACGAACTTCGTGCACAGAAAATCCTTCAAGATCGTGCGTTCGCTAATGAAAAAATCGACTTCATCTGGAATCATACATTGAAACAAATCAATGAAGAGGGCGGAAAAGTCGGTAGTGTCACACTTGTTTCAACGGCTAACGGAGAAGAAAAAGAGCTAAAGGCAGACGGAGTATTCATCTATATCGGCATGCTTCCTTTAACCAAGCCTTTTGAAAATCTGGGCATCTTGAATGCTACGGGCTACATCGAGACGAATGATGTAATGGAAACACGGGTTCCAGGCATCTTTGCAGCTGGAGACGTTCGTGAAAAAACATTGCGCCAAATCGTAACGGCTACTGGGGACGGTAGTATCGCTGCACAATCGGTTCAGCACTATGTGGAAGAATTAAAAGAAAAGTTGCAAATTAAATCGTAACGGCTTATACAAAAATTTACACTTCGTCATTGCGTTTTAACGAGGTTGTAACATCCATGCAATAAAGATTGGGTATAGTTAGGGTAGTATTGACCCCCTTTATTATATAACGTGTTGGGCACAGAGGAATCTGTGTCTTTTTTTTTGTATGGGGGACATGGGTTATGGGTACAAAGTGATTGTGTGGTCATGAATAATCAACCAAACCAGGAAGTTTCCTTTATTGTTAGCTTATTTCAAAAATAGTATAATGATAAGATATACTACACATAGTTTAATCATAGAGGTAAGATGTAAAATACAGCTTGTTTGTACTATAAGCATTTGTAAATCGCCAGATGGATGTCTAGCGGTGATTTAAGAATTGAACGGATACTCTAAGGAAGTCAGAGGAGAAGTTTCTATAGTCGAGCATAGGCCAATTTGAGGTGAAGAACGTGCAACGTGTCACAAACTGTGTATTAGTTAAGGACAATAAGATCCTTTTATTAAAGAAACCAAGACGTGGATGGTGGGTAGCCCCAGGCGGCAAGATGGAGCCTGGTGAATCAATCCGGGATGCCTGTATTAGGGAATACCGTGAAGAGACGGGCGTTTACTTGAAAAACCCCACCATTAAAGGAATCTTCACCTTCATTATGAAGGATGGAGACAAAGTATTATCCGAATGGATGATGTTTACTTTCTTTGCTACTGATTCCGATGGCATCAATGTGGATGTGTGTGAAGAAGGCGAGCTATTTTGGCACCCTATTGAAGATGTTAAAAAACTGGACATGGCTGAAGGGGATTATCATATTCTAGATTATATGGTTCAGGGAAGCGGAGTAATCTACGGTACCTTTACCTATACACCCGAGTTTAAGTTACTTTCCTATCGACTTGATCCAGGTTAATGATTATTTATAAAAGCAATTACTACTCCAGGGGGCGAAAAGAATGAGTGATGGGCAGATGAATGATACGCAGTTGGTCGTCATAACAGGAATGTCAGGAGCAGGAAAGACGGTGGCTATTCAAAGTTTTGAAGACCTCGGTTTTTTTTGCGTCGATAATTTGCCGCCCGCTTTATTGCCAAAGTTTTTGGAGTTGATGAAAGACTCTGGAAATAAGATGAATAAAGTAGCCCTTGTCATGGATTTACGGGGGAGGGAATTTTTCGATTCCTTGTTCCTTGCCTTGGATCAATTGACGGAAACATCATGGGTCTCCCCTAGGATCCTCTTTCTTGAGGCGGATGATGAAGCTTTGGTCCGTCGATATAAAGAAACGAGAAGGACTCATCCATTAGCTCCGATGGACCGGCCGTTAGAGGGCATTAAATTGGAACGGGACCTTTTGGATGAATTAAAAGGTCGGGCGCAGTTAATTTTCAATACGTCCCAGCTGAAGCCACGCGAATTAAGGGAAAAGATTGCATCTGAGTTTTCAAAGGATAAACAGGTTGGATTTTCTGTTAATGTCATGTCTTTCGGTTTCAAACATGGCTTGCCAATTGATGCGGACCTTGTGTTTGACGTGCGTTTTCTGCCTAACCCATACTATATCGATCAAATGAGACCAAAGACTGGCCTTGATAAGGAAGTGTCCAGTTACGTTTTAAAATGGGGCGAGACTCAAAAGTTTCTAGAAAAGCTGACGGATTTGCTTGCGTTCATGCTTCCGTATTATAAACGTGAAGGAAAAGCCCAGCTTGTTATTGCGATTGGATGTACAGGTGGTCAGCACCGTTCTGTAGCTTTGACCGAATACATTTCTAATTTTTTTAAAAAGAGCTATACGGTTCATGTGTCCCATCGTGATATCGAAAAGAGTAAGGGGAAAGTAGATGCCAGATAAAGAGAAACAGCCTAGAGTAGTGATCATTGGAGGGGGAACGGGCCTTCCAGTCCTACTTAGGGGGTTGAAGAAATACCCAGTAGATATAACGGCAATCGTGACGGTTGCTGACGATGGTGGAAGCTCCGGTCGTATCCGCGAAGATATGCACATCCCCGCTCCAGGTGATATCCGTAATGTCTTGGCGGCACTCTCGGATGTAGAGCCACTTGTCGAGCAGATGTTTCAACACCGTTTTCAAAGTAAAAATGAATTGTCCGGTCATTCATTAGGGAATCTAATCCTTGCTGCCATGACTTCATTGACGGGGGACTTTGTCCATGCAATCCAGGAAATGAGTAAGTTCCTGAATGTCCGTGGCAAAGTCCTTCCTGCTGCTAACCAAAGTGTGGTCCTTCATGCTGAAATGGAAGATGGAACGATTGTAACGGGAGAGTCGAAAATCCCCTTATCAGGCAAGAAGATAAAAAGAGTATTTCTATCTCCTCAACACATAAAGCCACTCAGTGAAACGATTCAGGCAATCAAGCAGGCCGACCTGATTGTGATTGGTCCAGGTAGTTTATACACGAGCATCCTTCCTAATTTACTTGTTCCAGGTATCGGAGAAGAAATAGCCCGCTCCAAAGCTAAGAAAGTGTACATCTGCAATCTAATGACCCAAGCAGGGGAGACACTGGATTATAGCGCGAGCGACCATATAAAAGCGATATATGATCACATGGGAAATGCCTACATAGATCGCATTCTTGTCAATGCTGAAGAAATACCATCTGAAATTCAGCAACGGTATCATGCGGAGTATGCAAAACCGGTTGTGTATGATGTCGAGAGTTTAAAAAGAATGGGCCTTGAAATCATACAGGGGCACATTTTCAGCTTTGAGGGGGACGTCATTCGCCATGACACCAAAAAGGTGGCGGATTTACTATATAATATGCTGATACATGAAAGTCATATAGCTCCTTAAATATAGGTGGAGACTGTCTTTTGACTAAAAAATAGATGACCTATGTTCAATTGGGGGTGAAATGAATGTCTTTTGCTTCGGAAACAAAAAAAGAACTGACTACATTGGAAAGTAAGGATTGTTGCGTGAAAGCCGAGTTGTGTGCGCTCATCCGGATGAACGGATCCCTTTCCTTTTCGAATCGTAAGCTTGTCGTGGATATACAAACGGAAAATGCGGCGATTGCCAGAAGGATCTATACACTTTTGAAAAAGAGTTATGAGGTCCAGGTCGAACTGCTCGTTCGTAAGAAGATGAAACTCAAAAAGAATAATGTGTATATTGTCAGGATGTCAGCGGGAGGACAGCGGATCTTGACCGATTTAGAAATATTAGGAGAAGGATTTGAAATTCTCCATGACATATCCGATAATATAGTTGGGAAGAAATGCTGTAAGCGTTCGTATATAAGAGGTGCTTTCCTTGCTGGAGGTTCGGTCAATAATCCAGAAACGTCATCTTATCACCTGGAAATTTTCTCTCTTTATAAAGAACATAATGATGCCTTATGTGAATTAATGAATAAGTTTGATTTAAAGGCAAAGACGCTTGAACGAAAAAAGGGATATATCATTTATTTAAAAGAAGCCGAGAAAATTGCCGAGTTCTTGAGCATTGTTGGGGCGCACTCAGCGTTATTAAGATTTGAGGATGTACGAATTGTCCGGGATATGCGTAATTCCGTCAATAGGCTCGTAAATTGTGAAACTGCTAATTTGAATAAGACGATTGGGGCTTCACTGCGGCAAGTTGAAAATATCCATTATATCGAAGACACGGTGGGACTAAGCATTTTGCCGGATAAGTTACGGGAAATCGCGGAGCTACGGATCGCTTTTCAGGATATTACCCTAAAGGAACTGGGTGAAATGGTTTCTGGTGGGTCGATCAGCAAATCCGGCATTAATCACAGACTGCGAAAAATTGATGAAATAGCTGATAGACTCCGTGGGGGAGAAGCTTTTTCTGCGAAAAAATAATAAGGTGTAAATGGAGAGATCAAGATGGTGGAAAAACAAATAGAAGTAAAACTGAAGACAGGTTTACAAGCCCGCCCGGCGGCTCTTTTCGTTCAAGAGGCTAACCGCTTTCATTCAGATGTTTTCCTTGAAAAAGAAGGAAAAAAGGTGAATGCCAAAAGCATCATGGGTTTAATGAGCCTTGCCATTAGTTCTGGTGTATCCATCAAGCTTATTGTAGACGGTCGCGACGAACAGGATGCGATGGAAGCGTTGGTAGAATTCGTGCAGCAAGAAGGATAAGAAAAATGGGATGCTTACACGGCATCCCTTTTTTTATAGAAAAAACGGACTCGAATGGAGTCCGTTCAGTTTTCGTATTAAGATTCTTTCTTTTCATCAAGGTGGCTACGAGTGATGACTTTGTCAATCAAGCCATATTCAAGAGCTCTCTCAGAAGTCATGAAGTTATCACGTTCTGTATCTCTTTGAAGAACTTCAAGAGGTTGACCAGTGCGGTCGGCTAAGATTTGGTTCAATTTATCTTTCAAGTGAAGGATTCGGCGGGCAGCAATCTCGATTTCCGTTGCTTGTCCTTGTGCGCCTCCAAGTGGTTGGTGAATCATGACTTCACTGTTAGGAAGGGCAAAACGTTTTCCTTTTTCCCCAGCAGCCAATAGGAATGCACCCATTGAAGCCGCCATACCGATACATACAGTAGAGACATTAGGTTTGATATATTGCATCGTATCATAGATAGCCATACCGGAAGTGATGCTTCCACCTGGGCTGTTGATGTATAATGTGATATCTTTTTCAGGATTTTCAGCTTCTAAGAATAGTAATTGAGCGACAATTGAATTGGATACATTGTCGTCGATAGCACTTCCAAGCATGATGATCCGGTCTTTTAATAAACGGGAATAAATATCGTAGGCACGCTCCCCACGACTTGTTTGTTCGATTACTGTAGGAATTAAATTCATGTTCATTTCCTCCTTCGATTAAGAGAATCATTTAAATTCTTTATGTATGTATGATACACTTTTTGGTCAATTAAGGTCAAACAAAACAAACCCGATATTTGATTATTCGTTCGACAATTTCCTATGAATGCTCCTTTCAAATTATATTTAATTTGAATTATGCCGTTCAGGGATGAATTTCCACTTTATCCATACTACCCATATATTAAGGTTTTAAACCTGAATGCCTCTTGCAAACAAACGGTTTATATCATATAATTAAGTCTGTTGTTAACCAACTTCCCATTCTGCCCTCGTAGTGCAACGGATAGAACGCAAGCCTCCGAAGCTTGAAATGCAGGTTCGATTCCTGCCGAGGGCATTACTAAATCTTCTGCTTATGTATTAAGCAGGGGATTTTTTTATGGAAAAAAGACTCGATTCTTGTTTGAAATCCTCGATTTTTTATCTGTTCCAAGGAAACTTTGTCATTTCCAGGAAAGTAGTCGTGATGGGCTTTGCCTCAGCATAAACTATATAAAATACGACTATACCATTCCAGAAAAAAAGTAAGCGTTTCCAAATTTTTGTGTAGAATTATCTCCTAATCATGTAAAATGGAATGGGGGAGGGATGAATCGATGAGTATGAACATGAAGGCAGGTCTTTTTCAACAGCAAACATTAAAAATGGCTATGACCCAGGAATTAATGCAATCTATTACATTATTGCAGTATTCCACACAAGAGCTTACATCCTTTTTAGAAAACAAAGTGGAGGAAAATCCTCTAATATCCCTGGAACAACCAGTTTCCGCTTTATTTCAACCTACCTATGATCGTAAAAAAGGAAAACAACATATAAAAAACACGTATGACTCGAACTATTGGATTGAACAATTGAGTGAAGACACATTTTCACTTGAACAGCATGTCATGTCACAATTAAATCACCAAAAGCTAACCGGTGAACACCAAAAGGCTATATTGTTCTTGATCCGTAACCTTGATGAAAATGGTTATTTGCGGATTCATTTGGATGATATATGTGAACCCGGTATGTCTTCTGCCGTTTTGGAAGAAAGCTTAAGAATGTTACAAGAGCTTGAGCCACATGGTCTAGGGGCAAGGAATCTGCAGGAGTGCCTCCTTCTTCAGGCAAAAGCAGAAGGGGTGAATCCACTGGCGGAGTCCATCCTTGAAAACTATTTCCTCGAGTTCGTGGAAAAGCGCTGGAAAGACTTAAGTAAGAAGATTTGTGTCTCTTTGAAGGAAATACAACAAGTGCTTGATTATGTCCAGACATTGAACCCAAGGCCGGGGTCACTCTTTTTTCAGGAAAAGCCCTCCTATATTGTACCGGATGTAGTCGTGGAAGCGATCGATGGTATCCTGCTAGTCGGAAATTCAGATGGGAATTCGCCGAATCTACATGTAGATAAAGGGTATCTGAACCAAATGAAGAGTTACAAAGATCAAGGTGTACAGCGTTTCATTCAGGACAAGTGGCAGGAGTTTCAATGGATTTCAAAAGGAATCCAACAGCGTAAGGAAACCATTCTAAAGGTCATGCAAACGATCGTCGAAAAGCAGCCTGCCTGCTTTCTTCATGGGCTGAATTATTTAAAGCCAATGACGATGAAGGAGATCGCGGACGAAATCGGTATTCATGAGTCCACCGTAAGTCGGGCTGTCAAAGGGAAATATGTTCAAACACCTTTTGGTACATTAGAAATGAGGATATTTTTCACTACGTCCTTGCAGTCGGTCGGCCATGTGGAAGATATGTCAGGCATGCAGGCGAAAAAGTATCTGCAGGCAGCCATCCAAAACGAAAATAAGCAAAAGCCGCTTTCCGATCAAGATTTGGTGACTTGGTTAAAAGAAGAGAAGGGAATCATCCTGGCACGGCGAACCGTAGCGAAGTACCGGGAGCAACTGGGCATTCCCTCTTCGTCTAAACGAAAAAGATATGATTGAAAAGGATGAGTAACGGTGGAAAAGAAGACATTCATTTTGTATAGCAGGGAACAATGCCCGCTATGTGTGAAGGCAAAACGGGTTCTGGATGAATTAAAACGGGAATTCGACCTGCATTATTCAGAAATCGATATTCATTCTGATGATGCGCTACTAGAAAAGTACGGGTTAATGATTCCAGTCATTGTGAAGGATGGAAGAATCATTCAGTGCGGAAATGTTGATATATCAACGATTCGCAGCTTTTTGGAAAAATAAACTATCAAATGATTTGAAGAAACATTCCGTTCCTGCTAGAATAAAGTATGTAGCAGGAATATTTTTTTATTTTAAGTGGGACAAAAAATGACTATGTGGGACATAATATGTCCATAAAGATTTATTAGGAGTTTTAACATGCATACATTACTCGAAGTACAAAGAAAATTATTGCCCGATTTCCTTTCGGTTATGCAAAAAAGGTATGATATCCTGCGTTATATCAAAATGTTGCAACCAGTGGGAAGGCGAAGTCTGGCTGTTAGCCTTAATTTGACGGAGCGGACCCTTCGAAGTGAAATTGATTTTCTAAAAGGTCAGAACCTTATAAATATATTTAGTTCTGGCATGTTGCTTTCTGAAGAAGGGATTGAAATCCTGGAAAAATTGGAAGGAATAATGCGAGAAGTAATGGGTATAGACATTATGGAGAGGCAATTGCAGGAAATGCTACAGGTTGACGAGGTCATTATCGTCTCAGGAAACTGTGATGAATCGCCTTGGGTAAAAAAAGATTTGGGTAAAGCCTGTGCAAACCGTATGAAGCGGGAATGGAGCATGAAAAACACCATAGCGGTTACTGGCGGGTCGACAATGGCCGAAGTAGCCAATTCTTTATCACCAGATGAAGCATCGATGCAACTGACATTTGTTCCAGCCCGAGGGGGTCTTGGTGAAGCAACGCAGAACCAAGCAAACACGATTGTAGAAAAAATGGCACATAAAGCTCGCGCATCATACCGGGTATTGTATGTACCCGATCAACTGAGCGATGAGTCGTATGCTTCCTTCATGAAGGAGCCTGCCATGAAAGAGGTCATCACCAAAATTAAATCTGCAGATATGATTATCCATGGTATCGGTGATGCTTTAGCGATGGCTAAGCGAAGAAATACTACACCTGATATGTTAAAAAAGCTACATGATGGAAATGCTGTAGGTGAAGCGTTTGGTTATTATTACGATGAAGATGGAACTGTTGTCCACAAAGTCTTGACCGTCGGCATTCAATTAGAGGATCTTAGCCCAGAAAAGCGAGTGATAACTGTCGCTGGTGGAAAGACTAAAGCGAAGGCAATCCGTTCCTATATGAAAGGCGCTCCTTCATCCACGGTTTTGATTACGGATGAGGCGGCAGCAATGGAGTTAATTCAGGGATATCATACCCTTTAATAAAATATTTTCGAACTTAAGAGGAGGAATTTTTCATGACAGTAAAAGTTGGTATTAATGGTTTTGGACGTATTGGACGTAACGTATTCCGCGCAGCATTAAAAAATCCAGAGGTGGACATCGTCGCTATTAACGACTTAACGGATGCTAATATGTTGGCACACCTTCTACAATATGACTCCATTCATGGTTCTCTACAAGAGAAAGTAACAGTGGACGGGGATTACCTGGTAGTTGATGGACATAAAGTCAAAGTATTGGCTGAACGTGATCCAGCACAATTAGGTTGGGGCGAACTTGGCGTAGAAGTTGTTGTTGAATCAACAGGACGTTTTACAAAACGTGCCGATGCAGCTAAACATTTAGAAGCTGGTGCGAAGAAAGTCATCATCTCTGCTCCTGCCTCTGATGAAGATATTACAATTGTCATGGGTGTAAATGAAGAAAAATATGACGCAGCAAACCATCACGTTATTTCAAATGCATCTTGTACGACAAACTGCTTAGCTCCTTTTGCTAAAGTCCTTCAAGAACAATTTGGTATTAAACGTGGAATGATGACAACTGTTCACTCATATACAAATGACCAACAAATTCTAGATTTACCTCATAAAGATTATCGCCGTGCACGTGCAGCTGCTGAAAATATCATTCCGACAACAACAGGTGCAGCTAAAGCTGTAGCGCTTGTCCTTCCTGAGTTAAAAGGAAAATTAAATGGTATGGCAATGCGTGTACCTACACCAAACGTGTCTGTAGTGGACTTAGTGGCTGAGCTTGAAAAAGACGTGACAGCTGAAGAAGTAAATGCAGCGTTCAAAAAAGCGTCTGAAGGCGAACTTAAAGGCATTCTTGAATACAGTGAACTTCCACTAGTATCTGGTGACTATAACGGAAACCCATCTTCTTCTACAATTGATGCGCTTTCTACAATGGTCATGGAAGGTAACATGGTAAAAGTATTATCTTGGTATGATAATGAAACAGGATACTCTAACCGTGTTGTAGACTTAATTGGATATCTTGCTAAAAAAGGTCTGTAATTCGCTTAAATTATGAATAGTAAAAAACCTCACGAAGGTGAGGTTTTTTTTATAACAGCATAAAAAACGCTTGTTTTTGGATAATTATCCGTTTACAGATTATAATGGAAAAGAGAAAAAGGGAGTTGGAAAGTCGTTGACTCCCTTTTTACTAATAGAGTGGAAAATATAGTAACCATATCTAAGGAGGTTCTTGGATTATGAATAAAAAGTCGATTAAAGATATTGAATTAAAAGGAAAACGCGTATTTTGCCGAGTGGACTTCAACGTTCCGATGCAGGATGGTAAGATTTCGGATGATACGAGAATCAAGGCTGCATTACCGACCATCACGTACTTAATCGAACAAGGGGCAAAAGTTATATTAGCCAGTCACCTTGGTCGTCCTAAGGGACAAGTTGTAGAAGAATTACGCTTAGCTCCCGTTGCAGAAAGATTGAGCCAGCTGATCGGCAAAGACGTACAGAGAGCTGATGAAGCATATGGAGAGGCCGTACAATCAATCATCGAAGGGTTAAAGGATGGCGAGCTTCTATTGCTGGAAAACGTACGCTTTTATCCTGGGGAAGAGAAGAATGATCCTGAATTGGCGAAGGAATTCGCTAAACTTGCGGATGTCTATGTCAATGATGCTTTCGGGGCAGCTCACCGTGCCCATGCGTCAACAGAAGGAATTGCCCACCATCTTCCAGCCGTTGCCGGATTGTTGATGGAAAAGGAACTTTCCGTTTTAGGAAAAGCATTATCCGAACCTGATCGTCCATTTACCGCAATCATCGGTGGAGCTAAAGTGAAAGATAAAATCGGCGTCATCGAAAATCTTTTAGAAAAAGTGGATCACTTGATAATTGGCGGTGGATTGGGTTATACCTTTATTAAAGCCCAAGGCCATGAAGTTGGCACGTCGTTATTGGAAGAAGATAAAATCGAACTGGCCAAGTCATTCATTGAAAGTGCGAAGGAAAAAGGCGTCAAAATGCACTTGCCGATCGATGCGGTCGTTACAGCGGAATTTTCTCCTGATGCGGAAACGGAAATTGTCGATATCGATTCAATCCCAAGTGATAAAATGAGTCTTGATATTGGACCTAAAACAAGCGAACTTTTTGCAGATGTCATTAAAGGATCTAAGTTGGTCATTTGGAACGGACCGATGGGAGTCTTTGAATTTGATAAATTTGCGAATGGTACGAGAGCGGTTGCTGAAGCCTTAGCGGATGCAAAAGATACATACAGCATCGTGGGCGGCGGCGATTCAGCGGCAGCAGCGGAGAAGTTCGGTCTTGCCGAGAAGATGTCCCATATTTCAACGGGTGGCGGTGCCTCTCTTGAGTTCATGGAAGGTAAGGAATTACCAGGCGTCGTGGCTTTGAACGATAAGTAAGAATGACAATCCGAGAAAATAACAACTCTAGAAGGGATGGAGAACGAATGAGAAAACCGATTATTGCAGGTAACTGGAAAATGAATAAAACATTATCAGAAGCGACCGGGTTTTTAGAAGAAGTCAATACACTAATTCCAAAAGCGGATAAGATTGATTCGGTAGTCTGTGCTCCGGCATTATTTTTGAATCAACTTGTTCAATCAGCACAAGGAACAGATGTGAAGATTGGTGCACAAAATATGCACTATGAAGAAAATGGCGCATTCACTGGAGAAATCAGCCCGATTTCCCTTGCTGATATCGGCGTTTCCTATGTCATCCTTGGTCATTCTGAACGCCGTGAAATGTTTAATGAAACGGATGAAGCCGTGAATAAGAAAGTGCATGCCGCTTTTAAACATAACCTGACACCTATCGTTTGCTGTGGGGAAACACTTGAGCAAAGGGAAGCTGGCGAAACCAATGATTTCGTTGGGGGGCAGATTGAAAAAGGCCTTGCCGGTCTAACTGAAAATCAATTGAAACAAACGGTCATTGCCTATGAACCAATTTGGGCCATCGGAACTGGCAAGTCATCATCTGCTGAGGATGCCAATGAAGTGTGTGCCCATATCCGTTCAGTTGTGGCTGACAAGTTTTCTAAAGAAGCGGCAGAAGCGGTCCGCATTCAATATGGTGGTAGTGTGAAACCTGAAAACATCAAGGAATATATGGCTCAACCAGATATCGATGGTGCTTTGGTTGGTGGCGCAAGCTTGAAACCCGATTCATTTTTACAATTGTTGGAGGCTGGTCAATATGAGTAAATCGCCTGTCGCTCTTATCATCTTAGACGGCTTTGGATGCCGGAAAGAAGAAGAGGGAAATGCAGTTTATCATGCAAAAAAGCCTAATTTCGATCGATTTTGGGAACAATATCCTCACTCGCATTTAACTGCAAGTGGGGAAGCGGTTGGTCTACCTGCGGGCCAAATGGGGAATTCTGAAGTAGGACACTTGAATATCGGGGCAGGGCGGATCGTCTATCAAAGCTTGACGCGTGTCAATCTTGCCATTCGTGAAGGCGAATTCGCGGAAAACCCAACATTACTTGATGCCATGACCCATGCCAAGGAAAAGGGTACGGCCCTTCACTTGTTCGGTTTACTTTCAGATGGTGGCGTACACAGTCACATTGAGCATTTATATGCCCTTCTGAAGCTGGCAGCGAAAGAAGGCGTCAAAGATGTATTTGTTCATGCATTTTTGGATGGCCGAGATGTCGGACCGAAAACGGCAAAAGGGTATATTAAAGATGCCGAAGCCAAAATGAAGGAAATTGGTGTAGGACAATTCGCTACCATTTCCGGACGTTATTACTCGATGGACCGAGATAAACGATGGGAGCGCGTGGAGAAATCATACCGTTCCATGGTATACGGAGATGGACCAGCATACGGTTCGGCAATGGAGTGTGTGGACGATTCGTATGAACATGGTATTTTCGATGAGTTCGTGATTCCTTCTGTCATTACCGCTGAAGATGGTAAGCCTGTAGCGACCATACAGGACGAAGACGCCGTTATTTTCTATAACTTCCGTCCAGACCGTGCCATTCAAATATCCAATACGTTCACGAACAAGGACTTCCGTTCATTCGATCGTGGTCCGGGACATCCTGAGCACCTTCATTTTGTCTGTTTGACACATTTCTCGGAAACTGTTGACGGATATGTTGCTTTTAAGCCGACAAATCTTGATAATACAATAGGAGAAGTACTTTCTCAAAACAATCTTACACAGCTTCGTATCGCTGAAACGGAAAAATATCCACATGTGACATTTTTCATGAGCGGTGGCCGTGAAGAGAAGTTTCCTGGCGAAGAGAGAATCCTAATTAATTCTCCAAAGGTTGCTACATACGATCTACAACCTGAAATGAGTGCCTATGAAGTGACGGATGCTTTGCTGGAGCAAATTGAGGCGGACCGCTTTGATGCGATTCTCTTGAATTTTGCCAATCCGGATATGGTTGGTCACTCAGGGATGCTAGAGCCTACTATTAAAGCGATTGAAACCGTCGATGAATGCCTTGGTAAGATTGTCGACCTAATCGTTGCAAAGGGCGGTACAGCCATCATCACGGCCGATCACGGAAATGCCGATGAAGTCGTGACGCTTGAAGGGAACCCAATGACAGCACATACAACAAACCCTGTACCTGTCATTGTCACAAAAAATCAGGTAACATTAAGAACAGGTGGAATTCTAGGTGATTTGGCTCCAACGATGCTTGATTTGCTTGGAGTTGAAAAACCTGTCGAAATGACGGGTAAATCCCTATTATCTAAATAAAACAGCAATAAAAAAGGAGAGATTTAAATGCCGTATATCGAACATGTATATGCACGCGAAGTACTAGATTCACGTGGTAATCCAACAGTAGAAGTAGAAATTCAAACAGAGTCAGGATACTTTGGCCGTGCGATCGTGCCATCTGGTGCATCAACAGGAGAACACGAAGCGGTTGAACTTCGTGACGGAGATAAATCTCGTTACCTTGGCAAAGGGGTACAAAAAGCAGTTGATAACGTAAATAATATCATTGCTGAAGCAGTCATCGGCTTGGATGTAACCAATCAAGCTGGTCTTGATTTAACGATGATTGAATTAGATGGAACAGAAAACAAAGGGAACCTGGGCGCTAATGCGATTCTTGGTGTTTCCATGGCCGCTGCCCATGCTGCAGCAGAATTCTCAGGACTACCATTGTATCGCTACCTTGGAGGATTCAATGCTAAACAACTTCCGACTCCAATGATGAACATCATTAACGGTGGATCACATGCGGACAACAATGTGGACTTCCAAGAATTCATGATTCTTCCTGTCGGTGCTCCTAGCTTTAAAGAAGCCGTCCGTATGGGTGCAGAAGTATTCCATGCATTGAAATCGGTTCTTTCATCTAAAGGCTTAAATACAGCTGTTGGTGATGAAGGTGGATTTGCTCCAAACCTTGGTTCAAACCGTGAAGCCCTTCAAGTCATCATCGAAGCAATCGATAAAGCTGGTTACAAAGCTGGCGAAGACATCTATCTTGGTATGGACGTTGCTTCTTCTGAGTTCTATAACAAAGAAACAGGCAAATACGACCTTGCTGGCGAAGGACGCAATGGCGTGACTTCTGAAGAAATGGTCGCTTTCTATGAAGAGCTAGTGAATGAGTTCCCAATCCTTTCTATCGAAGATGGCTTGGACGAAAATGACTGGGATGGTCACAAGCTTCTAACGGAACGCCTTGGAACAAAGGTTCAATTGGTTGGTGACGATTTATTCGTTACGAACACGAAAAAATTGGCTGAAGGTATCGAAAAAGGTATCGGCAACTCCATCTTAATCAAAGTAAACCAAATCGGTACATTGACTGAAACGTTCGATGCCATCGAAATGGCTAAACGCGCTGGTTATACAGCCGTCGTTTCTCACCGTTCAGGTGAAACAGAGGATGCAACGATCGCCGACATCGCTGTTGCGACAAATGCAGGGCAAATCAAAACAGGTTCCATGTCCCGTACGGATCGTATTGCTAAGTACAACCAACTTCTTCGCATCGAAGACCAACTTGGTGACTTGGCTGTCTATGGCGGCTTGAAATCTTTCTATAACTTGAAGAAATAATGAAAAAAAGGCACCGCTTCTGACGAGAAGCGGCGCCTTTTTTTTGCTGTCACAATCATCATTAAACCCACTCCTCATATTTTTGATAATGATTTTAGTATAAATTTCCAATATACTACAATTTAGAGAACGGTAAATATAACCGTGGGAATAGAAAGGACTGGGGCGATGAAAAACCTAACTAGGAAGCTCTTCTTTTATGGGGCTTCATTGTTGTTATCGGGAATGCTTGTAGGATGTATTGGCAAAGAATCCACAGCTGATTCTTCAGGGAACGATGTAGTGACTGATTCAGAAGAAGTATCCGGCATAGATGAGAGTAGAGCAACAGATGAGCTAGGGGGGGCAGATGACGAAGCGGCGAATGACATCGCTCCCTCACCGGAAAGCGATGGGGAAAAAACAGGTGATAAGAAAGGGAAAGAGACACTATCCATGTACTCTACTGAGCAGATTGAATATGCTAGAATTTGGTTGCAGCTTGGCGCGAATCAGGAGATAGATGAATTGAATGTGAGGCATTTTCCGGCAGGCACCCCGCTCAATCCTAATGATGACACAAGTGCTGCCTATCCTGAAGATGTTGTTCAGTTAGCAGGTTCTCGGTTGGTGGATGGATCCGTTACGTATTCTAGCAATGGGGACGGTACGATTCATATATATAATGTCCCTTTACGCTGGGACGGCAGGTATCCAGCTGGTGAGAAATTCTATACCGATATAATTACCCAAATAAGGCGTGTGTACGTTGACCCAGGAGAGGATGAAAAAATCATAGATTTAATCCAATTGTTACAGGTTCATTAATATCCCTGTGCTGGTCAAAGGAGAGCAGTCATCTACCATTGAAACTAGAGGCACTTTCTAGTTCCATAAACGTCTAAAGCTAGAGATACCAGGAAGTAATGGATTTAATCAAACGTTTGATTAAACTCAAAAAAGGGGCGTCCACCCTCGGACACCCCCATTTGTTATTTCTTAGTACTGGCTTCTACCGGTACAGCGTTATAATATTCTTCCAATGTGCTGTTGGCCTCAAATATCTCTGTAGCGACATCGACACCGACGTAGCGGATGTGCCATGGTTCATACTTGTAGCCCGTGATATCCTCTTTCCCCTCAGGATACCGGATGATGAATCCATACTCGTGGGCGTTCTTTGCAAGCCATGCAGATTCTTCTGAGTCACCAAAGCAGTCCTGGGCAGCACAGGCCCCGTCATGTGTCGTGACATCAATGGATAACCCTGTCTCATGCTCGCTTGTTCCAGGCAGGGCACTGTATGTTTTAGCCTTTTCTTCGCCGTCCTGTGCGACATAGTTGCTGAAGATGGCGATCTGAGTTTGGTGCGAGCGGTAAGCGGAAACGCCGGCTAGATGCATATTGTCTTTTTCAGCCGCTTGGAACATTTTCTCTAGCGCTTTACCGGCTTCTTTTCTCATCATCCGTTTCTCGATTTTATCCTCGAAGATGAAATCGACTTTTGGATAGATCAGGTCAGTCGGTTTGTAACTTTCGGGAAGGCTGTATTGTTTATTGACCAAGACTGGTATACTTTCAGGCTCGGCTAATGTCTGAAGGCCTTCCTGGGCAGGTTTTGCCGTTGTATCGACGGCAACTTGATGTTTGACTTGCCCTGCAGAATCATCCTTCTGCGTTTCTTCTGAGGCATTCTGGGATGATTGTTCTTCTTTTTGTTCTTTCTTCTCATCCGATGAAAAATCGAACGAACATCCAGCTAGTAAGATGAAGGAAGAAAGAGCGGTTGCGGTGAATATAGGTTTTAACATACGAAAAGCTCCTTGGTATAAATAAGATTTCCAAAAAAATAAGGTACTAAGAATATTATCGGGATAAATAGTCCCTTGTTAACTCCCGCTGGTATTTATCTAGAAACAAGCCAATCCATATGATCATCAATAAGAAAGGAAAATCATTACGGATGGCGGCTTCGACCACGGGGGTTGTCCAAAAGTGGGAAAGGAACCCGGAAGCACTGTTCATCGTAACTGTTTCAAAGCTGACAAGCGCATGTAAGGCGAGCCAGAGAATGGTAAGCGTATTCGTACCAAACCCTATGACGGCGGCTATGATACTCAATAAAAAGGCCGCTAATCCTAGTAATAAGACGCTGATGCCCGATTGGAAAAAGTCGATGCTGCTATCTGAAAGTCCATTATAAATAATAGCAGTAAAATAAATGGTTGTCGTGATATATGCAGCAAATAATAAATATCGGTTTCCATGATACTTGGCTAGCAGCAGTAGAAGTGGTGAGAGAATGATTAACAGGACACTTATTAAATTACTGCCGTTTGCCCAAAGGGAGTAACCGGCTACCGCGGAGAATAGGATGGTCAGTATATCAAGAATCCGGAGTATGGGCTTAAACATAGGAACACCTCTTTCTTCTCTTTTAGTGAATTATCTCAAATTTTGTTTCAAAAAGAAAACAATGACGATGAAGTCTAGGAATTCTTTCCATTATTCCATAACAATGATTGTGGATACCTTATGGGTGTGGTAAAGTTAAGGTAATTGTTTATTGGTTCTTCAGGAGGTGTAATTGCATGCATGCATTACTCATAACGCTTTTGGTGATTGTCAGTATCGCGCTTATCGTGACGGTATTGCTTCAATCAGGAAAAAGTGCAGGTTTATCAGGTGCGATTGCTGGCGGTGCTGAGCAGTTATTCGGAAAGCAAAAAGCACGCGGCTTAGACCTTGTTCTTCATCGGGCAACTATCGTATTAGCTGTTTTATTCTTTGCTTTAACTTTACTTGTTGCGTACTTTGATGTGTAATGGATCAAAAAATGAGTCTAGCTAAATAGCTAGGCTTTTTTCTTTGCACAATAGTTGCAGGAATAGCTATAGTTAATTTAGAAATTATAAAAACAAGTGATGATGACAGTTACAGTTAAAGGAGCCTATTACATATGAAAATGAAGCTGCAAAAGCCCTTTACCTTTGAAGGTGGAAAAAGGGCGGTCTTACTTTTACATGGATTTACGGGTAATTCCGCCGATGTACGAATGCTTGGACGATATCTCGAAAAGAGAGGATATACCTGCCATGCGCCGCACTATAAAGGACATGGTGTCCCACCTGAAGAATTGGTGGAAACGGGTCCTTCTGACTGGTGGAAAGATGTGATGATGGCCTATGATTTTCTAAAAGAAAAAGGCCATACGGAAATTGCTGTTGCCGGACTGTCATTAGGAGGCGTATTTTCTCTCAAATTAGGTTACACTGTACCTATAAAGGGTATCGTATCAATGTGTGCGCCTATGTATATCAAAAGTGAAGAAGCAATGTATAAAGGAGTATTGGACTACGCTAGAGAATTTAAAAAGTACGAGGGAAAAGAACAAGATCAAATCGAAGAGGAAATGGGCCGCTTTGCTGATAAACCCATGTGTACATTAAAAGCTCTTCAAGAATTGATAACGGATGTACGTGAGCACGTAGATCATATCTACGCACCGACTTTTGTCGTGCAGGGTCGACATGATGATGTTATCAATTCAAAAAGTGCCGATATTATTTATGAAGCTGTCGAGTCGCCCGTTAAGCAAATCAAATGGTATGAAGAGTCCGGCCATGTCATCACCCTTGATAAAGAGCGTGAACAGCTGCATGAAGATGTATTAGAATTTTTAGAAAGCCTGGATTGGTCCGAATAATAAATTAATCATACCCTGAATAGGAGGGTTTTTATGGAAGATAATATTCAAGAACATATAAATAAGCTTCTGACATACATGAAAGATGAAGCATATAAGCCACTTACGGTACAAGAATTGGAAGAGGCCCTTAAAATCGAAGACTCGGCGGACTTCAAGAATTTCGTGAAGGCGCTAGTTAAGATGGAAGAAAAGGGGTTGGTTGTCAGGACGAGAAGCAATCGTTATGGCCTGCCTCAAAAAATGAATCTATTCCGTGGTAAGTTAACCGGACATGCAAAGGGATTTGCCTTTGTGACGCCGGAGGATAATCCGGGAATGGATGATATTTTCATCCCGCCGAATGAAACAGGAACAGCGATGCATGGAGATATTGTCATGGTCCGGGTTTCTTCGGAAACATCTGGTTCAAGACAGGAAGGTACAGTTATCAGAATCCTTGAACGTGGGATCAAACAAGTGGTCGGTACATATTCTGAAAGCAAAAGTTTCGGGTTTGTCATCCCAGATGATAAGAAAATCGCCAATGATATTTTCATCCCCCAGCATGCTTCCCATGGAGCGGTGGAAGGGCATAAAGTTGTCGTCAAGCTTACCTCTTATCCGGAAGGACGCGTCAGCGCAGAGGGGGAAGTCATTGAAATCCTCGGTCATAAAAATGATCCAGGTGTAGACATTCTATCCGTCATCCATAAATATGGCCTTCCGATGGAATTCCCTGAAGATGTGATGGAGCAGGCTAATGCCGTTTCTGATACCATCAAAGAATCCGAAATTGGAAACCGCCGGGATCTACGCAATGAAGTATTGGTTACGATTGATGGAGCAGACGCGAAGGACTTGGATGATGCTGTTGGAGTGACTAAACTTGAAAACGGCAACTATAAGCTTGGCGTACATATTGCCGATGTCAGCCATTATGTGACAGAAGGTTCACCGATTGATAAGGAAGCACTTGAAAGAGGGACGAGCGTGTATTTGGTTGACCGGGTCATTCCTATGATTCCACATCGTCTATCGAATGGGATTTGTTCATTGAATCCGCAGGTCGATCGCTTCACGTTATCGTGTGAAATGGAAATCACACCGGATGGGGAAGTCGTTTCTCATGATATTTTCGATAGTGTCATTAAAACGACGGAACGGATGACATATGGCAATGTGAACAAGATTCTTGTCGATAAAGACGAAGAACAAATGGAACGCTATGAATCCCTTGTTCCAATGTTTCAGAATATGGAGCAATTGGCTGCCATCCTTCGTAAGAAACGGATGAATCGCGGGGCAATCGACTTTGATTTCAATGAGGCCAGAGTGATTGTTGATGAAGAAGGCCACCCAACGGATGTAGTTTTACGTGAAAGATCAGTCGCAGAGAAGCTGATTGAAGAATTCATGCTTGCTGCTAATGAAACTGTTGCAGAACACTTCAACCGTCTTGATGTGCCATTCATTTACCGTATTCATGAGGATCCGAAACCGGAGAAATTACAACGTTTCTTTGAATTCATCACAAACTTCGGATATATCGTCCGTGGATCTGCCAATGATGTACATCCAAAGGCCTTGCAGGACATCATCGAAGCCGTTGCTGGTAAGCCGGAAGAAACGGTCATCTCGACCGTCATGCTCCGTTCCATGCAACAAGCAAAATATGATCCGGAAAGCCTGGGTCACTTTGGTCTATCGGCCGAGTTTTACACTCATTTCACATCACCGATCCGCCGTTACCCAGATTTAATCGTCCACCGCTTAATTCGGACGTATTTGATCGAAGGGAAACTCGATGAAGCGACTAAAGAGAAGTGGAATGCCATTTTACCGGATATCGCGGACCATACATCGAAACGCGAACGTCGCTCCGTTGACGCGGAACGGGAAACGGATGATTTAAAGAAAGCAGAATATATGCTTGATAAAATCGGAGAAGAATATACAGGGATCATCGGCTCCGTTACGAATTTCGGAATGTTTGTCGAGTTGCCGAATACCATCGAAGGGCTTGTCCATGTCAGCTTCATGACAGACGATTACTACCGCTTTGATGAGCGTCAGCTTGCAATGATCGGGGAACGGACAGGAAAGGTGTTCCGGATTGGCGACGAAATCGACATTCGGGTTTCCAACGTTAATAAAGAAGAACGGGCGATTGATTTTGAAATCATCGGCATGAAAGTAAGCCGTCCGCGTCCTTCAGGCGAGAAGAAAATCTTCAAGGCCAATTCAGGTCCAGGCGGCCGAAAGCGCAAAGGCGGAGATTCAAGAGGATCGGAACGCAAAGGCGGCCGTAGTGGTGACACCCGAAACGGTGGAGCGTCTTCTGACAAAAAGCCGAAAAAGAAGAAAAAGTTCTTTGAAAATGCGCCGGCAGCGAAGCGTAAAAGAAAACCTAAAAAGAGATAAAACGGAAGAGAGGATGATCCAGTCATCCTCTCTCCGATTGGATAAAAGGGGAGAGTTAGATGCCAAAAGGCTCAGGAAAGCAATTAGCGCAAAATAAAAAAGCGTACCATGATTTTTTTATCGAACAAACATTTGAAGCGGGTATCGTATTAAAAGGGACCGAAATCAAGGCCATCCGTGCAGCACGGCTGAATTTGAAGGATGCCTTTGCCAAGATAGAAAACGGCGAAATCTACCTTTACAATATGCATATCAGCCCTTATGAGCAGGGGAACCAGTTTAACCATGATCCTTTGCGGACAAGGAAGCTTCTTTTACACAAGAAGGAAATCAATAAACTGATCGGTGAGACGAAGGAAACGGGTTACACCATCGTTCCATTGAAAATGTATTTGAAAAATGGCTTCGCCAAGGTTTTAATCGGGTTGGGTAAAGGGAAGAAACAATATGATAAGCGTGATGACCTGAAGAAGAAAGAAGCAAAACGTGATATCGAACGTGCTTTCCGCGATCGTCAAAAGATGTAGGGTTACCAAGACCTTACAATTGATTTTTTGATTCAATCTGTTATAATTAAACCTGTACCGATGACAACTGAATATCAGCCAACTTGCTGACTATTCTTTTCTCGTACGCTCCATTCTTATCATGGGGACGTTACGGATTCGACAGGGATAGTTCGAGCTTAAGTTGCGAGTCGAGGGGATCGGCCTCGTTAAAACGTCAACGCCTATAACTGGCAAACAAAACAACAACCTAGCTTTCGCTGCGTAACAACAGACGTTAAGCTGTTCCTCCCTCCATGGCCCACGTGGTAGGGTAAGGGACTCACTCTAAGTGGGATACGCCGGAATCCACCGTCTGAGGATGAAGGAAGAGACCAATCAGACTAGCTGCTCTGCCGCCTGTCGATAGGCTAATGAGTTCGCGAAACGCGAATATATCGACTACACTCGTAGAAGCTTAAGTGCCGTTATGTCTGGACGTGGGTTCGACTCCCACCGTCTCCACCAATACATATATTGGTGGTTTTTTATTTTGTATTGTAAGTTAAAGCATAAATTGTCCAATCGGACAGTTTATGCTTTATTTTTTATGTGGACAATTTATGGTTAAATCTATTTATAAACTCCTTTATATTGGTAAAAATAGTAAATTATCTGAATGCTTTGGGAGAAATAAATACTACTATTGGTATTTATTTGATAAGATAGGGTATACAATAAGTGACTTATAACGGAGGCAGTTTTTAATGGATTTAAATCGTTTTACGAATTACTATAATAATAAAATGAAAAGTAATCTTACTAAGAAAAAGCGTTTACAGACTATTAGTGAGTATTTTCAAAAGACATTAAAGGAAAAAGTTTCATTTGCAGATGAAACAGAGTGTTATAAATATATAGTTAAGTACGTAATATCTAAAGAGGATGAAGCTGAAGAAATTCTGAATGAGATTTATAACATGCTGGAATATTCTTATTCAACACAAAATCCTAATTATGTATATGACTTAAAAACAAATAAAGTACATTCAGATTTCTTTAAATTGATAGATAAAACATTCAAAAAACCAATAAGTTATGGAGATTTTGTATATAAATTAACAGAAAAAATCAAATATGACAGGTTTAATGAAGTTATAGAATGCATTCTAGAATACAAGGAAATGGGGGATGATATAGCTACTGGGGAACCATATAAAAAGGATTCAGGTTTAATAATTATTACCTTTGATTTGAAAAATAAAAAATTCATTTCATCAAAGTCTTCAAGTTACAAAAGTCATAACAATATTGTTGATTTTTTGGGTTCAAAGGGGTTTTCAATTTCACCTATTTATATTTTAAAAAGAGCATTGACTATCAAGAATAGAAATCATACTGAGTTCTCGCCAACAACGTTGTTAATTATAAATTTACTTTATGAGAAAATTCCAGAGATGGGTTATGATATTACATTAGATGCAATAAGTTTTACTAATTTAGATGCTAAAAATGTTCAAGGGATTAAAATGAAAGGTACAGATTTGTTACAGTCTATGGAAATTCTACAAAGAATACATGATGGTGATGAAGTACATAACCTTAAACTGTCCTTAGATAAGATAAATAGGAATAATGAAAAGCAAGAATACTTTAGTACAATTTTTACTATTGATCTTCAAGGGAAGATTGCTTTTATATTTGATGACGATGAAATTCGAGAAAGTAGAAGAAGAGAAATATGTATTAATTTACAAAGTAGCTTGTGGAATCTTATATATGATGAACAAACAATTGAAAGAGGAGAACAAATTATTCATAAGGAATTACCAAAGCCTGAATCACTCCATTACACGGTGTCAGATATTAGGAAAAAAATGTTAGAAATAATAACTGATAAGGATGAAAAGATTGAAGTTGAAAAATTCTTTATGGATAAATACCCAGCATCATTAATTTTTAATACAGATTAAAAAAAGGAGAATTTTTATGTTCTTTTCCAATAGTACGATAATAGTACAAATTAATAATATAGATGTGGAAAAAAATCTTAAAAATTTTTCCTTTTTTGAAAATAACGGTTCGAGTAACTATTCTCGGAAATTTTACTCTATAAATTTTTATAATGATAAAAATGATATGGGAGAAATACATTACACTAATTCTTTTGAATATGGAAAGATGAATGTTATAAATTTCATTAGAAAATCTAACCTATTTTTTCTATTTACGTCCAGTGTGCAACATACCAAATTTTTCAAAAAAATTATAACTACGATGGTAAAAGAAAAAAAAATTAGTTTTGATATCCTTAAAATCCCAATAACTGAAGAGATAGTGGATTTTTCAGAGGTTAAGAATTTTTCTTTTATTCAAACGGATAGTGTATCTGGTATTATTGGGACTTTAATCTTTAATAACGATCCATATTTAATAAAAATGTATAATAACGGTTTAATTACGTTTCCGTTCACAAATAATAAGGAGTTAATTGAAGTGATTATAAGTACTTCTTTACAAATTTTAAATGAATATGGACCAATTTGAAATATTTATTAAAATGAAAGAAAATATTTATTCTTTTTTTGAAAATATGTCAATATACTCTGTAAACTTTTTGACTTGGACTTCTGCTATTATAGCTGCTTTATTGGCTCTTACTACAATTATTTTTAGCCAATTTAATGAAAGATTAATTCAAAAAATAAGCGATTTAACTAAGGAAATAGAAGTATATATATCTGATGTAAATCATGATCGTCAAATAATAAATCAAAAGATAAATGAAATTATTTATTTACTTTCAAATCAAGCCGTTTATAAATTAAACTTATTCTTCTTTTTTTTGATATCGTACTTATCAGGTTTATTATGGGCAGCTTCAGGAATTGGATATAGTATTGACCAACCAGATGGAAGTTTGGGAGACATAATAATAATTAGTTTTTCGACTTTTGGTATTTCCGCTGCTTTTTTTGTTTTACCAATTATTTTAATTAAATTTAATAAAAATTCAATCTTAAAAGTGGATAATAAGAGTAGATTAAAGTTTTCTGACATAATTAAATACTTTAATTCTATAACTAGAGTGTCTATCGAAAACATAATCAAAGAATATATACAGCCAACTATAAATATAAAATTAAGCTACTCAGGTTCCTGTGGAATTTCATTGAAACAAGAAATTCCTATTTCTAAGATTTCTTATATTTTAGAATTTGTTAGTGTGAATAATATAAAACAAATAATAAAGATAACTAATAATTCAGCTGAAAAATATAATGAATATATGATTAAACCTTTAAATAAAAATGAAAATAATTTTGAAGGGTTATTTGATTTAATCCGAGAAAGTACTCATCAATACTTATATGTGTATAAAATGGATAAAAAAGAATTAGTAGCTTCCTTTACAATGGATTTTTCAATTAACACAGATACTGAGTTGGTTATAAAAATAAATGAAAAATTTAAAACTACGCCGGATATTCAAATAATTGACATTCTTTCTTCGAATAAATGGATGCATATCTTTTCAGAAGAGAGTCCAAATAAATATAATTTAGTCCAAAAAAAGTAACTAATAAATATCTCCTTTTAAACACCGTTCAAATTGAACGGTGTTTTCTCTTTTAGAGTCAACTAAGTTTTAAATATATATTTTTAAGTCAAAACTAAAAGGAAAATAATACTGAAGGGTTTTGGAATATGAAATTTTCAAACAGGACAATATTATATGGTGTTGATCCAAAAGGAAGAGGCTCAATATTTATTGAATCGTTAACCAGTTATTTAATAAGGTTGGCAGAAGTACATTTGATTAAGACTGTCGATTTAATAGCTTATGAGGTCGTGCCACTATTAGACAAAGACTATCTACTATATAGTTCAGATAGAGATGGAAATCGCTTTTATGATGGTGCTCATTCTTTAAATGGCTTTGGTAATAACACAATAAGCTTAAGCCACTAATAGAAAGAAAATTGACAAGAAGAACTTCCTCTTTTATTACTGAAGAAGAAAAGAAGCAAATGGAGATATCTTTAAAAAAGTATCTTGATAGTGAAGATGAAAGCTTAACCCTCTCTACATTTTCCAGTAAGCACAGATATAATCCGCAAGTTGTAAAAAGTCATTTCCCTCAATTAAGTAATAAAGTTATCGCTAGATATAAGAGTGAGAAAATAAAAGAATTAGCTTCATTCGTGGAAACAACCAAAACAAAAATTCAGCAATCCCTTATTATTGAAAAAAATCAACCATTAAGTTTAAAACAAACCTGTAAGAAATATGGAATTAGTACTCAGGTGGGGCATAAACTTTTTCCGGATTTGTGTAAAGATATTGTAATTTTGGAATTTGGTGCGTGAATACCTGAATTATAGAAATTCATTATTATCATTTTTATCTCTTCTTCATTTTTCTTTACTCCCTCAATTGCCTTTTGAGCTCTATCTAAACGATAGGTTTCGGATAGAACATTCTAATCCACTTATTTTTAAAAATAAATATTATAGGGACTATAGAGATAAGATTAAAAGAGAAATTGGATACTTGCATTGATATCTAACATTTTTTCTTTTAACGGAAGGTAAAAGTATGGTTAAAAAAGTCCTTTTTGAGTATAAATAATGAAAATTACAATGGTTCCGGAAGGTGAGTCACTACAGATAATTGGCACTCCCTTTCTTTTTGGCTTTGTTAATGAGTGTTGTTGATTTTCCTTATTGAACTAAAGACAGTTCAATAGTGCTGTTAGATCTTTGTTCAACATTTAATACCTTTAATAGAAGATTTTATTGCTTATAATTAGAGGATTTGAAATAATTGGTATGAAATATTATGGGTTATACTTATCTACATCTAAACGTAGTAAGTTTAAAATATATTTCTTATAACTATAGGGGAGAGGATTAAACTTGAAAGTGAATTTATTCACAACCGGTTTCTGGACACTTGAAAACTCTGATATACAATACCATGGAGATCTTTACTTAAATAAAGATGAAGGTGGAATTATTGTTTATATTCGTATTCCTAATAAAGGTGCTCCTATGAGTTATTTTGAATTACCTCTTGAAATCCCTTTTATTAATGGTACGACAATTAATGGAGCAAAAATTGCTTTAGTCGATTGTTCAAGAGTATCAACAGTGAGCAGGTATGGATTGGAAGAAGTATATGGGTACCAAGTAAAGTATATGTTAGAAGGCATTACATTTGAACAAGAGGAAGATATAGTATTTTCAAAGATGAAAATAAGCTTACCTGGAATAATACGATGGGGTAATGTATCCAATTTTGTTATGCCGGATGCTACGCAGAATGATGTACTTATAAAGTTAAATAGTTTAAGCCCAATAGAAATATACGAATGTGAGAAATATACCTTATCTTATTTTGTATCTTACAACTATACATTCTTTAATCTAATGAAGGAAGAGATAAATATAGAGCAAATTCCATATTTAATTGTTGAGTCTAAATCACTTCATTCATTTGGTTGGTTTATTGATATAGTCATTAAAATGAAAAGACTTATTGAAATTGCAATGGGAATTCCTTTGCAATTTAATAAAATGATTGCAGAATCCCCTAACATAAAATGGGATTTCGATGACAGAAATAACCATGAAAGACCTATAGAGATAATACATGCTTTAGCCCAAAGCTCTAATAAGAATAGTAAAACTGATAGTGTGAAATTTCTTTTTAATTTAAATGAATTAACTAATAATGCTAACTTCGCACAATGGCAAATAAATTCATCGATTTTAGAACCAATAATCGAGTTATATATTGATGATTTGTATAATCTAGAGTTATCGGCTAGCCGTCATTTTCTAAATATGATTCAAGCTTTAGAAACTTACCACTCTCGATTTGTGTGTAATGGTACATTAGCAGATTATAAAAAAAGAGTTGAAAAAGTAATTGCAAAAAGGCCTGATAACTGTAAACAAGATGATAGAAAATTCCTTTTAGGAGGAAGCCATAAAGGGATTTCATTAAGAAGTAGAATAGCTGATTTACTTCTGGCAGATTTCAGATTTCGGTTTTATACCTTGGATTTAAAATATAAAGATTATCCAAAGGTTATTGCAGATACTAGAAATTACTATACACATTATAATCAAAAGCAAGAAGAAAAAGCTCTTAAAGGTGATGAGTTAGTGGATGCATACTATACACTTCGTAATATCCTTGAATATTACATTCTAAAAGAGCTAGGTTTTGAGGAAAGTTTCATTCATGAGCGAACAAGGGAAAGGATAAGGCCATTAAGAACTAGTATTGAAATTAAAGAACATACAAGACGGAAAATGAATATGAAAAAAGAGGAAAGCCATTCTTCGTTGACGAAGTTGTAGACTGTTATTTGTGGTGTTAGATAAAGAGGTGAAAAACTAGGGGCAGGTTAGTTGAATAAGAAAAACGCTAAAAATAGTGTAAAATAAAGTAAATTATTATGGTGGAGGAAAAAAATTTAATGATCATATTAACGTGGAAGTTGATTCAATAGCATTTGTTTATGAATATGCACTTCATTTGAACTATCATTGTTTATCAGAGCCTTCTTTTTAGATTGTGGTACAAAAAAATATAAGAAGTAATATATAAAAATAGCTGAGATGATATTTAGGGACATTTTATTCTTAATTTAAGCAATTATAGACAATTAATGATTAATTTAGTGTGCTCAAACAGTTTGAATTTTGTGTAAAAATCTATATATTTGGACACTTTATGGTTAATTTTAGGGACAATTTATGCCTTAACTTACATGTATTTAAATAAATTTGTTAGTAAAAAAGGGGCTGTCTAATAAGTCCCTAAAATAAAACAGGTGGAGAAAAACGAGTTGTTTTTCTCCACCTGTTTTTCTATTTCTATAATAATTTAC